>NZ_JBIQFL010000002.1:0-613453 GCF_045369135.1 Sphingomonas sp. 179-I 2A4 NHS | reverse complement strand
TGCGGTGACACCCATCTAGGTAAACCACCCCAACCCGTCAAACCCTTTTTGCAACTTTCTTACACACACCCCCAAAACCAACGCTTTCCCACCGGTTTTGGGATCCGCAGTAGGGCCAACCGGCTTTGTCCCCCGCCCGAATCATACGAATCGGAGCCCTGGTCGAGGCGGCGTGTGCCGCTCACGCCCCGCAGAGGCAGCTTTGTGCCGCCCGTCGAGTTTGCGCTCAGGCACCACCTCGCTATCCGTGAGATTGCTCCGGCGTCTCACACGCCCGAGGTGGCCTATGGAGGAAGAACGATGATATCAGCGGAGGCTAAACATGCCTGAACCGCGCCGGCCGGCGGTGAGCACCTAGTTAACAGCCCGCAGGTGTGGACGCCGCGAACCACATCAGGGACGCACGGACGGATCAGCCATCCGTCTCAAAGCACATTCGCCAGCGATGGATCGCAATCGCTCGGGAAGACAGAGCCTAAGTCATCGATGCTTTGCTATTTGGGGCGCTCGCCAAAGCATTCAGTGCTGTATGGACGTCGTTTCTACGGCAGACGTGCATCCGTGCTCAAAGAGCCGGCGGCGAGCCTACCGCCTCCAACGACGCAAGCGGACTGGAACACTCTATATAGGGCGCGCTTGCTCCCGACTTGTGGAACGGCAACATCTACGACCGAACGGGAGCGGCGAACACGCAACCGGCGAGCCAGAACAGCATCGCGCCCGGCATCTCAATGTGTCTGACGGTCTCGCTAGATCGCCCGCACGTCGCGAGCAGCACGGCATATGGAAACACCGTGGCGGAGAGGGTGGGATTCGAACCCACGGTACCCGTAAAGGCACAACGGTTTTCGAGACCGTCCCAATCGACCACTCTGGCACCTCTCCGCGAGGCAACCGGGCGTGCCAGATGGCGGGCCCGGTGGATCGAGGGCGCGCCTCTAACGTGGTTGTGGTGGCGGCGCAAGCGGCTGCTTGTGCAGCGCGCAAGAGCAACTAGATTGGCCACATGTCCGCCGAACCCACCACCGCGATCCCCGCTGACGCGCCCGTCGCGCCGCCGATCGCCCATGCCCGCTTCACGATCGGCGATATCGTGCGGCACCGCATGCTCGATTTCCGCGGCGTCATCTTCGATATCGATCCGGTCTTCGCCAATACCGAGGAATGGTATCTGTCGATTCCCGAGGGGCTTCGCCCGCGCAAGGACCAGCCGTTCTACCATCTGCTCGCCGAAAACGCCGAATCGACCTATGTCGCGTATGTGAGCCAGCAGAATCTCGTCCATGACGAAAGCGACGAACCAGTGGATCATCCGGCGATCGCCGGTCTCTTCACTGGGCTCACCGACGGCCGCTATCGCCTGCGCCGCGAGCATCGTCACTGATAGATCAGGTGGAGATCGGGCCGGCAGCGCGATTCATCTTCGCTGCCGCCCCGCTCAACATTGACAAGCGACGGCGACTCTACTAGCTGCGCCGTTCCTCCTGGCCCGGTTTCCGGTCCGGGCACAGACATTTGGGTAGAGTGACAGGGCCATGTTCGCAGTCGTGCGCACGGGCGGCAAGCAGTATCGCGTTGCCGCCGGAGACAAGATCGTCGTCGAAAAGCTGGAGGGCGATGCCGGCGCCTCCGTTACGCTGAGCGACGTGCTCCTCGCCGGCGAAGGTTCGGAGCTGAAGCCGACCGACGGGCTGACCGTCGCGGCTGAAATCATCGCGCAGGCGAAGGGCGAGAAGGTTATCGTCTTCAAGAAGCGCCGCCGTCACAACTATCGCCGCCGCAACGGCCACCGCCAGAACCACACGATCCTCAAGATCGTGTCGATCGGCGCGTCGGCCTAACCGCGAAGCGTAAGGAGCAAGCACCATGGCACATAAGAAAGCAGGCGGCTCGTCGCGTAACGGTCGTGATTCGGCCGGTCGTCGTCTTGGCGTGAAGAAGTTCGGCGGTCAGGAAGCGATCGCGGGCAACATCCTCGTCCGTCAGCGCGGCACCAAGTTCTATCCGGGCCGCAACGTCGGCATCGGCAAGGACCACACCCTTTTTGCGCTCGTCGACGGCCGCGTGGTGTTCCACGAGGGCAAGCTCGGCCGCAAATTCTGTTCGGTCGACATGATTGCCGAAGCGGCAGAATAACATCGGGTAACCATCCGGGTTGCCCACCAGGGCGATCCGGAGCCTCCATCAGGGAGGCCAGCCAGAAACAAGGGAGCCGGGTCCGCCCAGGCTCCCTTTTTTCATGCTCCCTCAACACGCATGTCGCCGGCTCGTCATGACGAGCGGCTAACGGCGCACGGGAGGAGAGCGCACCATGTTCGCGCGGACGAAGAGACTGACGCTGCGGCCAAGCTGGCCGGAAGAAGCGGAGACGCTGACGCAAGCCATCGCCCATGAAGAAGTGGCGATGAAGCTCGCGCGGCTGCCGTGGCCCTATAGCGTGGGCGATGCCGAGGCCTTCCTCGCGGTGCCGCGGGGCCCCACCGACGCGCGCTTCTTCATCCTGGCGCATGACGGCTCCTATCCGCGGATGGTCGGCGGGATCGGCCTCAACGCCACCGGCCGCCACACCGCCGAACTCGGCTATTGGCTGACCCCCCAGGCATGGGGCCGCGGCTATGCCACCGAGGCCGGGCGCGCGGTGATCGACATGGCGCGGCACGCGCTGCCGCTGCGCCGGATCGAGGCGAGCCATCATCTCGATAACCCGGCCTCGCGCCGGGTGCTGGAGAAGCTCGGCTTCCGCGAAGTGCGGCGCCAGCCGCTCTATTCGCTCGCCCGTGGGGGAGAGGTGGACTGCGCGGTGCTCGCGCTCGATCTCGAGGGCGAGGCGGAACCGGCCCGAATGCGGATCGCCGCGTAGCATCGCAGGCCCCTACGCAACGGCCGGGCGCCTCCCCCGTCCGGCCGTTCGCATCCCTGTGCGCCCGCGTGCCACCCCGTGGCGCCGCGGATGTCGCGGATTGCAAAATCGTGGCGAACGGCCGACAGCGCGGCCATGTCCGTTGCCCCTCTCCGCCGTCGCCTCAGCCCGGAAGAATCGCGCGCCGCCGCGATGGAGGCGGCCAGCGAGCTGCTGGTCGAGGTCGGCCCGCAGGCGGTCACGCTAAAGGCTGTCGGGGCACGGATCGGCCGCACCCACGCCAATCTCCTGCATCATTTCGGATCCGCCGAAGGGCTGCAGAAGGCGCTGATCGAACACATGGCCTCCCGCATCGTCACCACGATCAAGGAAGCGGTGATTCGCTCGCGCGAGGCGGAGGATCCCGCCGAAGTCGTGGATCTCACCTTCGATGCGTTCGGCAAGAACGGCGCGGGCGCGCTGGCCAGCTGGATGATCCTCAGCGGCAATGAAAATGCGCTGGATCCGATCCTCACCGCAATCCACGATCTGGTCGAGGATCTCGCGCAGGACCAGCACGCCCCGGGCGCCCCGATCCGTGAAGAGACGCTGCAACTCGTCCTGATGGCGCTCGGCGATGCACTGCTTGGCGGCTCGATGGCACGCACGCTCGGCCTGCCGCGCGACACGGCCCGCCGCCTCGCCCGCGGCATGCTCCTCGCCGACCGGGGCAAGTAACCCGCCCGCGCACGCACAAATCAGTCGTCACCTCCGGCTCGATCCGAGGTCCCGCTTCTTCATCCTTGAAGACATGCCGTAAGCGCCCGCGGGCGAAACCAACGCGTCGCGATGGAATAGGGGGGAGGCAGGCGCGTCGCCCGTTTGGGCCGCGGCACCAGCACCGCTTCGCAGAACCGACACTGTCGGCGCGCTTTACACCTGCCGCTTGTGCGCGCGGCACGTTAACCTTCCGAACCCGCGCGTTTCCGCCGATCCTGCGCGGCTGGCACGCGCACTGCATCATGATCAGTGCACCGAGCGTGGTTACGCTTCAGCCGGGCGGGTGCGTCGCTTCTTCGATCTCGCGACGCCCCGCCCGCACCCGGTAATCTTCAGTGTCAGCCGGCCTTGGCCTGGTCCTTCAGCAGATCGGCAAGCTCGCCGCTCTCGTACATTTCCATCATGATGTCGGATCCGCCGACGAATTCGCCGCCGACATACAGCTGCGGGATGGTCGGCCAGTCCGAATAGGCCTTGATGCCCTGGCGGATCGCCTGGTCCTGCAGCACGTCCACGCTCTCGAAATCGACATTGAGGTGCTGGAGGATCGCCACCGCACGGCTGGAGAAGCCGCACTGCGGGAACAGCGGGCTGCCCTTCATGAACAGCACAACGGGATTGTTCTTCACCACCTCGTCGATGCGGGCGTGGGAGTCGTCGGTCATCTTCTTGATCCTCGCGGGGAAACTGCTGCGGACTATTTCGGTACCGACGTCGTCAACTGCAAGGCGTGGAGCACGCCGCCCATCCGCCCGCCCAGCGCGGCGTAGACGGCCTGGTGCTGCTTCACCCGCGGCATGCCGGCGAAGGAGGCGGACGTCACCTTCGCCGCATAATGATCGCCATCGCCGGCCAGATCAGTGATCTCGACCTCGGCGTCGGGGATGCCTTCGCGGATCAGCGCGGCAATCTCGTCCGCCGCCATCGGCATGTTACTTCAGCTCCATCAGCTGGCGGCGCGCGACGATCGTCTGCTCCTCCAGCGCGGCGCGCACTGCGGCCTCGTCGGTGTCGATCCCGGCGGCGGTCAGATCACCCACCACCTTGCGCACGACGTCTCCGTCGCCGGCTTCTTCCAGATCGGCGTGAACCACCGTCTTGGCATAGGCATCGGCTTCCTCGGGCGTCAGCTTCATCAGCTCCGCGGCCCACTGGCCGAGCAGGCGGTTCCGGCGTGCCACGACGCGGAACGCCATATCCTCGTCGTGCGCGAACTTGGCTTCAAAGGCGCGCTCGCGATCGTCGAAGGTAGTCATGGTTTTGCGTTGCTCCTGTTTGATGCCGGAATAGGTGGGCGGAGCACGCGACGCAACATGCGCCACATCGTTCGTGTCGCCTCATGCACCGACAGCGGATGCCGGGCCGCACCCGCGGTCCGCATCTGGCGATCCGCGGGACGGTCGATTGGCCGTCCCGCGTGCCGCTCAGTCGGCCACGCGCACCACGAGCTTCCCGATCGCGCCGCGGCCGGCCATCTTGGCGATCGCATCACCGCCCTTCTCGAACGGGAACACCTCGGTCACCTTCGGCGCGATCTTGCCCTCCCGCCATAGGTCGAACAGTTGCTTGATGCTGGCGCGGTTCTTCTCCGGCTCGCGCGCGGCATAGGCGCCCCAGAACACACCGCGAATGTCGCAGCTCTTCAGCAGCGTCAGGTTCAGCGGGATCTTCGGGATACCGGCCGGGAAGCCGATCACCAGATAGCGGCCTTCCCACGCCATCGATCGCAGCGCCGGCTCGGCATAGTCGCCGCCCACCGCGTCATAGACGAGGTCAAAGCCGTTCTTCCCCGCCTTCTCCTTGAACGTGTCGGCCAGCGCTTTGCTCTCGTCCTTGGAGAAGGGCGCGCGGCCATAGATGATCACGTCGTCGGCGCCCGCCTCGCGCACGGCCTGCGCCTTCTCTTCGCTCGATACGGCGCCCACCACGCGCGCGCCGAACGCCTTGCCCAGTTCCACCGCGGCCAGCCCGACGCCGCCCGCCGCGCCCAGCACCAGCAGGGTCTCGCCGGCCTTGATCTGCCCGCGATCGACCAGCGCGTGGATCGTCGTGCCATAGGTCAGCAGCAGCGCCGCGCCTTCCTCGAAGGAGCGCTCGTCCGGCACCGAATAGATATTGTCCGCCTTCATGGCGAGCTTCTCGACCAGCCCGCCCATGCCGGTGTTGCCCATCACCCGATCGCCCGGCTTCCATGCCGTCACGCCTTCGCCGACGCTCTCGACCACGCCGGCCACTTCGCCACCCGGGGCGAACGGGCGCTGCGGCTTGAACTGGTATTTGTCCTCGATGACCAGCACGTCGGGATAATTGATCGCGCAGGCCTTCACCGCGACGATGACTTCACCGGCCTTGGCGACGGGATCGGGAAGCTCCCCGATTTCCAGCGTTTCAGGTCCGCCCGGCGCTTTCGACAGCAGTGCTCGCATGTTTCTCTCCCGCGATCCACGGGCGATGCTCATCCAGCATCGCCTCGAATTTCGAAATCGCGGTATCCCTTGCCAGCGTCAGGCCGACTTCGTCCAGCCCCTCCATCAGGCACCGGCGACGGAACGCGTCCAGCGCGAAGACGAACCGGTCCTGATAAGGGGTGGTGACGGTCATTGTCTCCAGATCGATCGTGATCTCATCCGTCTTGGCGACCTCGATCAGCCGGTCCACCGCTTCCTGCGGCAGAACGACGGGTACGATTCCGTTCTTGAATGCGTTGCCGGAAAAGATGTCGGAAAAGCTCGGTGCGATCACCGCCTTGACGCCCATGTCGCCCAGCGCCCAAGCGGCATGTTCGCGGCTCGATCCGCAGCCGAAGTTGTCGCCGGCGATCAGGATCGGGCTGCCGGCATAGGCGGGATCGTCGAAGATGTTGCCCGGCTGCGCACGCACCGTCTCGAACGCGCCGCGGCCAAGGCCGGCGCGCGTGATCGTCTTCAGCCAGTGCGCCGGGATGATGACGTCGGTGTCGACGTTCTTCGCACCCCAGGGATAGGCCTTGCCCGAAACGTTGCGCACCGGCTCCATCAGCGGCCCCGCACCTTCGCCAGGACGGAGGGCTTGGCGATCGCAGCATAAGCCGCGACGCCGCTCAGCATCGATCCCGCGACCAGCAGCACCAGAATCTTCTTCATGTCGTCCTCCCCTTACGCCATCAGCTCGCGCACGTCTGCCAGCCGCCCGGTCACTGCCGCCGCGGCCGCCATCGCTGGCGACAGCAGGTGCGTGCGCGCCCCCGGCCCCTGCCGGCCGACGAAGTTGCGGTTGGAGGTGGAGGCGCAGCGCTCGCCCGCCGGCACCTTGTCCGGGTTCATCGCCAGGCACATCGAGCAGCCCGGCTCGCGCCATTCGAATCCGGCGGACAGGAAGATCCGGTCCAGCCCTTCCGCTTCCGCCTGCCGCTTCACGAGCCCCGATCCCGGCACCACCATCGCGCGCACGCCATCCGCCACGTGGCGGCCGTCGGCGACGGCGGCGGCGGCACGGAGGTCCTCGATCCGGCTGTTGGTGCACGATCCGATGAAGACATGCTGCACCGGCACGTCCTGCAGCCGGGTCCCCGGTGTCAGGCCCATATAGTCGAGCGACTTCTGCGCCGCTTCGCGCTTGGACGGGTCGGCGAAGCTCTCCGGCGCCGGCACGGTGCCGGTGATCGACACCACGTCTTCCGGGCTCGTGCCCCAGGTCAGGGCTGGCGCGATCTCGCTTGCGTCAATGATGACGGTGCGGTCGTACGTTGCGCCCACATCGCTCGCCAAGCTGCGCCACCAGGCGACCGCCTTGTCCCAATCCGCACCTTTCGGCGCCATCGGGCGACCTTTGATGTACGCGAATGTACGGTCATCAGGCGCGATCATCCCCGCCCGCGCGCCCGCCTCGATCGACATGTTGGCAACCGTCAGCCGCCCCTCGATCGACATCTCGCGGATGATGTTGCCAGTATATTCAATGACATAGCCGGTCCCGCCCGCGGCGCCGATGCGCCCGATGATCGCCAGGATCACGTCCTTGGGCGTCACCCCGAACCCCAGCGTCCCCTCGACCCGCACTTCCATCGTCTTCGACGGACTTAGCAGCAGCGTCTGCGTGGCGAGCACATGCTCCACCTCGCTAGTTCCGATGCCGAAGGCGAGCGCGCCCAGCGCGCCATGCGCCGACGTGTGGCTGTCACCGCACACCACCGTGGTGCCGGGCAGCGTGAAGCCCTGCTCCGGCCCGACGACGTGGACGATGCCCTGCTCGGCAGCGAGCGCATCGATGTAGGGGACGCCGAATTCTGCGACATTCTGGCGCAGCGCCGACAATTGCGTCGCGCTTTCCGCGTCAGCGATCGGCAGCTCGCGGCCCGCTGCGTCGACGCGCGGCGTGGTCGGCAGATTGTGATCGGGCACCGCCAGCGTCAGGTCCGGCCGGCGCACTTGTCGGCCCGCCGCGCGAAGCCCTTCGAAGGCCTGCGGGCTGGTGACCTCATGAACGAGGTGGCGATCGATGTAGATCAGGCACGTCCCGTCGTCGCGTCGTTCGACGACATGCGCGGCCCAGACCTTCTCATAGAGTGTGAGCGGACGGCTAGCCATGTTGCCGCGCCCTTACCCGAGATGGGCGTGGGAGGAAAAGGCCACTTTCCTCCTCGGGCAATAAAAGTTTTCTCCGCCCCGCCTCTCGAGACCGAACATTGCGTAACCGGACCCGAGGGCGCGCCCAAGGGACAACCTTAACCCAGCGCCACCTCGTAATAGGCCGTCGTCTTCGACGCGACGTCCTCCGCCGTCACCCCCGGCGCCAGCTCGATCAGCCGGAACGCGCTCTGGTGATCGGGACGCTGGAACACGGCGAGATCGGTGATGATCATGTCCACGACGTTCTTGCCGGTGAGCGGCAGCGTGCAGCTCGGGATGAACTTGGGGCTTCCGTCCTTCGAGACATGCTCCATCACCACGATGATCTTCTTCACCCCGGCGACGAGGTCCATCGCGCCGCCCATGCCCTTGATCATCTTGCCCGGGATCATCCAGTTCGCGATGTCGCCGTTCTCGGCCACTTCCATCGCGCCCAGCACGGTGAGGTCGATATGCCCGCCGCGGATCATCGCGAAGCTCTGCTCGCTGCCGAAATAGACGCTGTTGGGAAGTTCGCTGATCGTCTGCTTCCCGGCGTTGATGAGGTCCGGGTCCTCCTCCCCCTCATAGGGGAACGGCCCGATGCCCAGCATGCCGTTCTCGCTCTGCAGCGTCACCGTCATCCCTTCGGGGATGTTGTTGGCGACGAGCGTCGGGATGCCGATGCCCAGGTTCACATAATAGCCGTCGCGCAATTCTTTTGCGGCCCGGGCAGCCATCTGGTTGCGGTCCCAGCCCTTCGGCGTTTCAGACACGGGGGCAGTCTCGGGCATCAGTGGCTCCGTCCTTCGATCGGTGTGATGGTGTTGAATTGTTCGCGCAGTTCCTGGCCGACGCCGTCGACGATCGCCTGCAGCGCCTTGTTCTCGTTGACCGGCCAGACGGCGGCATAGGCCTTGGCGGCATGGCGGATGGTGTCGGCGATGAGATAGCCGAACACGCGCGGATCCTCGAGGACGCCGGGGTCGATCAGCACCGTGCTGCCGACCCCCTCGGTTACCCAGATCCGCGCCGCCTCGACCGAGCGATCGCCAAGCGCCGCCACGCCGTCGATATCAATTTCCCTCGGCTTGCTCATGGCCGCTCCGCCACCACCGCCGCGCCCGGGAGCGCGAACCAGGCAAGGCCGGTATAATCGCGCCGTTCCCCGCCGCCGCTCGCTACCACGCAGCCGCTGCGCGCGATCGGCCGCACCGCCGCCGCGGTCGAAACTTCGGCATCCGGCTCCGCCATTCCTGCGGCTGATAGGGCCTTCTTCGCCGCGACCGGATCGGCGGCGATGAAGGTCACGCTCGCCCCCATCGTGCGCAGTGCATTGAGCGAGGCAACCGCCGCATCCCGCTCCGCCGCTCCAGCCTTTGCGACGCTCGCATCAATCAGCACGGCAGTCTTGCCGTCGGGGCAGGACGCGCCCGACGTCATCGCCCGGGCGACATGGCGGATAAGGGCGCGCCAGCCAGCCTCAGGGGCCGGTGCGCCGGGCTTGCCGGACGTGCTGCCATCGGGGGCGGGAAGCGCGGAGCCGGCCGGCAACACCTGCAGCCTCGCGGTGGCGGGGATCTCGGTTCCCGGCAGCGGGGCGGCGGCCACCGCAGGCGCAGTGATCCGGGTGCGCTCCTTCTTGCGCTTGGGGCCATCCAGCTTGCGCTTTCCGATCGTGCCCGCTGCCGCGACCGGGATCACCGCCGCGACACAGCCGGACAGCATCCCGCCAAGCGCCAGCGCCGCCGCGATGGTCGCGTGCGGCCGGCCGGTCACGCTGTCACCTGCTCCGCTGCTTGGGCGGGCCGGGGGCGGGTCAGGCGGAACTCGATCTTCTTGTCGTACGGCGCGCCGACGATCATCCGCTTCACATAGATGCCCGGCAGGTGGATGTGGTCGGGATCGAGGCTGCCGACCGGCACCACCTCCTCGACTTCCGCGATGCAGACCTTGCCCGCGGTGGCCATCGGCTGGTTGAAGTTACGCGCCGTCTTGCGGAAGATGAGGTTCCCGCTCTCGTCCGCCTTCCAGCCCTTGATGATGCTGATGTCGGCCCGGATGCCCCGCTCGAGGATATATTCCTCCCCGTCGAACACCTTCACTTCCTTGCCCTCGGCCACCAGCGTGCCGACACCCGTCTTGGTGTAGAAGCCGGGGATGCCGGCGCCGCCCGCGCGGCAGCGCTCGGCGAGTGTTCCCTGCGGGCAGAATTCCACCTCCAGCTCGCCGGAGAGATACTGGCGCTCGAATTCCTTGTTCTCGCCGACGTAGGACGAGATCATCTTCTTCACCTGGTGCGACCGGAGCAGCTTCCCCAATCCCTCGCCGTCGATGCCGGCATTGTTGCTGGCGATCGTCAGGTCCTTCACGCCCGATGCCTGGATCGCGTCGATCAGCCGCTCCGGAATGCCGCACAGACCGAACCCGCCGGCGCAGATCGTCATTCCGTCATGCAGCAGGCCGTCCAGCGCCGCCGCGGCATCGGGATAAAGCTTGTTCATGCGGTGCCGCCTCTCGATTTCGTATCGGCGGTAACGATTAGCGGCTTGGCACCCGAGCTTCAAGCAAAGGTGAATGGTGGTTCAACTTTGCTCGTCCAGTCATTCCCGCCGTCAGAAGGTGGTTCGCGCCACCCCAAGGGCGTCGGCCAGATCGTCCAGCGCCTGCGCCTCGCCAGTAACCTTGATCGCGTGCATGCCCAGCGCCGCCGCCGGCTTGCAGTTGATCCCAAGATCATCGAGGTACACGCAGCTCGCCGCGGGCTTGCCGAGATAATCGAGCATCATCTGATAGATACGCGGATCGGGCTTGCGGATCCCCACCTTGCTCGATTCGATCACATGATCGAACCGCGCCAGCACCTCGGCCACCTTCGCCGCCTTCTCCGCGGAACGGGACATGCCCGCACCCTCCCCCGCCGGCACGTTGTTGGTGATGCACCCGAGGCGGTAACCATTGCTCTTCAGCCAGTCGATCGCGTGGACCATGCGCGGGCGGATATCGCCGGACAGCAGCGCCAGCACGTCCTCGCCGCGCAGCTCATGGCCAAGCGCACGCGCTTCTTCGGCAAACATCGTGTCGAAGCCACCAGCGTCGATCTCTGCGCGTTCAAACAAAGCCCAGGCGTTCGCGTCCGGGTTGGTGGCGTTGATCTGGCGGATCAGATCGTGCGGCAATCCGCGCTCGCGCTCCAGCCGATTGAACGCCTCGAACGGGGACGAGGTGACCACCCCGCCGAAATCGAAAATAACCGTGTCGCGCATCCGCTCCCGCTTTCTATTCTCGTGACAGGCGGCCATCGCCGTGCCTGCTGCGCCCGTCAATAGCGGCGCCAGCGATAGCGAACGTCCGGCAAGCGCTCCTCGTTGCCGCTTGTGCCGCGTGGTGGATCTGCGCCGCCTCAGCCAGGTCATCCTCGCGAAGGCGGCGCAGCGTGATCAATATTCCAGCTTCAGCCCCGGCCGGTTCCAGCGCGTCTTCACCAGCCGCCCGGTGCCCGACAACGTGAGGTACGCATCGCGCATGTCCTCGCCGCCGAAGCAGATGTTGGTGGTGAAGATATCGTCGGTCGCGACGAACTCGACCAGCTCGCCCTCCGGCGAGATCACGCTGATCCCGCATTCGCCGATCGTCGCCACGCACACGTTGCCCGACGCCTCGACGGCGAGGGAATCGAAGAACTTCCAGCCGGCAGGGCGATAGACCGGGATGCCCGGCCCGCCGACGCCGGCGGCCGCATCCACCTTGCCCGGCGCGGTCACGGCGAACTTCATCAGCCGGCAGGTGTAGGTTTCCGCCGCATAGAGCCACTTGCCGTCCGGCGAGAGGCCGCAGCCGTTGGGGTTGTTCGACGGGAAGACGACTTCTTCCAGATGGCTGCCGTCGGCCTTGGCGTAGAAGATGCCGACCACGTCATGGACGCGCTTCCTGTGGTCCACCTTGCCGTGGTCGGTGAACCAGAAGCCGCCGTGCTTGTCGAACACCAGATCGTTCGGCCCGCGCAGCACGCAGCCGAAATCGCCCGATTTGTACAGCACCTCGACCTGGCCGGTCGCCGGATCGATCCGCTCGATCCGCCCGCCGGAATAGTTGCTGGCGATCCCGCCCGGCGCCAGCATGCCGTTGTTCTCGTGCCAGTCGAACCCGCCGTTGTTGCAGCAATAGAGCATGCCATCGGGCCCGAGCGCGAGGCCGTTCGGGCCGCCGCCGGGCTCCGCGATCGTCTCCTTGCGGCCATCGGGATGGACCCGCGTGATCCGCCCCGGCTCGATCTCGACCAGCGCGATGCTCCCGTCGGGCATCATCACCGGCCCTTCCGGAAAGCGCAGGCCGTCCGCCACCAGTTCGAAATCCGCCATCATCCTCTCCCTCGCTGCCTGGCGCCTCCGCTCATCCGCGAATGTCCGCCGTGTCGACGGTTACATTCACGAGGGCGGCGCCAGAGGCAAGGGAAGGCGTGACGGGGGCCGTCAGTTGCGGAAGCTGGGATCGATCCGGTCGAGCTTGCGCAGCAGTGCCGGCCAGGCGAGCTTTTCGGCCAGCTTGCCCATGCCCGCCGGCGCGCTTTGCCCGGCGACCTTCTCCTCCACGCCCTGCGGCGGATTGTTGAGGTTCTCGCGCCCCGCCGACAGCATCAGCACCTGCGCCTCGCACGCGCGCTCGAGGAAGTAGAGCCGCAGGAAGCAGGACGCGACACTGTCGCCCACCGCCAGCGTGCCGTGGTTGCGCAGGATCATCGCGTGCTTGTCGCCAATGTCCGCCACCAGCCGCTCGCGCTCATCGAGGTCAGTCGCGATGCCCTCATAGTCGTGATAGGCGACATTGTGCTGCGCGATCATCGCCGTCTGGGTGTGCGGCAGAAGGCCGAATTCCATTGCCGACACTGCCTGGCCGTGCGGCGTGTGGAGGTGCATCACCGCCGCGGCATCCTCGCGCGCCATGTGGATCGCCGAGTGGATGGTGAAGCCCGCCGGGTTCACCGGGTGATCGGTATGGCCGACCGGATTGCCCTCGACATCGATCTTGACCAGGCTCGAGGCGGTGATCTCCTCGAACATCATGTCATAGGGGTTGATCAGGAAGTGATGCTCGGGCCCCGGCACGCGGGCGGACAGGTGCGTGAAGATCAGATCGTCCCAGCCGTACAGCGCGACGAGGCGGTACGCCGCAGCAAGATCAACCCGCGCCTCCCACTCGCCGGGGGCATATTGGGCGGTGTTGTCGACCGGTGCCAGCGTGGCCATGGCGTGCTCTCCTGATTGCGATTTGCGCGGGATCATAACGGCGCGCCGGGACAGGGGCAATCGAACCCGGATCGGGGCGCGAATCCCGGCGATAGCGCGACCGTTCGCGGACGATTGCAGAAAACGAATGTTGAGGAAGTTGAGGCGACAGCGCGTTTTTCTCCAACACCCTCAACATTGGCGGCGATCGGCAACAGGGCAGGCGTCAGGCGCATCATCATCGCCGCTTAGAACATGATCCGTGCCATGTAGGACAGACGCCGGCGGATCACTCCGGCGTCATCACCACCTTCAGCGCCTCGCGCCGGTCGAGGATGGCGTATGCCTCGGCGCCCTGCGACAGCGGCAGCCGGTGCGAGATGTAGCGTTCGGGCCTGAGCTGCCCCTTCTGCACCATCGGGATCAGTTCCTGCCACCAGTGCGGCACGGAGCAGGTGCCGGTGCGGAACGTCAGCCCGCTGGCGAAGGCGCGCTCCATCGGGAAGGGGAAGCGCCGCGTCTGGTTGACGCCAAGGCATGACACCGTGCCCCATTTGCCCACCAGCCGAAGCGACAGATCGATCGTCGCGTCGGCGCCCACCGCCTCGACGACGCTGCTGCACATCCGGCCCTTGGTGTCTTCGCGGATGAATTGCACTGCTTCTGCCGGATCGACGCCGACCGCGCCCAGCCCTTCAGCAATCGCGCGCCGCTCGGGCACCAGGTCGATCGCATAGACCCGCCCCGCGCCCATCGCGAAGCAGCCTTCCACCGCCATTAGCCCGATCGGGCCGAGCCCCACCACCGCGACGCTCGCGCCCGGCTTGATGTCGGCATTGCGCACCGCCATCCAGCTGGTCGGCAATGCATCGGTGAGCATCAGCGCCTGCTCGTCGCTGATTCCTTCGGGGATGCGTCGCGCATTGACGTCGCCCGCGGGCACGCGCACCGCTTCCGCCTGGCTGCCCTGCAGCGCCGCGGACAACCCGTAGCAGCCGGACCCGTTGTTTTCGCATTCGTGCACCCGGCCCATCAGGCAGCCGGGGCAGGCGCCGCAGCCGACCGCGGCGGAGATCATCACGCGGTCGCCTGATTTCAGGTTGCGCACCGCGCGGCCGATCTCGACCACTTCGCCCACCGCCTCATGACCGACGCAGAAGCCTTTATCCTCGGAAAAGCCGTGGCCGTGATAGATGTGGAGGTCGCTGCCGCAGATCGCGCAATGCTTCACACGGACCAGCACGTCGCGGTCGTCCTGCAGCGCTGCATCCTCGGTCGATCCGTACTGGATGTCGCGCGCGCCGAAATACCGCAATGCCTTCATGATCCGCTCCCTTATGCCTTCGCCCAAGGGGAGCGGAACGGCGGACGCGCGTCAACCGGCCTTCGGAAATCCCGGATAGCCGCGACGTGGCCCCCCTCCGACAAGGGTGGCGGAGTCGGGTGAATGAACGCCGGGCGTGTGCCTCTGGACGAGCCCGGGCAGCGTTGCCATCTTTCTTATAACGCTCTCTTGTGTGGCTAATCAGCAACACCACATGATGCTCGAAGGAAACAGGCACTACCCATGAACCTCGAGAAATTCACTGACCGCGCCAAGGGCTTCCTCCAGTCGGCGCAGACCGTCGCGATCCGCATGAGCCATCAGCAGATCGGCCCGGAGCATCTGTTGAAGGCGCTGCTGGAAGACGAGCAGGGCATGGCCGCCGGCCTCATCCAGTCCGCCGGTGGCGACGCCCGCCGCGCGGTGACGGAGACCGATGCCGCGCTCGCCCGCATCCCCGCGGTCAGCGGTTCGGGCGCGCAGTCGACGCCGGGGCTCAACAACGATGCCGTGCGCGTGCTCGACCAGGCCGAGCAGATCGCGCAGAAGGCCGGCGACAGCTACGTCACCGTCGAACGCCTGCTGGTCGCCCTCGCGCTGTCGCTCAACACCGCCGCCGGCAAGGCGCTGCAGGCCGCCGGCGTGCGCGCCGATGCGCTCAACACCGCGATCAACGACCTGCGCGGCGGCCGCACCGCCGACACCGCGACGGCCGAGGATCGCTATGACGCTCTGAAGAAGTTTGCCCGCGACCTCACCGAGGCGGCGCGTGACGGCAAGCTCGATCCGGTGATCGGCCGCGACGAGGAAATCCGCCGCACCATCCAGGTCCTCGCCCGCCGCACCAAGAACAATCCCGTACTGATCGGCGAGCCCGGCGTCGGGAAGACCGCCATCGCCGAGGGGCTGGCGCTGCGCATCGCCAATGGCGACGTGCCCGATACGCTGAAGAACAAGACGCTGATGGCGCTCGACATGGGCGCGCTGATCGCCGGAGCAAAATATCGCGGCGAGTTCGAGGAGCGGCTGAAGGGCGTGATCGACGAGGTGAAGGCCGCCGAGGGCGACATCATCCTCTTCATCGACGAAATGCACCAGCTGATCGGCGCCGGCAAATCCGAAGGCGCGATGGACGCGGGCAACCTGCTCAAGCCGGCGCTCGCGCGCGGTGAGCTGCACTGCGTCGGCGCGACCACGCTCGACGAATATCGCAAGTATGTCGAAAAGGACCCCGCGCTGCAGCGGCGCTTCCAGCCGGTGTTCGTCGGCGAGCCGACCGTTGAGGACACGATCTCGATCCTGCGCGGGCTGAAGGAGAAGTACGAGCTTCACCACGGCGTGCGCATCACCGATGGCGCGCTGGTCTCCGCCGCGACGCTGTCGAACCGCTACATCACCGATCGCTTCCTGCCCGACAAGGCGATCGACCTGATGGACGAGGCCGCCAGCCGCATCCGCATGGAGGTGGAATCCAAGCCCGAGGAGATCGAGACGCTCGACCGCCGCATCCTTCGCCTCAAGATCGAGCGCGAGGGGCTGCGCCGCGAGACCGACGAAGCCTCGCAGGACCGGCTCGAGAAGATCGAGGAGGAACTCGCCAATCTCGAGCAGCAGTCCGCCGAGCTGACCCAGCGCTGGCAGTCCGAGAAGGACAAGCTGGCCGGCGAGGCGAAGCTCAAGGAACAGCTCGACGCTGCCCGGCTGGAGCTGGAACAGGCGCAGCGCCAGGGCGATCTCGCCAAGGCGGGTGAGCTTTCCTACGGCCGCATCCCGGCGCTCGAAAAGCAGCTTGCCGAGGCGCAGGGCGCCGCGGCCAATGCGATGCTGCGCGAGGAAGTGACCTCGGAGGATATCGCCGGCGTCGTCGCCCGCTGGACCGGAATCCCGGTCGAGCGGATGATGGAGGGCGAGCGCGACAAGCTCCTCAAGATGGAGGAAGTGATCGGCAAGCGCGTGATCGGCCAGGCCGATGCGGTGCGCGCCGTCTCCACCGCCGTTCGCCGCGCCCGCGCCGGGCTGCAGGATCCGAACCGGCCTCTGGGCTCGTTCCTGTTCCTCGGCCCGACGGGCGTCGGCAAGACCGAGCTGACCAAGGCGCTCGCGGAATTCCTGTTCGACGATCCCAACGCGATGGTGCGCATCGACATGAGCGAGTTCATGGAGAAGCACGCGGTCGCCCGGCTGATCGGCGCCCCTCCCGGCTATGTCGGCTATGAGGAAGGCGGCGTGCTGACCGAGGCGGTGCGGCGCCGGTCCTATCAGGTCGTGCTGTTCGACGAGGTGGAGAAGGCGCATGGCGACGTGTTCAACGTCCTCCTCCAGGTGCTCGACGACGGCCGCCTCACCGACGGCCAGGGCCGCACGGTCGACTTCTCGAACACGCTCATCATCCTGACGTCGAACCTCGGCAGCCAGTATCTCGCCAATCTCGGCGAGGGCGAGGACGTCGAAACGGTCGAGCCGCAGGTGATGGAGATCGTCCGCGCGCACTTCCGCCCGGAATTCCTCAACCGGCTGGACGAGATCATCCTCTTCCACCGGTTGGGTCAGGCGCACATGGGGCCGATCGTCGACATCCAGGTGGCGCGCGTCGGCAAGCTGCTCGCCGATCGCAAGGTCACGCTCGACCTCACCGACGCCGCGCGCGCGTGGCTCGGCCGCGTCGGCTACGATCCGGTCTATGGCGCCCGCCCGCTGAAACGCGCGGTGCAGCGCTATCTGCAGGATCCGCTCGCCGATCTCATCCTGCGCGGCGAAGTGAAGGACGGCAGCACGATCAAGGTCGACGAAGGCGACGGGAAGCTCGTGCTTTCCGTTGCCGGCTGACATTGCAACTTTCTTTTGCTATGCAGCAATCGAACCCTTTGCAGGATCTTGCCTGATGCGCTTCGTGAACTTGGCTCTGGTTGCTTCGCTTCTTGCCACGCCAGTCGTGGCGCAAACCCAGCCGACGAGCGCGGCGCCGGCAACCGAGAAGGGCTCGAAGGACCCGAACCGAATGGTGTGCCGCACTGTGGAGACGACCGGCAGCCGGCTCGGCAGCAAGAAGATCTGCCGCACGGCGGCCGAATGGGTCGAGGTTCAGGCGATCGAACGGCGCGATATCGAGCGGATGCAGGCCGGCCGCGTCAAGAGCAACTGATCGTCAGCCGTCATAGCCCATCCGCTCCACCCACGGGCGCAGGATGGGCATGACGGGGGCGAGCTCGTCGCGATACCGCTGCCAGCGTGCCACCGCGCGCTGGTACAGCGGCTCGGTGACCTGCGCGTAGCTGGCGGTGCGCACCGTGCCGCGCTGCTGCGCCCCGGCGACATTGTCGATGAGCTCTGGCGTATAGTCCGCACCGATGAAGTCGAGCGCCGCGCGCAGCTCTGCCGCGGGATCGGCGACCAGCCGCTCGTAGCGGACGCGATGAACCGTCAGCGGCAACCGCGCCTCCGCCTGCGACCAGGCGGTGAACACCGCATCATAGGTGCGCGCCGCTTCCTCGAGATCGGTGAAGCTCAGCATTGCCTGGTTCGGGCGGAAATTCGCCATGAAGCAGCTTAGCACCACGTCATACGGGTGGCGTTCGACCAGCAGGATGCGCGCCTCCGGGAACAGCCGGTGGATCAGCGGCATGCGCGCCATGTGCAGTGGATGCTTGTCGACCGTGAGGTCCGCCGTCGCGCTCGCCCCCAGATCCTCCACCATCGCCCAGTAGCGCGCGCGCAGATCGGCGAGCGCGTCAGGCGCCAGCGCGGGCACGCTCGCCAGCCCCCCGATCGCCTGTTCCAGCGTCGGGATCATCGGCTGTTCTTCCAGCACCTGTGCGCCCGACAGGCGGCCGACCATCGTGTCGAGCAAGGTCGTCCCCGAACGCGGGAAGCCGACGATGAACAGCGGCGCCGGCCGGTCGGTGGCGGGGCCGTCGACCGTGGGCGGCGCCCAATCGCGCAGCGCCTCGGTCTCGCCGATGATCTTGGCGCGGTAGCTGCCCACCGCTGACGGCCGCGCCGTCTCCCTCACCTTCGCGTTCATCTCGGTGAACAGCGCGAAGGCCGCCTCTGTTTCACCCATTCGATCCGCGATCAGCGCCCGGATGTGTGCGCGGCGATGCGCGCTGATCGTCTCAGGGATGCGCTGCGCATGCGTGGCCGCTTCCTCCAGCCGCCCCCGCCGAAAGGCCGCCCACGCCTCGAGCAGCGCCAGCTCGTCCCCGATCCGCTGCCGCGCGACGGCAATCAGCGCGTCGAGCAGATCGAGCGCATTGTGGTTCTCCAGCAGCAGACCGAGCTCGAGGTAAGCGGCCGGGTCCTCCGGTGCGAGCGTGATCGCGCGGCGCAGCGCCTCCTCGGCGGCATTGACGTCCTCTGCGGCGGCTTCCGCCAGGCCGAGGGCCAGCTGCACCCGGGCATCGTCCGGCTCGATCCGCGCCACGTCGCGCGCCACCCGTCGACGCGCCTCCGGCCGGTCGAGCGCTTCGAGCACCTCGATCAGCGCAAGGTAAAAGTCCGTTCCCTGCCGCCGCTGGGTGATCGCCATCTCCAGCGAGGCGACGGCCGCATCGCCCTCACCCAGCTGCATCTGCGCCTGAGACAAATTTGCCCAGCTGTCCGCGTCCTCGGGCCATGCCGCCACCACGTCGCGGTACAGCGCCGCGGCCGCCAACGCATCGCCGCCTTGCAGCGCGACGAATGCCGCCAGCCGGTCGACCTTCGGTTCGCGCGGCAGCGGCGCGAGCAAATCGGTCACCCGCTCGAGCCGACCCGTCGCGATCAGCGCCTGCGCCAGGTTGAAGCGGGTGGCGCGATCGTCCGGGATAAGGGCATGAAGCGCCTCGAGATGCCCACGCGCAGCCTCCGGATCGCCTGCCCGGCTCGCCAGCATCGCGGCGAAGGCGAGCCGCGGCTCGCTCGGCTGGTCTACGACGGCAGCCTCGGCCTGCTCGCGAGCCTCCGCAATCCGCCCGGCTTGCGCCAGTTGCGCGATGCCGCGCAACACCGTCTCGTCATTGGTCATCGTATTCACTTCGGTTGCGCCACGTCGAACGCGACGGTCAGCCGCTCACCGGCAGCGAAAGGTCGCGTGCCGTGCCACATGGTCGAGGGAAACAGGACGAGCTGGCCCAACTTGGGTTCGATCTCGCGGAAGGGGGCAAGGTCCGGCACCAACGTGTCGCACGCCCCCAGCGTCAGCCATCCATCGCGCTGCTCGCCGCCAAGCGAGGGCGGCAGCGCGACGTAGAGCGCCGAGCTGATCCAGCCATGGCTGTGGACATGATCGGCATGATGCCCGCCATCGGTCAGCCGCACCGACCAGGAGCCGGCGAAGCGGATCGGCGCGCGCGGCCCGGCCAGTAGCGGATGCGCCGCATCGGCTGGCGGCAGTGCGGAGATATAGCGCGACACCGCGCCGCGGATCGCATCGCGCAGGCGAATGATCTCGGGCTCGATCCGCGCCAACAACGGCCCGTCAGTCTGCGTGCCACGCCGCACCGATTGGTCGAGCGGCTGCTCGGCGGCGATGTGCAGCGAACGCAACCGCTCGGCGAGTTCGGTGAGATCGCCGAGCTCGCGGCTGATATCATGCACCTGGACGAACGCGGGATCGCCCTCCAGCCACGCCCAGCGCGGGTCGTCCGTCATCCGCCAGCCAAGCGCCACGTACGGCCACAGGATCCGCCCCCCCGGCGCCCTGGTGCCACGATGCGCGAGCGCCGCCGCCTCGGTGATGCGACCGCGGCGGATCATCGATCGCACGCGCCGCACCAGCGTGCCGGCCTCGACGGTATCGGACAGGCCGTCGAAGTATGCGCCAGCCGCGGCATGATCACCGGCCTCGTCCGCCGCGATCGCCGCGAACAGATCCAGGAATGGCTGCGCGCCGATCGCGCGCCGCGCGGCGGCGACGGTGGCGGTCACGTCCTCGAAGCGCTCGGCGAGCAACAAGGTGGATAGCCAGGCCTGCCACAGTGACGGATTATCCGGCGTGCGCGCTACGGCCTCGCGATAGCTGCGCAGATCATCGGGATCGCCCATCATCCGCCGCAGCCGCGCAAGCGTCGCATGGCCGTCGAGCCACAAAGGCTGCTGCGTGACGATCTGCTCGATCCCGGCAATCGCCCCCGCGGCATCGCGCTCGGCGAACTGTGCGCCGGCCAGCCCGAGGAATAGCGCGCCATCCACGGCCGATAGCCGGCGCGCGAGCAGGAAATCCTCCACCGCCGGCAGCCCGGCCTCAAGCCTGGCGCGCGCCGCGCCATGCGCGATCAGCCCGTCGGTCGGCGCAAGGGATCGTGCGCGCGTCAGCGCGTCGACGGCGATCTTCAGGTCACCGGTATTTCGCGCTGCCAGCCCATAGACCTGCCACAGCCGCGCATCGCGGGAATGGCGTTCCGCGGCGCGACGAAGCAGCGGCACCGCGGCCTCGTCCTGACCCTCGCGCATGGCCAGCAGCCCGGCGCGATAGGCGCCCTCGGCATCATTCGGCACGGCGCGCCGAAGCATCGCAATCGCGTCCCCAGCCGGCGCTTGGGGTAAGGCGGACGTCACGCGCATCACCAGCGTCTTTAACGCCCCCGCCACAAAAGAAAACGGCGGGCATCGCTGCCCGCCGTTCGAGTTCCTGGTTGTGAGTGAGACTTAGAAGTCCAGCGTCACGCCCGTGTAGATGTAACGACCGATGGCGTCGTACACGCCCGGCCAAGTGTTGCCGTTGCACGGACCAGCCGGGCAGTTGGCAGCCGCGGTCAGGCGCGGCGACTTGTCGAGGATGTTGTTCGCACCGAGACGGAAGTTGAAATTGTCCCCAACCTTCGCGGTGAACGACAGGTCGAAGTAGCTCGTCTCTTCCAGACGACGGTTCACCGGGGTGACCGTACCGCCCAGCTCGACAGTGTCGAGCGTCACCGGGCCCATGTAACGCCAGCGGAGCGAGAGACCCATGCCGTTCGGCGCGGTGTAGCTCGCACGCGCCTGGTGGCGCCACTTCGGGTTCGGCGTGCCGCAGATGTTGCCGTACAGGTTCGAGCAGTCATACGGATCCGACACACCCGGATCGGTGATCAGCTCGTCCAGGTACGTACCAACGAAGCTGAGGCCGACGCTGCCGGCTTCGCCAAGCGGCACGGTGTAGCTGGCGTTGACGTCGATACCCTTGGTCGACAGGCCACCGATGTTCTGCGTCGTATCGACAACGTAACCGCCGTTCGACCGCCACAGCGAACCGAACTGGTCACGGTTGATCAGGCCGCAGAAGAACGGGTTCGCGGTCTCGGTGCAGATCTGCAGGGTGGTATCCTGACCGATGCTGCTGACGGCGCCCTCGAGCTTGATGCTGAACCAGTCGACCGACAGCGCGAACCCACGCAGGAAGCGCGGCTGGATGATCACGCCTGCCGTGTAGGTGTCGGCGACTTCCGGCGCGAGGTTCGAGTTGCCGCCGATCAGGCCGTTGTACTGCTCGGACGGATTCGGCGCGACCACCTGGCCAATGGTCAGGCCCTGCGCCAGACAGCCGACGTCAGCTGCCGTGATGGCGAAGCCGGCGCACGGATCAGTCGAGCCGTTCAGCGCGACGCGGTTCGGCGCGAACAGATCCTGGACGGTCGGCGCACGGACGGCGCGATTGTAACCGCCGCGGAAGCGGATGTCGCGGATCGGCGCGAATTCACCCTCGATCTTGTACGTGTCGGTGTTGAACTTGCCACCAGCCGAGTTCTTGTACGACGAATAGCGGTAGCCGCCGGTGAGCGACAGATCGTGGAAGAAGTTGTCCGAAACCAGCGGCAGGCGGACTTCGGTGAACACTTCCTTGACGTCGAAGCTGCCTGCGACCGGCAGCGTCGGCGCGCCCTGACCCGCGAGATCGCCGGTCTGGAACGTCACGTCCGAGAAGAAGTCCAGCTTCTCCTTGCGGTATTCACCACCGATCACAATGCCGAGCCCTTCGTCGGCCCACGGCGACTTCACGCCATACTCGCCCAACGAGCCGCTGATCGAAGCGTTGGCTACCTGCTCGGTGTTGATGCCGCGCTGGAAGCCCGGAACCTGCAGGTAATCGAGCGCCGCAGCGCTGACGCCGCCACCGAAGATGTTGTACGGCACGCAGTTCGGATCGCTGCCGCCAGCCTGAGCCGAACGGCAGATCGGGGTACCGTCCGGTCCCGTGATGACGTCGAGCGCGTTGGTCAGACGGCTCACCGAGAAGTCGTTGAAATACGTCTCGGCGAAGTTGGTGCGGCCATACTGGTAGTAAGCGTCATAGTTCCACGCCGAACCCAGATCGCCGCGAACGCCGGCCACGAAGCGGTAGCTGGTGTGCTGGAGATCGTCACGACGCGGGCCACCTTCAACGTTGCGGCGCAGGATCTGCAGCGCACCGCGATTGTAGGTCCCACCGCTCACCGGATCGGTGAATACGAACGGCGCTTCGCCCGCGATGACCGAATTGTCGGGACGCGTAAGCAGGTTGCCTGGTGCGCACACGATCCCGGCCTGCTGCGGGGACAGCAGCGGGTTGTCGCAGTTGATGGAGAACGTATTGCCGAAGTTGCCCGACGGCGCGATCTGCGCCACGGTACGATCGTCCATGAACATGAACTCGGCGTACGGCTTGATCGCCTCCGAGATCTCGTAGTTCGCGAAGAAACCGGCCGTGTAGCGCTCATCCGGACGCTGGAAGTAGTTCGTCGGCGCGAAGTTGTACGGCGTCGAGCCCGGGATGAAGGTGTTGCCGGGGCCGATCTGCAGGGTCGCATCGTTCGTGAAGAACGTGCCGTTGGCCGAGGTGGCCGAACCGCCGCAGTTGTACCGTCCGAGGCCGGCCGCCTGCTGCGCCGCGGTCGACTGACCGAGCGCGCACGACGAATAATCGCGGCGATCCTGCGTCACCGCGTCGATCTTGCGGTAGCCGGCATAGGCAGTGATGTGGCCGCGGCCGTCATCAAAGCTGGTGCCGAATGCGGCCGACACGTCGACCGTGCCGCCGTCCGCAACCTGCCCACGCGGCGCGCCGAAGCCGCGCGCACCAAGCGCATCACGCACGTCCGAGCCCGCGCGGTTCGTGTGGTTGTAGAACGAATACTGGCCGTCGAGGCGGAAGCCCTCGAAATCGGTATCCATGACGAAGTTGACGACGCCCGTCACCGCGTCCGCGCCGTACACCGACGAGGCGCCGCCCGTCAGCACGTCGACACGCTTGATGATCGAGCCCGGGATCGTGTTGATGTCGGCAGCCGACGAGCTCGGGTCGCCCGGCATCAGGCGGCGGCCGTTGACGAGGACGAGGTTACGCTCCGAACCGAGGCCACGAAGGTTAATCGTCGCGGTGCCGGTCGACGCGTTCGAATAGCCCGAGTTCTGGCCAGCGAACACCTGCGGCAGCGAGTTGACGAGATCCTCGACGCGGGTCGTGCCGGTCTGACGGAGCTCGGCGGAGGTCAGCACCGTGATCGGGCTGGCGCTCTCGAGGTTCGGCGAACGCAGGCGCGAACCGGTGACGACGATGTCGCTCGCACCACCCGAGGTGGCGGGCTCCCCGTCCGACGAGGCCTGATCCAGCTGGCCTTCGATCGGGCCGGTGCCGGCCTGTTCTGCAGTGGACTGGACTTCGGATTGCGCCAGTGCCGGGGTCGCAAGGATTGCGACACCGAACACGACCGGCGCAACACCGCGCAGCAATGCGCTCTTGGTCTTGCTAACCACGTTTCGATTCCTTCCCTCTTTTTCCTGTCCGGGGCCTCCCTCAGCCCAGATTACGGACAGAATAGGCTTTGCTTGCAACGCAGACCTGTCATTGTAAACGTGTGTCAGGGCGGGATGAGGCACAATCACTGTCGCATGTAGCACAATTGCAACAGCACCTAATTACGGGCAAGGAACGGGCGATGGCGGGGCGCTTCACGATCGGATTGTTGCTGGTTTCGCTGCTGGGCTGCGGCCCGGCCGCTGCGCAAGGGGACAAGCGGAAAAGTCCTCCCGAATCCGTGGCAAAGCTTGCGGCATGCCGCCAGATCACGGAGGATACTGCGCGGCTCGCGTGTTTCGACCGCGAAGTGGCTGCCTTCGACGTCGCGGTGCGTGACCGCAAGGTCGCGGTCGTGGATCAGGAGGAAGTGCGCAAGACGAGGCGCACGTTGTTCGGCATTGCCTTGCCCCGGATCAAGCTGTTCGATGATGCGGACGATGGCGAACCGGAGATCAAGCAGCTCACCGCGGTCATCAAGTCCACCAGCCAGGGCGAAGGGGGGCGGATCGTCTTCACGCTGGACGATGGCGCGGTCTGGGCACAGACGGATGACTATCCGGTCTATTATGCGGTAAAGCCCGGCCAGAAGGTGACGATCAAGCGCGGCGCCCTCAGCAGCTATTTCGCCGATTTCGAGAAGACCGTCACCGTTCGCGCCAAGCGGCTGCGTTAATGCACCCAGCCGAGCGCGAAGCAGACACTTTCGCGGCGCGCGGCGATCTTGCCGGGGCAGAACCGTTGCTGGAAAAGGCGCTGGCCGCACAGCCAAATCGCGCCGAAACCTGGTTGAAGCTCGGCTCCGTGCGCCGCGCGCTCGGCAACGCGAGCGGCGCCATGGCTGCCGTCTCCGAAGCGCTGCGGCTCGAACCGTTGAACTTCATGGGGCTGATGAGCCGCGCCCGGCTGAAGGAAAGTGCAGGCGACGCGGTGGAAGCCGCACGCGATTATCTCCGCGCCCTCGCCCAGCTACCGCCCGATCAACCTGTCTCGCCCCATCTGCGCGCGATGGTGGCCCATGCGCAGCGGCAGGGCGAGGCGTTCCGTGATCAGGTCGCGGCGCGGTGGGAGGCCGTGACGCAGGCGGTGCCCGGCCTCGATCCGGACATGCGCAAGCGCGCGCAGCGCTTCACCAGCAATGCGCTCCACCGTACGCGCGTCTACCATTCCGAGCCGACGCACTACCATTATCCAGGGCTCATCGAGCGCGAGTTCCACGATCGAAGCGCCTTCCCGTGGCTGACGCAGCTCGAGGCGCAGACCGACGCGATCCGCGCCGAATATCTCGCCATGCAGCAGCGCGGCGCCGGCGTCGGCCAGCCGTATGTCCAGTACGAGGCCGGCCTGCCGGTGCGGCAATGGGCAGCGCTCAACCACTCGCTTGACTGGACGGCGTTTCACCTGACGCAGAACGGCGGGACGATTTCGGTCAACGCCGATGCCTGCCCCGCCACCATGGCCGCCCTCGCCCCGATCGATCAGCCGCAGGTGAAGGGCCGATCGCCCAACGCAATGTTTTCGCTGCTGAAGCCGCGCACGCGCATTCCGGCGCACACCGGCGTCGCCAATACCCGGTTGGTCTGCCACCTGCCACTGATCGTGCCGGACGGCTGCTGGTTCCGCGTCGGCGCCGAGACGCGGCAGTGGCGGGAGGGCGAGGCATTCGTGTTCGACGACACGATCGAGCATGAGGCCGCGAATGACAGTGATGCGCCGCGCGTCGTGCTGATCTTCGACGTGTGGCACCCGGGCCTTGCTCCGCCCGAGCGCGAGGTCGTGGCCCGGCTGATGGAGGCGGGCGGTCTCGACGAGGGGACGCCGCTCTAGGCGCCTATTGCGGCATCGGCCCGGCGATCAGCAGCGGATCAATCCGCGCGTCGCGCCACTTCATCGCCCAGTGGAGATGCGGTCCCGAGGCACGCCCCGTCGCGCCGATCGCACCCACCACATCGCCCTGTCGCACCCGCGCGCCCAGCGGTACGTCGATCCGCGACAAGTGGAGAAAGGCGCTGTTCAGCCCCATGCCGTGATCGATGATCAGCAGATTGCCCTCGAGCGTGAAGGGCGACGCGGCGGCGAGCGCCACCACGCCATCCGCCGGCGCTTTGACGGGCGTGCCCGCCGGCCGTGCGACGTCGACGCCGGAATGATAGCTCCCCGGCTCACCGCGATAGATGCGCTGCGCCCCGAACAGGCCGGAAATGCGCCCCGTCACGGGCCAGGTGAAGCGCTGGCGCCATCCTTCCACATCCGATGATTGCGAGCGCGCCGCGGCGATCTGCGCCAGCTCGTCCGGTCGGCGGCGCTGGAAGTCCGCGCTCGGCACCGGATATTTCGCCACCCGGTCGAGCCGCTCGATCCGCCAGGCGCGCGGCGCGACGGAAATGCTGCGCGTGACGGTGCGGCCGTCGCGCAACACCGCTTCCAGTGTCGATGTCGGCCCGGCGTCCCGGTCAAATGCAACGACGAACCGGCCGTCCGCCGCCACCGGCACTGCCTCGCCATCCTTGCGCAGTTGCGTGGTTCCGGTGGGCGCCGCGCCGAGCAGCAGCCCGCCCTGGCTGGCGGTGCCGTCGATCCTGATCGCCGCGGGCGGCAAGGGAGCCTCAGGCGCGGGCGCGGCAGCCGGCAAAGCGCGAGGTGGTGGCGGCGGTGAAGCAGGCGCCACCGCCGGCGCCATCGCCGGGGGCGCCACGCAGCCCGCGATCATCACCAGGAGCGCGCCCGCCACCAGCGCCCGCACCGTCATTTCGGCGCCATCGCCTCCGATGCCAGGGCAGCGCTGGCGAAGGCACGCTGGGTCGCCACGTCCCAATAGCGCAGATCCTCGATCGGGATTCGCGCCCCGCTGATCGCGCAGGTCACATGGTCCCCCGGCGTTAGCACGCGAAAGCCATTGGCCATGTAATGAAGCCGCGCGGGGCGATCGGTATTCGACATCAGCATTCGTTCGTCTTTCACTCTAGCCGACTATAGCAACGTCGGCTGATCGGCTTTGGTGCCCGAATAGGCCCGCCCCCGGGCACCCTCAACCTTCGCATCGACCGTCCCGTCGGCGAACTTGAGCGTCAGCGCTCCTGCCGCGCGCGCCGCCGCCGCGCTGGTAAGCGTGCCCCCGCCGCGCGCCGTGACGCGGGCATAGCCGCGCGCCAGCGGCGCATCGGGATCGACCGATGCGAGCAGCCGGCCGAGATCCTCCAGCCGCTGCCGCGCGCCCTCGATGCGCCGCGCGAGCAGGGCGGGCCGAAGCACCGCCGCGGTACGATCCAGTTCGCCGCGGGCACGCACCACCCGACGCTCCAGACCGCGATCGAGCCGCCCGCCAAGGTCGTCGAGCCGCTGGCGTTGCGGACCCAGCAGCCGGTCGCGCGACGGCAGGTGCCGCGCCAGCGCTGCCAGCCGCTCCCCGCCACGCTCGACATAGCGCCGCGCGCAACGCTCCATTCGCTGCCCCTGCGCCGCCACCGCCAGCCGGATGTCGGCAAGCACCGGCACGGCAAGCTCGGCGGCAGCGGTGGGCGTCGGCGCGCGCAGATCGGCGGCATAGTCGCACAGCGTGGTGTCAGTCTCGTGCCCGACGGCGGAGATGATCGGGATCGAGCAGGCGGCGACGGCGCGCACCACGGCTTCCTCGTTGAACGCCCACAGATCCTCGATCGAACCGCCGCCGCGCGCGACGATGACGAGATCGGGCCTCAGATCCTCCGGCAGCGCATCGAACCCACGCACCGCCGCCGCGACTTCCGCCGCCGCGCCCTCGCCCTGCACCTTCACAGGCCAGACCAGCAGGTGGCTGGGGCAACGATCCTCCAGCCGGTGGATGATGTCGCGGATCACCGCCCCGGTGGGCGAGGTGACGACGCCGATCCGCCGCGGCAGGAAGGGCAGTGGGCGGCGCGTCTTGGATTTAGCGAACAGACCCTCGGCATCGAACCGCGCCTTGTTGCGCTCCAGCAGCGCCATCAGTGCGCCGGCGCCGGCCAGTTCCATCCGCTCGATGATGATCTGATATTTGGAGCGGCCCGGATAGGTCGTCAGCCGGCCGGTCGCGATCACCTCGATCCCGTCTTCCGGGCGAAAGGCGAGGCTTGCCGCCTGTCCCTTCCAGATGACGCCGTCGATCACCGCGGCATCATCCTTCAGGCACAGATAGCAATGGCCCGACGCAACGCGCTTGTAGCCGGAAATCTCGCCGCGCAGGCGCACATGGCCGAATTCGCCCTCCACGAAGCGCTTCAGCTTGGCCGACAGTTCGCCGACCGACATCGCGGCTGCGTTGTCCCCCGGGACAGGGTCCGCTACGAGCCGCGCCGGAACATCGAAGAAGGGGTCGGGCATGAACGTCCTGCTGATCGGATCGGGCGGGCGCGAGCACGCTCTGGCATGGAAACTCGCGCAATCTGAGCGTCTAGATACGCTCTATGCTGCCCCCGGCAACCCCGGGATCGCGCAGCACGCGACCATCGCGGCACTGGATACGGCGGATCACCGCGCCGTGATCGATTTCGTGCGCCGGAACGCCATCGGCCTTGTTGTCGTGGGGCCGGAGGTGCCGCTCGTGGCGGGGCTTGCCGACAATATCCGCACCATCGGCGTGCCGGTTTTCGGCCCGGGGCGTGAGGCCGCGCGGCTCGAAGGATCGAAGGGCTTCACCAAGGATCTGTGCGCCCGCGTCGGCATCCCGACTGCGCGCTATTTTCGCGTCACCTCACGCGATGGCGCGATCGCCTGCCTCGATGACTTCGCCACCGGCGCTGATCTTCGCTGCGTGATCAAGGCAGATGGCCTCGCCGCGGGCAAGGGCGTCGTCGTCGCGATGAGCCGCGCCGAAGCGGAAGAGGCGATCCACGCGCTGTTCGCCGAGGGCCCGGCCGAGGCGGTAATCGAGGAATTCCTGGAGGGCCAGGAGGCGAGCCTTTTCGTCCTGTCCGACGGCACGGTCACCGCCAGCTTCGGCAGCGCGCAGGATCACAAGCGCGTCGGTGACGGCGATACCGGGCCGAACACCGGCGGCATGGGCGCCTATTCTCCCGCCGCGGTGCTGACGCCCGAACTGGAAGAGCAGGCGCTGGGCGAGATCGTCCGCCCGACGATCGACGCGCTCGCCGCTGCCGGCACGCCGTACGTCGGCGTGCTCTACGCCGGGCTGATGCTGACCGCGGATGGCCCCAAGCTGATCGAATACAACGTGCGCTTCGGCGATCCCGAATGCCAGGTGCTGATGGCGCGCTTCGAGGGCGACCTCCTCGAAACGCTGCTGGCGGTGGCCGAAGGGCGGCTTGCCGACCTGCCGGAGCCGGCCTTCGCCGATAATGTCGCGCTGACCGTGGTGATGGCCGCCAACGGCTATCCCGGGACGCCGGAGACGGGCGGCACCATCACCGGCATCGACGCCGCGGAGGCGACCGGCGCAATCGTGTTCCAGGCCGGCACGCGCGATGACGGTGGCAAGCTCGTCGCCGCCGGCGGCCGCGTGCTTGCGGTGACGGCAACCGGCGAGAGCGTCGCCGAGGCACAGGCCGCCGCTTATAAGGCGGTCGACGCGATCGACTTCCCGACCGGCTTCTGCCGCCGTGACATCGGCTGGCGGGCGATCGGCTAGATGGCACCCGGCAATCCCTCACCCCCGTTGCGGGAACCATGTGCCGTCCCTAAGGCTTGGCGCTCGGCGTAGCGGAGCGTTTCATGGAGCCTACCTCAACGGACGGCACGTTGGTCACGATCGTGCTGGCGATCATTGCCCTGCTGGGCGTGCTGACAGTGGTCGCGATCATCGTCGGTGCGCGCAAGAAGCGGCTGCGTGCGGCCGCCGATCGCAGCGAACAGGAACGCCTGGCGCGCAGTGCCAAGCGGCCGACGCCGGTGCGCCCCTCTTCGACGCGCCCAGGCACGCGCGCTGCGCCGGCCCCCATTGCCGGTGCGCCGGATCAGCCGGCACCGGTGGCGCCGCCCCCCGTGGCGCCGACCGCGCTGGACAGCGCGGCGCTCGGCACTGCCCCCGCACCCGCGCCGGTCACGCCGCCCCCGCCGCCGCTCACCGATCTGCCGGAAGTGATGCCCGCCGCGCCGGAGCAGCCGGCCGAGCCGATGCCACTCGCCGACGAGCCGATCGCCGCCGCCGCGCCGCTTGATGCGTCGCCCGCCGCCGAAGCACAGCCGCCGCAGCAGAAACCGCCGGTCGAAGCGCCGCCTCCGCCGCCTGCCGCGCCCGCAGCCCCTGTCGGCCCGCCGCCGGGTGAGGCGCCGGTCACCACGATCAAGGGCCTCGGGCCAAAGGTCGCCGGACGGCTCGCGGAACTCGGCATCCACACGGTCGGGGATCTTGCCGCGCTCGACCAGCGCGCCGCGGAGGATCTGGACGCGCGCCTCGGGCCGTTTACCGGCCGCATGGGCCGTGATCGCTGGCTCGAACAGGCGCAGCTCCTCGCCAGCGGCGACATCAAGACGTTCGAGGAGCGGTTCGGGAAGCTCTGAGGGCTGATCCGGATCGATTGACGGCCGCGCCGGCGCCGCGCAAGGCGCGGAACATGCGCTTCTTCTCGGACAACGCCGCCCCCGTCCACCCTGCCGTGCTCTCCGCAATGGCAGAGGCGGATGTGCTCGACACCGCTTACGACGGCGATCGCTGGTCAAAAGCGCTCGACGAGCGGCTGTCCGAGCTGTTCGAGACGCAAGTCGAGGCCTTGTGGGTGCCGAGCGGCACGGCGGCCAATTGCCTCGCGCTCGCCGCGCTGTGCCCGCCGCACGGCGCGGTGCTGTGCCACCATGACGCGCATATCCAGAACGACGAATGCGGCGCGCCGGAATTCTACACCCATGGCGCCAAGCTGCTGCTCGCGGAGGGCGCCGGCGCGAAGCTGACGCCGGAGACGCTCGCCGCGCTGCTCGGCACGATCCGCAACGACGTGCACCAGGTGCAGCCGCACGCCATCTCGATCACCAACGCGACCGAATATGGCCTGGTCTATTCCCCCGACGAGGTGGCGGCGATCGGCGCGCTGGCGGCGGACCGCGGCCTCGCGCTGCACATGGACGGCGCGCGCTGTGCCAATGCGCTGGTCCACGCCGGTTGCTCGCCCGCGGACATGACGTGGCGGGCAGGCGTCACCGCGCTCAGCTTCGGCTTCGTCAAGAACGGCGGGATGAACGCCGAAGCGCTGGTGTTCTTCAAGCCCGGGCTGGTCGAGGCGACGCGTTATCGCCGCAAGCGCGCCGGGCTGCTCTTCTCCAAGGGCCGCTATCTCGCGGCGCAGATCCTGGCGCTGCTCGAGGAGGACCGCTGGCTGGCGAATGCCCGCGCGGCCAATGAAGGCGCGGCGCTGATCGCCGCCGCAGCGGGCACGCGGCTGGTCCACCCGGTCGAGGCGAACGAGGTGTTCCTGCGCGTTTCACCCGACGAAGCGGCATCGCTGCGCGCGAAGGGCTTCGACTTCTACGACTGGGGCGTCGGCGAGGCGCGGCTCGTCATTTCGTGGAACCAGCGCGCGGAGGATATCCGCCCGCTGGCCGAGGCGATCGCAGCGCTCGGCTAGGCGCTTCACCCGCCGCCCGATCCGCTCTACGCGGCGCCATGACCACCGCCCCGCCGCCGCAATCGACTCGCGCCCGCGTGCTGATCCCGTTCGGGATCGTCACGCTGATCTGGGGATCGACCTGGCTGGTGATCCGCGATCAGCTGGGCGTGGTGCCGCCGTCCTGGTCGGTCAGCTACCGCTTCCTCGTCGCCGGCGCGGTGCTGCTCGCCTGGGCGCTGATCCGGCGCGAACCCGGCCGGCTGGACGCACGCGGCTATGCCTTTGCCGCCGCGCTCGGCCTTGCGCAGTTCGTGCTGAACTTCAACTTCGTCTACCGCGCGGAGCAGTTCATCACCTCCGGCCTCGTCGCCGTCGTCTTCGCGCTGCTGCTGATCCCCAATTCCCTGTTCGGCCGCATCTTCCTTGGCCAGCGCTTGGGGCGGCAGCTGGTGATCGGATCGGCCATCGCCATGGCCGGCGTCGCCTTGCTCTTCGTCCATGAGATCCGCAGCGATCCCAAGGGGCCGACTGCCTCACTGGTCGGCATCGGCCTGACGTTATGCGCGATCCTCTCCGCCTCCAGCGCCAATGTGATGCAGGGAACCGAGGTGGCGCGCGCTTACCCCATGCTGCGCACCACCGCGATCGCGATGCTGCTGGGCGGCGCGTTTGACGCGGCCTGGGCGTGGATGACGGTCGGCGCACCAGTGATGGAATGGCGGCTCGGCTATATCGCCGGGATCCTGTACCTCGGCATCTTCGCCTCGGCGCTCGCCTTCCCGCTCTATTTCGGCGTGATCCGCATCATTGGGCCGGCGAAATCGGCCTATTCCAGCGTCATCGTGCCGGTGATCGCGATGGCACTGTCGACGATGTTCGAAGGCTATCGCTGGTCGCTGCTCGCCGCGGGCGGCGCAGCGCTCGCCGCCGCCGGGCTGGTGGTGGCGCTCACCGCACGCAGGCCCAACCGGTAGTCGGGATAGAGCGGCGTCCAGCCGAGTACCCGCTTGGCCTTGCCGTTCGCGACGCGCCGGTTCTCGGCATAGAAAGCGCGCGCCTGGGGTGACAGGCTGTCCAGCGGCACGATCGGCGGCGGCGGCCGCCCGAGCAGCGCCGCCGCATAGTCGATCACATCATCCTGGCTCGACGGATAATCGTCAGCGAGATTGTACGCCCCCGCCGGCGCGGTGAACCCCGCCACCACGCCGCGCGCGATGTCGTGGACATGGACACGGCTGAACACCTGGCCGACGAGCCCCGTGCGATGCGCCTTGCCCGCCGCGACGCGGTCGAGCGCAGATCGGCCGGGACCGTAGATGCCGGGAAGCCGGAAGACGCGCGCGCCGAGTGCCAGCCACGCCGCGTCGGCCGCATTCCGCGGTGCGCGCCGCCCGGTGATCGGCGCGCTTTCGTCCACCCACGCGCCACCCGCGTCGCCATAGACCCCGGTGGAGGAGAGATAGCCGAGCCACCTCCCCTCCAGCAGCGCGCCGTATTGCACCAGCACCGGATCGTCGGCACCATCGGGCGGCACGGAGGAGAGGACGTGCGTTGACGCCGCAATCCCCGCTCGCACCGCATCATCATCGTCGAAGCGGATCGTGCCGCCGCGCCCGTCGCGCGTCGTGGCGAGCACCGGGCCGCCCGCGGCATCGGCGATCGCACTGGCGGCATAGCCGAGCCCGAAGATGAAGAGCCGGCTCACTTCGCGAGCGTTGGCTTGGCCATGGTGGCGCCGGGCACGTGATCTTTCTTCCACTGCATCGACATCCGAACGCGCGTCGCGCCCGAAGGGTGATCGAAGAACACGAATTCCTCGAATCTGCCCGGCTCGAGCTTCCGATATTCCGACAATCGGATCGCCGCGGTGGCAAAGCCATCCGGCGCGCGCGCGGCGTCGAGGCCGAAGCGATCGGCCTCGCTCTCGCTCGAGCGGATCACCGTGCTGATGTACGGTGTCGCCAGTGCGGCCAGCACGCTCGCGACCGCCAGCAGCAGCGGCGCGCCGGCGGGGTCCGCCACGTCACGCACGCCCCAGCGCGCGTGGCGCGCGATCAGCCGCGGCGCAATCCGCGAAAGCGCCAGGAAGACGACCACCACGAACAGGCCGAACCACAGGAGCAGCCACCAGATGTGGCCGAGCACATAATGGCCCATCTCGTGCCCCATCACCGCGGCGACCTCATCGGGCGGGGTGCGGTTGAGCAGATTATCGTTCAGCGCGATGCGGATCGTGGGGCCGAGCCCCGCGACGTTGGCGGAGATCCGCTTCGACTGGCGCGACTCGTCCGCGACGTAGATGTGTTCGGCGGGAATGCCGTTCGCCTTTGCCATCGCCACGATCCGGTCGCGCAGCGGGCCGGCGGGCATTTCGGTATAGCGGTTGAACAGCGGCTCGATGAACACCGGCCCCAGCAACAGCCCGATGGTGAGGAAAGCGATCACCACCCCCGCGCCGATGGCCCACCAGGCGCGACGGAACCGGCGGATGACGGCGTAGATCGCGGTGAACAGCAACGCATTCACCACCAGCGACACGCCCAGCATCTTCAGCTGATCGATGAACCAGGCACCGAACGTCTGGCTCATCAGGTCATATTGCGCCTCGCGCACGAAGTCGGTGTAGATCGTCCACGGCAGGAACAGCAGGAAGCTGACGAGCGTGAAGAGCACGCCGTAAAGGCCGGGAACCAGCCAGCGGCGCTTCACCCGGCGTTCGGCGAGTTCGCGCATCCGCGCCGAGAAGCCGCTGGCGAGCAGCGCGCCATAGACCAGCACCGCAACCACGGCATTCCACAGGATCAGCCAGTACCCGCCCTCGAAATAGGCGTCCGACTTCGCCCGTGCGGGCCCCTGCAGAAGATCGAGGTAGGCGCGGGTGGCCGCGTCGACATCGAAGCCCGGATTGGCCACTTGCGCCTGCGCGATGGCAGGCAGCAGCGCCGCTGCCCCCAGCAGCGCTGCCCCGATTGCCTTCCTCATCCCCTGTCCCCCCCGGTTATGGGGCCATTGGCCCCTTGAACAACGTGCCGAAATAATCGCCCTTGTTCCATACCGGACGCGTGGCTGCGTCGGCGATGTCGCGGGCGATGCGATAGTTGACGTCGACGAAGCGGACGCCCTGTTCCCATTCGATCGGCTGCGACAGATCGTCGCTGGGCTTGTGATAGTTGGTCGACATGAAATGCTCGACCGCGGCCTTGCCCGGCCCCTTCTGGCCCGGCCACAGGAACACCGAGGGCACGCCCTTCTGCACGAAGCGGAAATGGTCGGAGCGCACGAAAATCCCCTCGTCCGGCATCGGATCCGGCGACAGCGTCACGCCCGCGCTCTGCACGGCGCGCTCGATGATCGGCCCCAAGGTCGAACGATCGCCGCCGAACGCCACCATGTCCTCGAACTTGTAGGTCAGGATCGGCATGTCGAGATTGACGTTGGCGATGATCGACGATGCCGGAACCGTGGGGTGATTGGCGAAATAGTCGCTGCCGATCAGCCCCTTCTCCTCGGCGGTGACGGCCAGGAACAGCACGCTGCGCTTGGGCGCGCCTTCCTTCTGGAAACGCTTGGCCTCCTCGATCAGGCTGGCGATGCCGATCGCATTGTCGAGCGCGCCATTGTGGATCTTGTCCTCGCCCTTGCCGCTGTTGCCGACATGGTCGAGGTGCGCCGAGAGGACGACCACTTCCTTGGCGAGCGTCGGATCGCTGCCGGGCAGCATCGCGATGACGTTGGACGAGCGCGCGGGCGTGAAGCTCGTCTTCACCGACGCGGAAAGCGTTGCCGGCAATGCCTCGGGCGTGAAGCGGGCGTCGGCCTTGTTCGCTTCCCTGGCGATCTTCGTCCAGCCCGTCCGCGCACCGGCGAACAGCTTTTCCGCGCCGGTCAGGCTCAGCGTCGCAAGCGTCGGGATGCCGCCTTCCTCGACATGGCCGGTGCCATCCGGATTGGCCCAGGTCATGCGGCTGTGGCTGTTTGCTTCCGCCAGCTTGGCGAACGGGCGCTGCTTCTCGCTGCGCGGGGTGTAGAGCGTGACCGTGCCGATCGCCCCGCGCTCGGCGGCGAAGCGCGCCTTGGTGGTGGGGGAGCCGAGCCACGCACGCTCCTCACCCGTCATCTTGGACGGCGAGCCGCTGACGAAGGCGACGATCTTCCCCTTCACGTCCACGCCGCTGTAATCGTCGCGGCCATATTGCGGCGCGACGATGCCATAGCCGACGAACACCACGGGGGCGGACAGGTCCGTCTCCTTTGCACGCGGGTTCGCCGAGGGGACGTAATCGACGCCGTAGGTGAGCGGCAGCGTGGTGCCGCCGCGCGTAACGCTCAGCTTGCCCTCGCCATCCGTCTTGAACGCCACCAGCGGCACGTTCTGCAGATAGCTACCCTTGTCGCCGGCCGGCTTCAGCCCGGCGGCAAAGAACTGCGAGGCGACATATTCCGCCGCGATATCATATTCCGGGCTGCCCGCCTCGCGCCCCTTCATCGCGTCCGATGCAAGGAACATGACATGCCCCTTGATCGCCGAGGCACCCGGCGACAGCGGCGCTGCCTCCTGCGCGATCGCCGTTACCGGCAGGGTGGAGAGAAGAAACGCAAGAACGACACGACGCATTGGTGGATTGATCCGAAAGAAACCGTTCGTCGCGGCCATCGGGATGCGGCACGCCGGCACGGACGGGAAGGTTGAGCGATTTCTTCGAACTAGCAGCCCGCCGCGCCATCGCAAGCACCCCGTCCCGCCGCGGCAAGCCGCCTTCAGCTAATACGGATGGAACCCAAGGCGCCCCCGGCTATATCTCCCCTCATGCTCGACGTTCTCAACGCACCCGCCGTCCCCGCCGTTCACCGGCGCCAGGATTATCGTCCGCCGGCCTGGCTGGTGCCGCAGCTGTCGCTCGATTTCGCACTCGATCCCGCCGCTACCCGCGTCCGCGCCCGGCTGGAGGTCACGCGCAATCATGAGGGTGACGAGCCGCTGCGCCTCGACGGGGAGGAACTGACGCCGCTCTCCGTCAGCGTCGACGGCGTCGCGATCAACGACTGGCGGATGGAGGGCGACCAGCTCGTCATCCCGCTGACCGGCAAGGATCATGTCATCGAGACCGAGGTGGAGATCGCGCCCGATCGCAACACCCAGCTGATGGGCCTCTATTCCTCGGGCGGGAACCTGTGCACCCAGTGCGAGGCGGAAGGCTTCCGCCGCATCACCTTCTTCCCCGATCGCCCCGACGTGCTCGCCACCTATCGCGTGCGCATGACGGCCGACAAGGCACGCTATCCGGTGCTGCTGGCCAATGGCGATCCCGTCGCGTCCGGTGATAACGGCGACGGCACCCACTGGGCGGAATGGCACGATCCCTTCCCCAAGCCCTCGTATCTGTTCGCGCTGGTCGCCGGCGATCTCGCGTGCAACCGCGGCACCTTCACCACCCGCTCGGGCCGCGAGGTGGAGCTTGGTATCTGGGTGCGCGAGGCGGACCTGCCAAAGACCGATCACGCGCTCCACGCGTTGAAGACGTCGATGGCGTGGGACGAGCGCGTCTATGGCCGCGAATATGATCTCGACGTGTTCAACATCGTCGCGGTCGACGATTTCAATTTCGGCGCGATGGAGAACAAGGGGCTTAACATCTTCAACAGCCGCTACATCCTCGCCGACCCCGATACCGCGACGGACTACGACTATGACGCGATCGCCTCGGTCGTGGCGCACGAATATTTCCACAACTGGTCAGGCAACCGTGTCACCTGCCGGGACTGGTTCCAGCTCTCGCTGAAGGAAGGCTTCACCGTCTTCCGCGATCAGGGCTTCTCGGCCGATCAGGGCTCGGCCGCGGTCAAGCGGATCGAGGACGTACGCGGCCTTCGTGCCAGCCAGTTCCCGGAGGATGCCGGCCCGCTCGCCCATCCGGTGCGCCCGGAAAGCTATATCGAAATCTCGAACTTCTATACCTCGACGATCTACAACAAGGGCGCCGAGCTGATCCGCATGATGGCGACGATCCTCGGACCCGTCGATTTCCGCGCCGCGTGCGATCTCTATTTCGAACGGTTCGACGGCACGGCGGCGACGTGCGAGGATTTCGTGCGCTGCATGGAGGATGCGGGCAACGTCGATCTTGCCCGCTTCCGCCTGTGGTACAGCCAGGCTGGGACGCCGCGCGTCTCGGTCAGCCTCGATCATGACGGTGGCCGCGCCACGCTGCGCCTCGCGCAGCACGTGCCGGCGACGCCCGGGCAGGTCGACAAGCAGCCGATGGTGCTACCGCTCAAGATCCGCCTGTTCGGCGCGGAAACCGGCGCCCCGCTCGGCCCCGAACAACTCGTCCTGTTCAGCGAGGTGAGCGAATCGATCGTGTTTGACGGCATCACCGAACGCCCGGTGCTGTCGATCAACCGCGGCTTCTCCGCGCCGGTGACGATCGAAAGCGATCGCACTGCGGATGATCTCGCCTTCCTCGCCCGGCACGACGATGATCCCTTCGCCCGCTACGAGGCGATGCAGCAGCTGATGCTCGACACGCTCGTCGCCGGGACCATCGAAGGGCGCGCGGATCATCAGGCGGTGATCGATGCGGTCGCCGACACGCTCGACAATCCCGCGCTGGACGCTGCGTTCATCGCGGAGGCAGTGCTGCTGCCATCCGAGGCCTTCATCGGCGACCAGCTGAGCACGGTCGATCCGGAGGCGGTGTATCGCGCGCGCGAGGCGCTGCGCGCCGATCTCGGCCGCGCGCTCGCCGACCGCTGGCGCGAGGTGTACGAGGCGCACACCACCGACAAGCCGTATGAATATACGCCTGCCGCCAAGGCGTCGCGCCGGCTGCGCAACGTGGCGCTCGGCTATATCGCGGCTTCGGGCGCGGCCGATGCGGCGGCGCTTGCCTTCCGCCAGTTCGAGCGCGCCGACAACATGACGGATCGCCAGGGCGCGCTCACCACGCTCGTCAACGGTGACAGCGATCTGCGCGAGGCGGCGCTCGACATCTTCTACAATCGCTATGCCGGCAATTCGCTGGTGCTGGACAAATGGTTCCAGACGCAGGCGCTCTCGACACGCGACGATACGCCCGCCGCCGTCGCGGCGCTGGCGCAGCATCCCGATTTCACGCTCGCCAACCCGAACCGGGCGCGCAGCCTGATCGGCGCCTTCGCGGTGAACCAGCGGGCGTTCAACCAGCCGGATGGTGCGGGTTATCGCTTCCTCGCCGATCAGCTGATCGCGCTGGACCGGCTCAATCCGCAGACGGCGGCGAAGCTGCTGCCGCCGCTGGGGCGCTGGCGCCGGTTCGATCCGGCACGCGCCGCGCTGATGAAGGCCGAGCTCGAGCGGATCGTCGCGACGCCGGGCCTGTCCAAGGACGTGTTCGAACAGGCGTCCAAGAGCCTGGAGGGCTAGGCGCCCTCGCACCCGCCCGCCCGGCGCTGCGCCGGGGCGGGCGGGTGCCGGTGCATCACGCGGTGCGGGTGCCCGTCACCGGGAAGCTGCCGAACGCGCCCGCGCCCACGGTGCCGCTCACGCTGTCGCCGTCGATGGTGACGGACATGTCGAGCGTCATCGGCATCGGCACGGTCATCTGCTGCTTCCACGTCAGCGTGTTGCCGTTCACTTCGCCCGACACGTCGGACGAGCCCATCGCGCCGGAGTTGGTGCCGGTGAAGGTATTGCCGTCGCTCTTCACGGTCAGCGTCGACTTCTGGTCACCCAGCGGCGACTTCACGGTGACGTCGTAGGTTCCGTCGACTCCAGCCATCACTTTCTCTCCTCAGGTGCGCCCGCTGCGGACGCTGCACTCATCACCTCGACTGGCAGTCCCAGCGTGTCAAGCTGGGGCCGGACGGTCTTGGCATCGCCGATTACCACCCAGACGAATCGGTTCGGATCGATGACGCTACGGATCGCGCCCTCCAGTTCCTGGCGGGTCATCGCGCGGTAACGCTGGGTGATCGTCGAATAATAATCGTCCGGCCGCTGGTAGAGGTCGTTGGCCTGCATCGCGCCCAGCACGTCGCCGGCGGTCTCGAACTCCCCGGCCAGCGATCGCGTCGCGCCGGTGATGGTGCGGTCGAACTCCGCCTGGGTCATCGGCTTCGGCCCCAGGAACGCGCTGATCTCCTGCCGCAGCGATGCGATCGCCGCGCCGGTCTTGTCGGCCTGCACCGGCGCCACGATCACATAGGGCGCGGCTTCCGCATTGCGGTTGAAGTTGCCGAACGCGCCATAGGACCAATGCTTCGTCTCGCGCAGGTCCATGTTGATCCGGCCGAGGAAGTCCCCGCCCAGCGCATCATTGGCGGTGATCACCGGCAGCAGGTCCTGCGTGCCGCGCAGGTTCGTGCGCAGCGCGCCGGTGATGCGCGACTGCGGCGAATCCGGCCGGTCGACCAGCACGATGCGCGGCGCGGGCAGGCTGCGATCCTCGCGGAACACCTTGGTGCCCGCCGGGCCCTGCGCCGTCCAGCCGGTCAGCGCACGATCCAGCGCGCTCTTCACCTCCCCCATCGGCCGATCGCTGACGACGAAGATCTTCACCTTGTCGGGACGGAACCAGGCGCGGTGGAACGCGATCAGGTCGTCGCGGGTCAGCGACTGCACCGCCGCCGCATCGCCGCTGCCGCGTGCCTTGGCGTAGGGGCTGCCCGCGCCATAGAGGATCGGCGGCACGACGCGCTGGGCGATGCCGGCGGGATCGGTCAGCTCCTGCGCGATCTGCGCCAGCAGCTGCGTGCGCACGCGCGGCAGCTCGCTTTCCGGGAAGGCTGGCGCGCGCAGGATATCCGCCCACAGGTCAAGCGCCGGCGTCAGGTTCGCGCTCGGCACGCGGAAGCTGACGGTGGTGCGATCTGCCGAGGAGCCGGTGTAGATGTCGAGCCCCAGTCGCTCCTTCGCCTCGGCGAGCTGGATCGAGTTGAGCGACTTGGTGCCCTCGTCGATCATCGCCAGGGTCATCGCCTGCGTGCCCAGCTTGTCCGCCACGTCGGCCGCAGTGCCGGCGTCGAAGCTTGCCACCATCTGCGTCACAGGCACGGTCGCCCGGTTCGCGTAGACCAGCTCGATCCCGTTGGTCAGCTTCGCCCGCTGCACCGTCGGGAAGGCAAGCGCGCCCACGTCGGCAACGTCCGGCATCGGCCCGCGCGTGCCCTTGGGCGCCGGATCCGCCGCCAGCGTGCCCGGTGCTTCGGCCGGCACCTGCGCCTCGTCATATTTGTCGCGCTCGCCCGGCACGACGGTCAGCGAATAGGCGGGCTTCGTCAGCCAGCGCTGCGCCGCCGCCTTCACGCTCGCTGGCGTCTGCGCCGCCAGCGCCGCCAGCTGCTTCTTGTAGAAGCCCGGGTCGTTCGAATAGAGCGCGCCTTCCGCCAGCGACACGGCCTTGCCGCCGAACCCGCCGACCGATTCCAGCCCCGCAATGCGGCGCGAAACGGTGGAGGTCAGCGTGCGCTGCACTTCGTCCTGCGTCGGCCCGGTACGGATGAAGTCGGCGACGAGTTCATCGAGCCGCTTCGCCACCACCGCCGGATCGACGTCCGGGCGCACCAGCGCCTGGATGGTGAAGGTGCCGACCTGCGCATAATCGGAATAGCCGGCACTCACCTGCACCGCCGTCTTGTCGCCCTTCACCAGCGCATTGTCGAAGCGCGAGCTGGCGAGGCCGCCAAGCACCGATGCCGCAACCTCCAGCGCCGGCGCGTCGCGATCGTTCAGCCCCGGCACCGGCCAGCTCTTCACGATCAGCGGCGCGGCGACGCGGTCCTTCATCACTTCCGCCTTGGGCGCGGGCAGCGTCGGTACCGGTGCCGGCGGCGCGACGCTTTTCGGCCCCGGCTTGATCGCGCCGAAATACTTCTCGGTCAGCCGCTTCGCGGTCGGCACGTCGATGTCGCCGGCCAGCACCAGCACGGCATTGTTCGGCCCGTAATGATCGCGGAACCAGTCCTTCACGTCCTGCAGGCTGGCGCGATCGAGATCCGCCATCGAACCGATCGTGCTGTGGCCGTAGGGGTGGCCATCGGGGAACACGTTCTCGATCAGCTTGTAGCTGACGAGGCCGTAAGGCTGGTTGTCATTCTGCCGCTTCTCGTTCTGGACGACGCCGCGCTGCTCATCCAGCGCCGACTGGGAGACGGCCCCGGCCAGCCACCCCATGCGGTCGCTCTCCAGGAACAGCGCCCGCTCCAGCGCGGCGGTCGGCACCGTCTCGAAATAATTGGTGCGATCGAAATAGGTCGTGCCGTTGAGGTCGGTGGCGCCGACCTGCTTCAGCGGCTCGAAGAAGTCGCCCGGCGCATTCTCGCTGCCGTTGAACATCAGGTGCTCGAACAGGTGCGCGAAGCCGGTCTTGCCCTCCGGCTCATGCTTCGAGCCGACGTCATACCAGACGGAGACCGCCACCACCGGCGCCTTGCGGTCGGTGTGCACCACCACGCGAAGGCCGTTCTTCAGCGTGAACTGCTCGTAGGGAATGTCGATCGCCTTCACCAGGTCGGCGACCGGCGCGGCCTTCTGCGCGCCGGGGATGGCAGCGGTTGCGGTCGCCGCCTGCGGCGCGGCGTAGGCGGGGGCGAGCGGGACGAGTGCGATCGCCGCGACGCTGGCGGCCAGTGAAATCGACAGACGCAATGGGAGACTCCTCAAGGATCATGCCAGCCTAGTGGCGCTTCGCCGAACTGTTAAGACCGCAACACTTCGTTACATGATTGACTGCCACGGCAACCATTGCCTAAGCAACGATCATGGCGTTCACCGACTCGACCTTCTCTCCGGAAACGTCACCGGGTTATCTCGTCCGGCTGGTCCACCAGATGAATGTCGCCGCGATCGACCGCACGCTGGCCGAAGACGGCCTCACCGCGACGCAATGGACGACGCTCGTCTCGCTTCATTTCCAGCATGCCGACACCTGCGTCGGGCTCGCCCGCAAGCTCGGCCACGACAAGGGCGCGATGACCCGGCTGATCGACCAGATGGAAGCACGCGGCTGGGTGGTGCGGCAGCGCGACGACGAGGATCGCCGCCTGATCCGCCTGTCGCTCACGCCGGAGGGCACCGCAACGGCGATCGCCGCGAAGCGCAAGGTGATCACCTGCTGGAACGGCATCCTCGCCGACTGGAGCGATGCCGAGGTCGCCGAGCTGATCGCCATGCTGCAACGGCTGCGCCGCACGATGGAGGAAAAGATGGCGGAAGAGAGCGACCCATGCGCCGCCTGAAGAGCCTGTTCCGGCCTGCCACTACCCGCGCCGCCGGCACCGCCGCGCTCGTCGCGCTGCTCGCCGCCTGCACCCCGCCGGACACCGCGCCGCAACTGAGCCAGCGCGCGCCGGCGGACCTCGGCCTCACCGGCGCGCCAATGCCGTCGATCGATCCCAGCTGGTGGACGGCGTTCGGCGATCCGCAACTCGACCGCATCGTCGCCGATGCGCTTGCCGGCAGCCCGGATCTCGACGCCGCCCTCGCCCGCGTGCGTCAGGCGCAGGCGGTGCTCGCCCGGCGCGACGCGGAAACCGGCCCCGACATCACGGGGGACGCGAACGCGCAGGTGTCGCGCCTTTCCGGTCGTTACACCATTCCGCCGCCCTATGGCGGCAGCGTGCGCTTCCTCGGCACCGCACAGGCGAACCTGTCGTGGAACCTCGACCTGTTCGGCCGCCAGCGCGCCGCGATCGAAGGCGCCCGCGCCTCGCTCGCCGCCGCCAGCTATGACGTCGACGCCGCGCGGCTGATGCTCGCCGGCTCGATCGTCTCCACCTATGCCGAGGTCGCCCGCGCCGAGCGCGTCGCCGGCATCGCCCGCCAGACCATCGCGACGCGCGAGCGCGCCGTCCGCCTCGTCAACACGCGCGTGCAGAACCGCCTCGCCAGCGAGCTCGACGTGCAGGCGGCGAGAACCCTGCTCGCTCAGGCCCGCGTCGCGCTGACCCGGGCGGAAGCCGCGCGCGTCATCGCGGTCGACGCGCTTGCTGCGCTCGTCGGCCGCGGATCGGATTATGCCGCGGGCATCGGCGTGACGCGGCTGGCCCCGCCGACCAGCCTTGCCCTCCCCACCAGCATCCCGGCGGATCTCCTTGCCCGCCGCGCGGACATCGCCGCCGCCGCTGCGCGGGTCGACGCTGCCGCCGCTGGCCGCCAGGTGGCGCGCCGCGCTTTTTACCCGAACGTGAACCTCATTGCGCTCGCCGGGCTCCAGGCGGTCGGCATCGGCAACCTCTTCAATGCCGATGCGGGGACGGCGGGTGCCGGCGGCGCCTTCCATCTTCCGATCTTCGATTCCGGCCGGCTGAAGGCGGATCTCGCCGGCGCCACCGCGCAGGTCGATCTTGCCATCGCCGATTACAACCGCACCGTGGTTGGCGCCGTGCGCGAGGCCGCCGACGCGCTCGCCGCGATCCGCGCCAACGCCGCCGAGGCGAACGCCCAGGCCGAAGTCGTCCGCGGCTTCACCGAGACCAACCGGCTGAACGCCGTGCGCATCAACGCCGGGCTCGAATCGCGCCTGACCGGCATCGACACCGACATTCGCCTGCTCGACGCGCAGCTTGCCTCCGCCACCCTCGCCGTCGACGCGCTCGCCGCCCGTGCCCGGCTTGCGCAAGCGTTGGGCGGCGGCTTCGATCCCTCCCGGAACCCTGCATCATGAGCGATACCGCCGTTCCTGCCCCCCCGCCCGCCGGCCGCCCGGCGCTTCGCCGCCGGCTGCTGCTGGGGCTGGCGATCGTCGTCATCGCGGCGCTCGCCATCTGGGCGGTGTTCCACTTCCTGCTCGCCCCGCCGGCGGAGGAAACCGATGACGCCTATGTCGCCGGCGACGTGGTGGCGATCACAGCCCGTGATCCGGGCACGATCATCGCCATCCATGCCGACAACACGCAGGCGGTGAAGGCCGGCCAGCCGCTGATCGATCTCGATCCGCTGACCGCCGACGTGAACCTCGCTGCCGCGGAGGCCGAGCTTGCCCGCGCGGTGCGCGGCACCCGCGCCGATTTCTCCCGCGTCAGCGAAGCGAACGCCGCCGTCGTCCAGGCCGAGGCGCAGCTCGCCGCCGCGCAGGGCGATTACGCCCGCCGCCGCGGCGCCGCCGACGAAGGCGCCGTCTCGGGCGAGGAACTGAGCCACGCCGCGGATCAGGTGAAGGTCGCGCGCGCCGCGCTGAACCTCGCGCGCAGCCGCCGCACCCAGGCGCAGAGCACCGTTGCCGGCACGGCGGTGGGCACCAACCCCGCCGTCCTTTCCGCCATCGCCAATTATCGCCGCGCTGCCATCGTGCGCAGCCACATGCACATCGTCGCGCCGATCGACGGCGTCGTGGCGCAGCGCAATGCGCAGGTCGGCCAGCAGATCGCCGCCGGCACGCCGTTGATGGCGGTCGTCCCGCTGCAGCGTCTGTGGGTGGATGCGAACTTCCGTGAAACGCAGCTGAAGGACCTTCGCATCGGCCAGCCCGCGACCGTCGTGGCGGACGCTTATGGGGACGATGTGGTCTATCACGGCCGGGTCGTCGGTCTGGCGGCGGGCAGCGGCAATGCCTTCGCGCTTCTTCCGCCGCAGAACGCCAGCGGCAACTGGATCAAGATCGTGCAGCGCGTGCCGGTGCGGATCATGCTGGATCCCAAGGATCTGAAGGCGAACCCGCTGCGCGTCGGCCTGTCGGTATTCGCCACGGTGGACACCGCGAACACCAGCGGCCCGCGCCTCGCCGCGCCCGCCGCCCAGCCCTATCGCGGCAATGTCGCGGAGGCCGATCCCGCCGTCGAGGCGAAGATCGCCCAAATCATCGCGGCGAACCGCTGATCCCATGGCGCGCGCGCACCCTGCCGCCCCTTCACTGATCGCCGCCCCGGTGATGGCACGCGTGCATGGCTAGCGCGGCCGCGCCCGCCGGCGCCCGCCCGGGCAGCCCGCCTGCGCAGCCGGTGCCGCTCTCCGGCGCGCGCCTCGGGCTCGTCGCCTTCGCATTGGCACTCGGCACGTTCATGATGGTGCTCGATACCACCATCGCCAACGTCTCCCTGCCCACCATTGCGGGCAACCTCGGCGTCAGTGCCGACAATTCGACCTGGATCGTCACGGCGTTCGCGGTCGCCAACGGTATTTCCGTGCCGTTGACCGGCTGGCTGATGCGCCGCTTCGGCGTGGTGCGCACCTTCTGCACCTCGCTCGCGCTGTTCACGGTCGCCTCCTTCCTGTGCGGCATCGCGTGGAGCCTGCCGTCGCTCATCATCTTCCGCGTGCTGCAGGGCGCCGTCTCGGGCCCGATGATGCCGGGCAGCCAGGCGCTGCTGATCTCGGTCTTCCCGCCCGAAAAACGCGCCACCGCGCTCGGCATCTGGTCGATGACCACGTTGGTCGCGCCGATCATGGGGCCGATCCTCGGCGGCTACATCTCCGATAATTACCATTGGAGCTGGATCTTCCTGATCAACGTGCCCTTCGGCATCTTCACCATCGCGATCTGCTGGACGAACCTGAAGGATCGGGAGACGCCGACCGCCAAGGTGCCGATCGACACGATCGGCCTTGCGCTGCTGGTGCTATGGGTCGGCTGCCTTCAGGTGATGCTCGATCTCGGCAAGAACGCGGACTGGTTCAACGATCCGACGATCGTGGTGCTGACGGTGATCGCCGGGATCGGCTTCGTCGCGTGGCTGATCTGGGAGCTGACGGACGCGCATCCGATCGTCGATCTGTCGCTGTTCACCAACCGCAATTTCGCGATCGGCAGCCTGGCCTTCTGCCTTGGCTATGCGGTGTTCTTCGCCAACATCCTGCTGCTGCCGCTCTGGCTGCAGACCCAGCTCGGCTACACCGCCACCTGGGCCGGGCTGGTCGCCGCGCCCAGCGGCATCGTCGCGGTGCTGCTCACGCCATTGAGCGCGCGCCTGTCGGGCAAGATCGACGCGCGGATCCTCGCCAGCATCTCGTTCGTCGCGTTCGCGATCAGCTACTGGATGCGCTCGGGCTACACCACTTATGCCGGCTTCTGGGATTTCGTGATGCCGCTGCTGGTGCAGGGCGTCGCCATGTCCACCTTCTTCCTCGCGATGCTGACGATCTCGCTCGATCGCATCCCGCCGGAACGGATACCCTCGGCGACCGGCCTCTCCAACTTTACCCGCATCGTCGCGGGTGCCTTCGCCGCGTCGATGATCACCACCGCGTGGGACCGGCGCGAGGCGCTGCACCAGGGCCGCCTGGCCGAGGCGATCGGCAACGGCGTGCCGTATCAGATGGCCAGCGAGGGACTGATGAACCTCGGCATGAACGCGACTCAGGCGGCCGCTGTGATCACGCGGCAGATGGTCGGCCAGGCGTATCTTCTCGCCTCCACCGATCTCTTCCGCCTCTCCGCTTGGCTCAGTGCCGGGCTGCTGATCATCGTCTGGTTCTGCCGTCGCCCGTCCGCCAACGGCGCAGGCCCCGTCGCCGCCGACTGAGCCTTGCGTCCTCCCCCGCGCCAATTCATAGCGTGTTCCAAGAATAGAACGGGAGAGGGCCATGGATCTTTCGCTCAGCGACGAGCAGGCGATGCTCCGCGACACGCTGACGCGCTATCTGGCGCAGCATTTCGCCTTCGATCCGCACCGCCCACGTGACGGCAAGGCGCTATGGCGCGCACTTGGCCAGGATCTCGGCGTGCTCGGCGCGACGCTCCCGGCGGAGGCCGGCGGCCTTGGCGGCGGCGCGGTGGAGGCGATGGTCGTCGCCGACGCGCTGGGCGAGGCGCTTGCTCCCATCCCCTATATCGACGGCGTGGTGATCGCCGGCAGCTTGCTTCAGGCGGCGGGCGGTGAGCGCGCCGCTGCCCTCCTGCCGCAGATCGCTGATGGCAGCACGCGCGCAGTGCTCGCCGCCGGGGAAGCCGACAGCCGACAGGCGCTCGAAGCCGTGACAACGAAGGCGGAGAAGAGCGGCAACGGCTGGGTGCTGACCGGCGAGAAGATCGTCGTCGCCGGCGCGCCGGACGCCGACTGGCTGCTCGTCACTGCCCGCACCTCGGGCGCCCCGCGCGACGTGCGCGGCGTCTCGCTGTTCCTCGTGCCAACGGACGCGGCCGGCGTGTCGCGCCACGATTATCGCCTGATCGACGGGCTTCCCGCGGCCGACATCACGCTCGCCGGCGTGTCGCTGCCGGCCGACGCGCTGCTGGGCGAAGAGGGCGCCGCGCTCCCGCTGCTGGAACGCGCGCGGGACGCCGGCATTGCCGCGCTCTGCGCCGAGGCAGCCGGCCTTGCCCGCAAGATGCTGGGTGACACGGTCGCCTACACCAAGGAGCGCAAGCAGTTCGGCCAGCCGCTCGCCAGCTTCCAGGCGCTGCAGCACCGCATGGTCGACATGTTCATCGCTGCCGAACAGGCGACCTCGGCGGCCTATCTCGCCGCGCTGAACGTGGATGCGGCGGCTAATGTGCGCGCCCGCGCGATCGCCGCTGCCAAGGCTACCGTCGCCGATGCGATCCGCTTCATCGGCCAGAATGCCGTCCAGCTGCACGGCGCGATGGGGATGACCGACGAGCTCGCCGTCGGCCATTATTTCCGCCGCGCTACGGCAATCGAGCAGCAGTTCGGCGCCGCCGACCACCATCTGAAGCGCTACGCCGCGCTGATGCGCGCCGAGCTGGCGATCTGAGAAGGCCCCCTCCGCACGACGCGGAAGGGACCTCTCGCGTTACAGCACGAAGCGGCTGAGGTCGGTGTTGCGCGCGACGCCGGCGAGGTGCTGCTCGACATAAGCCGCATCCACCGTCACCGAGCTGCCCGCGCGATCCTCGGCGTCGAAGCTCACTTCCTCAAGCAGCTTCTCCATCACGGTCTGCAGCCGGCGGGCGCCGATATTCTCGATCTCGCCATTCACTTCGGCCGCGATCCGCGCGACGGCGCGAATGCCGTCCTCGGTGAAGTCGACGGTGACGCCTTCGGTACCGATCAGCGCCTTGTACTGCGCCGGCAATGACGCCTTCGTGTCGGACAGGATGGCGACGAAATCATCCTCGGTCAGGCCCTTCAGCTCGACGCGGATTGGCAGGCGCCCCTGAAGCTCAGGCAACAGGTCGCTCGGCTTCGCCACATGAAACGCGCCCGACGCGATGAACAGGATATGGTCCGTCTTCATCGGGCCGTACTTCGTCGAAACCGTGGTGCCCTCGATCAGCGGCAGCAGGTCGCGCTGCACGCCCTCGCGGCTCACCGAACCGCCGCGCACGTCGCTCACCGCGATCTTGTCGATCTCGTCGAGGAAGACGATCCCGTTCGCCTCCGCATCGGCCAGCGCGACGCGGCTCACCTCATCCTGGTCGAGCCGCTTGTCGGCCTCTTCCTCGACCAGCTTTTCCCATGCCGCGGGCACCAGCAGCTTGCGCCGCTTGGTCTGCCCGCCGCCCAGCTTGCCGAACATTTCGCCCAGGTTGATCATGCCCATCTGGCCGCCACCGGGCATTTCGAACGGCATCTGCGGCGCGACCTGAAGCTCAAGCTCGATCTCGGTCTGGTCGAGATGCCCGTCGCGGAAGCGCTGGCGGAAGCTTTCGCGCGTTGCCTGGCTTGAATCCTTGCCGACCAGCGCATCGAGCAGCCGGTCCATCGCCGCTTCCTCGGCCTTGTCCTTCACCGCGTTGCGGCGACGTTCCTTTTCCAGCCGCACCGCTTCCTCGACCAGGTCGCGCGCGATCTGCTCCACGTCGCGGCCGACATAGCCGACCTCGGTGAACTTGGTCGCTTCCACCTTCACGAACGGCGCATCGGCCAGCTTCGCCAGGCGGCGGCTGATCTCGGTCTTGCCGCAGCCGGTCGGCCCGATCATCAGGATGTTCTTGGGCGTGACCTCGTCGCGCAGCTCAGGCGCCAGCTTCTGCCGGCGCCAGCGGTTGCGCAGCGCCACCGCCACGGCACGCTTCGCGTCCTTCTGTCCGATGATATGTGCGTCGAGGGCGGCGACGATCGCCTTGGGGGTAAGTGTGTCCTTCATCGCGCCCGCATATCGGGGCCGATCGGCGGGGGATCAAGCGGCGCGCGTGCCTTCACCCCTCCCGCACGATCCCTTTCAGGCGATACAGCTGGTCCAGCGCCTCGCGCGGTGACAGCGCATCGACATCCAGCGCCTCCACCGCCGCACGCAACGGGTCCACCGTCTCCTCCGGCACGGCCGCCGCAGCAGCGGCGAACAGCGGCAGGTCGTCCAGCCCCGCCGCCAGCCCGCCGGTCTTGGCGCGCCCCGCCTCCAGCTTCGCCAGCACCGCCTTCGCCCGCGCCACCGTTGCCGGCGGCATGCCGGCGAGCCGCGCGACGGCAAGACCATAGCTGCGATCCGCCGGCCCATCAGCCAGTTCGTGCAGCAGAACCAGTTCGCCCTTCCACTCGCGCGCCCGCACATGGTGCAGCGACAGCGCGTCGCATCGCTCCGCCAGCCGCGTCAGCTCGTGATAGTGCGTTGCGAACAGGCAGCGGCAGCGATTGTCCTCGTGAATCGCCTCCACCACCGCCCAGGCGATGGCGAGCCCGTCATAGGTCGATGTGCCGCGCCCCACCTCGTCGAGGATGACGAAGCTCTGCGGCGTCGCCTGCGCCAGGATCGCCGCGGTCTCGACCATCTCGACCATGAAGGTCGATCGTCCGCGCGCCAGATTGTCCGACGCCCCGACGCGGCTGAACAGCCGGTCGACCAGCCCCAGCGTCGCACTGGTGGCCGGCACATAGCTTCCCGCCTGCGCCAGCACCGCGATCAGCGCATTCTGCCGCAGGAACGTCGACTTGCCGCCCATGTTCGGGCCGGTGACGAGCCACAGCCGCGAGCTTTCGGACAGCGTGCAATCATTGGCGACGAACCGCTCGCCCGCCTTGGCAACCGCCGCCTCCACCACCGGATGCCGACCGCCGATGATCTCGAAGCATGGATGCTCCACAAGGCTCGGCCGCGCCCAGCCGCCCTCCGCGGCGCGCTCCGCCAGCCCGGCCGCCACGTCCAGCCGCGCCAGCGCATCCGCCGTCGCCGCGATCGGCTCGGCGCGGGCGAGCGCCGCAGCGATCAGGTCCTCGAGATGCGACGCCTCCGCCGCCACCGCATGCGCGCCCGCCTGCGTCACCCGGCTCGCCACCTCGTGCAGCTCGGGCGCGTTGAAGCGCACCGCCCCTGCCATCGTCTGGCGATGCGTGAAGCCGCTGTCGGGCTTCATCAGCGCCTCGGCATTCTTCGCCGGCACCTCGACATGATAGCCAAGCACGTTGTTGTGCCGGATCTTCAGGCCGTTGATCCCGGTCTCGGTGCGATAGCGCGCCTCCAGCGCCGCAATCGCCTTGCGCCCGCCTGATCCTGCATCGCGCAGATCGTCGAGCGCGGCGTCATAGCCCTCCGCGATGAAGCCGCCGTTCGCCGCGTCGATCGGCGGCATCGGCACCAGCGCGCGCTTGAGGAGGTCGATCAGCTCACCATGCCCGCGCAACCGCGGTGTCAGCTGCGCCAGCAGGTCGCCGCCTGCCCCGTCCACCAGCTGCGCCTCGATCGATTGCAGCGTCTCCGCCAGCAACCATGCGCCGTCGAGCCCATCGCGCAGCTGCCCCAGGTCGCGCGGGCTGCCTCGCCCGGCCACCAGCCGCCCGATCGCACGGCCGATATCGGGCAGCGCGCGCAACCGCTCGCGCAGCCGGGCGCGCAGGTCGCCGTCCTCGTGGAACAGCGTGACCAACGCCAGCCGCGCCTCGATCGCAGTCCTGTCCATCAACGGCGCGCCGATATCCGCCGCCAGCAGTCGCGCCCCCGCCCCCGTTACCGTACGGTCCACCGCATCGAGCAAACTGCCCTTACGCGTGCCGCCGGCGGTGCAGGTCAGCTCCAGGCTCTCGCGCGTCGCCGCATCGATCGCCATCGTCTCGGCGCTGCGGCGGATCACCGGCGCACGTAGGAACGGCAGCGTCCCCTTCCCATTATGGTCGAGGTACGCGATCAGCCCGCCCGCCGCGGCGAGCATCGCGCGATCGAACTGGCCGAAGCCGTCGAGTGTCGCCACGCCGTGCAGGCGCTTCAGCCGCTCCTCGCCGCGCGCGCTGTCGAATTCGCCGCGCGGACGCCACACCGTCGCCGGCGCATCGCTCCCCTCGGCCGCCACCACTTCCGCCGCCGCCAGCCGCGCAAGCTCCGCGCCCAATGCCTGCGGCGAACAGGCGATCACCTCGAACCGGCCGGTCGATACGTCCGCCGCCGCGATCCCGACGCCGCCCGCCGCTTCGCCCACCGCGACGCACCAGTTCGCGGCGCGCGCATCCAGCAGCGCTTCCTCGGTCAACGTCCCCGCGGTGACGAAGCGGATGATCGCGCGGTTCACCAGCGCCTTCGATCCGCGTGCCTTGCGCGCCTCTTCCGGACTCTCTGTCTGCTCCGCGATGGCCACGCGGCGCCCGGCCTTGATCAGCCGCTGGAGATACGCCGTCGCCGCATGCACCGGCACGCCGCACATTGGAATCTTCTCGCCCGCATGTTCGCCGCGCGCCGTCAGCGCGATATCAAGCACCCCGCTCGCGATCCGCGCATCCTCGAAGAACAATTCGAAGAAGTCGCCCATGCGATAGAACAGCAGGCAATCGCCCGCTTCTTCCTTCAGCGCCAGATATTGCGCCATCATCGGCGTCGGAGCGGTGGGTTCGGCCATGATTTTCCGGGTGTCGAAACGGATGAGGTGCGGATGCGGGCAGACGGACGTAGCGCTGCCCGGCGGATCGCGCCTGTCTAGCCAGACATGCCGCCGCTGACGAGTGGCGCTTTGGCCGCAAGCATCGGGACGCGCGCTCGTTCGGCCGCTATTAAGGGCAAGCCGAAGGAGCCGCGCCATGACCTTTGCGACCGCCACCATCCCCTCGCCGACCGGCGATCTGACGCTGATCGCCAGCGACATCGGTCTCGCCGCGATCCTGTGGGATGACGATGCAGCGATGCAGGCGCGCTATTCGCCCCGCCGCGCGGATCCGGACCATCCCGTGATCGCCGCCGCCATCCGCCAGCTGGACGAATATTTCGCCGGCACGCGCACCACCTTCGATCTGCCGCTCGATCCGGTCGGCACCGGGTTCCAGCGCGACGTGTGGCGCGCGCTCCTCACCATCCCTTATGGCGAGACGCGCAGCTACGCCGACATCGCCCGCGCGATCGGCCGCCCCAGCGCCAGCCGCGCGGTCGGCGCCGCGAACGGCCGCAATCCGATCCCCATCGTCACGCCGTGCCACCGCGTGATCGGCAGCAACGGCGCGCTCACCGGCTTCGGCGGCGGGCTGCCGAACAAGCAATTGCTGCTCGCGCTCGAACGCGGGGAAACTGCGCTGCTCTGAGCCATCTCTTTCGACTGGCGCCGCTTTGACTCGCGCTTGGCCGCCCGGTCGGCCATCATCGCATCATGTCGGTCCTCGCGAAGGAAGTGATGCCAGCATGATGCGCCCTCTGCCTCACCCAGCACGCCTCTTGAGGTGCGACGCATGAGCGACGACACCGATCAGCCGATCCGCTGCAGCTGGGCGCAAGGCAATCCGCTGATGCGCGCCTATCACGACACCGAATGGGGCGTGCCGCAGCATGATCCGCGCATGCTGTGGGAAATGCTGATGCTCGAAGGCTTCCAGGCGGGCCTCTCGTGGCAGATCGTGCTCAACAAGCGCGAAGGGTTCCGCGCCGCCTTCGCCGGTTTCGATCCAACCGGGGTCGCCCGGTTCGATGCCGCCGATGTCGATCGCCTGATGGCCGATCCCGGCATCGTACGCGCCCGCGCCAAGATCGATGCGACGATCCGCGGCGCGCAGCTTTACGAGGCGATGGGCCCCGCCGCCTTCCACGATTTCTGCTGGGGCTTCACCGATGGCCAGCCGATCCTCGGCAGCGGCACGCAATGGCTCGCCACCACGCCTTTGTCGGAACGGATTTCGAAGGAGCTGAAGGCCCTTGGCTTCAAGTTCGTCGGCCCGACGATCGTCTATGCCTGGATGCAGGCGGTCGGCATCGTCAACGATCACCAGTCCGATTGCTTCCGCCGCTACGGCATGCCCGTAGTTGCATCGTAACGGTCTCTGCCTAAAGGTCCCCCGCGCCATTCCCCCCCGGAGCCCCAATGACCGACGAGACCAAGACCAACGTAGAATTTTCCGAGCGCGAGGCGCTGCTGTTCCATTCGGAAGGCCGCCCCGGCAAGATCGAGATCATCGCCTCCAAGCCGATGGCGACCCAGCGCGATCTCGCCCTGGCCTATTCCCCCGGCGTCGCGGTGCCGGTGAAGGCGATCGCCGACGATCCGGCCACTGCGTACGATTATACTGCGAAGGGCAATCTGGTCGCCGTCATCTCCAACGGCACCGCCATCCTCGGCATGGGCAATCTCGGCGCGCTCGCCTCGAAGCCCGTGATGGAAGGCAAGGCGGTGCTGTTCAAGCGCTTCGCCGACGTCGACTCGATCGATCTCGAGGTGAATACCGAGGACGTCGACGCCTTCATCAACTGCGTCGCGCTGCTCGAGCCGTCGTTCGGCGGCATCAACCTTGAGGACATCAAGGCGCCGGAATGCTTCATCATCGAGCAGACCCTTCGCGAACGCATGAACATCCCAGTGTTCCATGATGACCAGCACGGCACCGCGATCATCACCGCGGCCGGCCTCATCAACGCCTGCCTCGTCACTGGCCGCGCGCTCGGTGACATCAAGGTGGTGGTGAACGGCGCCGGCGCCGCCGCGATCGCCTGTACCGAACTGATCAAGGCGATGGGCGTCCGGCACGAGAACGTGCTGATCTGCGATCGCAAGGGCGTGATCTACCAGGGCCGCGACAATGTGAACCAGTGGCAGTCGGCGCATGCCGTGCCCAGTGAGGCGCGCACGCTGACGGAAGCGCTGGTCGGCGCGGACGTGTTCCTCGGCCTTTCCGCCGCCGGCGCGCTGAAGCCGGAAATGGTGAAGGACATGGCCAAGGCGCCGATCATCTTCGCCATGGCCAATCCGGAGCCCGAGATCCGCCCCGAACTGGCGCGCAGCGTCCGTCCAGATGCCATCATCGCCACCGGCCGCTCGGATTATCCGAACCAGGTCAACAACGTCCTCGGCTTCCCCTTCATCTTCCGCGGCGCGCTCGACGTGCGCGCCTCGGCGATCAACGATCAGATGAAGATCGCCGCGGCGCAGGCGATCGCCGAACTCGCGCGCGAGCGGGTGCCGGAGGAAGTCGCCGCGGCCTATGGCGTGCAGCATGTCTTCGGCCCGGATTACATCATTCCGGCGCCGTTCGACCCGCGCCTGATGGAGATCGTCCCCGCCGCCGTCGCCAAGGCGGCGATGGATTCGGGCGTCGCACGCCGCCCGATCCTCGACATGGAGGGCTATCGCCAGAGCCTGCGCGCGCGGCTCAATCCCACCACCTCGGTGCTCAGCCTCGCGTACGAGGGCGCCCGCGCACACCCGAAGCGCGTGCTATTCGCGGAGGGCGAGGAGGAAGTGGTGCTTCGCGCCGCCATCGCCTTCAAGGAGGGCGGCTATGGCATTCCGGTGCTGGTCGGCCGCGACGACGTGCCCGATCGCCTGCGCGCGCTCGGCATCGCCAATCCCGAGGAATATGAGCTGCACAACAGCCGCATCTCGCCGCTGGTGCCGCAGATGGTCGACTTCCTCTACGCCCGCCTCCAGCGGCGCGGTTACCTGCGCCGCGATTGCGAGCGGATGATCAACCAGGATCGCAACATCTTCGGCGCGGTGCTGCTGCAGCTCGGCCAGGCCGACGCGATGATCACCGGCATCACCCGCCCGTTCGCGCAGTCGATGCGCGAGGTGCGCCGCGTCGTCGATCCGGCGCCCGGCCGCACGCCGTTCGGCATCCACCTGATGGTCGGCCAGAGCCACACCGTGTTCATCGCCGACACGACGGTGAACGAACGGCCCAGCCCCGAACAGCTCGCCGACATCGCCGAGCAGACCGCCGCCGTCGCCCGCCGCATGGGCCACGAGCCGCGCGTCGCGTTCCTCAGCTACTCCACCTTCGGCAATCCCAAGGGCTCGTTCCTCGACAATGTGCGCGAGGCCATCACCGTGCTCGACGGGCGCAAGGTCGGTTTCGAATATGAAGGCGAGATGACGCCGGACGTCGCGCTCAATCCGAAGCAGCTGGCGAACTATCCTTTCGCGCGCCTTTCCGGCCCGGCGAACGTGCTGATCATGCCCGGCCTCCAGTCCGCGCATATCTCCGCGAAGCTGCTGCGCGAGCTTGGCGGCGACAGCGTGATCGGCCCGATGCTGGTCGGCATGGAAAAGCCGGTGCAGATCGCACCGATGACGTCGTCTGCCAGCGATCTGATGACGCTGGCTGTGCTCGCCGCCGGCGGTGTCGCGCGCTAAGCTGAAGTAAAGGCGGGCGCGGGAGCGATCCTGCGCCCGCCCTTATCGTGCGCGCGATCGTTACACCCCACGCAACCATTATCGCCGCCCAGCCATTACCCCCTTCGTCCAGAACAGCGAAGGAGGAAGCGATGCGGAGTGTTGCGTTGGCCGCAATTGGCGCAGCCGTGATGGTAACGGGCTGCACGGGAGACAATTACGGCCCACGTCGTGGTTACGGCGGCAGTTACGCCAATTACGACTATAACCGCCCCGATCCCAGCTACGGCGGCTATGAAGCGGATCGCTATTACCGCGACGACCGGCGTTATCGTGAGCGTCGCTTGTCGCCCAACGAGCGCATCTATGCCGGCCGCGACGGTCGTTACTATTGCCGCCGCGATGACGGCACGACCGGCCTGATCGTCGGCGGCATTGCCGGCGGCGTGCTCGGCACGGCCCTGAAGCCCGGCGGCTCGGGCATCCTCGGCGCGCTCCTTGGCGGCGCAGCCGGTTCGGCGCTCGGCCAGTCGGTCGACCGCAACAGCAACCGCAACGAGGTCGTCTGCCGGTGAGGTCTGCGGGTGCCGGGCAATCCGGCACCCCGGCTTCGCGCGCCATTTAACGCGATCGACTTAAAACCCCCTTCCCTCCGCGCGCGGGACGGGGCATCGTGCTTCGTGTGCGGCAAAGACCGCAAGCGGAGAGACGGATGACGAAGCGGATCGCAGTAATCGGTGCAGGCATGGGCGGGCTGTGCGCCGCCATCAAGGGGCGGGAGGCCGGCCACGCCGTCACCGTCTTCGAACATGCCGATTCGGTCGGCGGCACCTGGCGCGCCAATCGCTACCCCGGCGTTGCCTGCGATGTGCCAGCCATCCTCTACCAGTTCAGCTTCGCGCCCAATCCGAACTGGAGCCACCATTACGCGCGCGGCGCGGAGATCCACGATTACACCAAGGGCTTGGTCCATCAGTTCGGCCTCGCCGAGACGCTGCGCCTCAACGAGGGCGTGACGAAGGCCGTCTGGAACGAAGGCGACGGCACCTGGACGATCGAGACGGAGAAAGGCGCCAGCGAGACGTTCGACGCGATCGTCCCGGCGCTCGGCCAGCTCAGCCGCCCCTGCTTTCCCGACATCCCCGGCGTGCACGATTTCGCCGGCGCGAAATGGCACGCGGCGGAATGGGACGACAGCGTTGACCTGAAGGGCAAGCGCGTCGGCGTGATCGGCTCGGCGGCCAGCGCGGTGCAGCTCATCCCCGAAGTCGCCAAGGAGGCCGGCCACCTCGTCGTCTTCCAGCGCACCCCCAATTGGGTGGTGCCGCGCAACGATCATCACGTCACGCCAGAGGTGAAGGCGCTGATGGCCACCAACCTCGACATGGCGATGAAGCTCGGCGCGCAACAACGCGCGGCGATCTTCGACACGGCCGACAGCTATTTCTGGCAGGCGTTCAAGTGGACGCCCGAAGGCCGCGCCGCCTACACCCGCACCGCACTCGACCATCTCGAGGCGCAGGTGCCCGATCCCGAGCTGCGCGCAAAGCTCACCCCCGATTATCCGATCGGCTGCAAGCGCATCCTCATCACCGACGATTTCTACCCCGCGCTGAGGCGCGACAACGTCACGCTCGAAACCTCCGGGATCGAGGCGATCGAGGCCAATGGCGTGCGCACCAAGGACGGGTTCCACGAACTCGACGTGCTGATCTTCGCCACCGGCTTCGAGACGACGCAATGGGACTGGTCGATGGAGGTCGTCGGCGAGGAGGGCCGCACGCTCAAGGAGACGTGGAAGGACGGACCCGAGGCCTATCTCGGCATCATGGTCGCCGGCTTCCCCAACATGTTCATCCTCTACGGCCCGAACACGAACTTGGGCCACAATTCGATCAGCTTCATGATCGAGCAGCAGGTCGGCTACATGCTGCAGACTCTCGCCGCGCTGGAAGCCGAGCAGGCCAGGGCCGCCGGCGTCACCCCCGACGGCCAGCGCCGCTTCAACGAGCGCATCACGCAGCTATTGTCGAACACCGTCTGGGCCGATCCGCACTGTCGCAGCTGGTACAAGGCCGCCAACGGCCGCGTGTACCAGAACTGGGCCGGAGACTGCGCCAGCTACGCCGAGGAAACCGCCGTGATCGACCGCGAAGCCGTCGCGCTGCGCTGACCGGAAAAGCCCCTCCCCTCCGGGGGAGGGGTCGAAGCGGGGCATGCCAAACAACAGCTCCCCGCTAACCCGCCGTCATCCCGGACTTGATCCGGGATCCCGCTTACTTTTCCCGCCGGCGCGCGCGGCCGCGATGGCTAAGGCGCGGCCCAGCTCACCCGTCGCTGACGCGCTCGATATCCGCCCCCACTGCCGACAGCTTTTCCTCCAGCCGCTCGTAACCGCGGTCCAGGTGATAGACGCGGTTGACCGAGGTCTCGCCCTCTGCGGCCAGACCGGCCAGGATCAGGCTCATCGATGCGCGCAAATCCGTCGCCATCACCGGCGCGCCGACCAGCCTGTCGACGCCGCGCACCACCGCGGTCCGCCCGCTCACCGTGATGTCCGCGCCCATCCGCGCCAGCTCGGGCACGTGCATGTAGCGGTTCTCGAAGATCGTCTCGGTCAGCACGCTCGCGCCATCGGCCTTGCACAGCATCGCCATGAATTGCGCCTGCATGTCGGTGGCAAAGCCCGGAAAGGGGGCGGTGGTCAGTGTCAGCGGCTGGAGCGGCCCCTGCGCCGTCACGCGCACCGCGTTCTTCTTCAGCTCCACCACCACGCCCGCGTCGGCCAGCGCGGAAAGCGTCGCGCCCATGCTCTCGGGGTCGACGTTCACCAGTTCCAGGCTGCCGCCGGTGATCGCTGCCGCGCAGGCATAGCTGCCCGCCTCGATCCGGTCCGGCATCACGGCATAGGTGGCGCCGTGCAGGCGATCGACGCCCTCGATCTCCAGCGTCTCGGTGCCGATCCCCTCGATCTGCGCGCCCATCGCGACGAGGCACCGGCACAGGTCGACGATCTCGGGCTCGCGCGCGGCATTCTCGATCCGTGAGCTGCCCTTCGCGGTCACCGCCGCCATCACGACATTCTCGGTCGCGCCGACCGAGACGACCGGGAAGCGATAGCGCCCGCCCGAAAGGCGCCCGACGCCGTTCACCTTGGGTGCCCGCGCGGTGACATAGCCAGCGCTCATCTCCAGCTCGGCACCGATCGCCTCCAGCGCCTTCAGGTGAAGGTCGATCGGGCGATTGCCGATCGCGCAGCCGCCGGGCAGCGACACGCGCGCCTCGCCGGCCCGCGCCAGGATGGGCCCGAGCACCAGGATCGATGCGCGCATCTTGCGCACGATGTCATACGGCGCCTCGGTCGAGGTCAGCTGCCCCGCCCGGATCGTCATCACGCGGCCGAATTCGTCCGGCCGGGTGCCCTCGATCGCGGTCGACGCGCCCAGCTGGTTCAGCAGATGGCCGAACCCGTCAACATCGGCCAGCCGCGGCAGGTTGCGCAGCGTCAGCGGCTCGTCGGTCAGCAGCGCACACGGCATCAGGGTGAGCGCTGCATTCTTCGCGCCCGAAATCGGCAGCTTGCCCGACAGACGGTTGCCACCACGGATGAGGATACGGTCCATCGTGTGCCTCTAGCCGTGCGCTTCGCCCGCGCCAAGCGACGGCAGCGTAACGATGTTGATCGACTTTAATGCAGCCGCGCGCAATCGGTGACTAGCGTCCGCGCCTCAACCGGGGGGCCACCAACGCGTGCCAAGTAGCTGTTTCGCCGACCGTCTCGGCGAGTATATGTCTTTGTCAGAAGCGGAGCGGACGGCCCTTCAGGGGCTGGAGGATCGTGAGCGCGTGCTGCGGCGGGGCGCCACGCTGATCCGAGAGAATGACGTCTCGACCGATCTGTTCATCGTCAAGCAGGGCATGATGATGAGCTGCGTCATCCTGGATGACGGCAGCCGGCAGATCCTGCGCTTCCTGTTCCCCGGAGACATGATCGCGCTGTCGGCGCTGGCCTATGCCCGTGCGCCGGAAACGGTTACGGCGCTGGCCGAAAGCATCGTCTGCCCGTTCGAGCGGCCGGTGATGGCGCGGCTGGCGGCGCAGCAGCCGCGCTTGTTCGCGGCGATCGTCGCGATCAACCAGATGGAGCGGGTGGCGCTGACGGATCGCCTCGCCGGGCTCGGCCGCACCTCCGCCAAGGCGCGGGTCGCCTCGGTGCTGCTCGACGTGCGCAATCGCCTGCGCCGGATCGATCCGACGCTGGGCGACAGTTTCCCGCTCGGGCTGACCCAGGAGGAGATCGGTGACGCCACCGGGCTCACCGCCGTCCACGTCAACCGCATGCTGCGCCAGCTGGAGGATGAACAGCTGATCGCGCGCGGCTCCGGCCGGGTCACCTTCCTCGATGAGCGGCGGCTCGCGCGGGCGGCCAATTACGTCGATCGACGCGGCAACATCGATCTCACGTGGCTGCCGCCGCGCGCGCCTAGCGGTGCCCCGACGCGGAGCTAGCGCAGCCGCTCGACGAACTTGATGACATATTCGTAGGCGGCGCGATCCTCGGCCGCCAGCCGGGCATTCAGCGCCACGCCGTCACCCGTCACGGCGCGCGATTTCCACAGCGCAACCTGGTACGCCTTGCGCTCCGCGGCGCAGGATTGATCGGTCTGCAGCGCGATCGTCGCCGGCGTGCCGCTGCTCGCCAGCGCGACCTGCGCGTAATCCTCAAGGCAGGTGTACCAGGCCGCCCGCTCCGCTGCCGCCGGCACCTCCGCTTCTGGGCCGGCGAGCAGCAACATCGGCAACAGCAGCATCGCCGGCGCGGCGGTCAGGCGCTTACGCCTTTTCCAGCGTGCATTGCAGCGGGTGCTGGTTGGCGCGGGCGAAATCCATCACCTGCCCCACCTTGGTCTCCGCCACTTCGTAACTGAACACGCCGCACACCCCGACGCCCTTCTGGTGGACGTGAAGCATCACGCGCGTCGCTTCCTCGGCATTCATGCGGAAGAAGCGCTGCAGGCAAAGGACGACGAATTCCATCGGCGTGTAATCGTCGTTGAGCATCAACACGCGATAGGGGGTCGGCTGCTTGGTCTTCGCACGGGTGCGAGTCGCCACGCCGATACCGGTGCCCTCACCGCCATCTTCACGTCGTTCGGCCATGCTGATCGGGTAGGTCATTGTCACGCGCCAAAATATGGCAAGCTCACCGGCAAGGGCAAGGCCGCGGTTTGCGCTCGGGCCAAGAAAAAAGGGCGGCCGCCGTGCAGCAACCGCCCTTTCATCGCCTGTAATCAGGTGCGCGCGGTTACGCGGCGACCTTCATCTTCTCGGTCGCCAGCGCGACGCGGTTCGAGATCGGCTGCGCGATCTCACCCGCCAACTTCAGCGCCGCTTCGGTCGAGCGCGAGGTTTCCGCGACGAACGCATCGAAGGACGCGCGCGCGAAGTCGCTCTGCAGCTTGAACAGATCGGTCGGCGAGGTGACGCTCGCCATCGAGCGGAACGCGGCAGTCGCCTGCTCGTACGAGCTCTTGGCATAGGCAGCGGCATTCTGGCCCATCTGCTCGAAGCCCTTGGCGGCGATCTTCGAGGATTCCACCACCGCTTCGATATTGCCCTTGTTGAACGCGCCGATCTCCTGGATCGTCTCCACGCCCTTTTCCATCTGTGCCTTGGCACGCTCGTTCACCTCGGCGAACGCGGCCTTGGTCTTCTCCGTCATTGCTTCGATCGTCTCGACCATCTTGAATTCCTTCGCGCTGCGGGTCGCCGGCTCTGCGGCGTCATCATTGTCGACGGCCGCCGGCGATATGATCTCGTCCGTGTCCGTCCCGATCGGCTTCTTGAAGGCCGACTTCCTCGCCGGCGCCTTCAGCACCGGGGGCACAGGGCTGGGGCCGTTATCGGCCACCGCGGGTACGATTTCGTCGAGGCTGGTCGGCGTCGCAGAAGTGTCGGACATGCACACGGCTCCTTATGCTGCAACGCACAATAAGCCTTTTCGGGCAATGTTTCAATGTTATTTGTGCGGCGCAGCAAAGTATCGCGCGTTACTTCGCCGCTCACCGAGCGCGCACGTAACTTCCCGGCGCGTCCTCGATCGCAGCCAGCCGGCCGCCCCCCGGCACCCGCGCGCCCGTCGCCGGCACCGTTTCTCCGCCATGGCCGCGCAGCCATTTTAGCCAGTGCGGCCACCAGCTGCCCTTGGTCTCGGTTGCGCCCGCGACGAACTCGTCCAGCGACTGCACCGGCGCGCCATTGGTCCAGTACTGATATTTCTGCGCCGCCGGCGGGTTCACGACGCCGGCGATATGGCCCGATCCGGCGAGGAGGAAGGTGACCGGCCCGCGGAAATGCCGGGTGATCTCGAACACGCTTTCCGCCGGCGCGATATGATCCTCGCGCCCCGCCTGCACGAACGACGGCGTCTCCACCCGCGTCAGGTCCAGCGGCACGCCCTGCACGGCGATCGCACCGGGCGAGACGAGCAGATTGTCGCGATACAGGTCGCGCAGATACGCCATGTGCCATTTCACCGGCAGGTTGGTCGTGTCGCCATTCCAGTGCAGCAGGTCGAACGGCGCGTAATCGTTGCCGAGCAGGTAATTGTTGGTGACGTAGTTCCAGATGAGGTCGCGCCCGCGCAGCAGGTTGAACGTCGCCGCCATGTAGCGCCCGTCGAGGAACCCCTCGGGCGCCAGCGTCTCGACCAGCTTCATCTGATCGTCGTCGATGAAGTTCCTGAGGTCCCCGGCGCGTGCGAAATCGACCTGTGCGGTGAAGAAGGTCGCGCTCTTCACCTTGTCCGCCTCGCCCCTTGCGGCGAGCAGCGCCAGCGTCGCGGCCAGCGTCGTCCCCGCCACGCAATAGCCGATGGCGTGGACGGACGGCACGTCGAGCAGCTCGCGGATCACGTCCACCGCCTCCACCTGCGCGCCGACATAATCGTCCCATGTGACGTGGGCCAGCGACGCATCGGCCGATTTCCACGAGACCATGAACACGCTGATCCCCTGGTCCAGGCACCAGCGGATGAAGCTCTTCTCGGGCGTCAGGTCCAGGATGTAGAAACGGTTGATCCACGGCGGAAAGATGACGAGCGGGGTCGCCAGCACGTCCGGCGTGGTCGGCGTGTACTGGATCAGCTCGTACAGCGGCGTGCGGTGGATCACCTTGCCCGGCGTGGTCGCCAGGTTGCGGCCCACCTCGAATGCGTCGCCCGGCGTGTGGGTCAGCTGCCCGCGCGCCAGGTCCGCCAGCATGTGCTGCATGCCCTTCAGCAGGTTCTCGCCCCTGGTCTCGATCGTCTTGGCGATCACCTCGGGGTTGGTCAGCGCGAAGTTGCTCGGGCTCATCGCGTCGATGAAGCCGCGCGCCGCGAAGCGCAGCTGCGCCCGGCGCGCCTCGTCCACATCCTCGATCGCGTCGATCCCGCGCAGCATATGGTCTGCGATCATGAAATAGGATTGCCGGATCCAGTCGAACACCGGGTTCGCGCGCCACGCCTCGCCTCGGAAGCGCTTGTCCGCCGCCTGCGCCGCCGGCTCCTCGGGCCGGGGCGCGGCCGGATCGAGGAAGCGCTGCCACAGCGACAGGCTGTCGGCCCAGAAATCCTGCACCTGCTGCGCGAAGGGATTGGCCGCGGGCGTGGCGGGCGCCGCCTTCGCCATCGCCAGCCCCTGCTCCAGCATCATCTGCTGCGCACGGCCCATCACCCAAGTCCAGTGCTGGAGGTCCGCGAGGCTCGGCATCGCGCCCCCGCCGGCGCCCGCGCCCAGCGTCTCCGCCCATCCGGGCATGTCACGACGCTCTGGCTTCTCTGAACTCGGCGTCGCTGGCTCGTCGGTCATCGATCCCTCTCGCCGCACAGCATAGCGTGGCTATGGGCGAGCGATAGCCTCCCTGCTTTCGCTCCGGCACGGCAAGGTCTATGCCGCATGTCCCAGCAAGAGGGATTCCCATGTCCGAAGAATTCTACCGCATGAAGCGCCTGCCGCCCTACGTCATCGCCGAAGTCAACGCGATGCGGGCCGCGGCGCGCGCGGGCGGCGAGGACATCATCGATCTGGGCATGGGCAATCCCGATCTGCCGCCGCCGGCGCATGTCATCGACAAGCTGGTCGAAGTGGCGAAGAAGCCCGATGCGCACGGCTATTCCGCGTCGAAGGGCATTCCGGGCCTGCGCCGTGCCCAGGCCAATTATTACGGCCGCCGCTTCGGCGTCGATGTCGATCCCGAAACCGAGGTGGTCGTCACCATGGGCTCCAAGGAAGGGCTCGCCAGCCTCGCCACCGCGATCACCGCGCCGGGCGACGTGGTGCTCGCGCCCAACCCCAGCTACCCGATCCACACCTTCGGTTTCATCATCGCCGGCGCCACGATCCGCGCCGTGCCGACGACGCCGGACGAGCATTATTTCGACAGCCTCGAACGCGCGATGAACTTCACCGTGCCGCGCCCCAGCATCCTCGTCGTCAATTACCCGTCGAACCCGACGGCGGAGGCGGTGGATCTCGCCTTCTACGAGCGGCTCGTCGCCTGGGCGCGCGAGAACCAGGTGTGGATCATCTCCGACCTCGCTTATTCCGAGCTCTATTACGACGGCAACCCGACGCCCTCGATCATGCAGGTGAAGGGCGCGAAGGACGTCGCCATCGAGTTCACCTCCTTGTCGAAGACCTATTCGATGGCCGGCTGGCGCATCGGCTTCGCGGTCGGCAACAAGACGCTGATCGCTGCCATGACACGGGTGAAGTCGTATCTCGATTACGGCGCCTTCACGCCGATCCAGGCCGCTGCCTGCGCCGCGCTTAACGGCCCGCAGGATATCGTCGAGCAGAACCGCAAGCTCTATCACAAGCGCCGTGACGTGATGGTGGAAAGCTTCGCCCGCGCCGGGTGGGACATTCCCTCCCCGCGCGCCTCGATGTTCGCCTGGGCGCCGCTGCCGCCCGCGCTCGCGCATCTCGGCAGCCTCGAATTTTCGAAGCAACTGCTCACCCATGCCAAGGTCGCGGTCGCGCCCGGCGTCGGCTACGGCGAGAATGGCGAGGGCTTCGTGCGCATCGCGATGGTCGAGAACGAGCAGCGGCTGCGCCAGGCGGCGCGCAACGTGAAGCGCTACCTCGCCAGCATGGGCGTCAACACCCCGGCACGGAACGCCGTTTGAGCCACCCCGACGCGGCGCAATCCCGTCCGCCCGGCCCTGGTCCGGGTTCGACGCTCCTTCGCCCGATCGTAGCCATCAGGCGGCGGGCGGATGGACGCGTATAATCCGCTCTATTCGCTGGCCGGCGTCCTCGTCGGCCTGCTGGTCGGGCTGACGGGCGTCGGCGGCGGCTCCTTGATGACGCCGCTACTGGTGCTGGCGTTCGGTTTCCACCCGGCGACCGCGGTCGGCACCGATCTTCTCTACGCCTCGGCGACCAAGACGGTCGGCGGCGCGGTGCATGGCCTTCGCGGCACGGTGGACTGGGCGATCGTCCGCCGGCTCGCCATCGGCAGCCTCCCTGCCGCCGCGGTGACGCTGCTGGTGCTGAGCCGCGCCGGCACGCATGATTCCGATACCGGCGCGGCCATCACCGTCGTGCTCGGCATCGCCCTGGTCCTGACTGCGCTTGCCACCTTCTTCCGCGCCCGCATCGTCGCGCGCGTCGCGCCCGCCTTCCGCGGCATGAGCGGGCGGCGCCTCGTTGGTCTCACCATCCTGCTCGGCGCGATCCTCGGCGTGCTCGTCTCGCTCACCTCGGTCGGCGCCGGCGCACTCGGCATGACGGCGCTGCTGATCCTTTATCCCAAGGCGCCAGTGAACCGGCTGGTCGGGTCGGACATCGCCCATGCCGTGCCGCTCACCCTCATCGCCGGCATGGGCCATTGGTGGCTCGGCTCGGTCGATCCCATGCTGCTCGTCTCGCTGCTCGCCGGCTCCATCCCCGGCATCATCCTCGGCAGCATCATCGCCTCGCGCGTCACCGATCGGGTGCTCACCCCCATCCTCGCCACCACCCTCGCGATCGTCGGCCTGAAACTGATCTTCTGACGTCGCTCACGCGGCAGCAAGCTTGTCCCGCCGGGCGCCAGGCGCGATAGCGCGCGCCCACATCATTCAATCGATACGCAGGACCATCAAATGCCCCGCCCCGGCTTCGCCTTCTCCACCGCCTTCAAGGTGCGCTACGCGGAAATCGACGGCCAGCGCGTCGTCTTCAACTCGCGCTACCTCGAATATGCCGATGTCGCGGTCACCGAATACTGGGACTGGACCGGGATCGCCGACGCGCTGGGGGACACATGGCGCGAAATGGAATTCCACGTCCGCCGCGCCAACGTCGATTATCTGAAGCCGCTGATGTACGGCGATACGGTCGATGCCTCGGTGCGGATCGATCGCATCGGCACGTCCAGCATCACCAAGCGCTTCGAACTCGCCAACCAGCATGGTGAGCTCTGCAACGTGATCGAGCTCGTCAGCGTCAACGTCCATCTGCCCACCGGCCGCCCGGTGCCGATCGAGGGCGAGGTGCGCCAGTTCCTCGACGCGCTGATGGTGGCGCAGCCCGATCGCGTGGCGTAAGCTCGCCCCATGCTCGAAATGCGCCCCGATTGCGAACGCTGCGGCACTGATCTTCCGCCCGATGAGGGCGGTGCCTTCATCTGCTCGTTCGAATGCACCTTCTGCGCGGAATGCGCCGACGATCTCGACGAACGCTGCCCGAACTGCGGCGGCGAACTGGTCGATCGCCCAGCCCGCGTCGGCGCCGCGCTGAAGAAGCACCCCGCCTCCACCCAGCGCCACTTCAAGGGCTGAGCGTCGCCGTTCGCCCCGAACATGGTCTAAGGAGGGATCGGGGCCACCTTCGGACCGAAGGCTTGCGCCCGCCCCCCTGTCCTACGTCCCCCGATCGTGATCTAATCGCCCAGATGGCCACCGCCCTTCTTCCTGCCGCCCGGCTGCGCGCATCGCATCCGCAGACATCCGCGAATGTTGAGGGCGTTGGAAAAAAACGCGCCATCGCCTCAACTTCCTCAACATTCGTTTTTTGCAATCGTCGATGACGGCGCGGATTCTCATCGTCGCGGGCTCCGATTCCGGCGGCGGCGCCGGCATCCAGGCGGACATCCGCACCGTCACCATGCTGGGCAGCCATGCGATGACGGCGATCACCGCGATCACCGCGCAGAACACGCTTGGCGTTCAGGGCGTCCACCCGATCCCGGCCGCGATGGTCGCACAGCAGATGCGCGCCTGTATCGATGACATTGGCGTCGATGCGGTGAAGATCGGCATGATCGGCTCGGCGGAAACCGCCCATGCCGTGGCCGATGTGCTCGAGCAGCTGGCCGGCGTGCCGATCGTCTTCGATCCGGTGATGATCGCCACCTCGGGCTCGGTGCTGGCCGACGAAGCCACGATCGCCGCGTTCGACCGCCTGATGCGGCTTGCGACGGTGATTACGCCGAACGCACCCGAACTGGCGGCGCTCACTGGCCTGGCGGTCTCGTCGGAAGGTGATGCGCTGGTCGCGGGTCGGGAACTTGCCGCGACGAGCGGCGCGGCGGTGCTGGCGAAAGGTGGCCACCTCGCGCCGGATGTTACCGGTCAGGTGCTGCTGCCGGCCGGCGAACCGCAGGATCTGGTGGCTGACAATCTGATCCTGCCGGATGGTTTCGACATGGTCTGGACGGGCAGGCGCATCGAAACACGCCACACCCATGGCACCGGCTGCACGCTGGCAAGCGCCATCGCCGAGGGGCTCGCCCGCGGTCTCCCGCTGCCGCACGCGATCGCCCGCGCCCGCACCTTCGTCCGGATCGCGCTTCATGAAGCGCCGGGCGTCGGCACCGGCCACGGCCCGATGGGCCACCACAAGGTCCGCCTCGATTGTGATCTCGGCGGCGCCACGCCCAACCAGGTGACGCTCCCCGCGACCGACCACGCCGCCAGCCTCGCCTTCTACGCGGCGCTCGGGCTCACCCCGATCGTCGACAGCGCCGGGCGCTACGCCCGCTTCGAGAGCGCCGGCGGCACCACGCTCTCGATCGAGGCGACGGGGGAGATCGACGGCAAGCCGCTCGTCTTCCTCGAGGTCGCCGATCTCGACGCCGCCGTCGCTGCGGCGCGCAACGCCGGCATCACGGTTGCGGATCCGGTCGACCAGTCATGGGGCTGGCGCGAGGCGCGCCTCACCGATCCCGCCGGCAACGCGCTTTGTCTCTACACCGCTGGCGAGAACCGCCGCTTCCCGCCATGGCGGCTGGCATCATGCCCGGATTGAAGCACGAACGCCTGTATCTCGCCCCCGTCGTCGGCGTCGACGAGGCCGGCCGCGGTCCGCTCGCCGGCCCGGTCGTCGCCGCGGCGGTAATTCTCCCCGACAAGGGCGTGCCGCGCGGGATCGACGATTCGAAGAAGCTCCCCGCCACCGAACGCGCGCGGCTGTGCGGCCGGCTGAAGGATTGCGCCGTGGTCGGCATCGGGATCGTCGAGGCGGACGAGATCGATTCGCTCAACATCTACTGGGCGACGATGAAGGCGATGACGCTCGCGGTGGATCAGGTCGCCGCCACGCTCGGCTGCGCGCCGGGCCATGTGCTGGTCGACGGCAATCGCCTGCCGCGCTGGGGCTATGCCGCGACGCCGATCGTCGGCGGGGATGCGCTCAGCCGCTCGATCGCCGCCGCCTCGATCGTCGCCAAGCACACCCGCGACACGATCATGCTCGCCCATCACGAATCATATCCGCATTACGATTGGGCCTCGAACAAGGGCTATGGATGCCCCGCCCATCGCCGCGCTTTGGCCGAACACGGGCCCTCGCCGCTGCATCGGCGCAGTTTCGCACCGGTCGCGCAAACTGTTCTGCCACTGTGAGTCTTTCGCGCCACACCCCATAGTTTGAGTCAACCGACGGCGCCGGACTCTACATCTGGGGCGGTCCACCAAATGTTCCGCGTCGTTAACGCGATGGCAGCAAATCGCGTTAACCAATGCTCGCTTGACGCCGAGTCCACGCCGCGGCGACCATCGCGTGCGAAAAGGGGGAATCAATGGGGGTCATGGTTAAAACGCGGGTACGCAGTGCAAAGGCCGAGCCGGCAGCGGCTCCGGTCGCGCCGCTGCCGCTGGACGAGATCCTCATGGGGGATTGCATCGCGCACATGCGCGCGCTGCCGGCGAAGTCGGTCGACATGATCTTCGCCGATCCGCCCTACAATCTGCAGCTGGGAGGCGAGCTGTTCCGCCCCGACGGCAGCCACGTCGATGCCGTGACGGACGAATGGGACAAGTTCGATACCTTCGCCGCCTATGATGCGTTCACCCGCGCCTGGCTGGCCGAGGCGCACCGCATCCTCAAGGACGACGGCACGATCTGGGTGATCGGCAGCTATCACAACATCTTCCGCGTCGGCGTGGCGGTGCAGGATCTGGGCTATTGGATCCTCAACGACATCGTCTGGCGCAAGAACAACCCGATGCCCAATTTCCGCGGCACGCGGTTCACCAACGCGCACGAAACGCTCATCTGGGCGTCGAAGGGCGAGAAGGCGAAATACACCTTCAACTACCGCTCGATGAAGACGCTGAACGACGAAATCCAGATGCGCTCGGACTGGGAATTCCCGATCTGCGGCGGTCAGGAACGGCTGAAGGACGCCGCCGGCCACAAGGTGCACCCGACGCAGAAGCCCGAAGCGCTGCTGTACCGCATCCTCCTCGCCTGCACGAAGCCGGGCGACGTGGTGCTCGATCCGTTCTTCGGCACCGGCACCACCGGCGCGGTGGCCAAGCGCCTCGGCCGCCACTGGATCGGGATCGAGCGCGAGACGGATTACATCGACGCCGCTCGCCAGCGGATCACGGCCGCGCTGCCGCTCGACGAATCGGCGCTCACCACGATGCAGAGCCCGCGCCAGCAGCCCAAGGTCGCGTTCGGCGTGCTGGTGGAGAATGATTATCTCCCCGCCGGCAGCGTGGTGACCGATGCGAAGCGCCGCTTCCGCGCCACCGTCCGCGCCGACGGCAGCCTCGCCAGCGATTGCGGCGCGGCAGGCTCGATCCACAAGCTCGGCGCGACGCTGCAGGGCGCGCCGGCGTGCAACGGCTGGACGTTCTGGCATTACGAGGCGGACGGCGCGCTGAAGCCGATCGACGCGCTCCGCCAGACATACTTGCTGGCGACGCAGATCTAATTGCGTGCGGCGCGGGCCGCGCTGCGCCAAGGGGCCGATATGCACCTGCGCCCGATCCAGTTCGTCGACGCCCCCTTCGCCTATCCCGACGGGGCCGTCGCGCGCCTCGCCGGCGGCATGCAGTGGTTCGCCGCCTATGAGGTGATCGAGCACGGCGCCAGGCGCGTCGTGCCGGTCGCCGAGGTAGCCGCGCTCGGCGAGCGCGCCGCGCTGCTCCACGCCCGCATCACCGCCCCGCGCCCCGCCCTCGCGCTCGGCGAGCGTACCTTGCGCTTCGACCAGCCGCTCGTCGCCGGCATCCTCAACATGACGCCGGACAGCTTCTCCGACGGCGGCGCCACGCGCGACGATCCCGCCGCCGCCGCCACCGCCGGCATGATCATGGCCGAAAACGGCGCCGCGATGATCGACGTCGGCGGCGAATCGACCCGCCCCGGGGCTGCGCTCGTGTGGGAAGAGGATGAGGCGAAGCGCGTCACCCCTGTCATCGAGCGGCTGATCGCCGCCGGCGCGCTCGTCTCGATCGACACGCGCAAGGCGCTGGTCATGGATCGGGCGCTCGCCGCCGGCGCGCAGATCGTGAACGACGTGTCCGCATTGCTGTGGGACGAGCGTGCGGTCCAGGTAGTCGTGCGCGCCGGCTGCCCGGTGATCCTGATGCACTCGCCCGATCCCGCCAAGGGTCCGCACGGCGGCACCGGCTATCGCAACGTCGTCACCGAGGTGTTCGACTGGCTCGAGGCACGCGTCGAGGCGGTGGTCGCGGCCGGGGTCGATCGGTCGCACATCATCGTCGATCCGGGCATCGGGTTCGGCAAGTCGCTGCAGGACAATCTCGCGCTGATCAACGACCTCGCCATCTTCCACGGCCTCGGCTGCCCGATCATGCTCGGCGCCAGTCGCAAGCGCCTGATCGGCGCGCTGTCGAACGAGGCGCCGGTCGGCGAGCGGCTCGGCGGCTCGGTCGCGCTGGCGCTGAAGGGGGCGGAAGCCGGCGTCCAGCTCTTGCGCGTCCATGACGTCAGGGAAACGGTGCAGGCGCTGCGCGTGTGGCGCGGGCTGCGCGACCGGGCGTTCGTGGGATGACCGCCCTTCGCCCGGTGCGCGGCTGATGTGCGTCGTCGCCCTTGCGCTCGCCGCCGATCCGCGCTGGCCGCTGGTGGTGGTGGGCAACCGCGATGAGTTCCACGCCCGCCCCGCCGCCCCGCTGGCGCGATGGGATGACGCGCCGCACATCCTCGCCGGGCGCGATCTCATGTCCGGCGGCGGCTGGATCGGGGTGTCCGAGGAAGGCCGCTTCGCCGTGCTGACCAACGTCGCCGGCCATCCGCGTGGGCCCAATGCGCCCACCCGCGGCGCATTGGTGGCCGATTACCTGGGCGACGGCAGCCTGCCCGCCGACGACAGCCTCGCCGCATTCGGCGGGTTCAGCCTGATCACCAGCGACCGGCATGGCGCCCAGTTCCGCACCAACCAGCCGGCCCCGCTGCACCGCGCGCTCGAGCCCGGGCTGCACGGCATCTCGAACGGCCCGCTCGATCCGCCCTCGCCGCGCACCCGCACGCTCACCGCCGCGCTCGGCGAATGGCTGGACCACGCCCGCCCCGTGGAGGCGCTGCTCGCTCTCCTCGCGGACGAGGCGCCCGCCGTCCCCGGCGAGCGCCCCGTGTTCATCCGTGACAGCGTCTATGGCACCCGCTGCAGCACGGTCGTGGCCGTGGATGCCGCCGGCGCCGGCATCATCATCGAGCGCCGCTTCGGCCCCTCCGGCGTGCCGGAGGGGGAAACCAGCCTCAGCTTCCGCTGGCCGTAGCCTTCCCTTCCAGGCTGTGGCGGCGGCCATAAAGGAAGTAGATCGACAGGCCGACGAGGTTCCAGATCACGAAGCGAACCATCGTCGACGAGGGCAGGCTGAACAGCAGATAGAGGCAGCCGACGATCGCCAGCGTGCCTACCAGATAAGGCTGCGGACAGCGGAACAGGCGCGGCGCATCCGGCGCCCGCTTGCGCAGCACCATCAGGCACGCGCCAACCGCGATGAACGCCAGCAGCGTGCCGGCGTTGGCCAGCTCGGCGATTTCATCGAGCCGGAACAGGCCGGCGACGATCGCGATCGACGCACCCGTCACCAGCGTGATCAGCGTCGGCGCGCCGGTCCGCGGGCTGACGCTCGCCAGCCGACGCGGCAGCAGGCCGTCACGCGCCATGGTGAAGAACACGCGGCTCTGGCCGTACATCATCACAAGGATCACTGACGGCAGCGCGATGACCGCGGCCAGCGCGATCAGATAAGCCGCCATTGGCTTGTCCAGCGCACGCAGCACCAGCGCCAGCGGCTCGGGCGAATTGGCGAGGCTGAGGAACGGCAGCGCGCCGATCGCCGCCACCGCCACCAGCATGTAGATCAGCGTGCAGACCAGCATCGATCCGACGATGCCGATCGTCAGGTCGCGCCCCGGGTTCTTCGCTTCCTCGGCGGACGTCGCCACCGCGTCAAAGCCATAGAAGGCGAAGAACACGATCGCCGCCGCCGCCATCACGCCGCGCTTCTCGCCGCCGGTTTCCACCGAACCGAAGCCATAGGGCATGAACGGCGAGAGGTTGTCGGCGTTGAACGCCGGCAGCGCGAAGGCGATGAACACCGCCAGCGCGGTCAGCTTGATCACCACCAGCACGATGTTGAGCGTGGCGCTTTCCCGCGTACCGGCGATCAGCAGGCCCATGACGCTCAGTGCCACCAGCACCGCGGGCAGGTTCACGATCCCGCCAGCGTGCGGTCCGCTCAGCAAGGCGGCGGGCAAGACAACGCCGGCAGACTGGATCCACCCGACGAGATAGCCCGACCAGCCGACCGCCACGGTCGCGCAGGCCAGCGAATATTCCAGGATCAGGCTCCAGCCGACGATCCACGCCAGCGCCTCGCCAAGCGCGGCATAGCTGAACGTATAGGCGCTTCCCGCCGCCGGGATCATCGTCGCCAGTTCGGCATAGGCAAGCGCGGCGCAGGCGCAGACGGCGCCGGCGATCACGAAGGCCAGGATCACCGCCGGCCCGGCGCGCTCCGCGCCGACGCCGATCAGCGTGTAGATGCCGGTACCCACGATCGCGCCTACCCCCAGCGCGATCAGGTGCGGCCAGGACAAGGTCTTGGCGAGTGTCTGTCCCGCTTGATGCTGTGTGACAGACTCCAACGACTTACGCGGACCGAACATTCATTTCCCCCTTTGACGGCGGCGGACCGTGCCGTGTGATCGCGGATCAGGCAACACTGCTGTAGCATAAGGCCGCTTCCCGATTGCGGCCGATGCCCGCTGCGTGGCATAACAGTCGTTACGCAAGAACCGGGGAAGATCGCCATGTCCACCGCCGTCCTGCCGATGCCGAGTCGATTCTCGATCATCACCATCGCTGCTCCCGGGGTGGAAGCGCCCGCCTGGAACGCGCGGCTGCGCTGGCCCAGCTTCGGCGACGATCATGTCGCGCTCGATCATGAAGGCCGCCGGTCGATCTGGGCCGCGCAGCTCGATGCGGCGGTGATGCGGGCCGATCGCGCCGTGGTGCTGGTGGCGGAAGGGATCGGCTGTCACGCCGCTTCCTGGTGGGCACGCCTCACCCCGCGCAGCTATGTCTCGCGCGTGGCCGGCGCGCTGATGTTCGATCCCCCGGCGGAAGGCGCGCGCGATCGCGAGGCTTTCGCCTCGCCCGCCGTGGCCCTGCCCTTCCCCTCGCTGGTCCTGGCCGGGGAGCGCGCCACGCTGCCCGAAGGCGCGATCGACAGCTGGGGCAGCCGGCTGATCGACGGCCATCGTCAGCGCGAGGGGGATCTTCGCCCGTGGCGCAGCGCGCAGCGCCTGATCGAACGAGTCACCGCGCGGGTGATCGAGCGCGACGTCCAGCGCGTGCTCGCGCTTAACCCGGCCGCGCGGGACTGACATCGCTGGCGTCCGCTCTCTTCTGCGGGAAATGGACGCACGCGAAACGATCGAGACCGCACCTTCCTGTTGCCCTGCCCAGCGCCCCTCGCTAACCGCCGGAAATGGCGCTGGTCGGCATTATCATGGGCTCGACGTCCGATTGGGAAACCATGCGGCATGCAGCGGAGACGCTGGCCGCCCTCGACGTCGCTTACGAAACCCGCGTCGTATCGGCGCATCGCACCCCGCAACGGCTGTATGATTATGCCACCGGCGCGGCGGATCGCGGCCTGAAGGTGATCATCGCCGGCGCCGGCGGCGCCGCGCATCTGCCGGGCATGGCTGCCTCGATGACGCATCTGCCGGTGCTCGGCGTACCGGTCGAATCCAAGGCGCTGCAGGGCATGGATAGCCTGCTCTCGATCGTTCAGATGCCTGGCGGCATCCCGGTCGGCACGCTCGCCATCGGCAAGCCCGGCGCGATCAACGCCGGCCTCTTCGCCGCGTCGATCCTGGCAACCGGCGATGCTGCGCTGGCGGAGCGGCTCGTCGCCTGGCGCAAGGCGCAAACCGACAGCGTGGCGGAGTCGCCCGAATGACGCCGCTGCCCCCCGGCTCGACGATCGGCATCCTCGGTGGCGGCCAGCTGGGCCGGATGATCGCGACTGCCGCCGCCCAGCTCGGCTATCGCACCCATGTGCTGGCGCCGGACCGGGAAAGCGTTGCGGCGCAGACCGCCTCCTCGCTCACCCGCGCCGATTACCACAACCGCATCGTGCTCGCCGATTTCGCCGCGCAATGCGATGTCGTCACCTACGAGTTCGAGAATATCTCGGCCGGGCCGGTCGAATGGCTCGCTGATCGCGTGCCCGTCCATCCCTCTCCCGCCAGCCTGCGCGTGGCGCAGGATCGCCTCGCCGAAAAGCAGTTCGTTGCCGATGTCGGCGGCACGCCGGCGCGGTGGGCGGCGGTCGAATCGCGCGAGGCGCTCGACGCCGCCATTGCTGAAATCGGCACGCCCGCTGTGCTCAAGACGACGCGCATGGGCTATGACGGCAAGGGCCAGGTGCGGCTGCATTCGCCGGCCGATGCCGATGCCGCCTGGAGCGCGATCAACGGGCCCGCCGTGCTCGAGGCGTTCGTCGACTTCACCCATGAATTCTCGATCGTGCTGGTGCGCGATTGCGATGGGCGGATGGTCAGCTATCCGCCGCCGTGGAACGAGCATGAGGACGCGATCCTCGCCCGCTCCACCGTGCCCGCCCCGCCGCAGATCGCTTCGCTGTGGACCGAGGCTGCCGCGCTCACCGGCCGCATCGCCGATGCGCTCGGCCATGTCGGCGTGTTGACCTGCGAATATTTCGCCACGCCGAACGGCCCGATCTTCAACGAAATGGCGCCGCGGGTGCACAATTCCGGCCATTGGACGATCGAAGGTTCCGTTACCTCGCAGTTCGAGAACCATGTACGCGCCATTTGCGGCCTGCCGCTCGGCGATACGGCGCTTACCGGCACCGGCGTGGTGATGGAGAATCTCATCGGCGAACAGGCCGATCGCTGGGCCGACATCCTCGCCGAGCCGGGCGCGCATCTGCACCTCTACGGCAAGCGCGAGGTCCGCCCCGGCCGCAAGATGGGCCACGTCACCCGCATCCAGCGCGGCTAATCCCTGCCCGTAGGCGGTCCCCCGGGCCCAGACCCGGGGTCCCGCTTCTTCTGCGTGACGAGCGCGAACGCTCAGTCGATCATCGGCGCCATCCCCGGCTCGGCCTTCGCCATCGCGCGCTGATATGCCGGCCGCTCGGCAATCCGCTGGAGATACGCCCGCACATTGGGGAGTCCCGTCGGCGCCGCACCGCCAAAGGCGCGGGACGTCGTCAGCGTATAGACCATCATGATGTCCGCCAGGGTCAGGTTGCGGCCACCGAAGAACGGCACCTGCCCCAGCCGCCACTCCATCAGCTCGCGGCTGCGCTCGGCGCGCTGCCCGACGAAGCCCACCTTCGCCGGATCGCCGCCGCCAAGCGCGATCGCGGCCCCCATCATCTTGGTCGTCATGTAGGTCGCGTTCGACCAGTGAAACCAGAACAGGTGATCGGGATAGTCGGGATCATCCGGAGCCGGCGCGAGCCGCCCGTCGCCATAGCGCGTGTTGATGAACTCGCAGATCGCGGCGCTCTCGCCCAGCACCACGCCGTCCGCCTCTATAATCGGCGCGATGCCCATCGGGTGAAGCGCCTTGTAATCGTCCGGCGCCAGCCGGTTGTCGGCACGCCGATCGTATCGCTTCAGCTCGTAATCGAGGCCCAGTTCCTCGCACAGCCAGACGATTCGTTCCGATTGGGACAGGCCAAGGTGGTGAACGACGAGCATGGCCTTCCCTCCCGCGTGCGGCACGGATGGCCGCTGCCCGGCCAGTCATCGCCGAGCAAGCGGCGCTCCGCAAGCACCGCCGGCCGGTTAGTCGCGCCGCGACCCTGCGTTAGGCTGCTCGCCGACCTTCTCGTCGCCCAATTGGCCCGTGCCGTGGTAACCCTGCACGGATTGGCCGCCGGTGAAGTCGCCGGGCTTCTTGCCGGTATGCGGGTTGGGATAGGCGCCGCCCTGCGATTCGCCCTGCTTGTTCGGCGGCTCGGCATCGCTGGCGCTGGTCTTCCCGGCGCCCGCTGCGCCATCGGCCTGCATCGGCTCTTTCTCAGACATGTCGCGCTCCCGTGATTGTTGCACCCATCACCAACCATCGGCGCGCATGTTCGTGCCGTCGGTGCGCATCACCTGCCAATCGTCACCGGTATTCACCCATTTCCGACCGCGATTGACCGTCTTTCGCCGGCTCCTGCGGCCCGCCGTGCACGCGATCGAGGTAAAACCCGGCCAGCGTGTAATGCGCCTTCACCGCCTCCGGGCAGGACGCTTTCTGCGCCATCTCCAGCTCCTGCTCGGCCCGATCGTAATAATAATGCTGGTCGCTCATCACGGCACCGCTCCCGTCAACCGACTCATAAGGCTGACAAAGTTCACAGCAGAAATTCCGCCGCCGCTCACTCAACTGGGTTATGAAGCGCCAAGACACCGCGCATGCGCCGCAGTCATTTTGTCGCCGCTTCGTCGCGCCCCGCTCGCTCGACTCTGCGCGAAAGGTGCAAAAAGGCGGCTCATCACAGGAATTGAGGCCATGCGTGAAAGAGACAATGCCGAACGGCTGATGTGGCTGAACCTCGGGCTGCTCTTCGCAGTGTCGCTGGTCACACTTACCGGCGCCGTAGTGCTTTGAAGCCGGTGCCTGACTGCGACGGCATCCTTTGCGTTGCACTAACTTATTCTTTTTCCAAACGAATGCCGCATTCGCGCCACTAACGTGACCCAGCTTTTTCCATATTGAGCCGATCACGACGTGCAGCCAAACCTGTCTCGAGCAACGAACAAGCCGCGACCCGGGCCTGTAGCTGTACGGGCTACTGCTCGGCGGCCTTCCCCACTAACGCCCGCCGAGCGTTTTCCGGTCACCTGATCGCTCATGAGCGCTCCTTCCCTTGAAGGCCGGAGGGTGGAGATCTGGCGCGCCGGTGTCGCAGCACGCAGCAGCGAGGCCTACGCCAAGCCTTAGCCTCAGAGGTATGGCAGAGGTACAACTGCGTTCTTGATCCGCTTGTCCTGATCGCACTTTCCTCGTGTGGTTGGCGACGGTCGTCTGGCAGATGTTGCGCGGCGGTGATCCCTGCGGTTTCATCCTTGGCCCCTCGCTTTGAGGCACAAGTCTAGCGCGTCAGCCTGATGCGTCGCCGTCTACTCGCCGAGGTGTTGAACCTCGGCGATTTTCCAGCGCTTGCTGGAACCACGGAACCGCCTAACGTCCTGCGCTCCGCGAGCATCGGCCAAACGCTTCCTCCATAACGGACGTGATCCGGCGGCGGCTACGCCAAGATCATCGTAAAGCCACGTCCATCGGCATGATCGTCAGGGCCTGAGCCTGCAGTTCCATGCCTCGAATTCTTGAACGACGCGGGCAGGTGGATGCTACGAATGTTGGATACCGGTGGCGCAAGCACCGTCTGGGTGAGGCTGCCCTGCCCCGGCCCCCGCCGCGCCGCCGCATGAAGCGGCCATTGTGCTGATGATCGTCACTGTCCATCGCAAGCTCGCGCCGTTGGCACCGGCGTTCGGGCTCGGCGTGGGCATGCTTGCGCGGGTATCCGGGCAGGGCGTGGCGTTGATCGTCACTCTGGCGGCGGCGAGCTACCTCTCGCCCGAACAATTCGGCGTCTACGCGCTCGCCGCGGCGATGGTCACCATCATCCGCACGATGCTGTACGGCCCGACCTACCAATATGTGATGCAGACGCCGGAACTGCATCGCTACTCGAGCGAAACCCTCGTGCTGAAGGTGCTGACGGCGGCGGCCTGCTCCCTGGTGCCGATTGCGATCTTGTCTATCTGGCCGGAGCTGTTCGGCAGCCGTGACGTCCTCTGGTTGTTCCTGCTGATGGCGCCGTCGAACGTGTTGGGTGCGTTCGCCGCCTGGTCGGAAGCGCAACTGCTGCGCCGCGGGACGAGTATGGGATATTACACCTCCCTCGCGCTGGTCGAGATGTTCGGCGGCGCGGTAGCAGTCGCGATGTTCGCCGCCAGCTATGGTGTCATCGCGCTCGTCCCTATGGTCTATCTTCGCGCGGTCTTGCTGTTCGTCGCATTCAGCGCGCTCGCTCGTCCTGCCTTGTCCACCGGCTTCAGCGCGCCTCGCCTTGCGGAAGTGACGCGCTGGACGATGCCGCAATATGCGTCGTCCCTTACCGGGCTCTTCTCCAATTATGGCGCGGACTTCATCATCGGCGCCCTGCTCAGCCCAGCCGCCACCGGCATGTACCGCGCGGCCAGCCGCATCACCGCGGCCGTCTCTGATCTCTGCGCCCAGCCAATACGGCTCGTGGCGATCTCAAGTTTCGCGCGGCGGATCGCCGCGGGTCGGCCTGCGTCTGACGTTTGGCCAAAGATCGCTGCACTTTGCCTGTTCGTCGCGGTGCCGGCGCTGGGTGGTCTCGCTGCAGTTTGCGATTTGCTCCTGCCTACGTTGCTCGGGCCATCATGGGCCGGCCTCGCGACGATCGTTGCGATTCTCAGTCTGGGCCGGGTCGTGACCACGCTGTCCGGCGTGGCCACGCCATTCCTTGCGGCGGTCGGCCTGCATCGTCGGCTGCTGCCCGTCCAGCTCTCGGCTTCCGCCTGCCTTCTCGGTGGCTTGCTGGCGAGCGCAGATCACGGGATCGTCGCCGTGGCGGTCGTGGCAAGCGGTACCACGATGATCGCAGCGATCATCTACATTCTGATGGCCTATCGCGCTGCGCAAGGCGCTCGCTACCCTGCCGTCCGGCTTCTTCTGCTCTCCGCCGTGCCTGGCGTCGTTTCCACCGCGACTGCAGTGATTGTCTCGCGCTCCTCGATCGTCAGCGATGCGGCAACCTTGGGCGCCTTGTCGATCGCATCAGCTGTGATCGCCTGGTCTGTTTCGGTTGCGCTTTTGAAGGGGCGCCTCTCCCCGATCATGCACGTTCTGCGGGACGAGCGCGCCACGCCTCCACCGTCTGTCGGCCGTGCAGAGCCGCCCAGCGCCGACAATGCCGATTTCCACCGCGTGAGGCCCACCGCATGACGCTGTTCATCAACGGGAATAACTTGAACAACCCGTTCTGGGGTGTCTCGCGGGTGGCCTTCGAACTGGTTCGCTCGCTTGACCGAATCTTCGCCGAACCGGGCAAGATGAACCCGTTTGATGACGTTGTGTTGCTTGGCCGCACGCCCACCTCTCCGATCCCGTCTCTCAAGGCGATCCGCTACGAGCGTATCCGCGCGCCCAGTCTATATCTGTGGGAGAATGTTGCTCTGGCGCTGCGCACAAAAGGGCACCCGATCGTCGGCTTTCAGAATCGCAATCCGCTGTTCAAGCGCAATTGCGCCACGATGATCCACGGGCTGCAGGTCCTCACCCAGCCCTCCTCCTATTCCCTGCGTGCGCGGTGGGAAGGCCGGTTACTGCTGCCGATCATCGGGCGTCTGCACCGCACGATCCTCACCGTTTCGCGTTTTTCGGCGGACGAGATCGCCGCCCTCGGCGTTGCGAAGCGCGACAAGATCGATGTCGTCTACAATGGCATCGATCATTGCGAGGTTCGTTCAGGCGGTACAGCCAAGGCCGCCATCGATCCGCCGCTGCCGCCACGTGGCTACGTTCTTGCCCAAGCCAGCGTGAAACCGCACAAGAACATCGGCATTCTGCTTCAGGCCTTCGCTGATCCAGCTCTCGCTGATCTGACGCTCGTTTTGTTCGGCGGGGATGATCGCGCAGCCTTTGCGGCGGCAGGCCACTCCATTCCCTCGAACGTCGTGTTTGCCGGGCTAATCGGAGACAGCGCCCTTGCAGACCTTCTCCGCAACGCACTCTGCCTCGCCTTCCCATCTCTGACGGAAGGATTCGGGCTGCCGCCCCTGGAGGCTATGATGGCTGGAACTCCGGCGGTCGTCAGTGACCGCGGCGCCATCCCGGAGATATGCGGCGGAGGTGCCGCGATGATGTGCGACCCGACCGATGCTACCGCTTGGCGGGACGCGATTGCCGAACTTGCCCGCAACGAAGAACTTCGCGCACGCCATGTTGCGCTTGGCAAGGCGCGCGCCGAGACGTTCACTTGGGAGCGGGCCGGCCGCAGCCTGTACGACATCCTTGTCGCTCGTCATGGAGTTTGAGCGGCACAATTCCCCGCTACGGCATTGACCGGGCGCCGCGGCACACCTTCGCCGGCAGCGCTAGGTACTTTCCCCGAAGCACAGCCCCTGCCGCCGTGATAAATCCAGATCGTGGATCGGTCCGCTAAACGGGCTTCTTTAACGTGCGAGGGGTAAAGGTCGATGTTCGACTCGCTTGATGCCGTCATGCTCGCGCGGATCCAGTTTGCCTTCACTGTCAGCTTTCACTTTATCTTCCCTGCCTTCTCCATCGGCCTCGCGAGTTACTTGGCGGTGCTGGAAGGATTGTGGTTGCGGACCAGGCGGGAGGTGTACCTCGATCTGTTCCGCTTCTGGGTGAAGATCTTCGCCATCGCCTTTGCGATGGGTGTCGTCTCCGGCATCGTGATGTCCTATCAGTTCGGCACCAATTGGGCGGTCTTCTCGGACAAGGCCGGCCCCGTCATCGGGCCGCTGATGGCCTATGAGGTGCTTACCGCCTTCTTTCTCGAGGCAGGGTTCCTCGGCGTCATGCTGTTCGGGATGCAGAAGGTCGGCCGCACGCTGCATTTCTTCGCCACGCTGATGGTGGCGCTGGGTACGCTGATCTCCGCGATCTGGATCCTCAGCGTGAACAGCTGGATGCAGACCCCGGTGGGCTACGAGATGAATGCGGTCGGGCAGTTCGTGCCCGGGCCCGACTGGTTCACGATCATCTTCAATCCCAGCTTCCCCTATCGCCTGTTTCACACCACGCTCGCCGCCTATCTCACCACCGCCTTCGTGGTCGGCGGCGTCGGCGCGTGGCAATTGCTCAAGCAACGCGGCGGCCGGCTGATCGCGCTGCATGTGCGCACCGATCCCTCGGAATTGATCGCCGTGTCGCCGCGGTCGGAAGCGGCCGCGCGCAAGATGCTGTCGATGGCGATGTGGATGGCGACGATCGTCGCGCCGATCCAGATCATCGCCGGCGACATGCACGGCCTCAACACACTCCAACACCAGCCCGCCAAGGTGATGGCGATGGAAGGCCACTTCAAAAGCTACCCTGATGGCGCGCCCCTGATCCTCTTCGGCATTCCCAACTCGGCCGAGCAGCGGGTCGACTATGCTGTCGAGATACCCAGGGGCTCGTCGCTGATCCTGAAGCATGATCCCGATGCACCGCTTGCGGGGCTCGATACGGTGCCGCTCGATCGGCAGCCGCCCGTCGGCGTCGTCTTCTGGGCATTCCGCATCATGGTGACGATCGGCGTCGGGATGCTCGGGCTCGGCCTGTGGAGCCTATACGCGCGGTGGCGCCGCCGCCTGTACGACTGGCCATTGCTTCACCGGGCGGCAGTGATCATGGGGCCGTCCGGCTTCGTCGCGGTCATCGCCGGCTGGGTGACGACCGAGGTGGGGCGGCAGCCCTATACCATCTACGGCCTGCTCACGACGGCCCAAAGCGTGTCCCCGCTCGCGGCGCCCGCGGTGGCGTCATCGCTGATCGCCTTCATCATCGTCTATTTCGCGGTGTTCGGTTTCGGCACCTGGTACATCCTGCGCCTGATGAACAAGGGCGTCGAGGTTCACGAGCCCCGGCCCACCGAGGCATCCGGCCCGATCCGCACGGCGGGGATCACCCCGGGTCCGACCCAGCTGGCGGGGGCCTGAGCGATGGGCGTCAACGTCGACCTGACGATCGTCTGGGCGTTCATCATCGCCTTCGCCGTCTTCGCCTATGTGGTGATGGACGGGTTCGATCTGGGCATCGGCATCCTGTTCCCGACCTTCTCCGTGGGCGAGGAACGCGATCAGGCGATGAACGCGATCGCTCCGGTGTGGGACGGCAACGAAACGTGGCTGGTGCTTGGCGGCGGCGGCCTCTTCGCGGCCTTCCCGCTTGCCTATGGCGTGGTGATGACGGCGCTTTACCCGCCGATCATCGCGATGTTGCTGGGGCTCGTCTTCCGCGGCGTCGCGTTCGAGGCACGCTGGCGCGATCCGGCGCATCGCGCGGGGTGGGATTTCGCCTTCACCGCCGGATCGTTCGTGGCGGCCTTCTCGCAGGGCGTGATCCTCGGCGCATTGCTGCAGGGGGTGACGGTGTCGAACCGCGCCTATGCCGGCGAGTGGCTCGACTGGCTCAGCCCGTTCAGTCTCGTCACCGGCATCAGCGTCGTCTGCGGCTATGCGTTGCTCGGCGCCACATGGCTGATCTGGAAGACGGATGGGCGCACCCAGGCGCATGCCTGCCGCCTCGCCGGGCTCGCCTTCGGCGCGACGCTGGTCGCGATCGTCCTCGTCAGCCTGTCGACGCTGGGGCTCGATGCGGATTACCGCGAGAAGTGGCTCGGCACGCCGGCCATTTACGTGACATCGCAGGTGCCGCTGCTGAGCGCGATTGTCGCCTTTGCCTTTCACCGCTCGCTGAAGAAGCGGCGAGAGGTGCGGCCCTTCTTCCTGGCGCTCGCGCTTTTCCTGATGAGCTATATCGGGCTCGGGATCAGCATGTATCCCTATGTGGTGCCGGAAGCGCTCACCATCTGGGACGCCGCGGCGCCGGAGCGCAGCCAGGTCTTCATGCTGATCGGGGCAGGCGTACTGGTGCCGATCATCCTCGCCTACACCGCCTGGGCCTATTGGGTATTCCGCGGCAAGGTGGGGACGGAAGGATATCATTGATGCAGGAGGCGCCGCTCTGGCGGCGGCTCGGCTGGATGGCCCTGATCTGGGCCGCCAGCGTCGCCGCCGTCGGCGCGGTCGCCATGGTGATCCGCCTGTGGCTGAAGCCCTGAAGCTCAAGCCCTTGGCGCATCAGCCCACGCGCCGATCACCCGTCATTCGGTGCCCTGCAGCTCCCGTCGGAACGCATCCACCGACCAGTCGCGGCCGAGGAAATCGCGCGCCAGGACGTTCATCGATGCACTGCCGCCCGGCGCCAGCACACGCTCCCGGTAACGCAGCGCCGTCGCCCGGTCGCGGAGCCCGTTGCGACGGAACTCGCCGAACAGGTCGCTCGCCAGCGCCTTTGACCAGACATAGGTGTAATAGGACGCGCCATAGCCGATGACGTGGCCGAACGACGCATATTCATGCGTCCCCGGCGGGTTGGGCACAGGCCCATAGCGGTCGTAGGCCGTCGTGAAGACCCGCGACAGGTCGCCCCCCTGCTGCCCACCCGAATAGAGCTCCAGCGCCGCATTTGAATAGCCGAGCTGGCGGGTCCAGGTGGCGCCCTCTCCGAAGCGCCGGCCGGCGTTCATGTTCGCGACCAGCGTCGCCGGGATCGGCTCGCCCTTGTCATTGGTGGCGAAGCGGCGAAGCGTCTCGTAATCCCGCACCCATTCCTCGAGCAGGGCGGACGGCGCCTCGACCACGTCGCCTTCAAGCTCGACTGCGTTTTGCGCGGCGAAACGCTGCGCACCGGAAAAGATCCAGTGAATGAGATGACCGAACTCGTGGAGGAAAGTGACGACCTCCTGATGTTCCATCTGTCCCTTGGTGAACGGGGTCATCAGCACCGCGACGGGCAGCTGCCGATCAGCGACGCCGAAGCGGGCAAAGCCCAGCGCCGCGTGAGTGTACTTGCCCGGCCGCGGATGCATGTCGAGGAAGAAGCGGCCGATCACCTTGCCGTCCTGCACCATCTCGAACGCCTCGACGTCGGCATGCCACGTCGCCGTCTTCCAAGGGCGGATGTCGACGCCGAACAGGTCGCTGGTCAGCGCGAAGATGCCGGCCTGCACCTTGTCAAAAGCAAAGTAGGGGCGGATCTCCGCTGGATCGACGGCGTAATCCTCCTGCTTCACCAGCTGGCGCGCGTAGTTGACGCTCGACGCATCGAGCTGCTTGAGGCCGGGGTCGTCACGTTGCAGCCGCGCAAGCATTCGCGCGATCTCGGCCTCGGCGACCGGGCGCGCGACCGCGTCGATGTCCGCCATGAAGCGCTCTACCCGCGCCGGACTCCCCGCCATGCGCGACGACAGGTCAAGTGCGGCAAAGCTTGGATAGCCAAGCAGCGTTGCCAGTTTCGCGCGATTTTCGACCACCCGGCCCAGAACAGCCGCGTTGGCGGGATAAGCGCGGGTCTGGAAGGCCGTCATCACTCGCTTACGCAGTTCGGCGCTGCGCGCGTTGCTCAGCAGCGGGAACACCTCGGGATAGGTCATCCCGATCCGCACCATCCCATCCGCGCCGACGGGGTGCGCCGCAAGCCAAGCCGCGGGAAGGCCGTCGAGTTCCTCCGGCCGGGCGGTCACGGTGCGATTATCCTCCGCGATATTCTTCTCGAAAGTCGCGGAGTCGGCGATGATCCGGTTCTGGAGTTTCGTTACCTCGGCGCGCGTCGCCTCGTCCTTGTCCACCCCGGCGCGGCGATAATTGGCGAGCTGGCGCGCCAGCATCGGCTGCAGTTCTGCGGGCACGCCCCGCTTCTCCACTTGCTGCAGCCGCTCGTAGATCGGGCGAGACATGCTGATGTCCACCATGGCCGCGCCGGATCGCTGGACACAGTCCTGTCCCGCTTGCCGGATGGCGGCATCCGGATGGACGTTCATCAGGATCATCGCATCGGTATTGCCCGCGGTCATGCCGACCAGGTACAGGTCGTCATAGGCGCGCAGTAGCGCGATTGGCTCGCTGTCCAGCGGCATGCCCTCGAGCCGCGCACGCAATGCCGCCATCGCGCTGAGCCGGCGGTCGCACTGCGCCTTAACCTCGGCCGGGCTTGCCGGCGCCAGGAGCAGCGGGCCAATCGCCGCGTCGGCGCTGACGGCGCTTGCGGACGCTACGCTGGCAGCTGGTGCCTGCGCCAGGATCGGCGCGGCGCTGCCGGCGAGCAGCAACGCAAGCGCGCGCAATCGCACGATGGACATGATGGCATTCCCCCCTGATTCTCTTGGACCGGTTGCGCCGTTTGGCCCCCGGCCGAGATGATCCGGGAATGATCGCGGGCGGTTGCTGCCCCCAGCAGCCCCCGGCATCCGCGATCACCCTCCCCCCGGAAGACGCCCCCGTAGCGCCAATCACCGGCCAGTGCGCTGGAAGTTTTTACGTGTAATTTCTTGATGATCGCGCGCGCTCACCGCATGGCGGTCGGCAGAAACTAGATATGTGGTGCAGATGAGCGGCGACGACACGGCTTACGATCAGCAGTTTGGCGTTAAATACAGGCCTGCGGAAGCGATCCTGCGCCATCCGCGCTTTCCGCAGGCTCGCGCTACCTATGTCGACCGCGTCATGACATTGTATGGAGAGGATGCCTTCCTCAACAAGCTGCTGATGGAAGCCGTTCGGATCGTCATCTTCTCGGTCGCGATCTGCCTCGATGCTGCCTATCGCGAAGAAGATCGCGGGACCTGGCCGATCGTCGCCAATCTAAAGAAGGCTTTGGCGATGTTCGGCCTCGCCAGCCCACGCCGGATCGAGCAGGTGACGGCGCGGCTGGTGCAGACCGGATTCCTGGAAAGTCGGGTGTCCCCGATCGATCGACGGGCGCGGTTACTTGTCCCGACCGCCCGAATGATCGATCACGATTGCCAATGGCTGATGGCGCATTATGCGCCGCTCGCCGAGATGTTCGGGCCCGACGATTTCGCATTGCCACTGTCGGGTGACTTGCGCTTCCAGCAGGTACAGCGCCGGGTGGCGACCGATTTCTTCCCGCAGTCCGCCGCGGTGCTCCTGCGCAACCCGGACATGATGCTGTTCCTGGCCCGTGATGCAGGCGTCTTCGTGCTGGTCTCGCTCGTGCAGGACAGTCTCGAGCGCGGGACGACGGAGGTGCCGCTGTCACTCTCCACGCTGGGCACGCGCTTCGGCGTCTCGCGAACCCACGTGCGCCAGCTCCTCGGCACGGCCAGCGAACAAGGCCTCGTCACGGTCGATCCGTCCCGCCGCACGATCGGCCTAAGCCCCCGCCTGCTGGCGAGCCTCGACCGCTTTATCGCCGACAGCATGTCAAACCATGACCTGACCGGCGCGGCGGCACGAAAGGAGCTCGCGCTGGCGTGATGCCCGCGCCGGTCGCACGTGGCGCGTCTCAGCGGCGCTGGCCACCCTTCGTCAGGCGCTCGTGCTCGGCCAGCGCCGCTTCATAGGCCGCGCGTTGCTGGGCGAAGATCTCCTGGTCCCGGCGCGCCTTTGCCAGCGCTTCCTGATGCGCGGCCTGCGCCTGTTCGTACGCCCGCTGATCGGCGGCCTGCTTCTCGCGCATCGCCGCGATCTCGAGCGATTGCTGCGCGGCCGTCGCAAGCTGCGCCGCATTCGCCTGGCTCAGCGCCTCCGCCTCAGGGTCGGTGGCACCCGGCCACAGCGCGTCGGGAATTGCATCTGGGCAGGGGTTGCGCGCCGGATCGGTCGAGATCAGCGCCAGCCGTTCCGCCGCCTCCCGGCCGTAAGCGTCTGCCTCCTCCTTCGCCGCCATGCTCCTCTTGAGCGCGGCGGCGCTGCAGAACGCCCAGGTCTGGGTGTCCTTCTTGTCGCTCAGCGTCAGCGCCTGATAGCGCTCCGCCACCTTCAAATGCGGGCTGACGGCCGGGTTCGCCGGAGCGGCAGGCGCGCCCGCGTCCACCGTATCCGCTTCGCCCCCCAGCGCCACGTTCGGATCGATGGTTGCCATCGGCTTCGCTGCGCCGAGGGGCACGATTGGCGCCGCGCCGCCGCGGCGAACAAGCAGTGTCGGTTCATCGCCGCTGCCCTTCTTGATCGCGGAGACCGATGCGCGATCGCGATAGACCAGCTGATAGGTCGAGCCGGTGATCGGGCTTTGATATTCGTACGTGCCAGACCCCGCCTTCACATATACGCGTTCCTGGCCCGCCTCGTCGACGCGCAGATCATCACCCTGCGGCTGGATCACGATCGAATAGCCCGATTCCGGAATGGAATAGGTACCCGCCGGAATGCTCTGCGCGATCGCTGGCGCGGCGGCGATTACCGCCCCACTCACCGCCAAGATTGTCCGCCACATTGTTGCTGACCTCCCATCGATCCCCGTAGCGAGGGTCCGTCTAGGGGGCTTGTGTCGTGATCGCCAGCATCTGCGGCGATCTCGCGCTATCCGTTCTGGCGTCTCGCGCGATCATCCTGCGATCCGCGGGGCGCTGCGGTCGTCTCGCAGCCAGCCAACCCGTCTTCCGCCTCGTCGCCGCGACGAGTGTCGCGATCGATCACCAGCATCGGGCGTGGCAGCGGCTCCACTCCCGCGCCCGGGCCGCCGCGCTTGCCACTCAGCCCGCGCTGAGATTTTGCGCGCCGCAGATCCAGGTCGGCGACGTCCAGCAGCTCGGTCAGGTCCCGGCCGCCGTCGCGTGAAAGCGCTATCCCGATGCTGCCGCCGACGCGCACCGTCTGCCCCGCGACCGTCAGTTCCCGCGTGATCGCGGCGCGGATCCCCTCCTTCAACGCAGCGGCCAGTTCCGGACTGGCATCCGGCACCACCAGCACGAACTCGTCGCCGCCCAGCCGCGCCGCCTGCGCATCCGCCGGTGCTACGCCGCGCAGGCGCTCGGCGACGCCGATCAGCACGTCATCCCCGGCCCGGTGTCCCAGCGTGTCGTTGATGCTCTTGAACCAGTCGAGATCGACGTAGAACACGGCCAGTCCGGCGCCGCTGCGTCCCGGCTGCTCCTCCGCCCAGCGGGCAAGGCCGGCACGGTTGAGGAGCCCCGTCAGCGGATCATGCCGCGCCTGATGATCGTTCGCCATTTCTGCCCGCATCGTGCGCACCAGCTGCTGGTTGAGGTGGAACGCCGCCGAACTCATGCTGATGAGGTAGAAGGGGATCTGGAACATCACGAGCAGCAGGATCGGCTCGCCCGACAGGCCCGCCGCGACGGCGCACGGTCCCAGGCTCAGCCCGATCATCAGGCCAACTAGCCGCGGCGCCCCGAAATTGCGGAAACAGATCCCGCCTACCATCGCTGCGGCCGACAGGCACGCCAGGGAAGCGGCCACCCAGTCGCCGCTCGCCACGCACATGAAGGTGCCATATCCAACGCTCGCCGCCCACAGCACCGCCAGCAGGATGTAGAGATCGGTCGGCCCGCGCCGCCCTTCCGCGACGGCGCGGCGCCCCAGCAGCAGCACCGGCAGGCGAACCGCACCGAGCAGCAGTTCCAGCGCAAGCCACAGATAAGCCTCGAACGTCTGCATCCGGGCTGCGACCACTGCGGACACCGCGATGGTGTTGAGCACCCCGCCGGCAAAGATCGGCAACGTCGAATACAGGCTGTGCAGCAGCGTGCGGCGCATACCATCGGGGATGTCCTTGCCGGGCTCGACCAGCCAACGTGTCAATGACCACCGGGGCAGTTCACCCCCGGCACCCGATCGTGCTTGCATGTTTCCGTCCGCCGCGCTTGCACCCCCCCGGGGCGCAGTTCCTGCAAGGTTGTTAGGCCGGCGAATCTTAACGGCCGGTTTGTATTAAAACACTGCCTAAATTGGCTCTCCCCACAACTCCGGTGAAGCAACCAGGACGTTATTGCTCTTCTTTAGCGGTTTCAGCGGGTTAACGCCGCCCTCACTCGGGAGCAGCGGGCATCACACGTATACGCGCCGCCTGGCGCCTAGTTGGCCCCTTGACGCTGGTGCGGAATGGACGGGTGGGTCGCGTGATCGAACCCACGCGACATGAAACTGCTATTGGCGACCAGCAGAGGGTCGGCGCCTCACGGGTCACCTCCAGATCGCTCAGTGCGGGCACAAGCAGACGATCAGAGCGCCCCATCTGCCAAACCGCGGCCTATATCGCCCTGATGAAGAATGGGCAGGTCGACGCGGTGCTCGACCTGCCCAAGTGCCCCGGAGGAAACGTCAAAAGTTGAAGCGAACACCTGCCCGATAGATACGACCAAGGGTGTCATACAGCGCCGGGTTGACGTCGAGACCGGTGTTGGTCTGCGGCGAGGGTGTCGGATCGTTGTCGAACACGTTGTCGACCTTTCCGTAGATACTGATCCCCTCCGTGATCTTGAAAGCGGCGCCCAGATCCAGGTAGAATTCGCCCTTCATCTTGTTGAAGTTTACCGTGTTGTTGTTCCCGGTCGAAACGGGGCAGTTCGTCTGACAGACGACGTAGCTGTTGTTGAACACGCCGTCAGAGAACCAACGCTCCTGCACCGTCAGCGTCAGGCGGCCGGTGTCATAAGTCTGCGTGGCAAGCCACTTCCAGTGGGGTATCGCGCCGGTGTTGGCGCCGGCATCGTCTCGCCGCGCGACGCCGGCGATTCCCGCATCGACAATGAATTTGCGCACGTGTGTACCCAGCGCCCGGACGGTGAAGGAGCCCGGCAGGCCGAGCGGCTCCTTCCACTGGTAGCTCGCCTCCAGATTGAAGCCGCTCGTTTTCCAGGACGCCAGGTTGAACGGCTGGACGTTGACGAAATTGGTGCCCTGCGGCCCGTCGAGCTGGAAGCCTCCGCAAAACGCCTGGTTCCCCTCGAAGCAGAAGCGGACGATCTGGTCGGGCGTCAGCGTGGATACGACCCCGCTGAGCTTGATCTGGTAATAGTCCACCGACAGGCTGAGCCCGGGCAACCACGAAGGCCGCGCATAGACGATGCCAAGCTCGGTATCGCGCGCGGTTTCCGGACGCAGGTCGGTATTGCCGACGGTGTTCTGGAACACCTGCACGGCGATGTTGCGGAACGGATCGTTGAAGCTTGGCAGCGTGGTCACCGTTGGGGCGGCGAAAAGTTCCGACAGGTTCGGCGCGCGGACGTCGCGTGACGTGACGGCGCGGAGCGTCAGCCCATCGATCGGCGAGTTCCACGTACCGCCGATCTTCCACGCCCACACTGTGCCGGACGTGCTGTAGTCGGTGACCCGGGCGGCGCCGTTCAGGTTCGCGCGCCCCGCCGCGTCGCTGTCCCATAGCGGCAGGTCGACTTCGAGGAAGCCTTCAATGACGTCATATTTGCCGCGGCCGTTCTTGTAGTTGCCGGCTGCCCAGTTGCTGCCCTGCGCAGAATTCAGCAGCGGATCGGCCGGATAGAGGGCGTTGTTAGGGCTGACGGGGCTGACCCCGGCGCCGTAGGCATCACCCCGCACCCGGTAATACTCCCGGCGGTACTCACCACCGAACGCGACGGACACTGGACCGGCCCAAAGGCTGACTGGCTGGCCGGAAAAGTTGAGGCTCACGACATCCTGCTTCAAAGTCGTGCGCTGCAGGGGCCCGGCCTGCGGCATAATGTAGTCCAACGCCGCCTGGCTGGGGGTGAAGTTGCCGAAAATATTGATCGGCTGGCATCCGAGCGCCCGCGCCGCCGGATCTGCGCAGACGATCGCGCCGTTCAGTACCACTGCGTTGGTGGCGGCCACGTAGCGCGGCTGGAGCACGATGCGATCGACGTCGATTGCAACCTTGGTGGTGCCGTGCTGATAATAAGCGTCGTAATTCCAGTCTGATCCACCGAGGCCGAAACGGCCCCTTGCACCAACTACGAAACGATACTGGTCACGGTCCGTCTGGACGAGCTGGTTCGGAAGCTGGCCGTTGCTCGATCCGAAGTTGAAGGAGGTGATGTTGGCCGCGGCGCAGCGATCGCGGATCAGCTGCGGCAGGAACGGGTTCGCGCATTGAACCGTGAGGTTCGGCCGGTTGTACCCCGGGCTCGGCTGATTGCTGGTCCGGACCTGCGCAATGTTGACCGTGCCGTAGATCTCGTTGTTCGGAGCGAAGTCATAGCCGATCCGGGCATAGCCGTTGATGCGTTCGAGCTTGGACTTGAGCGATGCGCTCGATCCCGGCGCACCCGACAGGTCACCGCCCACGCAGAAGGAATTGCCCGGGAAGCAGTTCGACACGCGACCGTTGCCGAGCGGCTGCCCGCCCGATCCGTAGTTGAAGTTCACGGGCGTGCCGTTCGCATCAAAAGCGATGCCTTGCAGCGGGCCGTTGTTGATGAGGCCGTACTTGGCGTACTGGTACGGCTGAGCGAAGTCGGAATAGACGAACTGCGGCCCGGGTCCGGTGGTGATGCCGGTGTTGAGCAGGGTGGACGCGCGGTGCCAGTCGCGACTGCCGGCAAGGTCGATGCCGTAATTGCCCGGGCCGACCCCGCCCTCATGGTCGTATTCGCCGCTGACGATCAGGTGCAGGCGGTCCTCCAGCAGCGACGTGCCATAGGCCGCCTGGACCAGCGCCGTCTCGTCGTCACCGTAGGTGGTGATGCTGCCAAGCACATTTGCCCTGAAGCCCTCGAACCGCGTGTCGGTGATGAAATTGACCACGCCGCCGACCGCGTCCGAGCCGTAGGAGGCGGATGCACCGCCGTTGACGATATCGACGCGTTTCACGAGCAGCTGCGGGAACATGCTGATGTCCGGCACGCCGGTCACATTGGCGCCGACCACGCGCTGGCCATCGAGCAGGGTAAGCGTGCGGATCGGCTGAAGGCCCCGCAACGAGAAGGAGCTGAGGCCCTGCGTGCCGCTGGACGTGCTGAACGTGCCGGTCGAGGCCCCCGTCGAACCCTGCAGCGAGGGGAGCTGCTGGATGGTGTTGAAGATGTTCGGCTGCGCGTTGTTGGCGATCTGCTCCTCGCCGATAACGGTGGTCGGCGTCGGCGCGTTGAAGCCGTCCGCGATAATGCGGCTGCCAGTGACGATGATGTCGGATGTGTCTTGCGGCCGCTCCCGGGAGGCATCGGGCAGCGCGGCGCTCGGCATTTCCTGCGGCGCAGCGGTGAGGAGATTCGGCGTTGTCTGCGCGGCGGTGGGAGCATTCGCCGGCGTCTCTGCCCCGGTGGGGGCGTTTGGCGTTGTCTGAGCCACGGCGGGCATTGCGACGAGCGCGGCGGTCAACGCGACCAGGCTGGAAGCACCGCACAATCGGCGGCGATCAGGCGTGAAGCAGTGCATCCATCCCTCCCCATGTTCATTTGCTGTTCGGTACCTGACCCACACAGGCCGGACCGCTCAGATCAATGTACCGGATCGGTTTGGAGCAAACATCTACGACCATAGTCGCAGGGCCGGCGCGCTGGTTCACAGACGAGCCAAAGACAAGGCGTGATGGACAGGAATGTAGAGCGTGCGCTGACCTTCCCGCGCGGCCGGCCGGTCGCGGTCCTGCATATCACTCGAGGAGGGTGGAGACTTACTGGCGCTACCGCCTAGGGCATCAGCCGCTTGCGCCCTTGCGACAGGTGCCAGCGCATGGCGAGCGCTGCCCCATCGCCGTCCTGGGCGCGGATCGCGTCGACGATCGCATCATGCTCGTCCATCATCGCCTCGATCACCTGCGGCGGACGCGCGCGCGAGATGTCCACGCCCGCCCGCAGGATGCGCATGACTTCCTCCTGCAGCTGATCGAAGATCGCGACGAACGCGAGATTACCCGTCGCCTCCAGGATCGAGCGGTGGAGCAGCCAGTCCTCGTCATGCGCGGGCGCGCTGGACAGGAGCGCGACCCGCAGTTGCGCCAATCGTTGCTCGATCTGCTCCAGATCCCGCTGCGAGCGGCGATGCGCGGCGAGCCGCGCCCCCTCCGCCTCCACGACGAAGCGCACCTCATAGGTGCCGAGCGTCGCAGCCAGGCCTTCCAGCGGCACGTGCGTGCCGAGGCGCTCCGACGGCCGCCGCTTGACATAGGAACCGGCGCCGCGCCGCGCTTCGGTGATGCCATCAGCGGCCAGCCGTACGAGTGCCTCTCGCACAATGGTGCGCGACATGCCGAACATCTCCGCCAGGCGCGCTTCCGACGGCAGGCGGTCGCCGGGCGTCAGGTTCTCGTTGTTGATGATGCCGACGATCGCCGTGTAGGCGCGGTCCGCCAGTCTACCTTCTTGCACGGACGCTTGCCCTCATCGTTGCCTGTACGCGTCGACACCTCAGACGAGGTAGCTGAGCCCCACCACCATGACGAGTCCGGCGACCGAAATCACCGTCTCCAGCAAGGACCAGGTGCGGAAGGTGTCGGCGGTGCTGCGCCGAAAGCGCCTATGCGCACTGCGACGCGAAAGGCTGCGGCACCTTCGTGCGGGCAAGCAAATACCCGTTTGAGAACGCCATAACGGACGTGACCACTGGGCAGGAGGTGCGCGAGCGCGAGTTTGCGAAGCTGGATGTGCCGCCGGCTACATCGCGGCCCGCGGCTCTGCCCGAAGTGCCGGACACACCGGGCGTGACGAAGCTCGCCGACGGGTTCTACTCAGTCGCGGGGGGTGCGGTCGACGCACAAGGCAAGCTCTACTTCATCGACCGGTTTCATCAGCGGATTCACGGCTGGTCGCCATCGGAAGGGCTCACCACCGTCAGCCAGGCGACGCTCGATCCGGTAAACCTGACGGTGGACCGATCGGGCCGCCTGCTGGTGCTCTCCGCCGCCGGTCGTGATGGCACGGTCTATAGTGTCGACCCGAAGGCGCCCGATGATATTCGCACTATCCCCGCCACCGGTCCACGCCCTGGCAGCGCGATCGCGCTTCCTGTCAACGTCTGGGCGAACGGCGAGTTTGCCGATCGCATCGATCAGACGACCTACGAATACCCGCCCCTCTCCCACTTCTTCACCAGCAAGATGGGCGAGGCAAAGCGCGAGGCCTATGTTTCGCCCGACGGATCGACCGCCATTCCGGCGTTCCGCGTCTGGAACCAGGGGCCGGACGACCATCAGGGCTGGCGCTGGTCAGACACGCTCGACAGTTACGGGCTGGTCACAGCCCGCCCGGGCGAGCGCGTGTACCTGACCAACGCGTCGGAGAACCTGACCTACAGCGGCAAGGTGGCGGCAAGTGGCGCACTCACCGACCTGCGCGTCGTCGCCCCGCGCGGCGGCGAGAGCGTGGCGCGTGATCCCGCCGGCAACCTTTACGTCGCGAACGGGCAGGTTTGGGTCTACGACAAAAATGGTCGCGAAGTGCGCCGCATCGACGTGCCCGAGCGGCCATTACAATTGTTGATCGGCGGCCCCGGGGGGCGCACCCTTTTCATCCTGGCCCACCACGCGCTTTACTCGGTCGCGATCTGAGCCGACCGTGCGTCTCTGTCGAGACGATCCATCGCGTGGACAGATGCTACACGACCGTCACATAGCCAAAAAGGTGAGAAGCGCCGCACCTGCGTGCGGCAGATGGTCTTCGGCACCGGCTCAACGATGAGATTGTTCTCGCCGGCTTGAAGACCAGCCTCGAAGACCTCACCCGCAGAGCGAGGGCTCCGCGCATCGCGCTACGCCTGATCTCGATCGGGGAGTGGTGCCGCTTACAGGACTCGAACCTGTGACCCCCGCATTACGAATGCGATGCTCTACCAGCTGAGCTAAAGCGGCCCGTGCGTGCCCCGGAAGGGCTCGTCGAGGCGCGGCGCCTAGCAGGGGGTTGCGCTCGACGCAAGCCCGCTGTGCCTTTACGTCGCCTTTACCACATAAGGCCCACATTAGGCGTGGGACACAATCGTCCAAGGGGCAGTACGCATGGATATCCGCGGCTTCGATCGAGCGCATGGCGAACGCGAGAGTGATCCGACCGAGGGCGGCGTCGGAGAGGCGACGGTGCCGGTCGGCGCGGACGAGCGGCGCATGCACGTGCGCGCCTATAACCATTGGGTGTCGCTGCTGGGCGGGCGCGCGTTCCCGCCGATCGAGGCGCTCGATCCGGCGCGGATCGCCGATTTCGGCCCGCACAGCGTGCTGCTCGATTTCACCGGCAATGCCGAGGATCCCGCGATCAGCTTCCTTGGCGAGGCACTGCGCGAGGAATGCGCGCTCGACCACGCCATCTCGCATATCTCCGAAGTGCCGGCCCGCTCGCTCCTGTCGCGGCTGACGGATCATTGCCACCAGATCATCGCCAATCGCGCGCCGATCGGCTTCGAGGCGGAATTCGTCGGCACCCGCGGCCACAACACCATGTACCGCGGCATCCTGCTGCCCTTCTCGTCCGACGGTGCGACGATCGACTTCATCTACGGCGTCATCAACTGGAAGGAGATCGTGGGCGAGGCGGAGCAGGCGCAGCTCGCCGAGGAACTTGCCGCCGCCGTGCGCAGCGCGCCGAAGATCGAGCCGCCAGCTGCGGTCTGGGCCGATGGCCCCAGCGCCGCGTTCGGCGGTGAGGACGAAACGTCGTTCGCCACCGACGCGGAGGGCGACGACCGCGCGCCGCTCGCCACCCTGTCGCTCGACGTCGCGGCAGCGCCGGGGGACATCGTGGTGCTCGTCGCCCGGGCCGGCGAGAATGGCCGCTTCGACGTGCTCGGTGCCGTTACCGATGATCCTGCCCTGATCGATCGGGCCGCTGCCCGTATCGGCTGACACACCAGTCGTTACATTCGTTACAAGGCTTGAGCCCGGCGGCGGGGCGGCGCATAGCCTGCCGCCATGTCGAAAGCATCGATGACGGCGCTGACCAAGGCGCTTGCCGACCGGCTCACCAAAGGGGCTCTGCCGGGCGAACTGGACGGCTTCGGCCCTGCGGAGCAGGCTGAAGCCGCTGCCTTCCTGGCCGCGGCGGCGGAGCGGCGTGCTGCCGGCACCGTCGCCATTGCGCTCGATCCGCTGCCGGGTGACGGCCCGTCGCGGCGCATGCGGCTGGCGATCGTCAACGACGACATGCCCTTCCTCGTCGATTCGATCGCAGGGGTGATCGGCGCGCACGACATTGCGATCGATCGGATCATCCATCCCGTGTTGCCCGTCACCCGCGATGCCGATGGCGTGCTGCAAGGTGTCGGCGACGCTGGCGTGCGCGAATCGATGATCTACATCGAAACCGAGCGCGCCGATGCGCGTGACCGGCGCGACCTGCTTGACGATCTCGCCTCGTGCCTCGCCGACGTTCGCGTCGCCGTCGAGGACTGGCGGCGCATGCAGGCGACGCTGGCCGCGGACGCCGGCATGATCGAGGATACCGGCGGGGACCCGGAAGGCGCCTCGCTGATGCGCTGGTTCCTCGACCGGCACTTCACCCTGCTCGGCCACGAACGCTGGATGGCGGATGCCGGCGGCGAGACCGGCCGGATCGTCGGCGAGCAGCTCGGCATCGCCCGCAACGCGCACGAGCCGCCGCTGTTGGCCGACCGCTCACGCCACCTCGCGATCAATTATTTCGCCGCCGGCAAGGCTGCGCCGCTGCTCCTCAAGTCGAGCCTGATCTCGCCGGTCCATCGCCGCGTGCCGATCGATCTCGTCGTGGTGCCGATCCGGCAGGGCAGCACGATCGCCGGCCTGTCGATCCATGCGGGCCTGTGGACCTCCGCCGCGTTGAACGCCCCGCCGCGCAGCGTCCCCGTGCTGCGCCAGCGGCTGGCCGACATGGAGGCCAAGTTCGGCTTCGACCCGGCCGGCCACACCGGCAAGGCGCTGACCCATGCGATGGCCGCGCTGCCGCACGACCTCGTCACCGCGGTCGATGCCGCATCGGTGGAAACGCTCGCGCTCACCGCGATGAGCCTTGCCGATCGCCCGCGGCCCAAGCTCGTCCTGCTGCGCTCGGCGCTCGGGCGGCACCTCTTCGCCTTCGTCTGGCTCCCGCGCGACGATCTCACCACCGCGCGCCGCGTGGCGATCGGCGAGATGCTGGCCGAGGCGGCGAACGGCGGCGTCCTCAACTGGTCGATCGCGCTCGAAGACGGCACCGTCGCGATGATCCGCTTCACGATCGATCTTCGCCAGTCGGGGGTCATGCCCGATACCGCGGCGCTCGACGCGCGGCTGGAAAAGATGGTGCGCGGCTGGGAACGCGACGTAGAGGCGGCACTGGCCGATCGCATCGCGCCGGCCCGCGCCGCCCGCCTCGCGCTGCGCTGGGCCGCGGCCTTCCCGCCCAATTACCGCAACGTCAGCACCGCCGAGGAAGCGGCCGAAGACGTGCTGCGCATCGCCGACCTCTCCGGGCCGGAGGATCGCGCGGTCCACCTCTATCCGCCCGCGGAGGGCGATGATCAGCGGCTCAAGATCTACAAGTCGAACGGCGCGCTTGCGCTGTCCGAAGCGGTGCCGGTGCTGGAGAATTTCGGCTACCGCGTGATCGGCGAACTGCCCACCCGCCTGCGCGAGGACAGTGACGCTTTCGTCCACGATTTCATCGTCCAGCCGCAGGGCGATGTGTCGCAGATCGATCGCCACGTGCTCGAAGGCGCGATCGCCGCCGTGCTGCGCGGCGAGGCGGAGAATGACGCCTTCAACCGGCTGATGATCACCGCCGGCCTCGCGCCGGCCGCCGTGCTCCTCTATCGCGCCTGGTTCCGCTACCTGCGCCAGGCGGGGCTTTCATACGGCCTTGGCACCGTGGTCGATGCGCTGAGCCGCGCACCGATGCTCGCCAAGGCACTGATCGATCGCTTCACCTTTGCGCATGATCCCAAGGCCAGCGGCGATACCGATGCGGTCGATGCCGCCATCGCCGCCGGGCTCGATGCGATCGTCGCAATCGATGACGATCGGATCCTGCGCGCCTTCAAGGCCGTCATCAACGCTACCTTGCGCACCAATGCCTTCGCCCCCGCCGGCCAGGAAGCGCTGGCGTTCAAGCTCGATTCCAGCCGCATCCCCGGCCTTCCCGCCCCGCTGCCATGGCGCGAGGTGTGGGTGTACAGCCCGCGCGTCGAGGGCATCCACCTGCGCGCCGGCCCGGTCGCGCGCGGCGGCCTGCGCTGGTCTGACCGGCGCGACGACTTCCGCACCGAGATCCTCGGCCTGATGAAGGCGCAGCGGGTGAAGAACGCGGTCATCGTGCCGACCGGCGCGAAGGGCGGCTTCTACCCCAAGCAGCTGCCCAATCCCGCCACGGATCGCGAGGCCTGGTTCGCGGAAGGGACGGAAAGCTACCGCATCTTCATCCGCACGCTCTTGTCGATCACCGACAACATCGTTGCCGGCACGGTCGTCCATCCCGAGGGCGTGCGCGTCCACGACGGCGAGGATCCCTATTTCGTCGTCGCTGCGGACAAGGGCACCGCTACGTTCAGTGACGTCGCCAATGCGATCGCGCTCGAACGCGGCTTCTGGCTGGGTGATGCCTTCGCCAGCGGCGGCAGCCAGGGCTATGATCACAAGGCGATGGGCATCACGGCGCGCGGCGCCTGGATCTCGGTGCAGCGCCACTTCGCCGAACGCGGCATCGACGTGCAGCAGGACGTGATCCGCGTCGTCGGTTGCGGCGACATGTCGGGCGACGTGTTCGGCAACGGCATGCTTCTTTCGAAGACGCTGAAGATCGTCGCCGCCTTCGATCACCGGCACATCTTCCTCGATCCCGATCCCGATCCCGCGGCGAGCTGGACGGAGCGCGCACGGCTGTTCAGCCTCCCGCGGTCGAGCTGGGACGATTATGACAAGGCGCTGATCTCGGCCGGCGGCGGCGTCTTCCCGCGCAGCGCCAAGACGATCCGCCTGACGCCCGAGGTAAAGGCCGCGCTCGGCATCACGCTCGACGAGATGGAGCCGACCGCTCTCATTTCCGCGATCCTGAGGGCGCCGGTCGATCTCGTCTGGTTCGGCGGCATCGGCACCTATGTGAAGGCCGCGAGCGAGAACAACGCTGCCGTCGGCGATCCCGCCAACGATCGCCTGCGCGTCAATGGCGAGGACGTGCGCGCCATCGCGATCGGGGAAGGCGCCAACCTCGGCGTCACGCAGGCCGGCCGCATCGCCTTCGCTGCCAAGGGTGGACGCATCAATACGGACTTCATCGACAATTCGGCCGGCGTCGATTGTTCGGACAATGAAGTGAACATCAAGATCGCGCTCAACCGCGAAATGGCCGAAGGCCGGCTGGCGTTCGACGATCGCAATGCGCTGCTCGGCGCGATGACGGACGATGTCGCGCATCTGGTGCTGGAGGATAACCGCCTCCAGACGCTGGCGCTGTCCATCGCGGAGCGAGCCGGCGCCCGCGGCGTGCCGAGCTATGTGCGGGCGATCGAGATCTTCGAGGCGACCGGTCGGCTCGATCGCCAGGTCGAGGGGCTTGCCTCGAACGAGGATTTGCTGCGGCGCGCCGGCGAAGGGCGTGGCCTTACCCGGCCGGAGCTCGCCGTGCTGCTCTCCACCGCGAAGCTCGCGCTGCAGGATGCGATCGAGCAGGCCGGCCTCGGCGCCGATCCGCTGCTTGAGCCCGATCTGCTCGCCGCCTTCCCGCCGGCGATGCGTGAAGGCTACGCCGGTGCGATCGAGCACCATCAGCTGCGTAGCGAGATCGTCGCGACGAAGCTCGCCAACCGCATCGTCAACCGCACCGGCCTGCTCGATCCGTTCGAACTGGCGGAGGAGGAAGGCGCCGCGCTTGGCGACGTCGCGGCGATGTTCGTGGTCGCGGAAAAAATGTTCCGCCTCGACGCCTTGTGGCGCGACATCGAGACCACCGCCATGTCGGAGGAGGGCCGCCTCGCGCTGTTCGAAGGCGTCGCGCGTGCCGTCCGCTCGCAGGTGTCGGATCTGCTGCGCGTCGTTCCCTCCGGCACGATGCCGAGCGCGGTGCTCGAACGGCTCGGCAAGGGGGTCGGCAAGCTCGAGACGCAGGCCAGCGACTTGCTGCTGCAGGAAGCGCGCGATGCCAGCGCCCGGATGGCCACCCGCCTCACCCGCGCCGGCGCGCCCGAATCGTTGGTCGCGCGCGTGGTCCGCCTCCACGAGATCGACGGCGCGATCGGCCTGGTCGATCTCAGCGCCCGGCTGAAGAGCGACGAGACTCATCTCACCCGCGCCTACACCCGGCTCGGCGAAGCGCTCGGGCTCGACTGGGCACAGGCAGCCGCAGCGCGCCTCGCCCCGTCCGATCCGTGGGAGCGGCTGCTGATCGCCGGGCTGGTGCGCGATTTCGAGCAGATGCGGCTCGATTTCCTCGCCCGCGAAGGGGCGCGCGATCCCGATGCGGCCGTGGACGCGTGGCTTGGCGACAATGCCGCGCGCGTGGCGCAGTTCACCGCCGTTGTCGGCCGCGCCCGCCAGTCCGCCGCGCCGACCGCCGCGATGCTGGCCCAGCTTGCCAGCCAGGCGCGGATGCTGCTCGGCCGCTAAGGCCCGGCGTCGGCGATCAAGGGATGCCCCGGCCTCGCGCCGGGGCCCCGTTCGGTTCCGGCTTAGTCGCCGCTTGGCCCCAGCGCCGGGTCGAGATCGCGCGGGCGCACGAAGCGGGTCAGCGTGCCGTGGTTCGGCGCCAGCGACGCCCAGTCGTCGATATCGAAACTCAGTTCGGCGAGGGTGGCGGTGGGGTATTTCTCCTCCGCCGCTGCGATCATGTCGGGCTCGCCGCCCTGCGTCAGCATCAGCACGAAATCCTCGAGCCCCGGATTGTGGCCGATCATCAGCAGCCGCCCGGCATCCGCCGGCGTCTCGCGCGCCACGTCCAGCAGCGTCGCTGCGGAGGCAAGGTAGAGCCGTTTGTCCCAGGCGGGCTCGATCGCCGCGCCATAGCCGGCGGCAAGATCCGCCACCGTCTCCATCACCCGCTGCGCGGGGGAGGCAACGATATGGTCGAACCCCAGCCCCAGGCGCTTGAGGTGACGGCCCATCGCCTGCGCGGCCTTGCGGCCCTTGGCATTCAGCGGGCGATCGAAGTCACGGGCGACAGCGTCGTCCCAGCCCGATTTGGCGTGGCGCAGCAGCGTCACCGTCTTCAAGGAAGCACTCCGTCATGTGGCGGGAGCCGCCTCATGCCTTAACGCAGCGCCGGAAGAAAGCCGGGAAGCGACTCGCGCGATCGCCTCGTCCAGCGGCACGCGCGCGATCGGCACGCCTGCGGGGAAGGCATCCAGCAGCCGCGAGGGCGTGGCGGCGGACAGCAGCACGAAGACGCCGCGATCCTCGGCCGATCGGATCAGGCGCCCGAACGCCTGCGCCATCCGCGCGCGCACGATCCGATCATCATAGGCGCTGCCGCCGCCCGCCAGCCGCCGCGCCGCGTGAAGCACGGTCGGCTTCGGCCAGGGCACGCCCTCCATCACCACCAGCCGCAGCGAATGGCCCGGCACGTCCACCCCGTCGCGCAGCGCATCCGTGCCCAGCAGCGAAGTGTGCGGATCATCGCGGAAGATATCCACCAATGTGCCCGTGTCGATCGGGTCGACATGCTGCGCCATCAGCGGCAGCCCGCCACGCGCCAGCCGGTCCGCGATTCGCGCATGCACCCCGCGCAGCCGCCGGATCGCGGTGAACAGCCCCAGCGTGCCGCCGCCCGCCGCCTCGATCAGCCGCGCATAGGCATTGCTCAGCGCCGGCACGTCGCCGCGCTTCACGTCGGTCACCACCAGCACTTCGGCTCGGCTCGCATAATCAAACGGGCTCTTCGCCTCGAACCGTGCCGGCGCGCGCATCAGATGCGCCGCGCCCACCCGCGTCTCGGCCGTCTCCCAGTCGCCCCCGGCAGTCAGCGTCGCCGAGGTGACGAGCGCGCCATGCGCCGGCTTCAGCACGATCTCGGCGAAAGGCCGTGTCGGGTCCAGCCAGTGGCGATGCAGCCCGATGTCGAACTCGCGCCCCTCCACCCGGTCCACCGCCAGCCAGTCGACGAAGTCCGGGTTCGCCGGCCCGCCGACGCGCGCGATCAGCGACAGCCACGATGCCACCGTTTCCGCGCGCCAGCCGAGCGAAGCGATCGCGCCTTCCACCCGCGCCCGCGCCTGCCCGTCGAGCCAGTCCGGCGCATCGGTCAACACCGCCTCCAGCCTTTTGCCGAGTGCCACCAGCGGCCGGTACAGCGAATCCAGTGCTACCGCCGCCGGCGCGGCGGCCTCGATCAGCTCCGCCGACGGTTCGGCCAGCTCGGTCTCCAGCGCATAGCCGGCATCCTCCGCCCCCTCGGCGCGCGCATAGGTAAGGCCGCGCACGCTCGCCAGCAGCGTCTCGATCGGCCCGAACGGTGCGCCTTCGCCCAGCCGCTGCAGCCATCCGTCCGCCGCCAGCGCCTGCGCCGCCTTCACCGCATCCGCGATCGCCTGCGCGCCGGCCTCGTCATAGCTCGCGACGTCCGACAATCGCGCCGCCAGCCCGCGCCGCCGCCCGCGGCTCCCCGCCTCCGGGCCGATGATCCAGCGGCGGAGCTCGATCGTCTCCTGTCCGGTCAGCGCGGTGGCGAACATCGAATCCGCCGCATCGAACAGGTGATGCCCCTCGTCGAACACGTAGCGGGTCGGCCGGGTCGCGGTTTCGCGCCCACGCGCAGCATTCACCATCACCAGCGCGTGGTTGGCGATCACGATATCCGCCTCCGCCGATGCCCGGGCCGCGCGTTCGATGAAGCATTTCCGGTAATGCGGGCAGCCGGCATAGACGCATTCGCCGCGCCGATCGGTCAGCGCGGTCGATCCGTTGCGCCGGAACAGCGTGGTCAGCCACCCCGGCAGGTCCCCGCCCACCATGTCGCCGTCCGCGCTATAGGCCGCCCAGCGCGCGACGAGCTGCGCCAGCACCGCGGCCCGGCCCGCAAAGCCGCCCTGCAGCGCATCCTCCAGGTTGAGGAGGCACAGGTAGTTCTCCCGCCCCTTGCGGGTGACCACCTTGGCGCGCCGCACCGTTTCGTCGGGATAAACCCGCCGCGTCTCGTGCCCCAGCTGCCGCTGCAGCGCCTTGGTATAGGTCGACACCCACACCGCGCCCCCGGCGGCATGGGACCAGAGGCTCGCGGGCGCCAGATAACCCAGCGTCTTGCCGATCCCGGTTCCCGCCTCGGCCAGCACCACGTTCGGCGTCTCGCGCGTCGTGCGCGGCGCGAAGGCACCCGCCACCGCCGCCGCATAAGCCCGCTGCCCCGGCCGCGTCTCCGCCCCCTCGCCCACCAGCCTTGCGAGCGCCTGCTGCGTCGCATCCGCATCGATCGCCACCGTACGCGGCGCCGGGCGCGGTGCGCCTTCCTCCCATTCCGGCAGGCGCGAGAACAGCCAGCGCTCGTTCGTCGCCGGCTTGCGGATCCGGTCTGCCAGCAGCGGCGCCCACGCCCAGCGCAGCCGGAACAGCGATTGCGCCGCGGTCCATGCCCCTTCCCGCTCCGGCCAGTCGCCTTGCGGGATCGCCAGCAGCCGCTCCGCCGCCTCGATCAGGAAGGGCGCGATGCCCGCATCGTCCGACGGCAGGTCAAGCCCCGTCACCGCCGCCAGCCCCTTTGGCGTCGGCACCATGAAGCGCGCGGGCCGCAGGAACGCGAACAGCTCCAGGAGGTCCAGCCCCGACAGATCGGCATAGCCCAGCCGCTGCCCGACGAGCGGCGCGTTCATCACGATCATCGGCGTATCGGCCGCCGCGCGGATCGCCTCGCCGCGCGACACGGCACGCACCTCGCCGCCTTGCGCGATCCAGATGCCGGTGTGGCTGGCATGAAGGGCCGGATAGGGAAACGCGCTCACCCCGCGACTCGTAGAACATACCAGCAACGCGCGCCACCCGCTTCGCGCCATCGCCATGCCCCTGCGCGCCGCCGCGATCCGCCCCGTCTTCCTCCTCCGCCATGGACAAACCGAACGCGAAGGCTGGATTCCCCCGGCCCCCTGTGCTTAAGGCCGCCGTGACTTCTGTTATGGTGAGGCGCGCCGGTCCATGAACATCCACGAATATCAGGCCAAGGAACTGCTCGCGAAGTTCGGGGTCCCCGTTCCCGCAGGCTATGCGGCGCTCAGCGTCGAAGAAGCGGTGGAGGCTTCCAAGAAGCTTCCCGGGCCGCTCTACGTCGTCAAGGCGCAGATTCACGCCGGCGGCCGCGGCAAGGGCAAGTTCAAGGAACTTCCGCCCGAGGCAAAGGGCGGCGTCCGCCTGGCCAAGACCGAAGACGAGGTCCGCACCGCCGCGACCGAGATGCTCGGCAACACGCTGGTGACGATCCAGACCGGTGAGGCCGGCAAGCAGGTCAACCGCCTGTACGTGACGGACGGCGTCGACATCGCGAAGGAATTCTACCTCGCACTGCTCGTCGATCGCGCCACCGGCCGCGTCGCGTTCGTCGTCTCGACCGAAGGCGGCATGGACATCGAAACCGTCGCGCACGACACGCCCGAGAAGATCCACACCTTCTCGGTCGATCCGGCCACCGGTTTCCAGCCCCATCACGGCCGCGCCGTGGCGCATGCGCTCGGCCTCACGGGCGATCTCGCCAAGCAGGCGCAGAGCCTCGCGGGCAAGGTGTACGACGCCTTCCTCGGCACCGATGCCTCGCAGATCGAGATCAACCCGCTTGCCGTCACGGACGACAACAAGCTGATGGTGCTCGACGCCAAGGTCGGCTTCGACGGCAACGCCATGTTCCGTCACAAGGACCTGATGGAACTGCGCGACGAGACGGAGGAAGATCCCGCCGAGCTCGAAGCGTCGAAGTACGACCTCGCCTACATCAAGCTCGATGGCGACATCGGCTGCATGGTGAACGGCGCCGGCCTCGCCATGGCGACGATGGACATCATCAAGCTGAACGGCATGTTCCCGGCGAACTTCCTCGACGTCGGCGGCGGCGCCTCGAAGGAGAAGGTCACCGCGGCGTTCAAGATCATCCTCGCCGATCCGAACGTGAAGGGCATTCTCGTCAACATCTTCGGCGGGATCATGAAGTGCGACATCATCGCCGAGGGCATCGTTGCCGCGGCGAAGGAAGTGAACCTCTCGGTGCCGCTGGTCGTGCGCCTCGAGGGCACGAACGTCGACAAGGGCAAGGAAATCCTCGCCAATTCCGGCCTCGCCATCGTTCCTGCGAACGACCTCGGCGATGCCGCCAAGAAGATCGTCGCCGAGGTAAAGAAGGCGGCGTAACGAAGTCGAACCCGCGCCTCCATCGTCATGCCGGTTTCGGCCGGCATCTCCCCGACATGGAGCGCGACCTAACCGGGAGACCCCGGCGTCGACCGGGGTGACGATTGGAGAGTGGAATGAAGGTTCTGGTGCCGGTCAAGCGCGTGCTTGACTATAACGTGAAGCCCCGCGTGAAGGCGGACGGGACGGGGGTCGATCTGGCCAACGTCAAGATGAGCATGAACCCGTTCGACGAGATCGCGGTCGAGGAAGCCATCCGCCTGAAGGAAAAGGGCGTGGCGACCGAGATCGTGGTCGTGTCGATCGGTGAGGCGAAGGCGCAGGAAACGCTGCGTACTGCGCTCGCCATGGGTGCGGATCGCGCGATCCTCGTCACCTCGGACGACAAGGTCGAGCCGCTCGCCGTCGCGAAGATCCTGAAGGCGATCGCCGACGAGGAACAGCCGCAGCTCATCATCCTGGGCAAGCAGGCGATCGACGACGACAACAACCAGACCGGCCAGATGCTCGCCGGCCTGCTCGGCTGGGGCCAGGGCACGTTCGCCTCGAAGGTCGAAGTGGCGGGCGAGACCGTCAAGGTCACGCGCGAAGTCGATGGCGGTCTCGAAACCGACAACTTCAAGTTGCCGGCGATCGTCACCACCGATCTTCGCCTGAACGAGCCGCGCTACGCCTCGCTGCCGAACATCATGAAGGCTAAGTCGAAGCCGCTCGCGACCAAGACCGCCGCCGATTACGGCGTCGACACCACGCCGCGCGTCAAGACGCTCAAGGTCGTCGAGCCGGGCAAGCGCCAGGCTGGCGTCAAGGTCGCCGATGTCGACGAGCTGGTGATGAAGCTCAAGGCGATGGGCGTCGCGAAGTAAGCGCACCGCCGGTCACTGATCCCGTCCCGGGCGCCGCGCGGACGCGGCCCCGACGGGGAGAGGAAAGAGGTTCAAGATGAAGACTCTGGTTTGGGTCGAGCACGACGGTTCGACCGTCAAGGATGCCACGCTCGCCGCGGTGACCGCCGCGTCGAAGCTGGGCGAAGTACACCTGCTGGTCGCCGGCAAGGGCGTTGACGGCGTGGCGCAGGAAGCCGCAAAGATCGCCGGCGTCGGCAAGGTCCACGTGGCTGACGACGATGCCTTCGCGCACGCGCTGGCCGAAAACGTCGCGCCGTTGGTCGTCGAGCTGATGGGCCATCACGACGCGTTCGTCGCGCCGGCCACCACCTCGGCGAAGAACATCGCGCCGCGCGTTGCCGCGCTGCTCGACGTGATGCAGATCTCCGAGATCCTGTCGGTCGAGAGCGAGGACACCTTCACCCGTCCGATCTACGCCGGCAACGCGATCGCGACCGTGCAGAGCTCGGATGCGAAGAAGGTGATCACCGTCCGCACCACCGCCTTCGACAAGGCGGCGGCAGAAGGCGGCTCGGCGGCAGTCGAGGCCGTTGCCTCGACCGGGGACAAGGGCCTCTCGACCTACGAAAGCTCGGAAATCGCCAAGAGCGCGCGTCCGGAGCTTGCCAGCGCGAAGATCATCGTCTCGGGCGGCCGCGCGCTGCAGAACGGCGAGAACTTCCGCTCGCTGATCGAGCCGCTGGCCGACAAGCTCGGCGCCGGCGTCGGCGCCAGCCGCGCCGCGGTCGATGCCGGCTTCGTGCCGAACGACTATCAGGTCGGCCAGACCGGCAAGATCGTCGCCCCGGAAGTCTATATCGCGGTCGGCATCTCCGGCGCGATCCAGCATCTTGCGGGCATGAAGGACTCCAAGACCATCATCGCCATCAACAAGGACGAAGACGCCCCGATCTTCCAGGTCGCGGACATCGGCCTCGTCGGCGACCTGTTCAAGGTCGTGCCGGAGCTCACCGAGAAGCTCTGATCCATGCCGCAGCCGTCTGCTGCCATCTCCGAGCGAAGCGAGGGGATGGCGCGGCACGGCGGCGCGCAGGATTTGACGTTCGAATCAGATGGGGCGGCGCTCTACCGGGGCGCCGCCCTTTCTATTCTAAGCCAGCTTTGCCGCTGGGCAGATGAACAAGTTCGCGGCCAAGCGGGACTTCGCCTCAGAGACGATCCGGCTCTCCGCGCCGTCGTCGATGCCGACGGCATCCGGACGGTGGCGGCGCGGCATCTTCCGCCATCGGCCCGCTCCGTCATTCCGGTCCGCGCCATTCTGTTCGACAAGAGCCCCGTGACCAACTGGTCTCTCGGGTGGCACCAGGATCGCACCATCGTTGTCCGTGAGCGGCACGAGATGGCGGGCTTCGGCCCGTGGAGCCGCAAACATGGCTTGCAGCACGTAGAGCCTCCCTTCACCATCATCGAACAGATGGTGACGTTGCGGATCCATTTGGATGACGTGCCTGCCACCAACGCCCCTTTGATTATCGCTCCTGGCTCACACCGGGTCGGAAGGGTGCCGGAAGATCAGATCATAGCGGCCGTTGAAGCTCACGGACGTCGCACGTGCGAAGCCGAAGCCGGCGATATTTGGGTGTACGCCACCCCGATCCTCCACGCCTCTGATGCATCCTCAGGTGCTGGCCGCCGGCGCGTGCTTCAAGTTGATTTCGCCGGCACCGATCTCCCTCTGCCGCTGGAATGGAGGGGCATCTAGTAACGGCGCTGAGGTGCCGCGACTTACCTCACCCCGCTCGAACCGGCCCTGTCGACCCGCGCGCGATCAGCCGCGCCGGCACTTCCACCGGGCCGTCGTCCACATCGCCGTCGCGCGCCGCGATCAGCGCCTCGACTGCCAGTGCCGTAACCTCGGCGATCGGCTGCGCGATCGCGGTCAGCTGCGGCTGATGGAACCGCACCACCGGCGTATCGTCGAAGCTCACCACCGAAACGTCACCCGGCACCTCGAGGCCGCGCCGCCGCACCTCGGCAATGGTCGCCAGCGCCATCTGGTCGCTGCTCGCGACAATCGCAGTTACAGGGTCGGCAAGGTCGAGCAGCCCAGCCGCTGCGGTCCCCCCGGAGGCGTAGCTGAAGTCACCCGTCGCCATCAGCCCGTTGCTGGAGAGGCCCGCCGCCTGCATCGCCCAGCGCCATCCCTCGATGCGCCAGCCGCTCAGCTCATAATCCGCCGGCCCGGCGATGAAGCCGATCCGCCGATGACCAAGCCCGACGAGGTGCATCGTGGCGTCGCGCGCCGCGATCTCGTCGCCCATGGTGAAGCGAAAGCCCGCCCCGTCCTTCAGCGATCCGATCCGCGCAAAGGCGATGCCCGATCGCTCCAGCAGCCCGGTGATCAGCGGATTGTGCGAATGCGGCGGGGTCAGGATCACGCCGTCCGGCTGAAGCGCGGCGATCGCGGCGGAAAGCTCGCGCTCGATATGGTCGCTATGCGTGTCGACCAGCTCGAAGATCAGGCGATAGCCGTGCTCGGCGCATTTCAGCATGCCGCCCAGCAGCATCTGGTCGACCCAGTCGGATCCCTCGCGCTTGCGCCAGTCCGCGATGGTGCGCTCGCGGTCGTTCAGCGCCAGGATCAGATATGATCGCGAGCCGCCCATCCGCTGCGCCGCGATCGACGGTACGTAGCCGAGCTTCGCGATCGACGCCTGCACGCGCTGCATCATCTCGGGCCGGACGTTCGGCTCCTTGTTGATGACGCGGCTCACCGTCTGCAACGAGACGCCCGCATCCGCGGCAACATGCTTGATCGTGACTGCCTGCCGTCGCCGCCCCATCTGTGACGCTCAGGCGGCTTGCTGGCGTGCGCCGGCGCAATAGCGCGCGACATAATCGGCATGCGGCGGCAGCGTCGCCACGGTGCGTGTCACCTGGTCGCGCAATGTCGCGAGCAGCCGGGCGAGTTCCTCGTCGGTCAGCTTGGCGGCGATCGGGTGCCAGCTGCGCGGCATGATCCCCTGCCCCATCATCACCTGCACCCAGCTGTTCTCCGCGAACAGTTCCTCGTTGCGGCGGAAGACGCGGCCCGTATCGCGGAACAGCTCGATCTTCTGCTCCAGGCTGTCGGGGATCGGCATCGCCGCGCATTGCCGCCAGAAGGCGCTGTCGCGGCGATCGGTGGCCTTGTAGTGCAGGATCAGGAAGTCGCGGATCTGCACCATGTCGGTCAGCTGCTGATCGTTGAACTCGGCGATGTCGCGCGGGCTGATCGGCCCCGCGGGCAGCATCCGGATCAGCCGGATCACGGCGCGCTGGATCAGGTGGATGCTGGTCGATTCCAGCGGCTCCATGAACCCGCCCGACAGGCCGATCGCGATGCAGTTGCGATGCCATTGCTTGCGCCGCGCGCCGGTGACGAAGCGCAGGTGATTGGGCTCGCTCAGCACCTCGCCCTCGACATTGCCCAGCAGCCGCTCCAGCGCCGCCTCGCGCGAAAGGTACCGGCTGCACCACACGATGCCGTTGCCCACCCGATGCTGCAGCGGGATGCGCCATTGCCACCCCGCATCATGCGCCATCGCGCGCGTATAGGGCACCGCCGGCGCCACGCTCGCGGTCTGCAGCGCAATTGCGGAATCGCACGGCAACCAGTGTGTCCAGTCGTCGAACCCGGCGTGCAGCGCGCCCTCGATCAGCAGCGCGCGAAAACCGGTGCAGTCGAGGAACAGGTCCCCCGTCACGCGCGTGCCGCCGTCCAATGTCAGCGCTGCGATGTCACCGCTTTCGCCGTCAAGCTCGACCGATGCGATCCGCCCCTCGATCCGCGTCGTGCCATGCTGCTCCGCCATCGTGCGCAGGAAGCGCGCATAGAGGCCGGAATCGAGCTGATAGGCATAGTTGATCCGATCATCGGGCAGATGCGCGAACTTGCCCTGCATCGCCGCGATCAGCTCCAGGCAATAATCGTCGTACGGCTGCTCGTGCCCCTTCTCGCGCCCGTGCAGCCAGAAATGCTGGAAGCCGGCGGACCAGTGATCCTTGCCGGTCAAGCCGAAGGAATGGAAATAGCGGTCCGTCCCGTCGCGCCAGCCGTCGAACAGGATGCCCAGCTTGAAGGTGGCGTTGGTCGCCGCCATGAACTCGGCCTCGTTGATCCCGAGCAGCCGGTTGTAGCCGACGAGCGGCGGGATCGTGCTTTCGCCGACGCCCACCGTGCCGATCGCCTCCGATTCGACCAGGGTGACCTCGGCCGCCCGGCCGAGCGTGCGCGAGATCGCGGCGGCGGCCATCCAGCCGGCGGTGCCGCCACCGGCGATCACGATTCGGCGCGGGGGCATGTCGGTCATCGGCTCAGCTGTCGCAGGAGGAACGCGCGGATCCGCGCCGCGCTGTCGGGGGTCAGGGGATCGAGCACGCTGCGCGCCCCTTCCGGGATATGCGCCCGCGCCGCGTCGGGATCGCCGAACACATAATGATCGAACATGTCGCGCCAGTGCGCGCGCTCGTCTGCCGGCAAGTCGCGGATCGCCATCAGCGCGTGGTTCAGCGCATCCTGCGGCTGCCCCAGCCAGCGCGGCGTGTCGCGCCACCAATAGTTCACCAGCACGTTGAACGGCGCCAGCCCCTCCACATGGTGCCACCACATCGACGGGATGTAGAGCGCGTCGCCCGGCTCCAGCTCAACGACCTGCGCATGGCGCAGCGCCTCGCGGAACCCGGGATAGCGGGCAAAGTCGGGCGCATGGAAGTCGACCATGCTGACGGCGCGCCCCGCTGGCGTATTGTCGATCGGCCCAAGGTACAGGTTGCGGAACTGCTCGCGCGGGAACAGCGTGAAGCGCCGCCGGCCCACCGCCACACACGCCAGGTTGCGCGGGAAATCGTTATGCGCCGCGATCCGCGTGCGCGTGCCGATCCAGATGCTGGCGAGCGGTTCGCGCGCGCCAAGGTCGACGGTATTCGCCTCGGCCAGCCCCGTGAAATAATCGTGCATGTCGATCGAGGCGAGGTAGATCGGCGGCGCGTCCGGCTGCGCTTCGATCGCGTCGATCTGGCGGAAGATGTCGGGCAGCTTCGCCTTGGCGACGCGGAAGTTCATCCGCATCGCCTCGTCGTAGAACAGCCGCCCGTCGCTGCCCGGCGCGCCGACCGAGACGGTGAAGGGCGCATCGCGCCGCCGCCGCAGCAGATAGTCGCGCGCCGCCTGGCCGGATTCGAGCCCTGCCTGCACCAGCGGCCAGTCCCGCACCAGCCCGCGCACCACGAACGGAGTCTCCGCGCCGGTTAGCGCGGCGTCCAGCGTCGTGCCGGCGACGCTGCGCTCGTCGACCAGCCGCAGGTCCGCGAAGATCCCCGCGTCGCCTTCAGCCATGCGCCCGCTGCCGGTTCTTGCGCGCGACGAGATCATGCAGGTTGCCGAGCGAGGCGAGCGCCATGAAGATCGGCATCAGATGCCCGTCGCGGTGAAGCGCCGCCACCGCCTCGCCATCCAGCGCGCGCAGCTTCTCCTCGTCGATCACATGGAAGCCGACCAGCCGGTTGGTCGAGCCGTCGGCCAGCGTGATCTCCAGCGTCAGCGGCTCGAGCAGGTCGTGGCGGCGCAGCGCGGCGAAGAAGTCAGCGGATTCGCGGTAGCCCGCATCCAGCGCGCCGAGCTTCTCGGCCATCGCTTCAAGGAACAGCGTCGGCCGCCCCTCCGGCTCGAACAGCCGCACGCCCTCGTCGTTCGACAGGCGCGGGCTGGCGAGGTCGACATGCACCTGCCGCTGCCCCTCGCCATCCGCGCCGCCGATCAGGAACGGCTGCACCTCGATCGCCAGCGGCAGATACCCCGCGTCCCACCGATCCCCGTTGAGAAACAGATTCTCCCCCGCCTCGAAGCCGAACATGGCGAGCGCGGTGAAGCCGTCGCGCTCCGCGTTCAGGCGGAACAGGATCGGGTAATGCTGCTGCACGTCGCGAAACTCGCGCGGCATGGCGAGGCTGTTCATCACCGCGTCGCCCAGCTCCGGCCCGCGGTCGGTGCGCACGCGCAGCTCGCGGTGCGCCTCGACGGTGAGGATGGCGTGGCTGGTGGTCATGCGGTCGCCTTATGGCCTGATGGTGCGCGCAGCTGGTCTAGATAGGCGCGGTTGGTGGGAAGGCTGGCGGTGAGCGCGCGGGCGCGCTGCGCGTTCTGCCGCAGCGACGCCGCCGCTGCATCGCGCCCGTCGATGCGCACTGGCCCCGCCGCCGGCGCCGCGCCGCCCATGCCGTAGAGCACGTACTGATAGCTCGCCGCCGGGAAGATCTCGTCCACCATCGCGAAATCGCGCGCGCTCGGCGGCTGGTCGCGCCAGATCGCCAGCAGGTCGCTGAGATGCTGCGGCACCGTCAGGGAATCGCGGTTCGCGCGCCAATATTCCTCGGTCCGCTCGCTCAGCACGTAATGCAGCTTGAGGAAATCGACGATCCGGTCCCAGCGATAGCGGAACAGTTCGTTGAAGCGCCGCGCATGTCGCTCCATCGCGCCGCGCGTCCGCGGGAAATTATCGAGCAGCGCTTCCAGCCCAAGCTCGATCGTCACGATCGCCGATGCTTCCAGCGGCTCGAGGAAACCGGCGGACAGCCCGATCGCCAGGCAATTGCGTTCCCAGAAACGCGCCCGGTGCCCGGATCGGAACGTCAGCCGCCGCGGGCTCAGTGCCGCGATGTCGACGCCGGGCGCCGTGCGCTGCAGATAGGCGCGCAGCGTTTCGGCCGCGGCATCGTCGCTCAAATGCGCGGACGAATAGACGCAGCCGACGCCTCGCCGTGTCGGCAGCCCGATGTCCCAGATCCAGCCCGCCTCGTGCGCCGTCGCATTGGTGGTCGAGGCGATCGCGCTGTCCGGCGCCACCGGCACCTGGATCGCGAGTGCACGATCGTTGAATAGTTCATGCCCCCGATCGAGAAAGGCCGCGCGATAGGTACCGCCGATCAGCAGCGCGGCATGGCCGGTGCAGTCGATGAACAGGTCGCCCGCCACCTCGCCGCTCTCGCGCAGCCGCACGCTGGCAATGTCGCCATCCTCATGCTGCGCCACCGATACGACATGGTCGCGCACATGGCGCACGCCCAGCCGCTGGGTCGCATGGCGCTGCAGCAGCGCGGCGAGCTTCACCGCATCGAGGTGATAGGCGTAGTTCAGCGCGCCGGCGTAATCCGGCATCGCGCGCTGCCGCGGCGCGAGATCGAGCGCGCAGACCCGCGCCTGCGGCGTCACCGCATCGGCGAAGCGCGGCTCCGCCCCCGCCCGCCACGCCGCCACCAGCGCGCGTGGATCACCCTCGGCGGGCATCGAAAAGGGATGGAGATACGCGTCGTCCGGCGCTCCCGTGCGCCAGCCGATGAAGCGCGAGCCTTGCTTGAACGAGGCATCGCAGGCGATGAGGAATTCGGCTTCCGGAATGCCGATGCGCGACAGCGTCCGCCGGATCGTCGGCCAGGTGCCTTCGCCCACCCCGATCGTCGGCACGTCGGGGGATTCGATCAGCGTCACCGACAATGGCACGGCGGCGTCGGGATCGGCGCGGGCCGCGATCGTGGCAGCGGCCAGCCACCCGGCGGTGCCCCCGCCCACGATCACGATATTGGCGACCTGCCTGTCCACTTGCCTGTCCATTTCCCAGCCGCCGCAACTTGCCGCCGCTGGCCGAAAATAGCCACCCTTCCCCGGGGGGAAGGGCGGCCAGTCGGGGGAACGTCAGAAGGTGAAGCGAACGCCTGCCGAGTAGCGGGCGAAGCCCGGCTGCGAGAAGGTCACCATCCGCTCGGAACGGCGATGCCCGCGCCGCGACGATCCGGTCAGGTTGATCGCTTCGCCGAACACCGCCAGGCCCTTGCGAAACTCGTAGCTCACGCTCGCGTCCACCTGACCATAAGCTTCGATGTACGTCGGGTCGAAGCCGTTGCTGGTGTTCTGGAACCCGTCGCGCCAGTTGTACGCGACGCGTGCCTGCAGGCCGTATTTGTCGAAGAACAGCACGGCGTTGGCGCTGTCGCTCAGGCCGACCAGCGCGAACTGCTCGGTGATCGGGTTCAGCGCGTTGTTGAACTTCGCGTCGCCGTTGACGATCGTATAGTTCAGGATCGTGCCGAAGCCGGTGTCCCAGAAGCGATGCTGGAGCGCGAACTCCCAGCCGTCGATCTTTGCCGTGCGATCGTTGTTGAACGGCTGGTCGATCTGGAAGTTGAACAGATCGTCCTCGGGCAGGCCGAAGATGTTGCCGGTCAGATACGTCACGCCGCCCGCTTCCGTCACGCCGGTCACCTGTGAGGAGCCGGGGAAGTTGCGCAGGATATAGTCGCGGATCTGGATCAGGTCGCTCGTGCCGAGCGCCGCTGCCGCCGCGCGGGCACGCGGGCCCGATGCCGGATTGCGCAGGTCGGCGAACGAACGGTCGATCTGCGTGCGGCTGATGAAGTTCTCCACGTTCTTGTGGAAATAGCCGACCGAGAAATAGCTTTCCGGCTGGTAATACCATTCAGCCGACAGATCGATGTTCTTCGACTTGTACGGCAGCAGGTTGGGATTGCCGTTGGTGCCGGTGCCGCCGCCGATGCGCGGGTTGGACGCCAGCTCCAGCCCGCCCTGAAGGCTGGCGTAATCGGCGCGGGTGATGGTGTGGCTGTACGATGCGCGCAGCTTCACATTGTCGATCGGCTCCATGTCGAAGTCGATCGAGGGCAGCCAGTTCTGGTAATTGCCCTTGGAGGTGAGGAACGCCGGATCGGGCGCATAGGTCAGCGCGAACTCGTTGGCCGCGGTCCAGCGCGTGCCGATCGGCACCTGCACCAGCGCCTGCGAGCTGACGTCCGTGTGGTCGTAGCGAACGCCAGCGACGAGGTGCGCCGGACCGGCCAGGAGGTCGAACCGCGTGTTGACCTGGAGGTAGGGCGAGATCGTCTTCTCGCGCAGGCGGCGATCGGTCGTGAAGTTCGCCAGGCACGTGCCCTGCTGCGCCGTGCCCACCTGCGGATTGCCGCAGATGTTGTACCGCGAACGCAGCAGATCGGCCATCTGCTCGAAGTTGAAGCCAAGGATCTGCTGCGGGATCGCCGGATCCTTCGCGCCCGGCACGCCCTTGAACTTGTCCGGCAGGCTGATCAGCTCGAACAAATCGTCCGGCGTCGCTGCCGCGCCCGCTGCCGGGCCGGCCGGATCGATGCCGCCCCAGGTCTCGTTCTGGATGAAGCCGTACGCCGACCGCACCTGGTTATCGACATAGGAGAAGCCGAAGTCGATGCTGTCCAGGAACGCGCCGTCGTGGTCGTACCGGCCCTTGATCTGGAACTGGTTGATCTCGTCACGGAAATACGCGTTGCGGAACGCATTGCCGGTCGGCGTCACGATCGAACGATCGAGCGGGTTGATGCCCGGCAGCATCTCGTAGGAGATGATCGGCAGGTCGTTGCGGAAGTCGATCGTCTGCCGGCCGACGCCGAACACCGCGCTGCCGATGCTCGTGCTGGTGCCGTAATCGTTGGTCGGCTTGGATTCCGCGGTCGAGTGATGCGCGTCGAACGACACGGTCACGCCGCCCGGCGCTTCCCAGTTCAGGTTGAAGCCGAGCGACTTGTTCTCGGAAACGTTCGCCGCCAGCGACGCGCTGTACGACAGGTCCTTACCCGGGCCGAACGCCTCGCTGTAGAACACCGGGCCGGCGACCGGGCCGTCGGTCCACTCGCTCGATACGTCGCCGAAGTTGAACCACACGCCGACGCTGTTGTTGCGCACTTCCACCTTGTTGCGCGAATAGGTGAAGTCGGCGGTCGCGGTCAGCGTGTCGGTCGGCCGGATCTGCAGCACCGCCTGGCCGTTGATTCGCTCGCGATCGATGTCGCGCACGTTGTACGAGGCGTCCTGCGGGATCTCGTAGACGTCGTTGCCCTCGGGGCGGTTGATCTGCTGGCCGTTGGTAGGCAGCGTGCCCCAGTTGTTCTCGGAACCGATGAAGCCGTCGCGGAAGCCGACCAGCGCTTCGTTCGCGCTCGCCTTGCGGCGCTGGTAGATGCCGTTGACCATGATGCCGACGCGGTCGTCGGCAAAGGTGGTCGAGAAGATGCCGGACACTTCCGGCGTGATCTGGTTCTTGCCGTTCTGCGAGGTGTCGAGCACGCCGCGCGCGGAGATGCTGCCGCGCATGCCCGGCCTGTCCAGCGGGCGCGGGGTGCGGATATTGATCGTAGAACCGATGCCGCCCGACGGCACGGCCGCGCGGCCGGTCTTGTACACCTCGACGCCCGCGATGCCTTCGGAGGCGAGGTTGGCGAAGTCGAACGAGCGCGACGCGGGCGCGCTGGCGCCGTCGCCCAGCGACGACGTCGGCATCTGGCGGCCGTTCAGCGTGACGAGGTTATATTCCGGGCCAAAGCCGCGGACGGTGACGAACTGGCCCTCGCCGTTCGACCGGTCGATCGACACGCCGGTGATACGCTGCAGCGATTCGGCGAGGTTCGTGTCCGGGAACTTGCCGATATCCTCGGCCGAGATCGCGTCGACGACGCCCTGCGCGTCGCGCTTGATGTCGATCGTCGCGCGCAGCGAGGCGCGGATACCGGTGACGACGATGTCTTCTTCACCCTCACCCGGCGCGGCAGGGGCTGCCTGCGGGGTTTCGGACGGGCCCGGGTTGCCGACGGTGGCTGCTGCATCCTGTGCCAGCGCGATCCCCGGTGCGGTCGCCAGAGCGACTGCAGAAGCACCGATCACGAATCGCGAAAACGAGCGAGCCTTGAAGCTCCCCATGAAAACCCTCCCCTGTACGTCCCTGTACGTACGCCAATGAGCCCGCTCGAAAGCAGGATGTGAACGTTCACTGCTCCCGCGTCCGGCTCACTGTCAAGCGCTTGTCAAAAAACTTGTGAACGTTCCCAGTTTATGTTGTGGGCGCGCAACATGTGGCCGTGGTGGCAGCAGGGGAGGGGTTCGATGGTCGGCAACAAGCACGCTTTACTGGGGGCGTCGGCACTGATCCTGGGCGCAACTGCGCCGCTCGCCGCGCAGAACGCAGCCGCACCGGCGCCGTCTGTCTCCGCCGCTGCCGCAACTTCGGCCGCCGCCGCACGGGCGCGTGCGGATGCGATCGTCGCGCGCATGACGCTCGATGAGAAGATCGCCCTCCTCCACACCCTCTTCCCGCCGATGGCCGCGGGCAAGACCACGAACGAGCTCATTCCCTCCGCCGGCCATGTCGACGGCATTCCCCGCCTCGGCGTGCCGCTGGTGCGCGAAAGCGACGCGTCGCTCGGCGTCGCCAACCAGGTCGAGCAGCGCAAGGGCGACGTCGCCACCGCGCTTCCTTCCAGCCTCGCCACCGCCGCCAGCTTCTCGCCCCAGATCGCCCGCGCGGGCGGCGCGATGATCGGCTCGGAAGCGCGCGCCAAGCGCTTCAACGTCCTCCTCGCCGGCGGCGTGAACTTGACGCGCGATCCCTGGAACGGCCGCAACTTCGAATATCTCGGCGAGGATCCGCTCCTCTCCGGCGAGCTCGGCGGCGCGCACATCGCCGGCGTCCAGTCGAACCGCATCGTCTCGACGGTGAAGCATTATGCGCTCAATGCGCAGGAAACCGGCCGCAACATCCTCGATGCGCGGATCGACGAGGCGAGCCTGCGGATGAGCGATCTCCTCGCCTTCCAGATCGCGATCGAGAAGGGCCGGCCCGGCTCCGTCATGTGCGCCTACAACAAGGTGAACGGCGACTGGGCGTGCGAAAATGATTTCCTGCTCAACAAGGTGCTGAAGCAGGACTGGGCCTATCCCGGCTGGGTGATGAGCGACTGGGGCGGCGTCCATTCCACCGTCAAGGCGGCCAATGCCGGGCTCGACCAGCAATCGGGCCAGGAGCTTGACCGCGCGATCTATTTCGGCGCCCCGCTGAAGGAAGCGGTGGAGAAGGGCCAGGTTTCGGAGAAGCGCATTGACGACATGGTCGCGCGCTATCTCACCGGCCTCATCGCGACCGGCACGTTCGACACGCCCATGCCCGCCGCCGCGCAGACCCCGCCCTACGCCCGCAACGCCGAGGTGGCGCAGCGCACCGCGGAGGCCGGCATCGTCCTCCTGAAGAACGAGGGCAATCTGCTCCCGATCGCCAAGACCGCGCGCAAGATCGTCGTCATCGGCGGCGCGGCGGATCTCGGCGTCCTGTCGGGCGGCGGCTCCAGCCAGGTGCGCTCGGTCGGCGGCGCGCCGATCGAGATCCCGCTGGCGGACGGCCCGGCGGCCTCGTTCGTGCGCATCACCTATCACGCCTCCTCGCCGCTCGCCGCGCTGCGCAAGGCGCTGCCGAACGCGCAGATCACCTTCCTCGACGGGCGCAACCTCAACGCCACCACCGAAGCCGCCAAGGCTGCGGACCTCGCCATCGTCTTCGCCACGCAATGGACGACCGAGGCGGAGGACGTGCCCAACATCAAGCTGCCCAACCACCAGGACGCGCTGATCGCGGCCGTCGCCGCCGCGCAGCCGAAGACCGTGGCGGTGCTCGAAACCGGCGGCCCGGTGCTGATGCCGTGGCTCGACAAGGTGCCCGCCGTGCTCGAGGCCTGGTATCCCGGCCAGCGCGGCGGCGAGGCGATCGCCGCGATCCTGACCGGCGCGGTCAACCCCTCGGGTCGCCTGCCGATCACCTTCCCCGCCTCCGCCGGACAGCCGCCGCGCATCGCGCCCGTCGGCCTTGACCTCTTCAACGCGGCCGAGCTCGCCGCCGCCGCCAACACCGCGGCCGGCACGCCGCCGCCGGTCAGCTTCCCGGTCGATTACCAGGAGGGCGCCGACGTCGGCTATCGCTGGTACGAGAAGAAGGGGCTGAAGCCGCTGTTCCCGTTCGGCCACGGGCTCAGCTACACCAGCTTCGCCTATCGCAACCCGGTCGTCACCGGCGGCGACCGGCTGAGCGTGACGGTCGAGGTCGCCAATGTCGGCCGCCGCGCCGGGGCGGACGTGCCGCAGCTCTATGTCACGCGCGAAGGCAGCGGCGCCCCGATGCGCCTCGCCGCCTTCCAGCGCGTCGAGCTGAAGCCGGGCGAAACGCGCCGCGTCACGCTGGTCGCGGAGCCGCGCGTCGTCGCCGATTATGACGTGAAGCTCCCCGGCTGGCGCATCGCCGGCGGCACCTATCGCGTCGCGATCGCCCGTGACGCCACGGACCGCAGCCTCACCTTCACGACGCAGCTGGCGCCCCGCACCATGAAGCCCTGACGAGCCGCCCGGAACGGAGGCCCGCGCCGCCTCACATGCGGTAGCGCGCCTCCAGCAGGTCAAGCTCGCGGATGATCTTCTGCGAAACGCTGCTGCCGATCTGCCGCGCGCGCGCCATGGCGAAGATCGCGTCCCGCTCCGCCTTCAGCCCGACGAGGCGGAACTCGCGCTCCAGCCGGTCCTGCAGCCGCGCCTCGGCCGATGCCTTCGCGCCCTGGCTGCGGCTCTCGATCCGGTCGCGGTAAAGGTCCATCACCCGGCTGCCGGCATTGGCGTAGAAGTCGGCGTCGCCGCGCTGCTCCGCCAGCTCGTGCTGCGCCCGCTCGATCTCCCGGATCGCGGCATTGGCGGCGGCGACCCGCGCCACATCCTCCTCCGCCTGGAACGAAGGCTCGGCCGGCATGGTCAGCCCGTTCAGCAGCAGCGGCAACGCGATGCTGGCGATCAGCAGCGATACGATGATCACCCCGGCCGCCAAGAAGATCGCGAGGTCCCGCGCCGGAAAGGGTGATCCGTCCGCCATCGCCAGCGGCAGCGTCAGCACACCCGCCAGCGTGATCGCCCCGCGCACCCCCGCGAAGGACATCGCCGCGATCAGCCGCCAGTCGGTCGATTTCGCGATCGGTCCCGGAGCGCCTTCCTCGCTCCGCCGCTTGCGCAGCAGCGTCAGGCGAAACGACAGCCACACCCAGGCGAAGCGAAGCGCCGCCAGCCCGGCGACGATCGCCAGCACATAGGCGCCCAGCCACAGCGGATCGGAATGGCCGGTCACCTTCACCGTCTCGTGCGCCCGCCCGGCGATCGCCGGCAGCTGCTCGCCCAGCAGCACGAAGATGATGCCGTTCAGCGCGAACTGGATCGTGTCCCACACCGAATTGCGCCGCACCCGCGTGCTCGCCATCGCCTGCCGCGAGATCTCGGCGTAGGTCATCGTCACGCCCGCCGCCACCGCCGCCAGGATGCCGGAGGCGTGGAGATGCTCGGCCAGCAAATACGATCCGAACGGGATCAGCAGGCTGACGAGGATCTGCGAGCCGGCTTCCTCACCGAACCGCCGCGATACCCAGGCCTTGGCCCGCGTCACCGCCAGCGTCAGCGCCACGCCCACGGCAAGGCCCGCGCCCGCCACCCACAGGAAGTTGATCGCTGCGCCAGTCAGCGAGAAGGCGCCGGTCAGCGCCGCGGCGACCGCGAAGCGCAGGCAGACGAGGCCCGACGCATCGTTCAGCAGCGATTCCCCTTCGAGGATGTGCATCATCCGGCGCGGGATCGGCACGCGCGCCGCGATCGCGGACACCGCGATCGGATCGGTCGGGGAAACAACCGCCGCCAGCGCGAAGGCCACTGCCAGCGGCATCGCCGGGATCATCCAGTTGATGAAGAAGCCCATGCCCACGACGGTGAGCAGCACGAGGCCGAGCGCCAGCTCGACCACCGTCGACAGGTCCTTGAGCAGCTCGTCCTTCGGGATGCGCCAGCCATCTAGGAACAACAGCGGCGGCAGGAACAGCAGCAGGAACAGTTCGGGGATCAGCTCCACCCGGTAGGATGTCGAAAGCCCGATGATCGCGCCCAGCATGATCTGCACCAGCGGAGTGGGCAGCGCGAACGGCAGCATTCGCGAAATCGCGCCGCTGACGACCACCGCCAGCAGCAGGATGAGGATGATCGATACTGATTCCAAACAAGAATTCCGCTGCTGGGGTGCGGGGCTCTTGTAGGGAAGCAAAAGGGGCAGGCGCAACCGGCCACGGCCGGCGCCCCGCCCCGGTCGGTCAGATGCGGATCACGCCGCCGCCACCAGCGTCGCGCCGAACTGTTCGCGCAGCTCGCGCCGCAGGAACTTGCCGCTCGCATTGCGCGGCAACGGCTGGTCCAGGAACCAGATGTACCGCGGCACCTTGTGCTTCGCCATGCTGACGGCGCAGTGCGATCGCAGCGCTTCCTCGTCCAGCCGCTCGCCCGCCTTCAGCACGATGGCGACGCCCACTTCCTCGCCCAGCCGGTCGTCGGCCACGCCGAACACGCAGCATTCCGCCACCGCGGCGTGGCGATAGATGGTCGCCTCCACTTCGGCGCAATAGACGTTCTCGCCGCCGCGCAGCACCATGTCCTTCTTGCGATCGACGATGAAGATGAACCCGTCCTCGTCGATCCGCGCCACGTCGCCGGTGTGCAGCCAGCCGTCGGTGATCGTCGCGGCGGTCGCCTCGGGCCGGTTGATGTAGCCCTTGATGACGCACGATCCGCGCACCCACAGCTCGCCCACTTCGCCCGGCGCCACGGTGTTGCCGTCATCGTCGACGCATTTCGCCTCGAAGTTCGGCATCGGCGGCCCGGCGCTTGCCGGCTTGTCGACGAAGAAGTCGCCGCTGATCGACGTGATGATCCCGCACGTCTCGGTCATGCCATAGCCGGTGCTTGGCCGCGCCGTGCTCACCTGGTTCTCGATCTTGTCGACGAGGTCGGGCGGCAATTGCGCGCCGCCGCCGGCCAGCGCCAGCAGGCTCGATGTGTCGGTCCGCTCGAAATCCGGATGGCTGATCAGTTCGCGTGCCATCACCGGCACGCCGCTCATCGATGTCACGCGCTCCTGCGCGATCAGCCGCAGCGCCTCGCCTGCGTCCCAGCGGTACATCAGCACCAGCGTGCCGCCCGCCGCGGTGGTGGCATAGGCACCGCAATTGTTGGCGGTGACGTGGAACAGCGGCGTCGTGATCAGCGTCACCGGCACCGGCGGCGTCTCAGGCGGCGCCACGCCCGTCGCCTGCTGCACGGCAAGCGCGGTCGATGCCCCGGCATACATCAGGTTGAACAGGTTGGAGACGCAGCCGCGGTGCGTCAGCTGCGCGCCCTTCGGATGCCCGGTCGTCCCCGATGTGTAGAAGATGCACGCATCCGCATCGGGATCGATCGAAACGTCCGGCATCGCTCCGCCATGGGCGATCACCTCGGCCCAGGGGATGACGTCCGCCGCACCCGCCGGCGTGCGCACGCCGATCACCTTCATGCCCGCCGCCATCTCGGGCCGTTCGCACAGCCGCTCCAGCCGCTCGCCGTCGACGAACAGCGCCTTGGGCCGCGAATCGTCCAGCGCGTAGGCCATTTCCTCGCTGGTCCACCACGCGTTCATGCCGACCAGCGCGATGCCGGACGACACGCACGCCCAATAGATCAGCATCCATTCGGGATAGTTGCGCATCGACACGGCGACGCGGTCGCCCGGCGCCACGCCCTGTGCCGCCAGCCAGGCGGCGACGGCATTCACCTGCTGATGCGCCTCGGCATAGCTCAGCCGCTCATTCTCATAGACCAGATACGGCCGCTCGGCGAAGACGACGGTGGACAGCCACACGTCGCGCACGCTGCCGGGCGCGTTCTTGTAGGTCCGGATGCGATTGCCCAGAACCTCCGCCTCGACCACTTCGAAGGCGCCGCCGGGGCCCGTCAATTCGGCGCGTGCCGCAACAAGCTGCGCGTAATGCATGCCTCTACCAATCTTTTATTATAAGTTGGTACTGGCATAAGCATTAAAGTCGCCCGGGCAAACCCCCTGGGCTCCCCCGGGCGGCCGGAACGGTCAACTGCGGCCCTTGTTGGTGAAGGCAGCGATCCGGCTCTGCATGTCGGGGCCGACGCCTTCATTCTCCAGCACTTCCCACTGCAGCCCCGCATCCAGCGACCAGCCGTCGCTCACGTCCAGCAGGCGCTTGTTGGCGGCATGGCTGAATGTCGAATTGGCAGCGATCCGGCCCGCGAGCGACGCGATCTCGGCATCGAACTGGGCAAGCGGCACCACCGTCTCGGTGAGGCCAATGCGCAGCGCCTCGGCCGCGTCGATCATGTCCGCGGTGAACATCAGCCGCTTTGCGGTGGCGACGCCCACGCGGCGCGGCAGCCGCTGGCTCATGCCCCAGATCGGCGTCAGCGCCCATTTGGCGTGCGTGTCGCCGAAACGCGCGCTGTCCGCCGCAATGATGAAGTCGCACGCCAGCGCCACTTCCAGCGCGCCGGTGTAGCAATGGCCGTGCACCGCCGCGATCACCGGCATCGGCAGCTTCTCCAGCATCCGCAGCGTCTCGCTGTGCCATCCGCGCGACGGCACTTCCTCGCCGCTCGCGATGTCGGCCAGGTCATGCCCTGCCGAAAAGCACTTTCCCGCGCCGCGCAGCACCACGCAGCCCACGTCCTTCTCGCGCCGCAGGTCCATGACGTGCGCACGAAGCTCGCGGAAAACCCCCACCGTCAGCGCGTTGAGCTTGTCCGGCCGGTTGATCGTCAGCAGCACCCAGCCATCGCGATCCTCGCGCAGTACAAGCTCACCCATCATCCGCTCCTGATCTGTTCTTTGCCCAACCATAGGGGGCGCTGGCCGGGCCGGAAAGCTCAGGCCGCCTTAACCGCCGCGGCGAGCGCCATGTAGCGCACGACATGATCGTCGCTGGTGCCGAACAGCCCCTCGATCACCGTGGCGCGCTTGAAATAGTGCCCCACCGCGAGTTCGTCGGTCATGCCCATGCCGCCGTGCAGCTGCACCCCGTTCTGCCCGACGAAGCGGCACGCCTCGCCCACCAGCGCCTTCGCCCCCGATGCCGCCCGCGCGCGCTCGTCCGCCGGCGCATTAAGCTTCATCGTCGCCAGATAGGTCGCGGATGTCGCCATCTCGATCTTCATGAACATGTCGACCATGCGGTGCTGCAGCGCCTGGAAGCCGGCGATCGACTGGCCGAACTGCCGCCGCTCGCGGGTATAGGCGATCGTGTCGCTCAGGATCCGGCGCATCACGCCAAGCGCCTCCGCGCACAGCGCCGCGATCGTCGCATCCGCCGCCGCCTCGATCGCCGGCAGCGCGCCGCCCTCCTCGCCCAGCAGGTCCGCCGCGCCAACGCGCACGTTCGTCAGCCGAACGTCGCCCGCGCGCCGGCCGTCGATGGTGCGATAGGGATGCAACATCACGCCCGGTGCGTCTGGCGAAACCGCGAACAATGACGTGCCGGACGGTGTCGCCGCGCTGACCAGGAACATCGATGCCCATTGCGCCGCCATCACGGTCGATTTCGCACCATCGATGCGCCAATCATCACCATCACGCACCGCGCGCGTACCGTCTGCGTACGAGAAAAACCGGGTTTTCGGCTCGCTTCCGGCGAAAACCACCGTCTCCCCGCCGCCCTGAATTGCCTTCAGCAGCGCCCCTGCCCGCTCACCTCCAACCTGCCGCAGCAGCGCCGCGGCGGTCACCACCGTCTCCAGGAACGGCTCCGTCACCAGCGCCGCGCCCAGCTCCTCCATCACCACGAGCAGGTCGAACGGGTCCGGCGCCTCGGCCAGTGCAAACAGCCCCAGCCGCTCGCCAAAATCCGCCCAAAGTCCTGCATTCCGGCCACTTTCCGACGCCACCGCCGCCTGGCGCGCCGCGAAATCATGATGGTCGCGCAGGTAGTTGCCGAGCGACGCGCGCAGCTGTTCCTGTTCCGGCGTGAAGGAAAAATCCATCGTGGCGTGATCCCGTGAAGGCGTTATCGGCGCAGCGCAGCCGGTCAGACGATCTGATGTTCCTCGACCCAGAACAGCGGAGAATTGGGGAGGTCGATGAACTTGCCCTCATCCTCCAGAAGCGCTCGCCCCGCGTCCCGCCCCTCCTTCGTCTCGCCCGCCGCGATCACGTCCTCGACGCTGTCGAAGTGGAGCTCCGCCACCCCGTCGTAGGGCGGCACTACCGTGCCGCGGGCATTGACCGGACTGGCGAGGCGCGGATCATCGATGCTGTGGCTCTGCACGTATTTGCGGATACGCAGCACCTCCGCGAACCCGGCTACCAACGGCGCATGATGACCACGCCAATAAGCCTGGAAGTCCTCTCGCGACATCTCAGGGCGGCGGCGCAGGCAGAAGATCAGCTTGATCATCACAGACCTCTCACGACAGCGCTGCATTGGCGCGGTCCAGCGCGCGCCACACGATCGTCTTCTGGATCTCGGTCGCGCCGCCGTAGATCGTCTGCGCGCGCTCGAAGAGATAGGATGCGGTGCGCGGCACGGCGAAGGGCAGAGCCTCCGGCGCCACGTCCTGCCAGCCCGCAAGGCTCCGATCCGCCACCACTGCCCGGTCCCTGCCGGCAAGCTCCACCCACAATTCGGTGATCTCCTGCGCCAGCTCCGTACAGGCGATCTTCAGCGCCGATACGGCCGCTGGCGCCGCGTCACCGCACAGCACGCGCAGCACCGAGATTTCCACTGCGCCAAGCTTCATCTCGGCGAGCGCCATCCGCCGGGCGAACAGCGGCTCCTCTGCCATGGTGGCTGCGAACGCCCCCGGCAGGGTCGCCGCGACACGGCGCAGTTCGGCCAGATCGGCGCGCTTTCGCCCGATATGCGCGTAGGAAACACGCTCCGCCGCAAGCAGCACATTGGCATAATGCCACCCCTTCCCCGCCTCGCCGATCATGTTGCGGGCGGGCACGCGCACCTGATCGAACTCCACCCGGTTCAGCTCGTGCGAGCCGTCAATCGTGATGATCGGATGCACGGTGATCCCCGGCGTGCGCATATCGGCGCAGATCATCGAGATCCCGTCCTGCTTGCGCTCGCATTTCTCGGTGCGCACCAGACAGAAGATCCAGTCCGCCCAATGTGCGCCCGACGTCCAGATCTTCGTGCCGTCGAGGATGTAATCGTCACCATCACGCACCGCGCTCATCCGCAGTGAGGCGAGGTCCGATCCCGATTCCGGCTCGGAATAGCCCTGCGCCCACATCGCGCGCGATTCCAGGATGTCAGGCAGCCAGTGCTTCTGCTGCTCGGGCGTGCCGAAGGCGCAGATGATCGGGCCAATGTAGATCACCGCCATCGGGATGATCGACGGCGCGCCGGCCAGCTCCAGCTCCTGCTCGAACAGATAGCGCTGCACCGGCGTCCAGCCAGGGCCCCCATGTTCCGCCGGCCAGCCGACACCCAGCCAGCCCTTGGCGTTCAGCGCCTGTTGCGAGCGAATATGATCGTCGCGACCAAGCTTCCGCCCGGCGCGCAGCAGGGCGAGGATGTCCTGCGGATATTCTTCGGCGAAGAAACGGCGGACGTCGGCGGCGAAAGCCTCCTCGGCGGGCGAGAGGGAAAGATCCATGCCGTAGCGTCACCTTCATTGGCCGCCGCGTCAACTGACAGCTTGACCGGATCATCCTCCGGTTCAATGTCCGGCCGGAGCCGCAACGCTATGGCATGGCGAAACCGCAGCATAAGCCTGGAGAGAAACATGGCGGAACAAGGCGCAACCGGCCGGTGCAATTGCGGCGCGGTCACGTGGCGGATCGACGGCGCGCCGCTCGCCGTCGCGGCCTGCCACTGCACCAATTGCCGCGCACAATCGGGCGCCGCCTTTTCCGTCAATATCGTCGCTGCGGCACCCGCAGTGGCGATCGAGGGCCCGATCAAGGCTTACGAGGACAAGGCAACGACCAGCGGCAAGCCGGTGCTGCGCGAGTTCTGCGCAGACTGCGGCTCCCCGATCCGCTCGGTCATCACGGCCAACCCGGCGATCGTCGCGATCAAGGCTGGCACCGCCGACAATGCCGGTGCCTTCACCCCGACGATCCACGTCTGGACGGATTCGAAGCTGCCGTGGGTGGAGATCCCGGCCGACGTGCCGAGCTTCGCGCGCGACGTGGGGTGAAGCGCTAGCCTCCTCGCAGCCGGCTCTTTTCGCGCGTTTGCCTGACCCGCGCGTAACACGTACAATCCCCGCTCAACGAAGGGAACGACCAGCCATGAACCTCCTCCTGACCGCAACGCCCCGCCTTGCCGCCAGGAAAGTTCATGCCCGTGCCGATCTCCCTCTCTACTGCCGCACTCTGCTGGTCCACGCCTGACGGGCGACCAGTCCTCCGTGACCTCGATCTAAGCTTCGTCCCCGAACGCACCGGCATCGTCGGGCGAAACGGCACCGGCAAGAGCACGCTGCTGAAGCTGCTTGCCGGCGAGATCGCGCCGGCCGCCGGCCGGGTAATCGCGAATGGCACCATCGCCCGCCTGCGACAGTCGAACGACATCGGCGGCGGCGAGACGATCGCCGACCTCATGGGCATCCGCGACAGCCTCGCCGCGATGAACCGCGGCCTCAGTGGCGCGGCGAGCGCGGACGAGCTTGCCGAGATCGACTGGACGATCGAGGCTCGTGCGGCCGAAGCACTCGCGGAGTGCGGCCTAGAGGCACCGCTCGAAACCCGCCTCGCAAGCCTCTCCGGCGGGCAGCGGACGCGCGCCGCTTTGGCAGGCGCGATATTTGCCGCGCCCGATTTCCTGCTGCTCGACGAGCCGACCAACGATCTCGACGCCGATGGCCGCGCGGCCGTCCGCACCCTGCTCCACAAGTGGCGCGGTGGTGCGATCGTTGTCAGCCACGACCGTGCGCTGCTGGAGGAGATGGACGCGATCGTCGAACTCACCTCGCTTGGCGCCAGCCGCTACGGCGGCAACTGGAGCGCCTATCGCGCGCGCAAGGCGCTCGAGCAGGAAGCAGCAGAGCATGACGCGCTCGTCGCCGAGCGACACCTCGCCGCGGTGAAACGCCAGGCACAGCACAGCGCCGAGCGCCAGCAACGCCGCGATTCAGCAGGCAGCCGCCAGGCGGCGCGCGGCGGCATGCCGCTAATCCTGCTCGGCAAGCGTCGTGATCGCGCGGAGAAAAGCGGCGGCGACACTGCGCGCCTCGCCGAGCGCCAGATCACCGCGGCGCAGCGCGACGCGGCAGATGCTGCCAGCCGCCTGGAGCGCGTGGTGCCGCTGGCCGTCTCGCTGGCCCCGACGGGCCTTGCCCCTTCCCAGCGCGTACTCGATGCGAGCGACCTTGCCTTCAGCTATGAGCCCGGCTCACCGGTGCTGAGCGGTATATCGTTTTCGATCGTCGGGCCGGAGCGCATCGCGCTCACGGGCGCAAACGGCACCGGCAAGTCGACCCTGCTGGCGCTCATCGCTGGCCGATTGCTGCCGACCGCCGGCGAAGTGACCCGGCATGTGCCGTTCGCGATGTTCGACCAACAGGTGAGCCTGCTCGATCCTCAGGCAACGATCGCGGCGAACTTCGCGCGGCTCAATCCGGGCATCGGCAACAACGCCTGCCGCGCCTCCCTCGCACGCTTCGGCTTTCGCGCCGAGGCTGCGGACCAGGAGGTGGGCTCGTTGAGCGGCGGGCAGCGCCTGCGTGCGGGCCTCTCCTGCGTCCTTGGCGGGCCGACGCTGCCCCCGCTGCTGCTGCTCGACGAGCCAACCAACCACCTCGACATGGAATCGATCGCCGCCGTGGAAGGCGGGCTCAACGCGTATGACGGCGCGCTGCTCGTGGTGAGCCATGACGAGGCGTTTCTGGACGCAATCGGGCTGACGCGCCGGATCGCGCTATAGCACCCTGCCGCCACGCCCTTGGGCGGACGTGGCGGTAAGGCGTGGCCGTCAGGCCGGCATGCGGTGCATGGCACAAAGCTTGTTGCCGTCCGGATCGCGCAGATAGGCGAGGTACAGATTGCCTGCCGCGCCCGAGCGCACGCCCGGCGCATCCTCGATCGCGGTGCCGCCAGCCTCGACACCAGCCTTGTGCCACGCATCAGCCTGCTCCGGTCCGTCCATCGCGAAACCGATCGTGCCGCCGTTGGCATGGGTCGCAGGCTGGCCGTCGATCGGCTTGGTGACCAGGAACAGGCCGCCATTGTGCATGTAGATCAACCTGCCGCGATCGTCCTCGATCGCCGGGCGCCCACCGACCGACGCGAACAGCGCGTCATAGAATTTCTTCGATCGGCCGATGTCGTTCGACCCGACCATCATGTGACTGAACATTGATCCTCTCCCCTAGAGCGAATTACCGGGCGTTGCCCGGCCGCGCGCTTTCTGGGGCAGCCGGCTCGCCGCGACAAGCTTCAGGAATTGAGAAAAGGCGCCGCTATCCCGGGCCGTACGCGCAGCAGGCGTCCCGTTGCGCGATCGATCAGCGCCCAGGTCGTAATGCCCTCCACTAGCACGCGTCCGTCGTCAGCGGTGAAGCAGAAATGCCGGTCGAAGCGCGCGCCGCGCGGCGGCTCAGGCACCCAGGTCTCGCCCAGGGCGGTGGCCCCGGCTGGCAGGTTGCCGCGATAGTCGATCTCGTGCCGCGTCACGACCCAGATGTATTCGGCGCGATGCTCCGCCGGCGCCACCGTCTCCCAATGCGCCACCGCCAGTTCCTGCACCCAGCGCACCCAGACGGCGTTGTTGACGTGGCCGAGCTCGTCGATGTCGTCGGGCGCCGCCGTGAAGGTCTTGGTGAAGCTCATCGTCCCTTCCACCAACGCACGAGCTGGAAGATCGCGAAGCCGCCCGCGAGCACCGCCACGCCGGCCAACAACGTCTGGCGGCTGGGTTGGAGCCGTCCCGCCATCTCGGTCACCGCCTCGCCGAACCAATAGCCCAGCGCGGTGAAGACCCCAGCCCAAAGTGCCGCCGCCGCGGCATTCACGGCGACGAAGGTAGCCGTCGGCACCTTGCTGGTGCCGATCGCGATCGGGCTGACGGTGCGAAAACCATAGAGGAAGCGGAAGGCGAAGATGAAGCCGACCGGATAGCGCTCCAGCAGCTGCAACGCCTTGGCAAAGGCGCGCTGCTTCATCCAGCGCTGCACCATCGGCCGATCGCGATACCGGCGGCCCGCGGCGAAGAAGAACTGATCGGCGAGGAAGGAGCCGATGGCGGCGGCCAGGAACACCGCCGGCCAGGAGGCAAGCCCCTGATGCGCGATCAGCCCGCCCGCGATCACCGCGGTTTCCCCTTCCAGCACAACCCCGGCGAACACCGCTGCCACCCCCCAGCGCGCGACGATCGCCTCGATCGTCATGCGCTCGCCGCCCGCATCGACAGTCGGGCGCGAACGACGGCAACGGTACCATCAGGCGTCCGGGGCTGGCCGCTGCTCACTCCTCCACGCCCAGCTGCCACAGCACGAACGCATGTTCCTCTGCGGCCTCGCGCAGGCTCTCGAACCGGCCCGATTTGCCGCCATGGCCAGCGCCCATGTTGGTCTTGAGCAACAGGATATTATCGTCGGTCTTGGTCGCGCGCAGCTTCGCCGCCCATTTTGCCGGCTCCCAATAAGTGACGCGGGGGTCGTTGAGGCCGCCGGAGATGAACAAAGGCGGGTACGCCTGCGGGCGCACATTGTCATAGGGGCTGTAGCTGCGGATCAGCTCGAACGCGGCGGGATCGGTGATCGGATTGCCCCATTCGGGCCATTCACCCGGCGTCAGCGGCAGGCTTTCGTCCATCATCGTGTTGAGCACGTCGACGAACGGCACGTCCGCGATCACCGCGCCCCACAATTCGGGATCGGAATTCACCACCGCCCCCATCAGCTCGCCGCCAGCGGAACGGCCGGCGATCGCGATCTTCCCCTCGCTCGTCCAGCCGCCGGCAATCAGGCCGCGCGCCACGTCGACGAAGTCGTTGAACGTGTTGGTGCGCTTCTCGAGCTTGCCGTCATGATACCATTGCTGGCCGAGATCGTCGCCGCCGCGGATATGCGCGATGGCATAGGCGAAGCCGCGATCGAGCAGCGACAGCCGCCCCGTCGAGAAGCCAGGGGGGATGGCATGGCCGTAGGCGCCATAGGCATAAAGGAACAGCGGCCGGCTGCCGTCCTTCGGAAAGTCCGCCGGATAGACGATCGAAACCGGCACGTCGGTGCCGTCGCGCGCGGTGATATGCAGCCGCTCGGTGCGATACTTGTCCGCATCATAGCCCGACGGGATCTCCTGCACCTTCAGCGTCGTCAGCGTGCCCGTCGCGGTGTCATAGTCATAGACGGTGCCGGGCGTGACCATCGACTCATAGCCGAGACGAAGCACCGTCTGGTCATGCTCGGGATTGTCGCCGAGGCCGGCGGCATAGCTCGCCTCCGGGAAGGTGATCCGCTTTCCCTCGGTCGGCGCGTCGTAGCGGTGGACCGCCACCTGATCGAGCCCGTCCTCGCGCCCTTCCACGACGAAGAAGTCACGGTAGCACTCGACGCCCGTCATGTAGAAATGCTTCGACGGTGCGATCAGCTCGCGCCACTCGCCCGGCGCGCTGATCGGCGCGGTGACGAGCCGCCACATCGGATCCACGTCATTGGTGTGGATGAACAGCGTGTCGCCATGGGTGTCGACGTCATATTCCCGGCCGGGCTTGCGCGGCGCAACCAGGATCGGCGCCGCCAGCGGATCGGCGGCGGGCAGCAGCCGCACCTCGCTCGTCACGTGATCGCCGGTCGCGATCACGATCCAGCGCCGGTCGCTCGTCTCCGCCACCGCGACGCGGTAGCCCTCGTCATCCTCATGGTAGAGCTCGACATCCTCGGCCGGGTCAGTGCCCAGCCGGTGCAGCCGCGCATTGTCCGTCCGCCACTCCTTGTTGGCGAGGCCATAAAGGAAGCCGCTGTCATCCGCGGTCCACACGATGTCGGACAGCATCCCGGGGATCGTGTCGGGAAGCAACTCGCCGGTCCCCAGATCCTTGACATGGATGGTGAAGCGTTCCGATCCATTGTCGTCGATCGCATAGGCAAGCTTCATGCCGTCGTTCGACACGGCGAAAGCGCCCAGCCGGAAATATTCCTTGCCCTCGGCCAGCGCCGGCTCGTCGAGCAACAGCTCGTCCGGGCCGCCCGCGACGGGCTTGCGCCACCATTTGCGATACTGGCCGCCGGTTTCGTACGCTGTCCAGTACAGCCAGTCGCCGTCCTTCTGCGGCACCGAGGATTCGTCCTCCTTGATGCGCGCCTTCATCTCTTCGTACAGCCGGTCGACCAGCGGCCGGTGCGGCGCCATCGCGGCCTCGAAATAAGCGTTCTCCGCCTCGAGATAGGCGAGCACGTCCTTGTCACTAACGTCGGGGTAATTTGGATCCTTCAGCCAAGCCCACGGATCGGCGATAGTCGTGCCATGGGTGGTGAACTCGTGCGGGCGGGTAGCGGCGATCGGTGCGGGCGGAAGCGTCATTTCCCCTTTGTGGCGATGACGAGCAGCGATGTCGACCGGCGACGATTGCAGGAATTGCAATTTGGCGGAATCGTTTTGCACTTGCGGAACATCATGCTGCGATGCACAAGGATCGGGCCTTTCAGGCATCCTCTCCTAAAAACTTTCATGGCCGATCCCTCACGGGGTCGGCCCTTTTTTTGCGCTCGGCCGGCCGGAACGAGTCGCTTGCCCGTGCGCTCAACGTCGGCGATGGCGAGTCTGACCATCTTCAGGGGGAAATAAGCGCATGGCCGGTGGCTTGGTCGCGTTGCTTGATGACATTGCGGCGCTCGCGAAGCTGGCGACTGCCAGTCTCGATGACGTCGCTGGCGCTTCCGCCAAGGCCGGGTCCAAAGCAGTTGGCGTGGTGATCGACGATACCGCGGTCACGCCGCGCTACGTCACCGGCCTGTCGCCGGCACGCGAACTGCCGATTATCTGGAAGATCGCGCTCGGCTCGCTGCGCAACAAGCTCATCTTCCTGCTGCCTGCGGCCCTCGTCCTCTCCGCATTTGCGCCCTGGGCGATTACCCCGATCCTGATGGCAGGCGGCGCGTTCCTCTGTTTCGAAGGCGCAGAAAAGATCATCGAAGCGGTGTCGGGCGAGCACCATGGCGAGGAAGCGTGCGAGATCAGCGATCCCAAGCTGCTTGAGGATCGCCAGGTCGCCGGCGCAATCCGTACTGATCTCATTCTCTCCGGCGAGATCATGGCGATCGCGCTTGCGGAGCTTTCCGACCAATCGATCCTCAACCAGGCAATTGCGCTGGCGCTCGTCGGCATCGCCATCACCGTTGGTGTCTATGGCGTCGTCGCGCTGATCGTGAAGATGGACGACATCGGCTTGGCGCTGGCCAAGCGTGACAATGCAGGAACGCAGGCGGTCGGCCGCGGGCTGGTCGCCGCCATGCCCAAGGTGCTGAGCGCGCTCGGCATCATCGGCACCGCCGCCATGCTATGGGTGGGCGGGCAGATCATCGTCCACGGCCTGCACGAATTTCACCTGACGCCGGTGCCCACGTGGATCGAGCACGCCAGCGAATTGGCGTCGCACGCCCTGCCCTCGATCGGCGGCATTGCTTCCTGGATAGTGAATGCCGGCCTGTCCGCGGTCCTCGGCATTATCGTCGGCGGCATCATCGCCGGGCTGATGCACCTCAAGCCGAAGAAGCATTGAGCGCCGGCGGCGCGGCAGCCGTGCGCTGTCGTTACGCCGCGCTGCGGGTCAGACTAAGGAACACGTCCTCCAAGTCCGCCTCGCGAGTCGAAACGTCGACGATCCCAAAGCCGGCGCCCTGCACCGCTGCCAGCACCTCGCCGGCGTTCACCTGATCCTTGGAATAGGTGATCGACAGCGTGCGATCGCCCTTCAGCGCGATCTTCTGGAAGCACGCCGCCTCCGGTAGCGCCGTCACGTCACGCTCGACGGTCACGTCCACCACCTTTTCCTGCGCCCTGCTCAGCAGCTGGCGCGTCGGCTCGTTGGCGACGACCGTGCCGTGATTGATGATCGCGATCCGGTCGCACAGTTCCTCGGCTTCCTCGAGATAGTGCGTCGTCAGCACCACCGTGACGCCGCCCGCGTTCAATTCGCGGACATAGGCCCACAATTGCTGGCGAAGCTCGATGTCGACGCCCGCGGTCGGTTCGTCGAGCACCAGCACCGGCGGCGAATGAACCATCGCCTTCGCCACCATCAGCCGCCGTTTCATGCCGCCCGAGAGCGTCCGGGCATAAGCTTTCGCCTTGTCCTCCAGATGCACGGCACGCAGCAACTCCATCGATCGGCGCTGCGCCTTGGGAATCCCGTAGAGCCCCGCCTGGATCTCCAGCGTTTCGACGGGCGTGAAGAAGGGATCGAACAGGATCTCCTGATTGACGATGCCGATCGACGCCTTGGCATTGCGCGGATGGGCATCGATGTCGAAGCCCCAGATCGAGGCCGATCCGCTGGTCTTGTTCACCAGCCCCGCCAGGATGTTGATCAGCGTCGACTTACCGGCGCCGTTCGGCCCCAGCAGGCCGAATATCGTCCCCTGCGGCACATCGAAGCTGACGCCGTCGAGCGCGCGCTTGCCGCCCTCATAGGTCTTGCACAAGTCACGGATGGCGATCGCGGCGTCGGTCATGCCGGCTGGGTTAGGCCTGCCGGCGCGTGAAATCCATGGGGCGATTGATCGTGATCCGCGGCCTTGCTAACGCGGGCCCATGTTGCCGCCGCCCGAAGTCACCCGCGTCTCGCACCACCGCGTTGCTTGCGACGGCGCTCATGCCGGCTTGCCCGCCGCGCTCGGCCACCCGCGCGTATGGCTGGAGATCGACGAGACCGGCTATGTCGATTGCGGTTACTGCGATCGCCGCTTCGTGCTGATCGGCGGCCCGGCCGACGGCGCGGACCAGTCCCAGCTTCCCGATCACGGCGACGGCGCAGGCCGCTAAGACCGCAGCGCGCGGCGAAGCCAGCGTGCAGCGAACATTTGCCATCGCCGCGCGACGCCCTACATTCCGGGGATGACCGCGACCGATCCCCGCTCGTTTCTTTACCGCGACACGCTGGACCCTGAAGCTGCCAAGGCGCTCACCGCCAGCGCGCTCGGCAAGGCCGATGATGGCGAACTGTACCTCCAGTACCGCAAGTCCGAAGCATTCGGCTTCGACGATGGCCGGCTGAAGACCGCGAGCTACGACACGCATTCCGGCTTCGGCCTGCGTGCCGTGTCGGGCGAGATGACTGCCTTCGCCCACGCCAGCGAATTGTCGGAAGCCGCGATCAAGCGCGCGGCAGAGACGATGCAGCTGATCGATCCTTCGAGCGGCCCCAAGGCTGGCCCGCCGACCGGCACTAATCAGCGGCTCTATACCGACGGCGATCCGCTCGATCTCGTGCCTTTCGCCGACAAGGTAAACCTGTGCCAGACGATCGACGCCGCCGCCCGTGCACGCGATCCGCGCGTGGCGCAGGTTTCGGTCAGCCTCTCGGGCTCGTGGAGCGTGGTCGAGGTCGTCCGCCCCGACGGCTTCGTCGCGACCGACGTTCGCCCGCTGGTGCGCCTTAACGTTTCGATCGTGGTGGAGCAGAACGGCCGCCGCGAAACGGGCACCTTCGGCATCGGTGGCCGCTACCTCTACGAATCGCTGTTTGACGAGGCGACGTGGAATCGCGCGATCGACGAGGCCTTGGCACAGGCGCTGGTCAACCTCGATTCCGTGGCGGCACCCGCCGGCGAGTTCACCGTGCTGTTCGGGCCGGGCTGGCCGGGCGTGTTGCTGCACGAGGCGATCGGCCACGGCCTGGAAGGCGATTTCAACCGCAAGGGCACCAGCGCCTTCTCCGGCCGCATCGGCGAGCAGGTCGCCGCGCGCGGCGTGACGGTGGTGGACGATGGCTCGATCCGCGATCGCCGCGGTTCGCTGACGATCGACGACGAGGGCACGCCGACGCGCGAAACGATCCTCATCGAGGATGGCTTCCTCAAAGGCTACATGCAGGATCGTCTCAACGCCCGCCTGATGGGCGTCGAGCCGACCGGCAACGGGCGCCGCGAGTCGTTCGCCCACGCGCCCATGCCGCGCATGACCAACACCTTCATGAAGGCCGGCAACGACGATCCCGCCGAATTGCTCAGCCGCGTCAAGAACGGCATTTTTGCCAAATCCTTCGGCGGCGGCCAGGTCGATATCGTGTCGGGCAAGTTCGTCTTCTCCTGCACCGAGGCGTACAAGGTGGAGAACGGCAAGATCGGCGCGCCGATCAAGGGCGCGACGCTGATCGGCGACGGCCCGACCGTGCTCACCAAGGTGCTTGGCGTCGGCAACGACTTCGCGCTCGACGAGGGCGTCGGCATGTGTGGCAAGGGCGGGCAGAGCGTGCCCGCCGGCGTTGGCCAGCCCACGCTGCTGGTCGGCGGACTGACGGTGGGCGGCACCGCCGCCTGACGTCAGAAGCCGATGATCAAGAGGTCTAGCGCGCCCTTGACGTCGAATTCACGCTCGGAAACCGAGGCGATGGTTTCAACAATTGCCAGCCGATCGATCGCGCCAGCTAGCTGCGTGATCATCGCATAGTCGCGTCCATTGATCCGGAAGGTCGGGTTCAACCGATCGATTGGCTGTGCGTCCGTATGCCTCAATGGCGCTACGAAACGAGTCGGCAGCGCACTGAGCAAATTCGACTGACAATCCACCACAAGCCCGCCGCCGCGTACGCGATAGACATCGAACTGCGCCATCAGCGAATACGAAGCTCGGTCAGGGGATCTCCCTCACGCGCATACCATTCGGCGAACTCGGCGATCGCCGTCTCATTCTCCTCCTTCCAGCGGCGTTCCCGCTCGGCTTGGATCTCGGCGCGCAACGCAGCCTCGGTAACACGCGAGAGATTGATGCCAGCGGCGCGCGCTGCAGCAACGACGCCCTCGTCCACCGACAAGTTCACCGATTTGCGCTTGCCGGTGACGAGGGGATCATGCTTCATGCGCAAAGTTTATGCGCACTGCGACAGCGCGTCAACGAACGGAGCGTTCCCCATGGCCGAGTTCTTCCCCGCCCTCACTGAAGCGCATCGTACGTTCGTTGAGCGTCAGCCGGTGTTCTTCGTCGCCACTGCGGCGGAAGGAACGCGGATCAACCTCAGCCCCAAGGGCATGGACAGCTTCCGCGTGCTCGACGATCGCACCGTCGCGTACCTCGACGTGGTCGGTTCGGGGAACGAGACCAATGCGCACCTGCTCGCGGACGGGCGTATCACCATCATGTTCTGCGCCTTTGATCAGCCGGCGTTGATCTTCCGCATCTATGGCCGCGGGCGGGCCGTACTGCCGCAGGACCCCGAGTGGGGCGCACTTCACGCGCATTTCACCGCCTTGCCCGGCACGCGCCAGATCTTCGTCGTCGCCATCGATCAGGTGCAAACGTCGTGTGGCTGGGGCGTGCCGCAGATGACGCTCGATCGCCCGCGGGACACGCTCAACAAGTATAATGCGAAGTACAGCGACGAGGAGCGGCTGGATTACTGGCGCTCGGCCGAGGGCAAGAGCATCGACGGCCTGCCGACCCGCCTGCCGGACGCGCTGCCGGGTGCTGCGGTCTAGTCTTCGCTCCCGGCCGGACCAATCGAGCAAGCAATTCGTTCAACAACCATGAGCCTCGTCGAAGTCGGCCGCTACGATCGTAACCTTGCCAATATCATCGTTGGCCGCCTGGAAAGCGAAGGCATAGCCGCACTTGCCTTCGATGGCGGCGCGTCGATTGCCGATGGCAGCTGGCTGCTCATTCCCGTGCGGGTGATGGTCGACGAAGACGATGTCGCTCGTGCGCAGACGGTGATCAATGCTGCCTGATTCTTGAGCAGAACACCGCATCTGCACAAAAACTAACGCGCCTTCATCAACGTTTCGGCTCTGTTACCGTCTGGTTGCACTTGGCACGACGGTTGCGAGGGGTGCCCCCGGGTAACGGGAAAGGGGGCGCGATGAAACTGGTCATAGCCATCATCAAGCCGTTCAAGCTCGACGAGGTGAGGGAAGCGCTCACCACGATCGGGGTGGCGGGGATGACGGTCACCGAGGTCAAGGGGTTCGGCCGGCAGAAGGGCCAGACCGAAATCTACCGCGGGGCCGAATACAGCACCAACATGGTGCCCAAGATCAAGATCGAGGTCGTTTGCGCCGCCAACCTGGCGGACCGGGTCGTGGAGGCGATCCAGTCATCGGCGAATACCGGCGCGATCGGCGACGGCAAGATCTTCGTCCTCGATGTCGGTCAGGCGGTGCGCATCCGCACCGGTGAAACCGACGACACGGCGCTCTGAGGGGGGATGAGCATGAAGCAAGCATTGAAGATTGCCGGCGCCCTGGGCCTCGGCGCCGCGGCGTTGGCCGCGCTGCCCGCCTGGGCTCAGGCGCCCGCCGCCGCGCCCGTTCCGAACAAGGGCGACACTGCCTGGATGATGGTGGCGACCGTCCTCGTCATGACGATGATCGTGCCGGGTCTCGCGCTGTTCTACGGCGGCCTCGTTCGCACCAAGAACATGCTGTCGGTGCTCACTCAGGTCATCGCGGTAGCCAGCTTCGCCATGATCATCTGGGTGATCTACGGCTACACCATGGCCTTTGGTGACGGCGGCAACGCCTTTATCGCCGGGTTCAACAAGCTGTTCCTCGCCGGCGTCACGCCGGATTCGACTGCCGCCACCTTCACCGATGGCGTCGTCATTCCCGAATATGTCTTTATCGCGTTCCAGATGACGTTCGCGGCGATCACCGTCAGCCTGGTCATCGGCGGTCTTGTCGAACGCATGAAGTTCTCCGGCCTCATGGTCTTCGCCCTCGTGTGGCTGACGATCGTCTATTTCCCGATCGCCCATATGGTGTGGGCGGGCAACGGCCTGCTCTTCAACTGGGAGCCGGCCGCGCTCGATTTCGCCGGTGGCACGGTCGTCCACATCAACGCCGGCATCTCGGCTCTGGTGGGCGCGATCATCATCGGGCCGCGCCTCGGGTACAAGAAGGACATCATGGCCCCGCACTCGCTGGTCATGACGCTGATCGGCACGGGCCTCCTCTGGGTGGGCTGGTTCGGCTTTAATGCGGGCTCCGCGCTGGAAGCCAATGGCTCGGCCGCTCTTGCCATGATCAACACCTTCGTCGCGACTGCTGCTGGCGTCCTGTTCTGGATGCTGACCGAGCGGATGCTGGGCCACAAGGCCTCGCTGCTCGGCGCCTGCTCTGGTGCCATCGCGGGCCTGGTGGCGGTGACACCGGCGGCCGGCAATTCCGGCCCGTTCGGCGCGATCCTGCTCGGCGCGATCGCCGCGATCATCTGCGCCTATTTCGTCGTCGCGGTGAAGCCCAAGCTCAACCTCGACGATTCTCTTGACGCTTTCGGCATCCACGGCATCGGCGGCATCGTCGGGTCGATCGGCACCGCCTTCACCATGCTGCCGGGCCTCGGCGGCCCGGGCGCTGCTGACTATGCCCTCGGCCCGCAGCTGGTGACCCAGGTGGTCGCGGTCGCAATCTCGGTTGCCTGGGCAGGTGTTGGCTCGGGGATCGCCTTTACCGTTGCCAAGGCAGTGACCGGGCTGCGCGTCAGCGAAGAGGTGGAGCGCGAAGGCCTCGACCTCGGCGAGCATGGCGAGCGCGCCTACAATTATTGACGAGATTGGGGGCCAGCTGCGGCCGGTTCCCCAAACGATGTTCCTCCTGCGGACGCCACTTGGGCCCGGTACTCGTACCGGGCCTTTTTTTGTCGGCGAGTGCACACGCGCGCAGAATCAGCGCGCGCGGCGACGATCAATCCGTCCGATGAGGATCAGGAAAGCGCCGCCATAACGGCGCGGCGCTTAATGGCCGTAGCGTTTGATGCCCTGCAGCCGCAGCTTGCGGCGCTTCCGCCGGACCAGCGTGACGCCGATCCAGGGAACCAGGGTGACGATCGTCAGCCCGATCAAACCATAGGCAATGAGTTCGCGTGTCGTATCCAAAACGAGCTTCCGTCCTATCGGGGTGCGGTGAAAGAGCTCATCGCACTCATCGAGGTTCCCCGACAATGACGGCTGATCAGCGATTGCGCGCTCCTGCCGTCACTCTCCCCGGGGAGCCATGACACAAAATCTGTTGAGCGCCTAACGCGTTGCAGCCGAGATCATGGTTAACCCTGCAGGCTGACGCGGCCGCCGGCGTGGCGTTCCAGCCGACCGCCTAGCTCCAGTTCCAGAAGCACCATCTGCGCGATCGGTGCCGACACGCCGGATTGGCGGATGACCTCGTCGATCGAGACCGCCACCGGGCCTAAGAGGTTGGTGACCAGGCGCCGGGCGCTGTCGTCCGCATCGGCCGCCGGCTCAGCCTCGAAGAAAGTGGGCGGCGATCGCACCAGCCGCGCATCCAACGGGCGGATCTGTTCGATCACGTCTGCCGCCTTCTGGATCAGGGTGGCGCCCTCCCGGATCAGCAGATTGCATCCTTGCGCGCGCGGATCGAGCGGGCTGCCGGGCACCGCCATCACCTCGCGCCCCGCCTCGTTCGCCAGCCGCGCCGTGATCAGCGAGCCGGACTTGGGCGCCGCCTCCACCACCAGCGTTCCCTGCGCCCATCCGGCGATGATCCGGTTGCGATACGGGAAGTGCCGCGCGCGCGGTTCCGTCCCCGGCGCCATCTCCGCCACGAGCAGCGCCTCCTCGCCAATCCGCCGCTGCAGCTCGGCGTTCTCGGGCGGATAGATGACGTCGATGCCGCCTGCGATCACCGCCACGGTCGCGCTGCCGGCACCGACATGCGCGGCCGTATCGATCCCGCGCGCGAGGCCCGAGACGACCGTCACGCCTTCCGCCGCCAGGTCATAGGCGATGCCGCGCGCAAAGCGGCACGCCGCGGCCGAGGCATTTCGCGCGCCGACGATTGCGACCGGCGGGCGCTCGGCCGGCGGCAGGGTGCCCCTCACCGTCAACACTGCCGGGGCGTCATCGAGCTCGGCCAGCAACCTCGGATATGCCGCATCGTCAAGAAACAGGTGGCGGGCACCCAGCCGCGCGACGGTCTCGACCTCCCGGCTGATCACCGCCGGATCGGCCAGTGCAATCATCCGTCCGCCGCCGCGCCGCGCCAGATCCGGAACCGCCGCGATGGCACGGCGTGCATCGCCGAAGCGGCGCAGCAATTGTCGATAGGTGACCGGGCCAATGCCCGGCGTTCGGATCAGCCGAAGCCGATCGAGGCCATCCTCGGCGCGATCCGCATCAGCCACGCTTCGCGCCAATGCGCGGCTCAGCCCCTTCGATCAGCCGCCCGATATTGGCGCGATGGTTCCAGATCACGAGCAGCGCCAGCGCGAACAGCAGCGGCACGAGATCGAACCGCCCCAGCACCGCGGCGCCCACGGGCGCGCTCGCCGCCGCCGTCATCCCGGCGACCGAGGAGATACGCAGCAGCGCAAGCATCCCGATCCACACCACGGCGAACACCAGGCCCAGCGGCGGATGCAGCGCCAGCACGATGCCCATGAAGGTCGCCACGCCCTTTCCGCCGCGGAAGCGCAGCCAGATCGGATAGCAGTGGCCGATGAACGCGCCAGCCGCCGCCAGCTGCTCGTTGTCCGGCAATATGGCCGATGCGATCACCACCGCCGCCCAGCCCTTGGCCAGATCGAGCAGCAGCGTCGCCGCCGCCAGCCCCTTCCGACCGGTCCGCAGCACGTTGGTCGCGCCGATGTTGCCGGAACCGATCTGGCGCAGGTCTCCCGCGCCGCCGAATCTGGTTAACAGCACGCCGAACGGGATGGAGCCGAGCAGATAGCCAAGCAGAACGGCCGCAACGGGCGGCATCCAGACGATCTCGGTGTTCAGGTACGATCCCTCCCGATGCTCATGACGATAGCTCAACGATCATCACGTTTCTACTGACCTGTATCAAACCGGATGCGGCGGCTAATGCGCGCTTCATGTCCGATCCGCGCCCCATCCTGTTCTTCGATTCGGGCGTCGGCGGCCTGTCGATCGCCGCCCCGGCCCGTTCGGCCGTGCCCGATGCGCGGTTCGTCTATGTCGCTGACAGCGCCGGCTTTCCTTATGGCATCCGCAGCGAAATGGAAATCGCCGGCCGGGTGCCCGCGCTCCTCGGCCGGCTCGCCGAGCGTTATGATCCGCGGCTGATCGTGATCGCGTGCAACACCGCCTCCACCATCGCGCTCGGGGCGGTGCGGGCGGCGCTCGACCTGCCGATTGTCGGCACCGTGCCTGCGATCAAGCCCGCGGCGGAAGCAAGCCGCAGCCGCACCATCGGCGTGCTCGGCACTGCCGCCACCGTCCGCCAGGCCTATGTCGACGATCTCGCGAGTCGCTTCGCCGCCGATTGCCGCGTCATTCGTTACGGCTCGGCGGAACTCGTCACCCTTGCCGAGGCGAAGCTTCGCGGTGACGCCATTTCGCCGGGCGAGGTTCGTACCGCGATCGCGCCGATGCTGGCGGCACCGGGCGCCGACGAGATCGATACGATGGTGCTCGCCTGCACTCACTTCCCGCTCCTCACCGACGAGCTTGCCCGGGCCGTCGACCGCCCGATCACCTTCGTGGACGGCGGCCCCGGCATTGCGCGGCGCATCGCCTATCTGACGCGCGGGCAGACATTCGCACGCTCCCAGCCGGACCTCGCGGTGTTTACCGGAGACATCGCCCCCGGCCTCGAACGCGCGCTCGCCAGCTATGGCTTCGACCGGCTCGAACGGCTCTGATCACCCGCCCGCGCAGCGGGAACCGCAGCCGCGGATCTGAGTTAGCGCCCCGGCCGATCACTCAAAAAGCCCGAATCCGCTGGAAACCGCGGGTCGGGAAGAGTAAGCGCGCCCCATGTCCATCGACGCTCTTTCGGCCAAGCCGGTCGATTACACCCGCGCCTTTTCGCAGGCGATCGACCGTCTCCACGCCGAAGGCCGCTACCGCGTCTTCATCGATATCCTGCGCAACAAGGGTCATTACCCCAGCGCGCGCTGCTTCGCCGGCCACAATGGCCCGAAGCCGATCACCGTCTGGTGCTCGAACGATTATCTCGCGATGGGCCAGCACCCCAAGGTGATCGCGGCGATGGAAGAGGCGCTGCACGACGTCGGCGCCGGCTCCGGCGGCACGCGCAACATCGGCGGCAACACGCATTACCATGTCGACCTGGAGGCTGAACTCGCCGACCTGCACGGCAAGGAAGGCGCACTGCTGTTCACGTCGGGCTATGTCTCGAACGAGGCGACGCTGGCGACGCTCGCCAAGGTGCTGCCGGGATGCATCATCTATTCGGACGAACTGAATCACGCCTCGATGATCGCTGGCATCCGCAACGCGGGCTGCGAGAAGCGCGTGTTCCGCCACAATGATCTGGCGCATCTCGAGGAACTGCTCGCCGCGGACGATCCTGCGACGCCCAAGCTGATCGCGTTTGAGAGCGTCTATTCGATGGAGGGCGACGTCGCCCCGATCGCGGCGATCTGCGACCTTGCCGACAAGTACAATGCGCTGACCTATCTCGACGAGGTTCACGCGGTCGGCATGTACGGCGCGCGCGGCGGCGGCATCTCGGAGCGTGACGAGGTCGCGCACCGGCTGACCATCATCGAAGGCACGCTGGGCAAGGCCTTCGGCGTGATGGGCGGCTATATCGCCGCGGACAAGACGATCATCGACGTCATCCGCAGCTATGCCCCCGGCTTCATCTTCACCACCTCGCTCTCGCCCGTGTTGGTCGCCGGCGTGCTAGCAAGCGTGCGCCACCTCAAGAGCTCCTCGGTCGAGCGCGAGGGCCAGCAGGCTGCTGCCCGCCGGCTGAAGGCGATGATGACCGAGGCCGGGCTGCCGGTGATGGTGGGGGACACGCACATCGTGCCGGTGATGGTCGGCGATCCGGTGAAGGCGAAGAAGATCAGCGACGTGCTGCTCGCCGAATACGGCATCTACGTTCAGCCGATCAATTACCCGACCGTGCCGCGCGGCACTGAACGGCTGCGCTTCACGCCCGGCCCGGCGCACAGCGAAGCGATGATGCAGGAACTGACCGACGCCCTGGTCGAGATCTGGGATCGCCTGGAGCTGCGCAAGGCCGCGTAAGCGCTTTTCCGCGTGCGGAGAGCGCGGCGCTCCCCCATACTCCCAGCATCCACCGTGCCGCGCACTCAGCCGCCGCGGGTCAAGCCCAACCATGGATGCTGAAACGAGTTCAGCATGACGAAAGGGGAGGCGCCGAGCGCCATTCCGCTTCGACAATCCGAACTCGAACCGGCTAGAGCGCTCCGCTCGTGAGTTCGAACAAGGGAAGACAATCATGCAGGCAGTCGGCATCATCGGCGCAGGGCAGATGGGTGCGGGGATCGCACAGGTTTCCGCCCAGGCCGGCTATCGCGTGCTTTTGACCGACGTCGACAAGGCACGCGCGGAAGCGGGCAAGGCCGGCATCGCCCGGCAGCTCGATCGAGCGGTCGAGAAGGGCAAGATCGATCCGCAGGCACGTGATCAGGCGCTGGCGCGGATCGAACCGATCGAGGGCGTCCAGGGCATGTCATCCTGCAGCCTCGTCATCGAAGCGGCGACCGAGCGCGAGGAGGTGAAGCGCGCGATCTTCGCGCAGGCCGGCACGGTGCTCGGCCATCAGGCGATCCTCGCCTCCAACACCTCGTCGATCCCGATCACCCGGCTGGCGCAGGCCTCGCCCGATCCGGCGCGCTTCATCGGCGTGCATTTCTTCAATCCGGTGCCCGTCATGGGCCTGATCGAGGTGATCCGCGGCCTCGCTACCGCCGACGAGACGGTGAAGACGGTCGAGACCTATGCCACCGCCCTCGGCAAGGCGGTGGTCCACGCCAATGACGCGCCGGGTTTCATCGTCAATCGCATCCTGATGCCGATGCTGAACGAGGCCTGCTTCGCACTGGGCGAGGGCGTCGCGACGGTCCGCGACATCGACCTTGCCTGCCAATTGGGCCTCAACCACCCGATGGGGCCGCTGACGCTGGCCGACTTCATCGGGCTCGACACCTGCCTCGAAATCACCCGCGTATTATTCGAGACCACGGGCGATCCCAAGTTCCGCCCCGCCCCGCTGCTGGTGAAATACGTCGAGGCCGGTTGGTACGGGAAGAAAACCAAGCGCGGCTTCTACGACTATAGCGGCGACACGCCCTTCCCGACCCGCTGACATCCACGATAAAGCCCCTCTCCGTCAGGAGAGGGGTTCGGGTGAAGCCTGCCCTCCAATCGAGCCTTCAGCGCCCCTCACAATGTCCTGAGCGCCCGCGCAGGCCGCAGCGCCATCAACGGCAGCGAACCGGCAAGCCCGATCCCCAGCGTCAGCAACGCCCCGCCGCTCAATGTCGCCAGCACCCGGGTCCAATCGGGCGCCCAACCGAAATCGAACACCTGCACGATCACGAACCACGCCGCCGTCATCCCCAGCAGCAACGAAACCAGCGCAAGGATCGCGGCCAGCAGACCATATTCCAGCGCCTGCGTGCCGAGCACCTGCCAGCGCGTCGCCCCGAGCGTCTTCAGGATCACGCTGTCATAAGCGCGTGACTGGCGCGACGCGGCGATCGCGCCCACCAGCACCGCGATCCCCGCCAGGATCGCGATCGAGGCTGCAGCCACGATCGCTTGCGCCATCTGGTCGAGGATCGAGCTCACCTGCCCGATCACCTCACTCACCGCGATCACCGATGCGCCCGGAAAGGCGCCAAGCAGCGCCCGCGTGACCGGCCCCTCGCTCGCCTTGTCCATGGTGATCGTCGCCGTCACGCTGTGCGGCGCCGCGGCCAGCGTGTTGGGGGAGAACACCATGATGTAGTTGAAGCCCATCGTGTCCCAGTTGATCTTGCGCAGCGAAGCGATCCGCGCCTCGGTCTCGCGCCCCAGCACGCTCACTGTCAGCGTGTCTCCGACACCGATGTTCAGCACCTTCGCCGCCTCAGCATCCAGCGAGACGAGCGGCGGGCCGGCATAATCCTTCGGCCACCATTGGCCGGCGACCAGATCGCTCCCCTCTGGCAGCACGTCGCTATAGGTCGCCCCGCGCTCACGGCCGAGGAACCACGCGCCTTCGGGCACTTCCTTCAGATCGGCCACCCGCTGCTTGCCATAGGCGACGATCGTTGCGCGCAATGCGGGCACGACATTCAGCGCGGCGCCAGGCGCGGTTTCGTCCACCAAAGCGCGGAAGCGCTGCGCATCCGCAGAGGGCACGTCGAGGACGAACAGGTTCGGCGCCTTCTTCGGCACCGTCCGCTCGATCTCAGCCGCAAGGCTGGTCTGGATGCCCGCCAGCGTTACGAACAGGGTCAGCGCCAGCCCAAGCGCCACCACCAGCGCGCTCGTCTGCGCCCCCGGGCGATGGAGATTGCCGAGCGCAAGGCGGAACAGCGGGCGACGCGGGCGCGGCAAGCGCCGCGCGAGCCGCGAGACACCCCAGCCGAGCGCGAGCAGCAGCAGAAGCACCCCGGCGACTGCGCCGAGCACGGCCGCCGAGAACAACGGCTCGCGCGACGTGCCCAATGCCACCGCGATCAGAGCGGCTGCCGCCCCTGCCACCCACAGGGCCGTCCGCCGGTCGATCGTCAGCCGCGGATCGACCAGCGCCCTGAAGATCGCTGCCGCTGGCTGGGTCCGCGCACGCGCCAGCGGCGGCAGCGTGAAGGCCAGCGCGATCAGCACGCCGTAGATCGCGCTCGTCGCCAGCGGCAGGGGATGGATCGCGAAGCCGGGGCGCACCGGCAGCACGTCCCCCAGCGCCGCGACGATCCCCGGCGGCACCAGCGCACCGACGATCAACCCGAGCGTGATTGCCAGCGCGCCGACCGCCGCGATCTGCAGCAGGTAGATCCGCGCAATATCGCCACCGCTGGCGCCAAGCACCTTCAGCGTCGCGATCGCACTGCGCTTCTGCGCTATATAGGAGGAGACGCCGTTGCTGACGCCGATCCCCGCAATTACCAGCGCGGCAAGCCCGATCAGCGACAGGAACTGCCCCATCCGCTCGAAGAAGCGATTGGCGCCGGGCGCCGCACGCGTGTGATCCTTCAACGACCAGCCAAGCGGCGCATTGGCTTTCTCCAGTTGCTCCCGGAGCGCAGGCGCATCGCTCCCGGCGGGCAGCCGTACGCGATACTTGCTGTCGTAGAGACTGCCGGGCTGGATCAGTCCGGTGCGCCGCAACCCTTCCATCGAAACGATCGCGACTGGCCCGAGCGTGAAGCCTTCACCCACGCGATCGGGCTCGTCGCCGATGATGCCGGAGACCGTGAAATCCGCCTCGCCATAACGCAGGCGCGCGCCCGGCCCGATCGCGAGCCGATCCGCCAGCGCTTCTCCGATCACCACCTTGTCGGGATCTAGCGGCGCATAACGGCCCTGCTTCAGCGTCAGCGTGCCGTACAAGGGATAGGCGCGATCAACGCCCTTCAACTCGGTCAGCACCGCCTCGCGCGCATTGCCGCGCTGCCCGCCCAGCGCGCGCGCCATGGCCCGCAGCCGGATCGTCTCGCTCACGATGCCCAGCCGGCGCAGCTCAGCGATGCGCGGCCCGATCTCGCGCTGCATCATCGCGATCTCGATGTCACCACCCAGCAAGGTGCGGCCGCGCGCCGCCAGCTCCTGCGTGATAGACGCCGTCAGGCTGCCGATGGCGGCCAACGTCGCCACGCCCAGGAACAGGCAGACGAACAGCAGCCTTAGCCCACGGAACCCGGCATGAAGATCGCGCCGCGCGATACGCCATGCCGCGCCCCAGCGTAGCGCGTTCAAGCGCGCCGCTCCCCGATGATCCGCCCGTCACGCATCTCGATCACCCGCTCGCATCGCTCGGCGAGCGCCGGGTCGTGCGTGATGATCAGCAGCGTCGCCCCGGCCGCGCGCTGGCGATCGAACAACAGCTTGATCACCGACGCGCCGGTGCTTGCGTCGAGATTGCCGGTCGGCTCGTCGGCGAACAGGATCGCGGGACGGGGTGCTACGGCGCGTGCAATCGCCACCCGTTGCTGCTCACCGCCGGACAGTTGTGCCGGATAATGATCCATTCGGTGGCCAAGGCCTACCGCTTCCAGCTCGGCTGCAGCACGGGTAAACGGGTCGTCGGCGCCGTCCAGCTCCAGCGGAACGGCGACATTCTCCAGCGCCGTCATCGTCGGCAGCAGGTGAAAAGCCTGCAGCACGATGCCGATCCGCCCCCGTCGGGCCTTCGCCAGCCCGTCCTCGTCGAGGCTGCCGAAATCCACCCCGCCGACGCTCACGCTCCCGCCGCTCGCCCGCTCCAACCCGGAAAGCACCGCCATCAGCGACGATTTGCCCGATCCCGATGCGCCCAGGATCGCGAGGCTCTCGCCCGCAACAATGTCGAGATCGACGCCTTTCAGCACGGAGACTGGCGCCGAGCGGCTCCCCAGCATCAGCGTGACATCGCGCGCGCGGACCGCGATAGAAGCGTCCGGTGAAGACATGAGAGGGGACGCTCCTTGAAGATGGCGACGCAACATGTGGTAGCAGCGCTCGCGCTTGTCCACCTAGGGGCGGGTTGCAGCCAACCCACAGACGACGCGTCCGTCACGCTTAACAGCGCCAATGCGACAGCAAGCGCGCCCGCCACGCGGGCTGCGGAAACGGGCGAGACCAAGCTGGTCGTGGCATTCGGCGACAGCCTCTACGCCGGCTACAATCTGGCGCCCGGTGAAGGCTTTGCACCGGTGCTGGAACGCGCATTGAAGGGCCGCGGCATTGCAGCGCAGGTCGTTAACGCCGGCGTCTCCGGCGACACCAGCGCAGGCGGGCGTGGGCGCTTGGCCTTCGTGCTCGACGGTCTGTCGCGCAAACCGGACCTCGTGATCGTCGGCCTCGGCGCGAACGACATGCTGCGCGGCCTCGAGCCTTCGCGCACGCGCGAGAACCTCGAGGCGATCCTCGCGGAGTTGAAGAAGCGCGGAATACCCGTGATGCTGACCGGCATGGTCGCGGCGCCCAACATGGGCGCGGACTATGCGGCGAGCTTCAACGGCATCTATCCTGATCTGGCGAAGAAATATGGCGCGCCGCTTTATCCCTTCTTCCTCGATGGCGTGATCACCAACCAGTCGTTGCTGCTGGGAGACGGCATCCACCCCAATCCGCAGGGTGTGAAGACAGTCGTGGCCAAGGTCGAACCCATGGTTTCCGCCGCACTCGAATAACGCAGCCGCTCAGGCGGCGGGCGGCTCCCACAATTCGATCGCATTGCCTTCGGGATCGTGGATCCGCGCGAAGCGGCCGGTCTCCACCGAATCCCACTCCGGCCGCGTCTCCACGCCGATCGCGCTTGCCTCAAGCTGCGCGATCATCCCGGCCAGATCCCGCACCCGAAGGTTGATCATGAAGGCCTTGTCGGCGGGGAAGTAATCGGTGCTCGCTTTGAACGGCGCGAACACCATCGGGCCGCCCTGCACCTGCCAATACCATTCGTCAGCCGCGCCTTCCCCGGTCGCGTCACAGCCCGCACCGACGCCCAGATGCTGGCGGTACCATTCTGATAGCGCATCGGGATCCTGCGCGCGGAAGAACAACCCGCCCATTCCCATCACCGGCATCCGGTCCTCCTTCTGGCGTCAGGCAGCCAACTCCAGCGCGCGCCCGGCCGCCGCATCCAGCAGCCGCTTTTCCAGCGCCTTCAGCCGCGGCCCGGCGGCGATCTTATCACCCGTCAGGTCGGTGATGTAGAAGGTATCGACCGCGCGCTCACCGTAGGTCGCGACATGCGCCGAATGGATCGTCACCTTCGACTGGAACAGCGCATGGGCCAGCTGGTTGAGCAGCGCCGGGCGATCGCGCGCATTCACCTCCACCACGGTGAACCGGTTGGACGCCTTGTTGTCGACCAGTACGTTGGGCTCGATCCGGAAGGCGTCGGCGCGGGTGCGCGGCAGCGGTTTCGCCTTCAGCCGCTCGACCAGCTGGCCGCGATTGGCGAGTGCATCCTCGATCGCGGCACGCAGCCGGCCGAGCTGCTCCTCCTCGTCGAACGGGCGCCCATAGGGATCCTGCACGAGGAAGTTGTCCAACGCCATGCCGTCCCGCGTGGTGTGGATCCGCGCATCGATGATGTTGCCGCCGGCAACATGGATGGCGCCGGCGATGCGATAGAAGATGCCGGGATGGTCGGCGGCATAGACGGTTACCAGCGTCGCGCCGCGCTGCGCATAGACCTGCGCATCGATCCGCAGCTGCGCATCGCCAGCGCGCGTGATGAAGCGGGCGTTGTGCGCCAGCACATCATCCGGTTCGGCGATCCAATAGGCTTCCGGGAAACGGCGGACATAGCGGGCGAGCGTCTCCTCATCCCATTCCATCGCAGCGGCGAGGTTCGCCTGCTTGGCCGCGATCCGCTCGCTCCTCCCCTTCTGCTTGTGGCCAAGGCGAAGCACTTCCTCCGCCGCTTCGAACAGATCGCCGAGCAGCTGCCGCTTCCACCCGTTCCATGTGCCCGGCCCCACCGCGCGAATATCGACGATCGTCAGCACCAGCAGCAGGCGGAGCCGCTCGGGCGATTGCACGATGGCGGTGAAATCGAGGACCGTCTTGAAGTCGGAAAGGTCGCGCTTGAACGCCGTCGCCGACATCAGCAGGTGGTACCGGATAAGCCAGGCCACCGTCTCCGTCTCTGCCGGGGTCAGGCCGAACCGCGGGCAAAGCCGCTCCGCTACCGCCGCACCGAGCACCGAATGATCGCCGCCGCGCCCCTTGGCGATGTCGTGCAGCAGCACCGCGACATACAGCACCCGGCGCGACAGGATCTGGCCCAGGATCGCGGTGGCGAGCGGATGGTCCGCCATCAATTCGCCGCGCTCGATACGCGACAACAGGCCGATCGCCCGGATCGTGTGCTCATCGACCGTATAATGGTGGTACATGTCGAACTGCATCTGCGCGACGACGCGGCCGAAATCGGGCACGAAGCGACCGAAAACGCCCGTCTCGTTCATCCAGCGCAGCACCAGCTCCGGATCGCGCGGGCTGGTGAGCACGTCGAGGAACAGCGCGTTGGCGCGCGGGTCGGTGCGCACCTCGTCGACCAGCTTGGCATCACGCGTTGCCGCGCGCGCGGCGAGCGGATGGATCTCGACACAGTGAAGGTCCGCCAGCTGGAAGATCTCGATCAGCCGCACGGGATCTTCCGCGAAGAAATTGTCGTGCGGCAGCGCTAGGCGGCCGCGATCGAGCACGAAGCCGTTGAGCTTGGTCGGCCGCCGCCGCAGTCGCGGCAGGCCGAAGCGGCGCCCGCGGGCTGCAAATTGTTCGTCGAGATGCGCCAGGAAGACGCCGGTCAGCGCGCCGACCGTCTTCGCCTGCAGGAAGTAATATTGCATGAATCGCTCAACCGCCGCCTTCCCGGGACGGTCGGAAAAGCGCATCCGCTCCGCGATCTCGCGCTGCATGTCGAAGGTCAGCCGGTCCTCCGCCCGCCCTGCGGCGAGATGCAGGTGGCAGCGGACCGCCCAAAGAAAATTGTCGGCGCGGTGGAACAGCCGATACTCGGACGCGGTGAACAGCCCCACGGTGACGAGTTGCCCGGCGCGCTCCACGTCATAAACGTACTTCCCGATCCAGAAGAGCGCGTGGAGATCGCGCAGACCGCCCTTCCCTTCCTTCACGTTGGGCTCGACGACATAGCGCGTGTCGCCCATCTTCAGGTGCCGTGCATTCCGCTCAGCCAATTTGTCGGCGATGAACTGGCGCTCGGTCCCTTGCGTCACCTCCGCCTTGAAGCGGGCCATCGCCTCTTCGTACAGCGCCGCATCTCCCCAGACGAGCCGGCCTTCCAGAAGCGCGGTGCGGATCGTCACGTCTGCCTTCGCCTGGCGCACCATCTCGTCAAGCGAGCGCGATGAATGGCCGACCTTCAGGCCGAGGTCCCACAAGGCGTAAAGCGTCGATTCGATGACCTGCTCGGCCCAGGGCGTCTGCTTCCAGGGAGTCAGGAACCCGATGTCGACGTCCGAGAACGGCGCCATCTCGCCCCGTCCGTATCCGCCCACCGCGACCAGCACGAGCCGCTCGCCGCCGGTCGGGTTGCTGAGCGGGTAAAGCCGCCGGGTCACCAGATCGAGCAGGATGTGCAGCAGCTGATCGACCAGGAAGGCCTGCGCATTCGCTGCCTCCAACCCGCGCGACGGCCGCTCCGCAAGTCGCCGCGCGATCTCATTGCGGCCTGCATCCAGCGCGTCCTTCAGCATCGCGGTCGCGGTGCGGCGGAGCAGTGCCGGATCGTCGATCTCCAGCGCGGCGATGGCCTCGGCAAGAGCGCGCCGATCGACGATCGCGCGGCGGTTCGGCAGGTTTTCGAAACGCGAGCTCATGGCCTTGCGGTACGGCAAAGCGCAGTCACTTGGAATGCGCGGTTTCGTTCCTATATCGGAACGATCGTCAGCAGTTCCGCTCCGTAGGCGCTGGCGGCTGAGAGACTTGCGTGCTCCCGCTTACGCCACGGGAGCCACGATCATCGATCTCAATCAACTTCTCGCGCGGCACCAAGTGTCGCTGATCCGAACGGCGCACGCCGCTACTCCTGAGGCGCGGCGTGTCAACGCCGGGCTGACACGCGGCTACGCCGCACAGATCGCAGGGCTGCAGGCTTCGTCTGGTGCTACCAACCCGCTGCGGGAGATTGCGTTTTGAGCGCCGAAACGACCGACATCGCTACGTCTGCCGAAGCAGCACCGATCGAGCCGACAGAAGACCGGAAGCCGATGCTGCGGCGCCGGCAATTCCGCCCCGCCGCCGTTAAGTCGAAACTGTCCGCCGATGAAGCGGATCGCCAGGGTCGCGCCGTCCGCCTCGCCTTCGAAGTGCTCGGCCGGGATGCGGCGCGCGCTTTTCTCAACGAGCCGCACGATACGCTTGGCGGCCGACCGCTAGACATTGCAACGCAAAGCGCCGACGGCATGCTGGCTGTGGAAGACGCGATCAACCGGCACGCTGCGGCCTGACTGGGCACCGCCGGCAGACCTCGTCAGTACATGTGCTGCCCACCGTTGATCGAGAGCGTCGAGCCCGTGATGAACCCGCCCTCTTCGGAGCATAGGAAGGCTACGCCCCGCGCGATCTCGTGTGCCTGGCCGAGGCGTCCGACGGGGATCTTGGCGACGATCTTGTCGAGCACCTCCGGCGGCACTGCGGCGACCATGTCGGTATCGACGTAGCCCGGCGCGATCGCATTCACCGTCACGCCGGCGCGCGCGCCTTCCTGTGACAGGGCCTTGGTGAAGCCGTGGATGCCGCTCTTGGCTGCCGCGTAGTTCACCTGGCCGTATTGGCCCGCCTGGCCGTTGATCGAACCGATGTTGACGATCCGGCCCCAGCCACGCTCGCGCATGCCGGGGAACACTGCCTTCGCCATGTTGAAACAGCCGCCAAGGTTTGTGTCGATCACGTCCTTCCACATCTGGTACGTCATCTTCATGATCGTGCCGTCACGGGTGATGCCCGCATTGTTCACCAGCACGTCGACGGGGCCAAGCTCGGCCACGACCCGGGCGACCCCCGCCTGGCAGGCGTCGAAATCGGCGACATCCCATTTATAGGCCTTGATTCCGGTGCGGCTGGTGAAATCCGCTGCGCGCTCATCGTTGCCGCAATAATTGGCGGCGACGACCATGCCCATGTCCTCAAGCGCAAGGCTGACGGCCTCGCCGATTCCGCGCGTGCCGCCTGTGACGATCGCCACCCGTGCCATTGTCGCCCTCCCTCGATGAACCCGGCGAGGCTACGGAAGACGCACCCAGCCTTCAAGTTCCCGTGCGATTACCGTGCGCAACAAAGTGATGCCTTCCGGGCTGTCGTTGAGACACGGCAGATAGGCAAAGTCGGTACCGCCCGCCTCGAGGAACGTCTCGCGGCCGCGAATGGCGAGCTCCTCCAGCGTCTCGAGGCAGTCGGCGGAAAAACCAGGCGCGACGATGGCGACCTTGCGCAGGCCCTTCCCCGGCAGGGCGGCAAGAACCGTGTCCGTCGCCGGCTCCAGCCATTTGGCGCGGCCAAAGCGGGACTGGAAGGTGATCGCCACCTCGCGACCCAGCGCTTCGCCGAGCAACCGCGCAGTCTTCTGGCACTGGCAGTGATAGGGATCGCCAAGCTGCAGTGTGCGCAGTGGCATGCCGTGAAAGCTTGCGATCAGCGCGTCGGGGACGAAGTCGAGCGTCGCGATGCCTCCCTCCACCGACGTCTTCAGTGCGTTGATGTAAGCGGGATCGTCGTGATAGGGTGGCAGCGTGCGGATCGCCGGCTGCCAGCGCATCATCGCCAGCTTCGCGAATGCTCGGTCGTTCGCGGTTGCCGTCGTGGCAGCGGAATATTGCGGATAGAGCGGCGCCAACAGGATGCGCTCGCAGCCTGCGTCCTTTAGCGCCTGCACCCGGTCGCCGATCGCCGGGCGTCCATAGCGCATGGCGTAATCCACCATGACGTTCGGCCCGAACGCCCCCTCCAGCGCCTTTGCCTGTGCACGCGTAATCGCCGCCAGCGGGGAGCCGTCCTCGCGCCACACCTGCGAATAGGCGTGGGCGGATTTCTTCGGCCGCGTCGTCAGCACCGCGCCGCGCAGGATCGGCTGCCAGATGAACTTCGGGATCTCCACCACCCGCGGGTCGGACAAGAACTCCGCCAGGTACCGCCGCACCGCCGGCGGATCAGGCGCGTCAGGTGTGCCGAGATTGATCAGCAGCACGCCGATACGGGGCTTCGGGATAACGGGATGATCGGCAGGCTTGGTCATGACGTCCCAAACGGAAGGTGGCGAAGCCGGTTGCCCGTCGCAGCGAACAAGGCGTTGGCGATGGCGGGCGCAACGACGGGCACGGCAAGATCGCTGACGCCGCCAGGGTCCGCCGTGCTGGGGATAAGCTCCACGCTGATCTCCGGCGTGTCGACGAGGCGCGGCAGCCGCAGGTCGCCCAATCGCCGCTGCGCAGCGATTCCGGCGGTGAACTCGGGCGCCGCACCAGTCGCAAGGGCAACGCCGAAGACGATCCCGCCCTCGATCTGCTGGCGAACGATGTCAGGATTGATCGCTCGCCCGCAATCGACAGCGGCGACGATCCGGTCGACCCGCGGCCGTCCGGCACCGTCGAACTGCGCCTCGGCAAGCAGCGCGATCACGCTTCCCGCCATGGCATGGCAGGCCAGCCCCTGCGCGCTTCCCGCTCGGCCGCCGTCCCACCCCCCCAGCGACGCTGCAGTGGTAAGGCAGCGGACAAGCCTCGCATCATGGCCGAGCATACCAATCCGGAACGACATCGGCTCCGCGCCTGCGCGCCGCGCGAGTTCGTCGATGAAGCTTTCGGTGAAGAAGACGTTAGCCCGGTCTGCGCCGCCCCGAAGGTGACCAACCGGAAGACCAATCGTGGCGGGGTGATGATCCACCGCCATTGCGGGCAACCGATACGGCGGCACCGCGCCGGACATGGCATAGTGATCAGCCGCGGTTGGCAGCAGCGAGGCCGCGCTCATCAGCGGGTCCGCGGGCACCAGTCTTGCTGCCAGGGCCGCCCCGGTCGCTGGCGTCGCGACTTTCGCCTGCCAACCAAGGATCCGCCCGTCTCCGGATAGCCGCGCGATCATACGTGCCTTGGCTGGCGCGCCGAATCGATCGTGCACGATCGCCTCCCGCCGGGACCAGGTCAGCTGCACCGGGCGCTTCAGGGTCACGGCTAGGATAGCCGCTTGCTCCCCCGCGTCGACCTCCAGCGCCTGGCCAAACGACCCTCCTGCCAGCATCGGGTGGATCGTCACGTCGCGCTCCCGCACGCCGATCGCGCGCGCGGCGGCCGCGCGCGCCGCGGTCGGCGCCTGCGTCGGGATCCACAATTCCAGTCGGTCGCCATGCCACCAGGCGGTCGCCGTCGGTGGCTCAAGCGCGGCATGAACCCCAAGCCCAACGGCATAATCCGCCTGCCCCAGACTGCCGCGGAGTGCTTCCTCGACGTTCCCCGATGCGGCGTGCCTCAATCCTTCGGCGTTCAAGGCTGCGTCCAGCGCGCTTGTGATGGTACGATCATCGGTCAGCGCGCCGCGCGTCTCGAAGCGCGGTGCTAGCGCCGCGATCGCCTGGTTCGCTGCCCACCAATTGTTGGCCACCGCCGCGATCCAGCGAGGGTTCTCGATCACTGCCACCACGCCGCGAACACGATCGGCTGCCGCCTTGTCAGCACGCACCAACCGGCTCGCGCCGCCAGCCGGTCCCTGCGCGATGCTGGCGAAGACCATGTCGGGCAGCCGCACGTCGGCCGCGAAATTGGCCGAGCCGTCGACCTTGGCCGGCGCGTCGAGACGCGGCAGATCGCGCCCACTCAGCCGCCCCTCGTCGCCAACACGTAGCGGCAGGTCCGTCGGCAAGTCGCCCGCTGCGGCTTCCGACGCCAGCTCACCGAAGCGCAAGCGGCGCTCGCCCGCAACAACGAAGCCGTCGCGCGTTTCGCACTCTTCCCAATCGATTCCCCAGCGCGCCGCCGCTGCCTTCGCGAGCAGCACCCGCGCTGCGGCGCCAGCTTCCCGCAGGCTCGCCTCGAACATGCGGATGGCGGTGGATCCCGCGGTCAGCATCATTGCCGATCGCACCCAATGCTCGCGGCGCATCGCGCCGGGCACCCGGCCGAGGCCGAACAGCGCCTGCGCCGCCAGCGGGTTGGCGTAGATCGGGCTCGGCAGCGCCGCCTCGACGCCAATGGTGCGCCAGTCGGCGCCGAGCTCATCCGCCAGGATCTGCGGCAAGGTGGTATAGACGCCCTGGCCATGCTCTGTCTGCGGCACGGCGACCGTGATCTGTCCGCTGTCCGCGATCTTGAGCCAACCGCCCAGCGGCGTCTCATGCAGCCCAGGGGCCAGGTCGACCACGTAGTGCCGTGGCCATGCCGCCCAGGCCACGGCCAATCCCAGCCCGGCACCCCCGGCCACCAGAAATGAGCGGCGTGAAACCATCGCCGCGGGCTTAGCCATGGATCAGGCCGCCGTCACTTTATTGGTATCGATTACACCAATCGCCCCCGTCGCTCGCCGATTGGCGCCGACGGGAACTGAAAGGCTGCGATCAGATCGCTGCGGCGAGGGCGCGGTACTTCTTGCGCAGCGATACCTTGTCGATCTTCTCGGTGCCAAGGCGCGGCAGCGGATCGTCCGACAGCCAGATCTTCGCCGGCACCTTGAAGGCGGCGATGTGCTGGTGAAGGAAGGCGATCAGATCATCCTCGGCGACGGCGCCGCGCTGGCGCAGATAGACCACCGCGCCCGGCACCTCGCCATATTTCTCGTCCGGCAGGCCGAACACGGCCGCCTCGGCAACATCGGGATGATGGTAGAAAGCGGCTTCCACTTCCTGGCAGCTGATATTCTCGCCGCCACGGATGATGATGTCCTTCTTGCGATCGACGATGAAGAGATAGCCGTCCTCATCGAGATAGCCGATGTCACCGGTGCGGAAGTAACCGTCGGCCGTGAAGCAGTCGGCCGTCGCTTCCGGCTTGCCCCAATATTCCTGGAAGTTCGCGACCGAGCGGATCGCGACTTCGCCGCGCTCGCCCCGGGGCACCGGCTTGCCCGCATCGTCGAGGATCGCGAGATCGACCAGCGGCATCGATGCGCGACCGGCCGAGTTCGGCTTGGCGATATAGTTCGTCCGCCAGTTACCCGTGCCGATGCCGTTCGTCTCGGTCAGGCCATAGCCGATCAGCGGCGCACCCTCCATTTCCTGGTCGATGCGCTTGACGTGCTCCACCGGGCGCGGTGCGCCGCCCGCGGCGATGTCCGCCATGGTGGAGAGGTCGTACTTGGAGCGGTTCGGATGCGTCAGCATCTCGAAGCTCATCAGCGGCACGCCGACGAAATAGGTGATCTTCTCCTTCTCGATGAGGCGCATCGCCTCCTCGGCGTCCCACTTCGGCATCAGCACCAGCTTGCGGCCGATGGCGAAGGACTGGAGCATCACAGGCACTTCGGCAGTGACGTGGAACAGCGGCACGTTGAGCAGCGTCGACGGTTGGAGCCCGCTTGCCTGCCCTTCCTGCGCCGCGATCGCGAGCATCATCATCGCCGACGCGAGATAGTTGAATACGCCCTGCATCACCTGCCGATGGGTCGAAAGCGCGCCCTTCGACTGGCCGGTCGAGCCCGAGGTGAACAGGATCGTCGCGTTGTCGTCAGGGCCCACTTCCGGCAGTTCGGCCTCACCGCCGGAACGCAGGATCGTCTCCAGCGCGGTGTCCAGCGGCTGAAGATCGTCGAACTCCACCACCTTGGCGCGCAGGCCGTCGATCGCGGCCAGCCGCTTGCAGCGCGGCGGATCGGCGAAGACCAGGGTGCAGCCGACGTCCTCGACGCCAGCCTGCAGCTCTTCCGCCTGCCACCAGCCGTTCAGCAGCGTCGCCACGCCGCCTGCCATCAGCACGCCCATGTAGATGACGATCCACGACGGCGAGTTGCGTGCCGCGATGCCGACGCGGTCACCCTTCTTCACGCCGAACCCGCTCACCAGCGCCATCGCGACCTGGGTCGCCTTGGCATGCACGTCGCCGAACGTCAGCCGCTCGTCGCCCGCAACCAGGAACTCGGTGTCCTTAAACTGCGCGCAATAATGCGCGAAATAGGCGTTCAGCGTCGGCGGAGCGGCAGCGATGATCGGCAGCTTCTGCCCGAACCGTTCGACTGATCCGAGCGCAAGCGGGCCGCCTTCCGCCGTCATCGCGGCCATGATTGCGTCCATCTTGAGATCGAGCTCGGTCTTCATTCAGTCTCTCCGCTACGCTTTCGTCTGGGCTTGGTGTTGATCGCCCGCCCCTTTATGGAGGCAGGACGCCAGAGGGGAAAGCCTTGATCCTGCCATTGCTTGCCGCCGCCGGTGGCCACATCCGGTTCGCGGACCTGGGGCTCCACCCAGATGTCTTCTCGATCGGCTTCTTCACGCTTCGCTGGTACAGCCTTGCCTATATCGCGGGCATCGTCGTCGGCTGGTGGTATCTGCTGAAGCTGCTCGATCAGCCCGGCGCACCGATGGCCCGGCGCCATGCCGACGATCTCGTATTCTACGCGACGCTCGGCATCATCCTTGGCGGACGAATCGGCTATGTGCTGTTCTACGCCCCGGAAATGATCCTCCATCCGCTGCGCATCCTGCGTTTGTGGGATGGCGGCATGAGCTTCCACGGCGGGGTGATCGGCACCAGCCTCGCGATCATCCTGTTCGCACGCAAGAATGGGCTGAACTGGCTGCGAATCCACGATTACGTCGCCTGTGTCGTGCCTTTCGGCCTGTTCTTCGGCCGACTGGCGAACTTCGTGAACGGCGAATTGTGGGGGAAGCCAACGGACGTGGCATGGGGCATCGTGTTCGAGCGCACCGTGCCCGCGGGCTTTGCCGAGCCTGCTCGCCATCCCAGTCAGCTGTACGAAGCGGGGCTGGAAGGCATCGTGCTGTTCGCGATCCTCTGGTATTTCTTCTGGCGCACCAAGGCGCGGTACGAGCCGGGCAAGCTCGTCGGCATCTTCCTCGTCGGCTATGGCCTGGCGCGCTTCTTCGTCGAATTCTTCCGCGAACCGGATTCGCAATTCGCCGGCACCTTCTTCGCCACCACGATTCACATGGGGCAGATCCTGTGTCTGCCGATGATCGCTGGCGGACTGTACCTCATCGCGACGGCGAAGGCGCGGCGGCAGCGGGTGGAGCCGATCGCTGGGCCTGAAAGCGTCGCCTGAGCGGCGCCCCGCTTGCGGCGCGCGCGCGGCAGGGGCATGCCGCGCGTGATGACAGAGCAGCCATCACACCCCCCCGCCGACAGCACTGAGGGCAGCCTTCCCGATCGCTTGGCGCGCGCGATCACGCTTGGCGGGCCGATCCCGGTCAGCCAGTATATGGCCGCCGCGAACGCGCATTATTACGCGACCCGCGACCCGCTGGGCGCCGGCGGCGACTTCACCACCGCCCCGGAGATCAGCCAGATGTTTGGCGAGCTGATCGGCCTGTGGGCGGCGGACCTGTGGGATCGCACCGGCCGCCCCGAGATCCATTGGGTGGAACTCGGACCCGGCCGGGGGACACTGACTGCCGACGCGCTCCGTGCCGCCGCCAAGGCGGGGTTGCGTCCGCCGGTCCATTTTGTCGAGACGAGCCCGGTGCTGCGCGGCGAACAGGCCAAGCGGGTGGCGGACGCCACATGGCACGACGATGTCGAGGATCTCCCGACAGATCGCCCGCTGATCGTCATCGCAAACGAATTCTTTGACGCACTCCCTATCCGCCAGCTCATCCGCGGCCGCGCGGGCTGGCACGAACGGATCGTCGCCTGCCAGGACACGCTGTTCCTGCCGATCGCGGGCGCGCAAGTACCAGACAGCATCATCCCTCCCCATCTCGTCGAGGCGCCGATCGGCGCGATCATCGAGACGTCGCCCGCCAGCGTCGGGATCACGCGTGTCCTCGCGGCCCGGATCGTGGCGCAGGGCGGCGCCTTGCTCGCGATCGATTATGGCTACGAGGGTCCAGCGCTCGGAGAGACGTTGCAGGCAGTGCGCCATCATGGCTTTGCCAATCCGTTCGAGGAACCGGGGGAGCGGGATCTCACGGCGCACGTCGATTTCGCAACGCTTGGCCTGGTTGGCACCGCAAGCGGGGCGAAGGTGTCCGGCCCTGTCGGTCAGGGCGCGTTCCTCACCGCGCTTGGGATCGACGCCCGCGCCGCCGCACTCGGGCCGAAGGTGGCGCCCGATCGCGACCGGCTGGTCAATGACATGGGCACGCTATTCAAGGTTCTGGCGACGCGCCACCCGGAATGGCCCGAACCAGCAGGATTCGCATGATCGACTATCGCAATGCGGTCAGCACGGACGGCGCCGCCCTTGACGCCATGGCGCGCCGCGTATGGCTGGCAACCTTCGCCCATTCCGCACCCAAGGCGGACATCGATGCTTATGTTGCGAACGCTTATGGCGAAAAAGGCCTGCTCCGCCGCCACCTCGCCGATCCCGCCTATGACTTTCAGATCGCGTTGAAACAGGGGGCAGTGGTTGGCTATTGCAAGCTTGGCCCGACCTTCTTCGATGGAGAGATCCCGACGGACGAGACGGTCCATCTCCACCAGCTCTATGTCGATCCGGCGGAGCATGGCAGCGGCGTGGCCGCCACGCTGCTCGGATGGGCCGCTGATACGGCCCGCCGCCGAGGTGCCACGGCACTGGTCCTGACGGTGTGGGAGGAGAATCTGCGCGCCCGCGCCTTCTACGAGAAGCATGGCTTCATCCATGTCGGCGACTATGCCTTCAAGACCGGCAGCCAGATCGATCGCGACATGATCATGCGGCTTGCGCTGTGAGCGGCGCGGTTCAACCGATCCGCGCGGCGGCGCTGTCGGGCGTGCCGCATGGCTTCCTGGGGCGGCAGGGCGGCGTGTCACAGGGCGCGATGGCTGGCCTCAACGTCGGCATCGGCTCGGAAGATGATCCCGCCGCCGTCGAAGAAAACCGGCGCCGCGCGACTGAGGCCGTCTTGCCGGGCGGCGCACTCGTCACCTGCTATCAGATCCACTCTGCGGATTGTGTCACCGTGTCCGCCCCGCTGGCGGAGCGCCCACGCGCCGACGCGCTGGTCACCAACCGTCCCGGCCTGGCGCTCGGCGTGCTCACGGCCGATTGTGCGCCGGTGCTTCTGGCGGATGCGGAGGCAGGCGTGGTCGGCGCCGCCCATGCCGGATGGAAGGGCGCGATCGGCGGGGTCACCGACGCGACGATCGCCGCAATGGAGGCGCTGGGGGCGCGGCGCGACCGGATCGCGGCCGCAATCGGCCCATGCATCGCGCGCACCAGCTACGAAGTGGACGCCGCCTTTCGCCGGCGTTTCGAGGAAGACGATCCTTCCAACGAGCGGTTCTTCGCCGATGCGCGCGATGGCCACGCTCAGTTCGATCTCGAAGGATACGTGATGCAGCGCCTGGCGCTCGCCGGGGTGCGCCGGATCGAGGCGCTCGGCTTCGACACCTATGCCGACGAAGCTCGCTTCTACAGCTACCGCCGCGCGACCCACCGCGGCGAGCCGGGATACGGCCGACAGATCGCCATCATCGGCCTCCTCTGAACGGCCTCGCCAGCCCCGCTGAGTTGACCAAGGACTGACAAGAAAACGCCACCCCGAAGCAGCTTCGGGGTGGCGAAGTCGTGTCCCTATTGCTGTGCCACCGGGGGCGCCGCGCGGCACCCCCTTGCGCTGCCGATCAGAAGCGCTTGCGCAGCGTGATGCCGTAAGTACGCGGATCGCCGAGGAACGCCTCGAACAGCTGGTTCGACGGCGAGGTGCCCAGGCGGATCGTCTGCGCGACGCTGCCAGCACCCTGGAACGGCGAGTTGAACGCGACCTGCTGGTAGTTCACGTCGAACAGGTTCTGCACCCAGCCTTCGATCGCCCAGTTCTGGTCCGGCCCGCGCAGGCCGACGCGTGCGTTGGCGAGGAAGAAGCCATCCTGGCGCTTCTCGTAGAACAGGTCCGAACCGGTGTTGTAGTCACTGGTCATGCGGCCATCGACATAGAACAGCGCGGTCAGGCCCGAGCTGCCGATGTCCGGCGTCCAGCTGACCGAGCCCGTCACGACGTTACGCGGCGCGTTCGACATCTGGCTGCCGGCGAGCAGGAAGAGCGCCGGATCCAGCGCCTCACCCGATGCCGAGCCGACGAGGTCGCGTCGGAACTTGGTGTCGGCCAGCGTGTAGCCAAGGTTCACCGCGAAGTTGCGTGCCGGGTAGAAGCCCAGTTCCAGCTCGACGCCCTGGCTGCGCACGCCCGGCTTCACGTCGCCGTTGCAGACGCCGGTCAGTGCCGAACCGTCCTGGTCCGCACCGTTCAGGCTGTTGGCGCACGAACCGATGTTCTGCACGACATAGTTGGTGCCGTTGAACGTGTTCAGCTGGAAGTTCTCGAAGTCCGAACGGAAGACCGTCAGGTTGGCGGTGAACTTGCGGGTCGAATACTTGATACCCGCTTCGTAGCTGTTCACCAGCTCCGGATCGAAGCGCAGGTTGGTCACATCGCTCGAGCGGCGCGGGGTCAGCGCGCTGCCCAGGTCCGAACGATCGAGGTTGTAGCCGCCCGCCTTGTAGCCGCGCGAGTAGCTCGCATAGACCATCAGGTCGCGCGTCGGCTTCCACGACACCACGCCCGTGCCCGTGAACTCGCTCTCGCTGAACCCGTCACGCAGGTCGAGGCCATTCAGCGCCACCGACGAGTTGCCGGTGCAGCCCAGCGTGATGATGCCACCGGCAAGCGCTGCGGTCGCCGGGCTGGCGAGGAGCGGGCCAAGGCTCTGCTGCAGCTGCGGGCAGACCGTGTTGGTGTTGTCGAAATTGGCGTGGAAGTCCTTCGCCTCATGCGTCCAGCGCAGGCCGGCGGTGATCGACAGCGTGTCGGTCAGCTTGAAGATGTTATGCGTGAAGAACGCATAATTCTCGCTGTCTTGGTAGTAACGCGCGTTACGATCGCCCAGGTTGTTCAGCGTCGACAGCGTGCGCAGGCCATTGATCAGCGCCGGGCCAACGCCAGGGGCTGCAGCGAAGGCACCGTTAATCGTCGCCGTGCCGAGCGGGCTGAGGCAGCCCGGCGCGGTCGGATCGCGCAGCGCTGCCGCCGGGCTGACTGAAGCAACGATGCGGCACGATGCGAACGCGCCATACTGCGAACCGAACTGCAGGTTGTCGCCAACCACCAGATCCTCGTTCGAGTAGTAGCCGCCGACGAGCCAGTCGAGGCGATCCTCGAACAGCGAGCCCTGCAGGCGCACTTCCTGGGTGAAGGTGTGGAACTGGCGGAACGCACGGCCGTCGTCGGCGCGATAGCCGATGTCGACATTGCCATAGTCGATATCGGACGCATTGCCCGACTTGTATTCGCGGTAGGCGGTGATCGACGTCAGCGCGACATTGCCGAAGTTATAGTCGATCTGCATCGACCCGCCGTAATCCTTCGTCACGTTGGAATAGGCGCGGCCAAGCGTGTTGGCGATCTTGCGGTTGTACGGATCACCTGCGCTCGGCAGCACGCCGCCCAGGCTGCGCAGGATGTCGACGATACGGTTGCCGTTCGGGTTGGTCGTATAGTCGCCCGGGAAGCCCGGCGTCGGATCCAGCTTCTCGCTGGTGTCGACGTACACGGCGCCGCAGCACTTCTCGTCGCGCCAGGTGTAGTCACCCAGCAGGCGGACGGTCAGGTCGCTGGTCGGTTCGAACAGCAGCTGGCCCCGCACGAACCAGCGATTGCGATCGTTGTAATCCGTGTTGTTGACGACATCGTCGAGGAAGCCGTCACGCTTGTTGAACACGCCGTCGACGCGGAATGACAGCACGTCCTTCACGATCGGGCCGGTCACCGCACCCGCAAGGCGGATATTGTCGTAATTGCCGTACGTGCCCTCGAGATAGCCCCCGAAGTCGTTGGACGGCATCTTGGTGTAGATGTTGATCGCGCCGGCCGAGGCATTGCGGCCTGACAGCGTGCCCTGCGGCCCGCGCAGCACTTCGATCCGGTCGATCTCGCCGATATCGTTCAGGCCCGAACCGGTACGGCTGCGATAGACGCCATCGATGAACACCGCGACCGAGCTTTCGAGGCCGGGGTTGTCGCCCACGGTGCCGATGCCGCGAACGCGGGCCGTGGCGTTCGCCTCGCTGCCGGTGGAGGACACCTGAAGCGACGGGGCAAGCTGCGTCAGGCCGCGAATGTCGTTCGCGCCTGAGTTCTGCAGCGCGGCCTGGCTGACGGCGGAAACCGCGATCGGCACGTCGGCAAGGCGCTCGGCGCGACGGGTTGCGGTGACGACGATGTCGCCGGCACCAAGCTCATTGGCGCCAAGGTCGGTGTCGCTGGCGGGTGCCTGCTGCGGCTGTGCGACCGAGCCTGCTGCGGCGGGGTCCTGGCTCGGCTGCTCCTGGGCAAGCGCGGGCAGGGCGGCGAAGAAAACAGCACTGGACAAAAGCGAGGCTACGCGACGCATCGGGCTCTCCGATTTTCTTTTTTGAAGATTGGGTTTGGAGCCGTGCCTTTAGCGCCACCGAGAGCCGCACATAGATTTTTTTGTTCCAAAAGTTACTTTTCGAATGTGGCTGTCGCCCGGATGCCACGATTGGTCCGCAATGGTCCCTATCCGCTATGTCAGTTGACGCTACGGCAGACACGAAAAAGACCGCCCCTGAGCCAGGAGCGGCCTCGATTTCGCTTGAAGCTACGGAAATTATTTCGGCGCGAGCACCATCAGCATCTGGCGGCCTTCCATGCGCGGGTAGGCTTCCACCTTCGCCACTTCTGCCACCTGCTCGGCAACGCGCTGGAGCACCGCCATGCCAAGCTGGCCATGGCTCAGCTCACGGCCGCGGAAGCGCATCGTCACCTTCACCTTGTCGCCGTCGCCGATGAACTCCTCCACCTTCTTCATCTTGGTGTCGTAGTCGTGATCGTCGATGTTGGGACGCATCTTGATCTCTTTGATCTCCTGCGTCTTCTGGCTCTTGCGGGCGAGGTTCGCCTTCTTCTGCGCCTCGTACTTGAACTTGCCGACATCGAGGAACTTGGCCACCGGCGGATCGGCGTTCGGCGACACCTCGACGAGATCGAGCCCAAGCTCCTTGGCCTGCTCCATCGCTTCGCGGGTGTACATCACGCCGAGATTCTCGCCCTCGTGATCGATCACGCGGACCTTGGGGCTCTGGATCCATTCGTTGAATCGCGGCCCGTTCATCGGCGGCGCCTGCATCGGCCGGCGCATCATTGGCGGACGTATAGTTGATTCTCCTGTTGATATATCAGGCCCAATATAGGGCTTCGGTTCGCATTCCGAAAGATGCGAAACGGCCGCCGCTCCAATGGAGCGACGGCCGTTGCCCAAGAGTGACGGTTCTCAGAAGCTGCCGCGCAGCGTCACCCCGTACATCCGCGGCTCGCCGGGGAAGCCGACGAACAGCTGGTTCGCGGTCGCCGGGAAGCCCGCCGCCACTGGTGCCGTCACTGTGCCAAGGTTCCCGCTGCCCTGCAGCGGCATGTCTGCCCCGATCTGGAAATAGCGCTCGTTGAAGATGTTCTGCGCCCAGAATTCCAAGCCCCAGCGCTTGCCCTCGCCATAGATGCCGACGCGGCCGTTCACCACGACGAAGCCGTCCTGCACCTTTTCCGGATCAAGGTCGGAGCCCGTGTTGGTGTCGCTCTGCAGGCGCGTATCGAGATAGAACAGCGCGGACATGCCGCTGTTGCCGATATCCGGTGTCCAGCTGACACCCGCGGTCGCCGAATATTGCGAGGAGTTCGACACGCGGTCGCCCGGCAGCTGGAACAGCACGGGCGACAGCGGACGTCCGCCGGTGCCGACCAGGTTCCGTCGATAGTAGGAATCGGTGTAGGTCAGCGCCATGTTGACCGAGACGTCGCGGTGCGGCCGCAGGAACGTCTCGAGCTCGAAGCCTTTCGAAACGACACCGGGGCGCAGGCGGTCGGGCGCGCAGCGGCCGCTCGTCGCGGAATTGTCGCGATCGGTCCCGCCCAGTTCGTCCTTGCACGCCTGGATGTTGGTCACCTCGAAGTTCACACCGTTATAGGTGTTGAGCTGGTAGTCGGTGTATTCCTGGTAGAAGGCGGCGAGGTTGATATCGACGCCCGGCCCGTTCCACTTGGCGCCGACTTCATACGCCCACACCTTCTCGCTCTGGAACGCGAGGTCGGACACTTCCGGCCGGCCGTTGCCCTGCGTGTTGGCCGGCAGAGCGCGCAGGCCAACGCAGGCCGCATTCTGCGCCGCGCTTCCCGCAGTGGCCGAACAGGCGCGGTCAAGCGCTGAGAAGTCAAGATTGAAGCCACCCGCCTTGTAGCCCTTCGACGCCGAGCCGTAGATCAGCAGCGAATCGATCGGCTTGAACGACAGCACCGCCGTGCCGGTCCACTCGCCGTCACGGAACTTGGAGCCGGGCGAGCCCTTGGGAATGTCGATCGCGGCGCCGTTGATGACGCAGGCGAGCGACGCGAAGCTCTGCAGCGGCGAATTGACGATCGCCGGGCACAAGGTGTTGTTGGCACGCGTGTCGCCGGACAGGTCCTTCGCCTCGTGGGTGTAACGCACACCGACGGTCAGCTTCAGCACGTCCTCGACGATGTCGAGCGTGTTGTGCGTGAAGAAGGCGTAATTCTCCGCGTCCTGGCGAAAAGCATTACCGTTCGCGCCAGTGCCGTTGAGCGGCGAAGCACCGAGCGCGGCAGCAATCGCGTTGAACCCGGGGAAGGCCGCAGCCGGCGCGGTGGTGCAGGTCGGCAGCGCCGGATTGACCGCCCCGACGCCTGCGCCGGCGAGCGAGGCTGCGGCAAGACAATTGGCAAATCGGGTATAGTCACGGCCGTAGCGGATGTCGTCGACGACATCGAGCTTCTCGGTCGAGTAGTAAGCACCGACGAGCCAGTCGAGCCTGCCGTCCAGCGCCTCGCCCTGCAAGCGCAGCTCCTGGCTGAACAGGCGGAAACGACGGTCGAGATTCTGGCGATCAAGAATGTCGAGCGCGCTGAAGTCGCCGTCCTGCCCCTGCTTGTTCTTATAGTCGCGATACGCGGTGATCGACGTCAGCGTGGCGCCGCCGAAGTCGTAATTGACCTCGCCCGACACGCCCCAGTCCTCACTATCCGAGGTGTAGCGTACGCCCGGCGACGTCGGCGTGCCGAGCACGAAACGCTGGTCGCCCGAGAGAGTCGGGTAATTGGCACCCAATGCCTGGACGAGGCCGAACAGCGAGTTCGGCCCGTAAGCGACTGAACCGTCCGGCTGGCGCGTCAGACCGCGCACCGGGCCGAGCAGCACGCCGGCGCAGCAATTCTCGTCGCGCTTGGAATAATCACCGATCAGCCGGACCGACAGCGCATCCGTCGGCTCATAGGCGAACTGCCCGCGCAGCAGCCAGCGATCGCGGTCGTTCATGTCCGGCTCGCCCGGTGTCAGCGCCTTGATATAGCCGTCGCGCTGCTGCCACACGCCGTCCAGCCGGAACGCGGCGTCCTGGCCGATCGGGGCGTTGACCGCGCCGTCCACGCGCCAGAAATCGTAATTGCCGTAGGTCAGCGCACCCTTGGCCATGAAGCGGCCGAGCTCCGGCCCCTTGGTCACGATATTGATAAGGCCTGCGGTGGAGTTGCGTCCGAACAGCGTTCCCTGCGGGCCGCGCAGCACCTCGACGCGCTCGATATCGCCGAGCTCCGACAGACCAACGCCCGTACGGCTGCGATACACGCCGTCGATGAACAGGCCGACCGAGCTTTCGAGGCCGGCATTCTCACCCACCGTGCCGATGCCGCGAATACGCGCGGTGAAGTTCACCTCGCTTGTCGCGCCCGAGACGAGCAGCGAAGGCGCCACCTGGTTCAGCGCACGCACGTCGGTCGCGCCGGTATTCTGCAGCGTCTCCCCCGAGACGGCCGAGATCGCGATCGGCACATCCGACAGCGCCTCGGAACGACGGGTCGCGGTCACGACGATGTCGCCGGCGTTGCTTGCCGTCTCAGCCTGCGACTGGTCGGTGACGGGCGTGGCACCGTCCTGCGCAAGCGCAGGCGCCGCCAGCGCGATCGATGCAGTCGAGACAAGACAAGAAATCAGAAACGTGGCGCGCATCAAGAATCCTCCCCAGGAAACGGCCTTTTCGGCCGCATTAGATGCGCCCCTAGGGATAATCGCGCGCCAGCTCTAGCTGACAGCCACGTCAGGTTTCGTGTTCGTAACGAAGTGCGTCATTCGCGCCACAGTATTCGCGCCGAGAATGCCGAGAGCAGTCGCGGAACGACAATTGCCTGCCGCCCCACGTCTACTTGCGCCCTTGCCTCAGGCAAGATCAGGCGGCGTCGCTTCCTTCACCAGCCGCGCCACGATCTCATCGAGCGAGACGATCTCCTGCCCCTGGCTGCCCAGCCGGCGAACGGCAACGGTGCCTTCCTCCGCCTCGCGCTTGCCGACGACCAGCAAAGCCGGCACCTTCGCCAGGCTGTGCTCGCGCACCTTGTAGTTGATCTTCTCGTTGCGAAGATCCGTCTCGACGCGCAGCCCGGCTGCCGCCAGCCGATCACGTACCACGTGGGCATAATCGTCGGCTTCGGACACGATCGTCGCCACCACCGCCTGCACCGGCGACAGCCACAGCGGGAAGCGGCCTGCGTGATGCTCGATCAGGATGCCCAGGAACCGCTCGAACGTCCCCAGGATCGCGCGGTGCAGCATCACGGGACGATGACGTTCGCCATCCTCACCGATGTAGCTGGCGTCGAGCCGCTCCGGCAGCACGCGGTCCGACTGGATCGTGCCGACCTGCCAGGTCCGCCCGATCGCGTCAGTCAGGTGGAATTCCAGCTTGGGCGCGTAGAAGGCGCCCTCGCCCTCCAGCTCCTCGAACCCGTCCTTGATCGTCTGCGGCAGGTTCGACGCCATGACGGCGCGGCGCAGCTCGTCCTCGGACTTGTCCCACATCGCATCGTCGCCGAAGCGCTTCTCGGGGCGCAGCGCCAGCTTCACCGCATAATCCGTGAAGCCCAGGTCATGGTACACGCTGTCGAGCAGGTCGATGAACTTGGCGACCTCGTCGACCAGCTGGTCCTCGCGCACGAAGATATGCGCGTCGTCCTGCGTGAACTGGCGCACGCGCATGATGCCATGCAGCGCGCCATGCGGCTCGTTGCGGTGGCAGCAGCCGAACTCGGCCATGCGGATCGGCAAGTCGCGGTACGATTTGATGCCCTGGCGGAAGATCAGCACGTGTGCCGGGCAATTCATCGGCTTCAGCGCCATCCAGTCCGCATCCGGCGAAACCAAAGCGCCCTCGTCGGACACATTCGGCACTTCGTCCGGGATGACGAACATGTTCTCGCGATACTTGCCCCAGTGGCCGGAGCGCTCCCACTGCCGCGCGTCCATCACCTGCGGCGTCTTTACTTCCTCATAGCCGCCGGCATCCAGCCGGCGGCGCATATACGCCTCCAGCTGCCGCCAGATCATATAGCCCTTGGGATGCCAGAAGACGCTGCCATGCGCCTCGGACTGGAGGTGGAACAGGTCCATCTCCTGCCCGATCTTGCGATGATCGCGCTTCGCCGCCTCCTCCAGCATGTGCAGATGCGCATCGAGCTGCTTCTTGTTCAGCCAGCCCGTGCCGTAGATGCGGCTCAGCATCGCGTTCTTCTGGTCGCCGCGCCAATAGGCGCCCGATACGCGCGTCAGCTTGAACGCCTGCGGATCGAGCTTGCCGGTGGAGGCAAGGTGCGGGCCGCGGCACATGTCGAGCCAGTCGCCACCCGACCAATAGACCGTCAGTTCTTCGTCATCGGGAAGCTCGGCCGCCCATTCGGCCTTGAACGTCTCGCCCTGCTGCGTCCACCGCTCGATCAGTTGCTCGCGCGTCCACACCTCGCGGCGCAGCGGCTTGTCCGCGGCTATGATCTTGCGCATCCGCTCCTCGATCAGCGGAAGGTCCTCCTCCGTGAACGGGCCGTGGTCGGCCGGCGCGGCGAAGTCGTAATAGAAGCCGTCGTCGGTCGAGGGGCCAAAGGTGATCTGCGTGCCGGGGAACAGCTCCTGCACCGCCTCCGCCAGCACGTGCGCGTAATCATGCCGCGCCAGTTCCAGCGCGTCCGCCTCGTCGCGGTTCGTCACCAGCGCGAGCTGGGCGTCACGTTCGAAGGGGCGGTTGATGTCGCGCAACTCGCCGTCGACACGCGCGGCGATCGCGGCCTTGGCGAGGCCCGGGCCGATGGCGGCGGCAATGTCCGCGGGCGTCGAACCCGGCGGCACCTCGCGTACCGAGCCGTCCGGAAGCGTGATCGAAAGCATGTTCATGGTCGGTTTCCTGCAATGCCATTGCGCTTAGGCGAGGCGGCCCCGCGCGAAAAGGGCGTCCGACGTGGCAGGAACGAAGTGGAGGACGCCGGCCCACCCGTTCCCGGGCGAGCTAGCCGGCCGCGCGCTCAGCGCGTGGCGGGCCGCCCCCGGAACCCCGGGGTCGTGGTAGTGGTGCTGGCACGGTCGCGCGGCATGAGCGCAATATAGCGTGGGCGCGCCAGCCCGACAACTCGGGGCAGTACCTGCCAAAAAACAACGGGCCCGCCTTCTTTCGAAAGCGGGCCCGCGCCCTCATACACTACGCGAGGGATACTCAGGCCGATGGGGCCATCTCGTCCGCGGCGGTGCCTGGGCGGCCGCTTCAGCAGCCAGCCCCGGGCCCCGCGCCGCCTCAGCGGCAGTAACGCGGGTTGTTCGACTTCTCGATCGCGTTGCCGGCAACTGCGCCGCCGACGCCGCCGAGCACCGTGCCGAGCGTGCGGTCACCGCGGTTGTCGATCGTGCGGCCCAGCAGGCCGCCCGCGATCGCGCCGACGATGGTGCCGGTCGTGCCGCTGTTGCAGCGCTGGTTGCGGTAGTAGCGACGGTCGTTGCCGCGGTAGTTGTTGTAACCACGGTAGCCGCGGTGATTGTCATAGCCGCGATACTGGCGCTCATAGCGGTCGCCATAACGCTGCGCCGAAGCCTCGGCGGGGATCATCGCGACAGTGCTCATGGCTAGGGCGGCACCAGCGAGGGAAAGCTTCTTGAACATGGACTGTCTCCCGTTTCGTATCTCGTTCGAGGCCCGATTCCGCCTCGTTGAAGCCCTTTTGTCCGATTCGCGTTGAGCCAACCCTGAATGCGCCCGTTATCGTTCGTTCAGGCTTGAAGCGGCTAAGGCACCTCGTGCGCTGGCCCCTCTCTATCCTTGCCGTCCTTCTCGTCGTGCCGCGTTACAGCGGGGAGGAACGCCTGCCGCTGATCAGTGAGGCACCAGCGATAACAGCGGCGCCTTACGTACCCGCCGGCGGCTGGCCGAAGCGGATCGGCGCGCTGGAGCCGGTCGGCGCGGTCACGCTTTCAAGCCGCGATCCGGCCTTCGGCGGCTTCTCCGCTATCGCCTTGCACGATGGGCGCGCGATGCTGCTGTCCGATGGCGGCAACGTCGCCGCCTTCGCCATCCGCCGCGGCATGATCGAATCTCCGAGCGGTCATATCCTGAAGGCCGGCCCCGCGACTGGCTGGCTGCGCAAGGATCGCGACAGCGAATCGCTGACGCTGGATCCGGCAACCGGTCGCGCGTGGGTCGGCTACGAGAACCAGAACGAGATCTGGCGCTACGCCCCAGGCTTCAGTGGTGCCGAAGCGCGCGCCTGGCCGAAGGGGATGCGGCGGTGGGTGGCAAACCAAGGTGCAGAATCACTTGTCCGGCTTCGCGATGGCCGGTTCATCGCCATTGCGGAACGCAAGCCGGACCGGGCGTCCCGCTACGCTTTGCTCTTCTCCGGCGACCCGACCGCCAGGGGCACTCACGCCGAGGCCTTCCGGATCCAGCCGCCCGCGCGTTACGATCCCAGCGATGCCGCGGAATTGCCCAATGGCGATCTTCTCGTCCTCACCCGGCGCTTTCGCTACCCGTTCACCTTCACCGCCAAGCTGCTGCGAATCCCGCGCGCCGCGATCCGGCCGGGCGCCGTCGCGAAGGGGACCGTGATCGCCACCCTAGCACCGCCGATCATGGGCGAGAATTGCGAAGGCATCGCCGTCACGAGGGAAGGCGGGCAGGCCATGGTGTGGATCGTGACCGACAATGATTTGATGCCGCTGCGCCCCACATATCTGATGAAGTTCAGGCTGCGCGATTGAGCTCCGGCGAGGCACGCGACGAGTTCACCGCCACCAACACGAAAAGCCCGCCACCCCGTAGGACAGCAGGCCTTCATGTCGTGCGATCCTTAAAAGCGGATCAGGCGGCGGTTGCGGTCGCCGAGCGCTTCTTGACAACGTCGCGCTTCAGGCGACGGGCGCGCAGCGACAGCTTCTCGTCGCTGGTCTTGACCAGCCAGTTGTCGAGACCGCCGTTGTGCTCCACCGAGCGCAGACCATGGGTCGACACGCGCAGCCGCACGCTCTTCTCGAGCGAATCGGAGATCAGCGTCACGTTCTGCAGGTTCGGCAGGAACGTACGCTTGGTCTTGTTGTTGGCGTGGGAAACATTGTTCCCCACCTGCCGGCCCTTGCCGGTCAGCTCGCAGATGCGCGACATGGTTCAGATCCTGAGTTTCGGGTTGGCCCGGAAAGTGGGCGCCGATAACCCCCGGGGCGTCGCGCGTCAAGCACAGGCGATGCAACCTAGCTGGATCAAGGCGCGTTGTTCCGGCAGCGAATCGGTTGGAGATACTTCATGCGCGCCTTGCTCGTCCTGCTCGGTATTGCCGCTCTCGTGATCCTGGCGGGCATGGCGACCGGCTTTATCAATATTGATCAGACGCAAACGGCGCAGCTGCCGCGGCTGGAAGGCGGCCAGGCGCCGGAGTTCAAGGCGGATGTCGGCCGAATCGATGTGGGTACGGAGACGAAGACTGTCGAAGTGCCCAAGATCCAGGTGCAGAAGCCAGGCGACGCGCCCACCCCTGTCCCGGCCCAGTAACCGGCTGAGGCCGCCGCTGGACCAGGCGGCGCCGACGGCGCTACGGCGCGCAGCCATGTTCCCGCTCCCCGCCCCCATGCGCCTTGCGCTGGACGCCGCGCGCGAGGCTGCCGCCGCGGGCGAGGTGCCGGTTGGCGCGCTCGTGCTGTTCCGGGGAGAAGTCGTTGCCACGGCGGCGAATGCGCCGCGCCGCCTCGCTGACCCCACGGCGCATGCCGAGATGCTGGCGATTCGCGCCGCAGCCCAGGCGCTCGGCCGGGACCGGCTGGAGGACTGCGATCTGTGGGTCACCCTCGAGCCGTGCGCAATGTGTGCCGGCGCGATCGCGCATGCGCGGATCGCCCGGCTCTATTACGGCGCCGCCGATCCGAAGGGCGGCGCGGTGGAGCACGGGCCCCGCTTCTTCACGCAACCGACCTGCCATCATCGGCCGGAAATCTATCCCGGGATCGGTGATGGCGAATCGGCCGCCCTGCTGCGCGGGTTCTTCGCCGACCGGCGCTGAACCCGCGCTGCCGTTCAGCCGACCTCGTTCTGCGAGATCGGGACGATCTTGATCTCGACCCTGCGATTCGCTGCTCGGCCTTCCTCCGTCTCGTTCGTCGCGATCGGCTGGGTTTCGCCGAAGCCGCGGGTGCCGATCCGGGCGCTTTGCACACCGCGGGTGGAGAGATAATCGGCGACCGCCGCCGCGCGACGCTCCGACAGGCCCTGGTTGTACGAATCGCTGCCGGTCGAATCGGTATGGCCGTACACGTCGACATAGGTGCGGTTATATTCGCTCAGCACACTCGCCACCTGATCCAGCGTGCGCTGGAACTGCGGCTGCACTGCTGCCGAATTATAGGCGAAGTTGATCCCGCTCGGGATGTTCAGCAGCAGGTCGTCACCCTGGCGGATCACTTCTACGTCGGTGCCGGCGGTGCGGGCGCGAAGGTCGCGCTCCTGCTTGTCCATGTAGGCGCCGATACCGGCGCCGGCGATGCCGCCGATGCCGGCGCCAACGATCTTCTCGGTCCGATCGCGCCGCCCGCCGACGAGGTCACCCAGCAGATAGCCGCCCAGCGCGCCGCCGATGCCGCCGATCGCCGCCTTGGAAATCCGCTGCTGTCCGGTCTCCGGGTCGGTGGTGCAGGCCGCCGTCGCCAGCAGCGCGCCACCGGCAATCGCCGAAACCAGAGCAGTTTTGATACGCATTCGAATTGTCCCCTTTCACGTGGCTCGCCCGAAGAACCCGGGCATTGTGCCGGTTGTTCCGCCCCCGTCCTGAACCGGAACTGACGCGGACAGTTGTCGAACCCGGCGATTCACGCCAAGAGGGCGCCACATCATGCTACCGCCGTTCCCCTGGATCGACGTCCTCATCATTCTGGCGCTTGTCGCCCTGAATGGTGTTTTCGCGATGAGTGAGCTCGCCATCGTCTCCGCCCGCAAGGCTCGTCTGGAGGCGATCGCCCGTGGCGGCAACCGCGGCGCCCGTGCCGCTCTTGCCCTTGCCGCCGATCCCGGCAAGTTCCTTTCCACCGTTCAGATCGGCATCACGCTGATCGGCATCATAGCCGGCGCCTATTCGGGCGCTAGCCTCGGCACGCCAACCGCAGCAAGGCTGGAAGCGCTGGGCGTGCCCGCGCACATCGCGGCCAACCTCGGCTTCGCGATCGTCATTGGCCTCACGACCTATGCCTCGCTGATCATCGGCGAGCTCGTTCCCAAGCAGTTCGCGTTGCGCAAGCCGGAGGCGGTGGCGATTTGGATCGCCTTGCCGATGACGTGGCTGGCGGTCGCCACGAAGCCGCTAGTGTGGCTGCTCGACGCGACCAGCGCGCTCGTCTTCCGCCTCCTGCGCCTCAACCGCGAATCGGAAGAGCATGTCACGGCCGAGGAGATTCATCACATCGTCGCCGAAGCCTCACGCTCGGGGATCATCGAGGAGCATGAGCGCTCGATCATCTCCGGCGTGGTGCGATTGGCGGACCGCCCGGTACGCGAGGTCATGACGCCGCGGACCGAGGTGGAATGGCTCGATTCCTCGCTCGACGATGCGATGATCCGCACCAAGATCCTCGCCTCGGCGCACAGCCGCCTGCCAGTCGCCGAAGGATCGATCGATGCGGTGATCGGCGTCGTGCAGGCGCGCGACATCGCTCGTACGCTGGCTCAGGGCGATTCGCTCGATCTGAAGCAGCTCGTCCGCAAGGCTCCCGTCGTGGTGGACCAGATCGACGCAATGGACGCGCTCGACGCGCTTCGCCGCGCCGACGTGCCGATGGCGCTGATCCATGACGAATACGGTCATTTCGAAGGCATCGTCACGCCGGCGGATCTGCTCGCGGCGATCGCCGGCGAGTTCGCCTCGGACGCGGAGCCGGGTGAAGGACCCAATCTGGTCGAGCGGGAAGACGGCTCGATGCTGGTCGCCGGCACGATGGCAGCCGATGCGCTGGCCGAACGGCTAGGCATCGATCTGCCCGAGGATCGCGACTACGCCACCGTTGCGGGCCTTGCACTTGCGGTATTCCGGCATCTGCCCAACGAAGGCGAGAGCTTCGTCGAACAGGGATGGAAGTTCGAGGTGGTCGATCTTGACGGCCGCCGCATCGACAAGCTGCTGGTCAGCGCGGACTGACCGGCAGCGCCGCTCAGCCGGAGTTGCGCAGCCCCGTCGCGATCGCGTTGATCGACAAGAGGATCCCCTCGCCGATCCGCGGATCTTCGTCGCCCGCACGGTGGCGGCGCATCAGCTCGATCTGCAGCAGGTTAAGCGGCTCGATATAAGGCAGGCGCAGCCGGATCGAGGCGTCGAGCGTCGGATGTTTCTCCAGCAGCCGCGATTGGCCCGTCACCTGCAACAGGCAGTCATGCGTCGTCTGCCAGTCGTCGCGGATCCTCCCGAAGATGCGAGCGCCCAGCTTCTCGTCCTCGACAAGGCCCGCGTAGCGCTCGGCGATCCCCATGTCCGATTTCGCCAGCACCATTTCCATGTTGGCGAGCGTCGCGGCGAACAAGGGCCACCCCTCGGCCATCTCGGCAAGCAGGCCCTTGTCCTCGAAGCCCGCGATCGCCTGGCCGACGCCATACCAGCCCGGCAGCATCACGCGGGACTGGGCCCAGCTGAACACCCAAGGGATGGCGCGCAGATCCTCGATCCGCGTCGATTTGGTGCGACTGGCCGGCCGGCTGCCGATCTTCAGGCCGGAGATTTCGGCGATCGGCGTCATCTGGCGGAAGAAGGTCCGAAAACCCTCCGTGCCGTACACGAGATCGCGATAGGCGTGGAACGCCGTTTCCGAGAGGCGATCGATCGCGGCCGAGAAGGTCTCGCTTTCCGCATTCGACAGCGGCGCCGGCGAAAGGCTGGCGAGCAGGGTCGCCGAGGTCATCGCCTCGAGGTTCGTGATCGCCGTTTCCCGCGTGCCGTATTTGCCGGCGATCACTTCGCCCTGTTCCGTGATCCGGATGCGCCCTTGCACCGTCCCGGGCGGCTGCGCGCGGATCGCCGCGAAGGATGATCCGCCGCCGCGTCCCACCGCGCCGCCGCGGCCGTGGAACAGCTGCATGCCGACGCCGGCCGCCTCGAACACCGATTTCAAGGCGGTCGACGCCTTCGACAGCTGCCAGGTGGAGGTGAGATAGCCGCCGTCCTTGTTCGAATCGGAATAGCCGATCATCACTTCCTGGTGGCCGCGCGCCTTGGCGATCGCCGCCACTTCTGGCAGCGCGAACCACGCCTTCATGATCGCCGGCGCCGCTTCCAGATCCTCGATCGTCTCGAACAGCGGCACTGCCATCACGGCCGCGGTGGCGGGCTCTCCCGGCCGGTACAGCCCAACCTCCTTCAACAGCAGATGCACTTCGAGAAGGTCGCTGACCGATTTGCACATCGAGACGATATATTGCCGGATACACGCCGGCCCGTATGTCGCATGAGCATCGGCCGCCGCCGCGACGATCGCCAGCTCGGATGTCGTCTCGTCGGAATAATGGATGAATCGGCTGGTCAGCGGGCGTGCCGTCGCCAATTCGCGGGTGAGCAGCGCCACCCGCTCCTCCTCGTCCAGCGCCGCATAATCGTCGCACACGCCGGCGGTGGCGAGCAGTTCGGCCACCACCCGCTCATGCACCGCGCTGTTCTGCCGAAGGTCGAGCGTCGCGAGGTGAAAACCGAATACCTCAACCGCGCGGATCAGCCGCTCGATCGCCCCGCCGCTCGCCCGCAGCCCGTCGGTCAACGGATGCGCGATCGTGGCAAGATCATCGCGCAGCTCATCGGGCGAGGCATAGGGCTCGGCCGGCCGGCTCGGCCGTGGCGGCGTCGCACCGGTCAGCTTGCTGTAGGTGGCTGCCGTGCGCGCATAGATGCCGGTCAGCGCGCGGCGGTATGGCTCGTCGCGCCGGCTCTCCGCCTCGTCGCCGCTCCGTGCGGCCAGCGCCAGCACCGCCTCGTCCACCGGCGCATGATCGGTCGAGATCGACAGTTCGGCGCCAAGCGCATGCAGCTGCTCGAGATAATAGCCGATCACACCGGCCGATGCCTTGCTGAGCGCGGTACGCAGCGAGTCCGCCGTCACATAGGGATTGCCGTCGCGGTCGCCGCCGATCCAGTTGCCCGGCCGCAGGAAGCTCGGCACGCGCTTGCCCATCGCCCGGTCCCAGCGCTGGTAGAGCGCGGGGATCACCGGCAGGAACACGTCGCGCAAATAGCTCAGCGCCGTCTCCACCTCGTCGGTGACATACAGCCGTTCGCGCCGAAGCATCCGCGTCTGCCACAACAGCGCCACCTGCCGCACGATCGCCCCGTCGATCAGGTCGCCCTCCGGCGTCTCGGTCGCGCCGCTGTCGCGCAGCGCCATCAGGTCGGCGATGCGGTTGCGGTGGTCGATCATGCTCTTGCGCCGCACCTCGGTGGGGTGTGCGGTCAGCACCGGCGCGATCAGCGCATGGTCGAGCAGGGCAAGCACGTCCGCCTTGCCGATCCCCTCGCGCGACAGGCGCTCCAGTGCGGAGGCGAGATCCGCCCCTTCCTCCGCCGCGATGCCCTGGCGATCCTCGGCAAGGTTCGCCAGCATCGAAAACAGCATGAAGCCGCGCACGAAATCGAGCGTCTCGTCGAGCGACAGCGCGTCGAGATGATGGTCCACCGGCGCGCCGCCGTCGCGGTGGCGCTCCACCGATGCCGATCGGATCGCCTCGGTCGCGGCGAACAGCCGCTCGCCGCCAAGTTCGCGGATCACATCGCCGAGGACGCGCCCCAGATAGCGGATGTCGGGGTTGTTGTTGATCGGCGGAAGCTCGGCCATGTCGTCATGCTGCGCTGCAACAGGATCGCGGTCAACGCCCACGCTCAGTTGCCGCTGACGTTGTCGGCGCCGGCATCGGGCACGGGAACGACGGCATTGTCGGTGCTGTTGCCAAGCACCGATATTCCGCCCGGCGGCGCGATCCGCTCCATCGCTGTGGCGCGCTCCTCACTCGTCACCGAGCCGTCCTTGTTGAGATCCAGCTGGTCGAACCGGCCGAGCATGAACGCGCCCCATTCCTGCGAGCTCAAGCTGCCGTCGCCGTCCGTGTCGGCCTGCGCCATGATGCCGCGCAGCCGTGGCGGCAGTTCGTCCGGCGTCAGACGATCGTCGGCATTGACGTCCAGGCGGTGGAAGCGCCGCTCCACCATCCCGCCAAAGTCCAGCCGGGAAGTCACCGTGGGCGGCCGGTAATCCACCGCCATATTCTCGTCGGCCGATGTCCCCGATCCGCCGCACCCCGCCAGCACCGGCAGGACGCCAGCGAGCACGACCAACGACCGCATATATTATCCTCCAGAACCAGCCTTACGCTTCCAGTTCAACGTCCCAATAAAGCCAATCGTGCCACGTCTGATGAAGATAGTGTGGCGGATAGCTTCGGCCGTGTTCCTGCAGCTGCCAGCTGGTCGGTCGGATGGGCTCGATATGGAGCGGCATCGACGCTTCCTTCGGCGTGCGTCCGCCCTTCTTGAGGTTGCACGGGGAACAGGCGGTGACGACGTTTTCCCACGTCGTCCGCCCGCCCTGCGCCCGCGGCACGACATGATCGAATGTCAGTTCACGCTGCTGCGTGCCGCAATACTGGCAGGCAAAGCGATCGCGCAGGAAAAGGTTGAAGCGGGTGAAGGCCGGGAATTGCGACGGACGCACATATTGCTTCAGCGCGATCACCGATGGCAGCTTCATTGTCTGCGTCGGGCTGCGCACCTCGCGCTCGTAATGCGCGACGATATCGACACGGTCGAGAAACACTGCCTTGACCGCGGTCTGCCACGGCCAGATGCTGAGCGGATAATAAGATAGCGGCGTGTAATCCGCGTTGAGGACCAGCGTCGGACAAGCGTCCGGATGGCGGATCAGATCGGGATGGAACAAGCGCGCTCCCCTTCGATACTGTGTCGCCGCAGCGCATCGCGCCCAGCGATGACGCCATGATGACAGGCCGGGAATCACCGGGTCAAGGGGAGAGGATATATGACCGACAGCGTCACCTATGAAGTCGCCGACCATATCGCGACGATCACGCTCAATCGGCCCGAACGCCGCAACGCCTTGAACTGGGATGCTTATGCCAGGCTCGAGGCCGCGTTCCGCCGCGCGGTCACGGACGAGGATGCACGCTGCGTCATCGTCACCGGCGCCGATCCCGCCTTCTGCTCCGGCGATGACGTGGGCGAGATCATGGCCGGCCCCGATGCCTTTGCGAAGCGCAAGGCGCCGCCGGTCGTTCGTCATCAACCGACGCCCGCCGCCATTGCCGCGCTCGAATGCGACAAGCCGGTGATCGCCGCCGTCAATGGCGCCGCCGTCGGCTGGGGCATGGAACTCGCGCTTTACGCCGATATCCGCATCGCATCGGACAAGGCGAAGTTCGCCGAGCTCTTCATCAAGCGCGGCCTCGTCTGCGATGTCGGCGGCTTCTACCGTCTCCCTGCCATCGTCGGCCCCGCCAAGGCCGCGGAACTGCTTTTCACCGGCGACGTGATCGACGCGGCCGAGGCCGCGCGCATCGGGTTGGTGCGCGAAGTGGTGCCGCATGCCGAACTGATGGTCCGCGCCCGCGATCTCGCCGGGCGCATCGCGTCGAACCCGCCGCTCGCGCTTCGCTACATGAAGGAAGGGCTGCGCCGCGCCGCTTATGGGGATCCACGCGAGCTTGGCGGCTGGGCGATCGAGACGATCCGGCACCTGATGGGAACGCAGGATCACAAGGAAGGCGTCGCCGCCTTCATGGAAAAGCGCGAGCCGGTGTTCAGCGGCCGCTGAGGCCCGCGACGATCGGTCCAAGGCGAGGCGGGGCGGCGTCGGCGGGGGCTTGCCGCACTGCCCTGCGCCTCGCACATCGGCAGACGTGATCGTTACCCGCTTCGCCCCCTCTCCCACCGGCCAGCTCCACCTCGGCCACGCATGGTCCGCCATCCTCTCGCACGATCGCGCACGCGGCGGCGCCGGCCGCTTCCTGCTGCGGATCGAGGATATTGACGGCACGCGCAGCCGCCCCGAACATGTTGCGACGATCATCGAGGATCTCGCCTGGCTCGGCCTTGGCTGGGACGGCGAAATTGTGTTCCAGTCGCAGCGGCTGCCCGCTTATGCCGCCGCCCTGAATCGGCTGCGCGACATGGGGCTGCTTTACCGCTGCTATTGCACCCGCGCCGAGATTGCCGCCGCCAGCCTTTCCGCCCCGCACGGTGCCGAGCCGCGCTATCCCGGAACCTGCCGGGGTCGGGAGGGTGATCCCGCACAACCACATTGCTGGCGGATCGACATGGCCGCCGCCGTCGAGCGTGCCGGTCCGCTGAAGTGGCAAGACCACGGCAAGATGGTCGTCGCCGATCCGCTCGCTGCGGGGGACGTGGTGCTCGCGCGAAAGGACGCACCGGCCAGCTACCATCTCGCCGTCACCGTCGACGACGCTTGGCAGGGTGTGACGGACGTGGTGCGCGGTCGCGATCTGTTCGCCGCCACGCATGTTCACCGCCTGCTCCAGGCGTTGCTCGAACTGCCGACGCCTGCCTACCACCATCATGATCTGCTGCTCGGCCCGGACGGAAAGCGCCTCGCCAAGCGCAATGGCGCGCCCGCCCTTGCCGCGCTGCGTGCCGCCGGCGTAGACGGCCTCGCGCTTGCCGCCGATCTGCGCGCGGGGCGGGTTTCAAATCATGTCGCAAGATCCTAGATAGGTCTGATGCAGACGTTCCTCGTAATCCTTTTGATCGCGGCGCTGATCGCCACAGTCGTCGCGCTGGTACGCGGCGTCATCAGCTTTCTCCAGAGCGCCAGTGACGAAGCACGCGGCGTCGGCTCTTCGGGGCCAAGCGCGCTGCAGCTGAAGTCCAACCGGATGATGCAGCAGCGCATCCTGTTCCAGGCGCTTGCGATCCTCGTCGTCGTCGTCCTGCTGTTCGCCGCCGGGCGGACCTGACGGTTGGTCAAGCTCAACAAGATCTACACACGCACGGGGGACCACGGCACGACCGGGCTGGTCGATGGCAGCCGCGTCTCCAAGGCCGATCCGCGGATGATCGCGATCGGGGACGTGGACGAAGCGAACAGCGCGATCGGCGTCGCCATCGCCTCGCTTGGCGATCACCCCGTGATTTCAACGTTGTCGCGAATCCAGAACGACCTGTTCGATCTCGGCGCCGATCTCGCGACGCCGGGCGAGGATTTCATCCCGTCCGATATGGTGTTGCGGATGATCCCGGCGCAGGTCGACTGGCTGGAGCGCGAGATTGACAAGCTGAACGATCGCCTTGAACCGCTGCGCAGCTTCATCCTGCCGGGCGGTGCCGCCGCATCGCTTCACCTTGCGCGTGCGATCGCACGCCGGGCGGAGCGTGCCGCAGTGGCGATCGACGCACCGGTCAATCCGGCCGCGCTCACCTATCTCAATCGACTGTCGGATTTCCTGTTCGTCGCGTGCCGTGCGGTGAACCAAACGGGGGGCGGAGACGTTCTCTGGATACCCGGGGGATCACGCTAGCGCCGTGGGGCGCGTTACTGCGCCTGACCTGCGTATCCGAATTCTGGGGGAGAGATCAGAATGCGGTTACGCCCGACCCTGCAATCCGATGACCTCGCGGTCCGCTATTCCCGCGTTCGTGCGCTGACCGAGGCGCTCGTCGCCCCGCTCAGCGATGCCGATGCCACCGTCGAGTCGATGGACGATGCCTCCCCCGCCAAATGGCATCTCGCGCACACCAGCTGGTTCTTCGAAACCTTCGTGCTGCGGGATCACGCGCCGGGCTACCGGCTGCACGACGAACGCTTCCCCTTCCTGTTCAACAGCTATTACGAGGCCGAGGGGCGCCGCCATGCCCGCGCGCGTCGCGGCATGATCACCCGGCCGACGCTGGCGGAGGTGCTGGAATATCGCGCCGTGGTGGACCGCGCGATGATCGTCGCCTTCCCCGCCCTTGGTGGCGAGGCACGCGCCTTGGTGGAGCTCGGCTGCCATCACGAGCAGCAGCACCAGGAACTGCTCGTCACCGATATCCTCCACCTCTTCTCCGAAAACCCACTGGAGCCCAGCCTCTGGCTTCCCGAGCGCAAGGTGCCCGTCGAAGTTCCCCGGCCGATCGACTGGATCGAGCAGGACGAACAGGTGGTCGAGATCGGCCACGCCGGCGCCGGCTTCGCCTTCGATTGTGAAGGCCCGCGCCACCGTGCGCTTCTGTCGCCCCACCGGATCGCCGATCGCACCGTCACCAACGGCGAGTGGCAGGCGTTCATCGCCGACGGCGGTTATCGCACTCCGCGATGGTGGCTGGCGGACGGCTGGGCCTGGGTGCAGCGCGAAGGGATCACCGCCCCGCTCTATTGGGAAGAGCGCGACGGCGCCTGGACCCGCTTCGGGCTCGACGGCCGCCGCCCGGTCGATCCTGCCGCCCCCGTCACGCATGTCAGCTTCTACGAGGCGGACGCCTATGCCAGCTGGGCCGGCGCCCGCCTGCCGACCGAGTTCGAATGGGAAGCCGCCGCCGGCCACGATCCTGCCAGCGGCAACCAGCTCGACGTCGCCGGCGCCACAGAGCCGCGCCCGGCCCAGCGCGGCCCCGCCTTCTTCGGCGATGTGTGGGAATGGACCGGCAGCGCCTATCGCCCGTACCCCGGGTTCGTCGCCGCCGAGGGCGCGGTGGGCGAATATAACGGCAAGTTCATGAGCGGGCAGTTCGTGCTGCGCGGCGGATCCTGCGCCACGCCGCGCGGGCATCTGCGCGCCTCGTATCGCAACTTCTTCTACCCCCACCAGCGCTGGCAGTTCACCGGCGTCCGCCTCGCGAAGGATGCATGAGCACGCGCCGCCCCATCACACACCGGAAAGGATCGACATGCTGAAGCCAGAGATCGAGGACGGCCAGGCCTCGCTCGCCGATCCGCAGTTCCGCGCCGACGTGCTCGACGGCCTTGCCCGCCGCCCGCGCGCCATCCCCGCGCGCTGGTTCTACGATCATCGCGGGTCGGAGCTGTTCGAGCAGATCACCGCACTTCCCGAATATTATCCCACTCGCACCGAAACCGGCATCCTGTCGCGCATTGGCGGCGATCTCGCGCAGCGCCTGCCGCAGGGCGCCGCTCTCGTCGAGTTCGGCTCCGGCTCCTCGACCAAGACGCCGCTGGTGATCGACGCGATCCGCCCCAGCGCCTATGTGCCGATCGACATCTCGGGCGAGTTCCTGCGCGAATCCTCGCGCGCCCTGTCCGGCCGCTACCCGGGCCTGTTCGTGCTTCCCTTCGAGGCCGATTTCACCCGCACGCTCACCTTGCCCAAGACGATCGCCGCCGTGCCCAAGCTCGGCTTCTTCCCGGGTTCGACGATCGGCAACCTCATCCCGCGCGCCGCGGTGGACCTGCTCAGGGCGATGCGCGGCTCGCTCGGCATCGGTGCGCACCTTCTGATCGGCATGGACCGGATCAAGGACGAGGGCGTGCTGACGCGCGCCTATGACGATGCCGCCGGTGTCACCGCGGCGTTCAACATGAACCTCCTCGGCCGGATCAACCGCGAGCTTGACGGCACGATCCCGCTCGATGCCTTCCGCCACCACGCGATCTGGAACGACGATCGCGCCCGGATCGAAATGCATCTGGAGGCGACGCGCGATCTTGCCTTCACGGTTGACGGGCGGGACTTCGCGATCGCGGCCGGCGAGACGATCCACACCGAGAACAGCCACAAATACGGGCCCCGGGACGCAAAGATCCTGCTGCGCGCCGGGGGCTGGACCCCGGTCGCCGAACGGACCGATCCCGAAGGGCTGTTCGCAGTCTATCTCGCTGAAGCACAAGCGGATCGCCCTGCCCCGTGAGCCAGCGCGTCAGGTGACGGCGGCGCGCGCCGCATAGGCGGGATCGCGCCAAGCGTCCGCCGCCATCACCTCGGCCAGTTTCTCCACCGCCCGCCACACGTCCTCGTAGCGGGTGTAGAGCGGCGTCAGCCCCAGCCGCAGCACCTCGGGCGCGCGGAAATCGCCTACCACGCCGCGCGCGATCAGCGCCTGGCAGATCTCCCACGCATGATCGTGCGCGATGCTGACATGGCTGCCGCGCATCGCGGCATCACGCGGCGTAACCAGCGTGAAGCCGTGTCCGGCCAGGCGCGTGTCGATCCCCGCGATCAGGAGGTCGGCAAGCGCGCGGCTCTTGGGCACCAGATCACCCATCGTCACGCCCTCGAACGTGTCGAGCCCCGCATCCAGCGCCGCCATGCCGAGGATCGGCGGCGTCCCGCAGAGGAAGCGCTTCATGCCCCCCGCCGGCGCATAATCATCCTCGAAGTCGAACGGCGCGGCATGGCCCATCCACCCCGTCAGCGGCGATCGCAGCCGATCCTGCAGCGCCTTCGCCACATAGAGGAACGCCGGCGCCCCCGGCCCGCCGTTGAGATATTTGTAGCCGCAGCCGACTGCCAGGTCCGCGCCGCAGCCGTTGAGGTCCACCTCGACTGCGCCAACGCTATGGCTGAGATCCCACAGGATCAGCGCGCCCGCCGCATGCGCCGCGGCGGTGATCGCCGCCATGTCGTGCATCGCCCCGGTCTTGTAATGGACATGGGTGAGCAGCACGACCGCGGTGTCGCCATCGATCGCCGCCGCAATATCCCGCGTGGTGCGCACCTGGCGTCCGGGCAGCGTCGCCGCGATCCCCTGCGCGATATAAAGGTCGGTCGGGAAGTTGCCCGGCTCGGTCAGGATGGTGGTGCGGCCGGTCTGCGCCAGGCACGCCGCGGTCAGCAGCTTGAAGAGGTTGGCGGATGTGGAATCCGACACGATCACCTCGTCCGCCGCCGCCCCGATCAGCGGCGCGATCCGCGCGCCCAGCCGCGCCGGCGCTTCGATCCAGCCATGCTTGTTCCAGCTCGCGATGAGGTCCGCGCCCCATTCCCGCGTCACCGCATTCCCCACCCGCGCGGCCGTCGCCCGCGGCAACGCGCCCAGCGAATTGCCATCTAGGTAGATCAGCCCCTCGGGCAGCGCGAAGCGCGCGCGGTGGGAGCGCAGCGGATCGGCCGCATCCAGCGCCTGCACCTCGGCAAGGCCCGGCCAGCCACGCGCAGCGACCCCGCTCACCGCATCGCCCCTCACAGCACTGCCCTCACCGTGAGCAGTTCGGGGAAGAACACCTGGTCGATCACCTTGGCGAGGTACGGCACGCCCGCGGTGCCGCCCGTCCCGCGCTTGAAGCCGATCACCCGCTCCACCGTCTTCAGATGTCCGAACCGCCACAGCTGGAAGCGATATTCCAGGTCGACCAGCTTCTCGGCCAGCTCATACAGGTTCCAGTAGCGCTCCGGCGCGGCATAGACGTCGCGCCAGCATGCCTCCACCGCTGGAGATGCCTCATATGGCTTGGTGAAGTCCCGCTCCAGCCGGTCGGCGGGCACCGGCAGCCCGGCGCGCGCCAGCGCACGCAGCGCCTCGTCATAGATGCTCGGCCGGGCAAGCTCCGCGGTCAGCTCCGCCTGCAGGTGCGGCGCATCGGCGAAGACGCGGATCAGCGCCGCATTCTTGTTGCCCATCAAATATTCCATCGCGCGATACTGGTGCGACTGGAAACCGGAGCTACCGCCAAGCTTGCCGCGCATCGCGGAATAATCCGCCGGGGTGATCGTCGCCAGGATCTCCCAGCTGCTGATCAGCTGCTGCTGCACCCGCGCCACCCGCGCCATCATCTTGAATGCCGCGTCGAGCTGGTCCGCCGCAATCGCCGCGCGCGCTGCATTCAGCTCGTGAAGGCATAATTTCATCCACAGTTCCGATGCCTGGTGGATGACGATGAACAGCATCTCGTCATGCGTGCCGGACAATGGGCTCTGGCAGGCGAGCAGTTCGTCGAGCCTCAGATAGCTGGTGTAGCTCGGGCCGCTCGCGGGCGGCGCGGCATGATCGGTTTCGCGGGTCTCCATGCCGCCGGCTTGTAGGCGCAAGCGCCGCACAAGCGAAGGCGCGATGCGCCGCCTGGTGACACATGCAACGGCTGAACGGCATCACGTCAGGCCTTCGCTTGCGTCGTTCACCCCGCTACGCGAGGGCCAAGGGCAGGAGAGAGCAGACATGACCTATCTCGTCACCGGAGCGGCCGGCTTCATCGGCGCCGCCGTCGCGCGTCGGCTGCTTGATCGCGGCGAGACAGTCGTGGGGATCGACAATCTCAACGATTATTATCCCGTCCAGCTGAAGCGCGGCCGCCTCGCGACGCTGACGCATCCCAGTTTCACCTTCGCTGAGGTCGACATTGCGGATCAGGCGGCGCTCACCGCGGCGCTCGCGCCGCACCGGATCACCCACATCATCCATCTCGCCGCGCAGGCGGGCGTGCGTTACTCGCTCACCAACCCGCACGCTTATGTCCAGTCGAACCTCGTTGGTCAGGTGAACCTGCTCGAATATGCCCGCTCGCTCGATGGCCTCGCGTCGATGAGCTACGCCTCGTCCAGTTCCGTCTATGGTGGCAACACCAAGCTGCCGTTCGCGGAAAGCGACCGCGTCGACGGCCCGATCTCGCTCTATGCCGCAACCAAGAAGGCGGACGAGCTGATGGGCAATGTCTATGCCCATCTCTATCGCCTGCCGCTGACGGGTCTCCGGTTCTTCACCGTCTATGGCCCATGGGGCCGGCCAGACATGGCACTGTGGCTGTTCACCGACGCGATCCTCAAGGGCAAGCCGATCCGCGTCTTCAACAATGGCGACATGAGCCGCGACTTCACCTTCATCGACGATATCGTCTCAGGCGTGATCGCGGTCACCGACAGCCCGCCCGCTGATGACGGCACCAATCCGCCGCACCGCGTCTACAACATCGGCAACAACAAGCCCGAGCAGCTGCTGCGCATGATCGACGTGCTGGAGGATGCGATCGGCATCAAGGCGGTGCGCAGTCTCGAACCGATGCAACCCGGCGACGTCCCCGCCACCTATGCGGACATCACCGCGATCAGCCGCGATCACGGCTTTGCCCCCACCACGCCGATCGAGGTCGGCATCCCCCGCTTCGTCGACTGGTTCAAAGGATATCACGGGATCTGCTGACCCCGGCTGCGCCCCATCCCGCACTGTCCTACATCACCCTGACAGGCGTATTGTTCTCTTTTTGTTCTTGTGCAGGAGAGGACCATGATCGACGATCTCATCGATGCCGTCATCGACCGCGAAGGCGGCTACAGCAAACACCCGGCGGACCGCGGCGGCGCGACTCGCTGGGGCATAACCGAGGCCGTGGCGCGCGCCAGCGGCTATACCGGCGACATGCGCCATTTCGCGCGCGAGGCAGCCGCCGTCATCTATCGCCGCATCTACTGGCAGCGCCCACGGATCGACGACGTGGCGCGGCGCGCGCCGCTGATTGCCGCCGAACTGTTCGATACCGGCGTCAACATGGGGCCGGCGGTGGCAATCGCCTTCCTCCAGCGCGCGCTGAACGCGCTAAACCGTGGCGCACGCGATTATCCCGACGTGCTGCTCGATGGCCGCATCGGCCCGCAGACTTTGGGCGCGCTCGACGGCTTCCTCGCTACCCGCGGGCCGGCTGGCGAGACGGTGCTGCTCAAGGCGCTCGAGGCGCTGCAGGGCGAACGCTACGTCTCGCTGGCCGAGCGCCGTCCCGCGAACGAGGCATTCCTCTACGGCTGGCTCGCCAACCGCCTCGCCTGAAGGAGAAGGAACATGGCATTGCTCGATACCATCATCGGCCCGGTCGCCGGGCTGATCGACAAGATCATTCCCGATCCCAAGGCGCGCGAGGCGGCGAAGCTCGAACTGTTGCGCCTCGAAGGATCGCAGGAACTCGACCGGATCAAGACGCAGATGGCCGCCGTGCTGGCCGAGGCGGAATCCCCCGATCCCTGGACCAGCCGGGCGCGGCCGAGCTTCCTCTACGTCATGTACGTGTTGCTGCTCTGGTCGATCCCGATGGGGATCATCGCCGCGGTCAGTCCGGCGACGGCGCGGGTGATTGCGGGCGGCATGAACGCGTATCTCTCCGGCATTCCGGAGCCGCTCTACGCACTCTTCGCCACCGGTTATCTCGGCTACACCGCGGCGCGCGAATGGGGGAAGGCGAAGGCACGTTGAAAAATGCGCCAGAGCCTCAACTTCCTCAACATTCGCTCCAACATCGGCTCGCCCGTCCGTGGCGCGCGCCGTCAAGGCGCTCGCCGCCAGCGGGAGTCCCTGGCGGTGTTTCGCTCCTGCCTGGGGCGAGCGCGATGCTGGGGGCTGTTGAACCCGCGCCACACGTCCTACATCGCGCGCCATGAGTGAACAAAGCAGCATGCCCGTCTGGCACGGCACCACGATCCTATCGGTGCGGCGTGGCGGGAAAGTGGTCGTCGCGGGCGACGGCCAGGTATCGATGGGCCAGACGGTGATGAAGCCGAATGCGCGCAAGGTCCGCACGCTCGGCCCAGAGGGCAAGGTGATCGGCGGCTTCGCGGGCGCGACCGCCGACGCTTTCACCCTGTTCGAGCGGCTCGAGGCAAAGCTGGAACGCCATCAGGGCCATTTGATGCGCGCCGCGGTGGAACTGGCCAAGGACTGGCGCACCGACAAATATCTGCGCAACCTGGAGGCGATGATGATCGTCGCCGACAAGGACGTGACGCTGATCCTCACCGGCAATGGCGACGTTCTGGAGCCGGAGGCGGGCATCGCCGCGATCGGCTCGGGCGGTAATTTCGCGCTCGCCGCCGCTCGCGCACTGGTCGATTATGAAAAGGATGCGGAGACGATCTGCCGCAAGGCGATGGCGATCGCGGCGGAGGTCTGCGTCTACACCAACGATCGGTTGGTCGTGGAGACGCTCGACAGCGCGGCCTGATCGTGGCCCGCCAGTGATTGCGACGGATTGCGCTGGAGCAGCGGCTAAGCGCTTGTCTTCCGCCGCGCGTCCGTCCAATCACGGCGCCCATGATCCGTTCCTTTTCCACCGCCCCCCGCTGGGTCGCAGCGGGCGTGGCGGCGCTCTCGCTGATCGCATGTTCGCAAGGTGATGCCCGGCCGAAGTCCGCGTCGTCCAAGGCGCCCGCCAAGCCCTATTCGCGCGATCCCTACCCCTCCACCTACCGCGCCTATCCGGGCGTGCCGACGGTGGTGCGCAACGTCACGATCTTCGATGGCGAAGGCGGCCGGATCGACAATGGCCAGGTGCTGTTCGCGGATGGCAAGATCGTCGCGGTCGGCGCCAGCGTGAATGTGCCGGCGGATGCGCAGGTGATCGACGGCACCGGCAAGTGGGTGACCCCCGGGATCATCGATATCCACAGCCACCTCGGCGATTACCCGACCCCCAGCGTCCAGGCGCACAGCGACGGCAACGAGGCAACCAGCCCGATCACCGCGGATGTCTGGGCCGAACACAGCGTCTGGCCGCAGGATCCGGGCTTCAGCCGCGCGCTGGCCAATGGCGGCGTCACCACGCTGCAGATCCTGCCGGGTTCGGCGAACCTCATGGGTGGCCGCTCGGTCACGCTGAAGAACGTCTATTCGCGCACCATGCAGGGCATGAAATTTCCGGGCGCGCCCTACGGCCTGAAAATGGCGTGCGGCGAAAACCCGAAGCGCGTCTATGGCTCGAAGAACCGCCAGCCCTCCACCCGCATGGGCAATATCGCGGTTGACCGCGCGACCTGGGCCAAGGCGCAGGACTATCGCCGCAAATGGGACAAGTACGAGGCTGACGGCGGTGAGCCGCCCGCGCGCGACATCGCGATGGACACGCTGCGCGGCGTGCTGGCGGGCGAGATCCTGATCCAGAACCACTGCTACCGCGCCGACGAAATGGCGATCGTCGAGGATATGGCGAAGGAGTTCGGCTACAAGGTCACCGCCTTCCACCACGCGGTTGAGGCGTACAAGATCGCTGACCTGCTGAAGGCGAACGGCACCTGCGCCGCGGTCTGGGCCGATTGGTACGGCTTCAAGATGGAAAGCTATGACGGCATCGGCGAAAACCTCGCCATCCTCGAAAATGCCGGCACCTGCGCGATGATCCACTCGGATGACGAAAACGGCATCCAGCGGCTGAACCAGGAAGTGGCCAAGGTCCTCGCCTCCGGCCGCCGCGTCGGCATCAACGTCGCGCCAGAGGTGGCGTGGAAGTGGCTGTCGCTCAATCCCGCCAAGGCGATGGGCATCGCCGACCAGACGGGCAGCCTTGTCCCCGGCAAGATGGCCGATGTCGTGCTGTGGAACGGTGATCCGTACAGCGTCTACACCCGGCCGGAGAAGGTGTGGATCGACGGCGCGCTCCTTTATGATGCCAATGATCCCAAGCGTCGCCCGGTAAGCGACTTCGAGCTTGGCCAGCCCGGTTCGGGAGACGTCAAGTGAAGCGCGCTTTCCTCCTCCTCGCCACGATGCTGGCGAGCCCGGTCGCCGCGCAGACCGTGGCGATCACCAATGCGACGATCGCCGTCGGTGATGGCAGCGCACCGGTCGAAAACGGCACGGTCGTGTTCCAGAACGGCCGCATCGTCGCCGCCGGCAGCGGCGTGGCCGTGCCTGCCGGCGCACAGGTGATCGACGGCAGTGGCAAATGGGTCGCGCCCGGCTTCATCGCCGGCTTCAGCGATCTTGGCATCAGCGATGCTGGCGGCGTGCGCGAAAGCAACGACACGGGCGCGCGCACCGCGCCGTTCAACGCCGCGATCGACGTTTCCACCTCGATCAACCCGGCCGAGGTGAAGATCGCCAATGAGCGCCTTGGCGGCGTGACCCGCGCGCTTGTCGCGCCGGAGGCGTCGAACTCGATCTTCGCCGGTCAGGGCGCGGTGATCGATCTTGGCAATGATCCCAATGCCGTCACCCGCCCGCGTGCCTTCCAGTTCGTCGAGCTTGGCGAGGCTGGCGGGCGTCTTGCCGGCGGCAGCCGCCCGGCGGCCTATGCCGCGCTTCGCGATGCGCTGGCGCAGGCGGAGGATTATCGCCGCAACCCCGGCGCCTTCGGTGGCCGCGAGAAGGATTCGATGGTCAAGCGTGGCGACGCCCAGGCGCTGCTCCGCGTGCTCGACGGCAGCGTGCCGCTCGTCGTCCATGTCGAACGCGCAAGCGACATCCTCACCGTCCTCGCCCTGCCGCGTGAATATCCCAAGCTGAAGCTGGTGCTGACCGGCGTTACCGAGGGCTGGATGGTCGCGCGAGAGATCGCCGCCGCCCGCGTCCCCGTGATCGCCGCCGCGCTCGCCGATCTGCCGGCGCAGTTCGAATCGCTCGGCGCGACCGAATCCAACGTCGGCCGAATGCGCGCCGCCGGCGTGCAGGTGGCGCTCGCCTCGACCGGCAACAATGGCGGCGAGCACAATCTGCGCCAGTACGCCGGCAATCTCGTCGCGATCACCCGCGTGCCCGGCCACACCGGCCTGACATGGGGTGAGGCGCTGGCCGCGATCACGTCCGGTTCCGCCGCGGCGCTCGGCATGGACAATGAACTCGGCTCGCTGCGCGCCGGCCGCCGCGCCGACGTCGTGCTGTGGGACGGCGATCCGCTGGAGATTTCCTCCGCTCCCACTGCGGTGTGGATCGATGGTCAGCCCCAGCCGATGCACTCGCGCCAGTCGCAGCTGCGCGATCGCTATCTGGTGCCGACCGAACGCGCGCTGCCCAAGGCTTATGAGCGCTGAGCAGCAGGTGAGCGGCGGTGGTTGAGATGATCGTGGCCCCCCGCCCGCGCGCCGCGGGCCTCACCGCAGGCGCCAGGCGCATCGCCGCTGGCGCCGGGGACGTTGCCGCATGATGGCGGAAATCGGCCTCGCCGCTCTATGGTTCGCCGCCGCGCTCGCCGCGATGCAATTGCTGCTCGCCGCGCTGGCGGTGAGGCGCGGCGACGACATGCTCGCCGCCGCGGTCCGCCCCGTCGCGATCGTTCAGGGCGGGCTGTCGCTGCTCGCCATGGCGGCGCTGATCGGCGTGTTCCTCGCATCGGACATGTCGGTCGCGCTGGTCGTCGCCAACAGCCATTCGGCCAAGCCGTGGCTCTACAAGTTCGCCGGCGCCTGGGGGAACCATGAGGGCTCGATGCTCCTGTGGGTCACCATCCTCGGGCTGGCCGGCGCCGCCGTCGCCGCGCTCGAACGCCGCCTTGCCGAACGCACGCTCACCGCGACGCTCGGCGCGCAGGCGCTGATCGCGCTCGGCTTCTACGCCTTCCTGCTCTTTGCCTCGAACCCCTTTGCGCGGCACGTCACCCCGCCCGCGGACGGCCAGGGGCTCAATCCGCTGCTGCAGGACCCCGGCCTCGCCTTCCACCCGCCGACGCTCTACGCCGGCTATGTCGGCCTGTCGGTCGCCTTCTCCTTCGCGGTCGGCGCGCTCGTCACCCGTGATGTCGGCCCCACCTTCGCCCGCGCAATGCGCCCCTGGGTGCTCGCTGCCTGGGTGTTCCTGACGATCGGCATCACCGCCGGCAGCTATTGGGCCTATTATGAGCTCGGCTGGGGCGGCTGGTGGTTCTGGGACCCGGTCGAGAATGCCTCGCTGATGCCGTGGCTCGCGGCGACCGCGCTGCTCCACTCGGTCAGCGTGCTTGCCACGCGCGATGGCCTGCGCGCCTGGACGGTGATGCTGGCGGTGGTCGCCTTCTCCATGTCGATGCTCGGCACCTTTCTGGTCCGCTCGGGCATCCTCACCAGCGTCCATGCCTTCGCCGTCGATCCCGAACGTGGCCTGTTCATCCTCGTCCTCCTGTCGCTCTACATCGGCGGCGCGCTGGCGCTGTTCGCGACGCGCATCGGCGTGGTGCGCGCGGGCAATACCTTCGAACTGCTGAGCCGGGAGGGGAGCCTGGTGGCCAACAACCTCCTCCTGTCGGTGATCCTCGGCATCGTTCTGATCGGCACCTTCTACCCGATCGTCGCCGCCGCGATGGGCACGCAATTGTCGGTCGGCCCGCCCTTCTTCGAAAAGGCCGCCGGGCCGATCGCGCTGATCCTCGTGGCGATCATGGCGGTCGGGCCGCTGCTGCGCTGGCGCAAGGATGACGCGCAGGCGCTGCTGCAGCGGATGACCTGGCCGATCGCCACCACCGTCTTCACCGCCGCCGCGCTGGTCGTGTTCGGCGGCGGGATCGGCATCATGCCGCTCATCGCCATCGCGCTCGCCGCCGGCCTCGCGGTCGCCAGCGTCGCGCCGCTGTTCGGCCGCAACCTGCGCCGCACACCGCTGTTCGTCTACGGCATGGTCGTCGCCCATCTCGGCATCGCGGTCAGCCTCGTCGGCATGGCCGCATCATCGGCCTATACGCGTGAGACATTGGTCGCCGCCGGCGTCGGGGAGCCGGCGCGCGTCGGCCCCTATCGCGTCACCTTGCGCGGCATGCGCCCGGTGATCGGCGACAATTGGACCGCACTGGAGGCACGGCTTGAGGTGCAGCGCGGCGACGCCCCGGTCAGCTTCCTCGCCCCGCAGTCGCGCTATTTCTCCAACCCGCCGACCACCACCAACGAAAGCGCAATCCTCACCAGCGCGGACGGCCAGCTCTACACCGTCATCGGCCAGCCCGATGGCGCGGGCCGCTGGCAGCTGCGACTGTGGTGGAAACCGTGGGTGACGCTGATCTGGTATGGCGGCGGGCTGATCGCGCTGGGCGGCGCGCTGTCGATCCTCGGCCACTGGCTGCGCGATCGCCGGCAGAAGAAGCGCGCGGATGAGGCGGCGGAGGCGCTCGCCTGGGCATGAAGCGCTGGCTCCTCTGGCTCCCGCTCGTCGTGTTCCTCGTCCTCGCCGGCTTCGCCGTACGTGAGCTGCGTCGGCCGAGCGACCGGACGGTCTATTCGGCAATGGTGGGAAAGCCCGTGCCCGACATCACCCTGCCGCCGATCGTGCCGGGCAAGCCCGGCCTCGCGCCCGCGGATCTCCGAACCGGCCGGCCGCGCCTCCTCAACATCTTCGCCAGCTGGTGCGTGCCGTGCATCGCGGAGGCGCCGCAGCTGATGAAGCTGAAGGCGATGGGCATTCCGATCGACGCCGTCGCGATCCGCGACACCGGCCCCGCCATCGCCACCTTCCTCGCCCGCCACGGCGATCCCTACCAGCGGATCGGCGACGATCGCGACAGCCAGGTGCAGCTCTCGCTCGGCTCCTCCGGCGTGCCGGAAACCTTCGTGATCGACGGCAAGGGCGTGGTGGTGAAGCAGCATGTCGGCGACATCCGCGACGATGACGTGGCCGCGCTGGCCGAGGCATGGCGCAACGCCCGGTGAGCGCGCTTCTGCCCCGCATGCTCGCCGCCTTCGCCGCCAGCCTGCTCGCACTCGCCGGCCCCGCCACCGCGCAGACCCGACCGCCCGCCGACTACGCCAACGTCCAGCTGCGTGATCCCGCCAAGGAGGCGGAGGCGAAGGCGCTGATGGAAACCCTGCGCTGCCTCGTCTGTCAGGGTCAGTCGATCGCCGACAGCGACGCCGACATGGCCGGCGACATGCGCAGCCTGGTACGCCAGCGGATCGCCGCCGGCGACAATGCCACGCAGGTCCGCGACTGGCTGGTTGCCCGCTATGGCGATTACGTAACCTATGATCCGCCGATAAGCGCGGTCACCCTGCCGCTCTGGCTCACCCCGATCGCCCTGCTCGCGATCGGCATCTGGATCGCGCGGTCCAGCTTCCGTAGGCGCCGTCGCCGACACAAGTGAAAGTAGCGAAATAGGACTGGATTTGTCCGTCGTCGCCGCATAGCCTCTTCCACAACAAAAGTTATGGGGAGGGTGCGGCATGACCGTCACTTTGTGGGATCACCCGCTGTCGCCGTACGCGCAGAAGGTGAAGATCGCGCTGCGCGAAAAGGGCGTGCCCTTCGACACGGCGGTGCCCGGCGGGATCGGCGTCGGCGGCGCGGCGGGGGATTTCCTCGCTGCCAATCCGCGCGCGGAGGTGCCCGCGCTGCTCCATGACGGCACCGCCATCTTCGATTCGACCATCATTCTCGAATATATCGAGGATTGCTGGCCCGACCCTTCGTTGCTCCCCGCCACCCCCGCCGATCGCGCCCGGGTGCGGATGATCGAGGAAGTGGTCGACACGCACCTGGAGGCGGTGAACTGGGGCCTCAGCGAATTGCGCTGGTTCCGCCGCGCCGAAGGGCCGCTGGGCGAAAGCCTTGCCACCAAGGCAGCCGAGCAGATCCGCGGCTATCACGCCTGGCTCGAACGCGCGCTCGGCGATCGCCCCTGGTTCAACGGCGGCAGCTTCGGCTGGGGCGACCTCAGCGTCGTTCCCTACCTCAACGGCTCCGCCGGCCACGGCGTGCCGCCAGCGCCGGGGTCGAGGCTCGCCGACTGGCTGGCCCGCGCCAATGATCGCCCGTCAGTGCGCGACACCGTCGCCGATGCCGCCGCGACCGCCTCCACCGGCGGCATGGGCGATGTCGCGAAGCTCCTCGAACAGGGCCTCTTCAAGCGCGAATATCGCGACCACCGGCTCGAATGGATGGTGAAGTCCGGCGGGCTGGAGGTCGTCACCCAAGGCCTTGCCCGCGGCAACATCCGCTTCTCCCCCGATCTCACCTGACCCTCCCTCCGCCAGCCAGAGAAGACCGACCATGCATCTCGTCAGCGATCACATCATCGAGGGCCGGCAGGGCCCGACGTTCGGCCAGGCCTATCCGACGCTCCCCGGCGTCGACCTCATCGATATCCAGCGGTTCACCGCCGGCCAGCCGTGGGACGATTTCCGCCGCATGCGGGAGGAAGCGCCGGTGATGTGGCACCCCCTGCCCAACAACGGCGTCGGCTTCTGGGCGGTGACCAGCTATGACGGCGTGAAGCGCGTCAACGGCGATCCGGAGACGTTCAGCAGCGAGAAGGGCGGCATCCTGATGGCGCTCGGGCCGCAGGAAACGCGCCACCCGGTGCTGTTCTCCGCCTCGACCAACTCGATGATCAACCTCGACGGCCGCCCGCATCGCGAGCTGCGCCGCGAGCACATGCCCTATTTCACCGCCACCTACATGAAGGGGCTGCGCGCGCGCGTATCGGCGGAGGTCACCCGCCTGCTCGACACGATGGCCCCGCTCGGCAAATGCGACCTGGTCGAGAAATTCTCGCAGCGCCTGCCGATCTTCACCCTGTGCGAGATGCTCGGCGTGCCCGAGGCCGACCGCGAGAAGTTCATCGGCTGGATCCACTTCCTCGAAATGGCGCAGCAGGTCGCGACCGAGCAGGCGCAGCAGGTCGCCGCCGGCGGCGAGCTCAGCCCGCAGATCCTCGCCTTCATCGAGATGTTCAACAAGAACATCGCCGAGATGTTCGACTATGGCCGCCACATGCTGGCCAAGCGCCGCGCCGATCCGCAGCCCGATCTCATGAGCGCGATCGCCAATGCGGTGGTGGAGGGTGATCCGCTGCCCGATCCCTATCTCGACGGCGCGTGGCTGCTGATCGTGTTCGCGGGCAATGACACGACGCGCAACTCGATCTCCGGGGCGATGAAGCTCTTCACCGAGAATCCGGCGGAGAAACAGCGGCTTCAGGCCGACGGCGGCCTGCTGACCAATGCCGTGCACGAGATCACCCGCATGGTCTCCCCGGTCATCTACATGCGCCGCACCGCGACCCGCGATACCGAGATCGAGGGGCAGAGGATCGCCGAGGGCGAAAAGGTCATCATGTATTACGGCGCGGCCAACCGCGACCCCAAGATGTTCCCCGATCCCGACCGCTTCGACATCGGCCGCGCCAATGCGGAAAAGAACATCGCCTTCGGCCACGGCCCGCACATCTGCATCGGCCGCATGACCGCGCAGTTGCAGCTGGAGGAAGCGTACCGCCAGATCTTCGCTCGCTTCCCCGACATCCGCTGGACCGGCGACATGGACATCGCGCCCAACAATTTCGTCCACGCCGTCCGCCGGCTGGAGGTGGAATTCACCCCCGAACGCGCCGCGCAGGCCGCCTGATGGCCGGCGGCATCGCGGCGGCGGGCGCACCGCGCTGGATATCCTGGTGGTTCCGCGGCGCGGCGATCTTCGGCCTCGTCGCGCTGCTGCCGCAATATCTCCTGCCACAGCCGGCTGGGGCGGAGCTGGTGGCCTATGGCTTCATCGGCACCGCTGCCGCCTTCCAGCTCGTCTTCTGGGTGATCGCCGGCGATCCCGTCCGCTACCGCCCGCTGATGCTGCCCTCGGTGGCGGAAAAGCTCGCGTTCGGCGTGCCCGCGCTCCTGCTCTTCGCCAACGGCAAGGTGCCGGCGCCCGTGCTGCTGTTCGGCGCGATCGACCTTCTCCTCGGCCTCGGCTTCTTCCTCGCCTGGCGTGCCATACCAATCCACCGCGCCTGAAATAGGGAGAACGCCGGCTTGACGGCGGGGGCCGGCGCTCTCCACCCTCGCGCATACGTGTGAGGATCACTAGTTAGGCGCCAATGCAGCTTGTAATTGTCGAATCGCCCGCAAAGGCGAAGACCATCGAAAAATACCTCGGCTCCGATTTTCGCGTTCTCGCGAGCTACGGCCATGTCCGCGATCTGCCGGCGAAGGACGGCTCGGTCGATCCCGACGCCGGCTTTGCGATGGAATGGGAAAATTACGCCGACAAGGCCAAGCAGCTGAAGGCGATCGCCGATCTCGCCAAGGATGCCGACCGCCTGATCCTCGCCACCGACCCTGATCGAGAGGGGGAGGCGATCAGCTGGCACGTCCAGGAAGTGCTGGCGAAGCGCAAGGCGCTGCCCAAGAAGGTCGACCGCGTCACCTTCAACGCCATCACCAAGCCCGCGGTGACTCAGGCGATGGCGAACCCGCGTGAGCTCGATACCGACCTCATCGACGCCTATCGTGCCCGCCGCGCGCTCGACTATCTCGTCGGCTTCACGCTCTCGCCGGTGCTGTGGCGCAAGCTGCCCGGCGCCAAGTCCGCCGGCCGCGTCCAGTCGGTCGCGCTTCGCCTGATCGTCGATCGCGAGCGTGAGATCGAGGCGTTTCGCGCGCAGGAATATTGGTCGGTCACTGCCGCCATGGAGCAGGACGGCACCCCCTTCACCGCCCGCCTCGTGCAATGGGACGGCAAGAAGCTCGATCGCCTGTCGATCGGCAATGAGGGCGACGCGCTGAAGGCCAAGGCCGCGGTCGAGGCCGGCCGCTTCACCGTCGAGCGGGTCGAAACCAAGCCCGCGACGCGCAACCCGCCGCCGCCCTTCACCACCTCGACGTTGCAGCAGGAGGCAGCGCGCAAGCTCGGCTTCTCCGCCGATCACACGATGCGGATCGCGCAGCAGCTCTACGAGGATGGCGCGATTACTTACATGCGTACCGACGGCGTGCAGATGGACGGCAGCGCCATTGATGCCGCACGCGGCGCGATCGCCAATCGCTATGACGCGAGCTACGTCCCCGACAAGCCGCGGCAGTATCAGACCAAGGCCAAGAACGCGCAGGAAGCGCACGAGGCGATCCGCCCCACGGACTTCGGCCGCGATCGCGTCGGCTCGGGCGACCATGCCCGCCTCTACGACCTCGTCTGGAAGCGCGCGCTCGCCAGCCAGATGGCCTCGGCGCGGATGGAGCGCACCACCGTCGACATGGCCGACGGGACGGGACGCAACGTGCTGCGCGCGACCGGCCAGGTCGTGCTCTTCCCCGGCTATCTCGCGCTCTACGAAGAGGGGCAGGACGATAGCGCGGACGAGGATGCGAAGCGCCTGCCGCGGATGCGTGACGGCGATTCCCCGGCCAAGAAGTCGGTCGACGCCGAACAGCATTTCACCCAGCCGCCGCCGCGCTTCTCCGAAGCCTCGCTGGTCAAGCGCATGGAGGAACTCGGCATTGGCCGCCCCTCCACCTACGCCTCGATCATCAAGACGCTGAAGGACCGCGCCTATGTGCGCGTCGAGAAGAATCGCTTCTTCGCCGAGGAGAGCGGGCGTCTCGTGACGGCGTTCCTCGAACGCTTCTTCGAACGATACGTCGGCTATGATTATACCGCCGAGCTTGAGGAGGAGCTGGACGACGTCTCGGGCGGCCGCGCACAATGGCAGGCGGTGCTCGAAAGCTTCTGGCGCGATTTCAAGCCGCGCACCGCCGAGGTGATGGAGTTCAAGCCGAGCGAAGTCACCGAACAGCTCGACGCCTTCCTCGCGCCCTATCTCTTCCCCGAGCGGGCGGACGGCAGCGACGCGCGGCTGTGTCCCAATTGCGGCAATGGCCGGCTGGCGCTGCGCGGCGGCCGCTTCGGCGCGTTCATCGCCTGCTCCAATTACCCCGAGTGCAAATACACCCGCCGCTTCGCGCAGGCGGGCGCCGAGGCCGGCGACAGCGGTGAGCCCGAGCAGCTCGGCCATGATCCGGAAACCGGCCTTCCTGTCGAGCGCAAGTCGGGGCGCTTTGGCCCGTATATCCAGCTCGGCGAGGGCAAGGACGCCAAGCGCGCCTCGATTCCCAAGGATGTCGGCGAGCTCGATCTGGAAATGGCGCTGAAGCTCCTCAGCCTGCCGCGCACGATCGGCCAGCACCCCGAAACGGGCAAGGACATCGTCGCCTCGATCGGCCGCTACGGCCCCTATCTGCAGCATGACGGGAAGTACGCCCGGTTGCAGAGCACCGCCGACGTGTTCGAAACCGGCATGAACGCTGCCGTGGTGAAGCTCGCGGAGGCCGCCGCCGGCGGCGGCCGCCCCCAGCGCGGCTCGCGCGAACCGCTCAAGGTGCTGGGCAAGCATCCGCGCACCGAGGCGGAGCTGAAGCTCATGGAGGGCCGCTACGGTCCCTATGTCACCGACGGCGAAACCAACGCCACTCTGCCCAAGACGATCGCCCCCGATGCGCTGACGCTGGAGGAGGCCGCGCAACTCATCGACGCGCGCGCCGCCATGCCGAGCAAGGGCAAGACCAAGAAGAAGGCGCCCGCCAAAAAGGCCGCACCCAAGAAAGCCGCCGCCCCGAAGACCGCGGCCGCCAAGAAGGCACCTGCGGGAAAAAAGGCGGCAGCAGCCGAATAATCGTTGGCGAGCACGCCCGGCTTCTCACGCGCGGGAGGAGCCGAGGTGTATTATGCGATCAGGCCGCCCGGCGCTGGCTCGCGGCGATCCAGTCGCGGGCGGCGCGCTGCGCCGCAGCGATCTCGCGCGCGCTCATGTCGTCCGCGATCTCCGCCCGCGCGGCCTGCGCGGCTTCGTTGCCGGCAACGGCCGCCAGGTTGAACCATTTGTGAGCTTCGATGAGGTCATAGACCGCGCCACCAGTCCCGGTGGAGAAGGCGACCCCCAGGTCATAACAGGCAAGTCCGTCGCCGCGCATCGCATCGGCCAGCCGGCTGTCGATCAGAAAACGCGCACTCTTGAGACTGATACCCATCTGATTCGCCCCACGTTCATGTCCCCATGACGGACGTGTGGCGCGATTCGCCTCACCAAATGGTTAATGGGTTAACAGGGGTCGACCGCGATATTGTCGATCAGCCGGGTCTGGCCCATGCGTGCCGCGGCGAGCAGCCGGCGCGGCCGGTCAGCGGCGGGCTCCGGCTGCAACGTCTCGGCATCGACCAGCGCGATATAATCAACCGCAAAGCCAGCCGAGGTCAGGCTTGCCTCGGCTTCTGCCAGCGCCGTTGCGGCATCGTCCCCGCGGCAGATCGCGCGGGCGGCGATACCCAGCGCCCGGGGGAGTGCCACCGCCTTCGCGCGCTCCTCTTCGTCGAGGTAGATGTTGCGCGAGGACAACGCGAGGCCATCGTCATCACGCTGCGTCGGTACGCCGATCACCTCAAGCCCGAAATCGAGGTCCGCCACCATCCGCCGGATCACCGACAGTTGCTGGAAATCCTTTTCGCCGAAATAGGCGGCGTCGGGCGTCACCTGGTTGAAGAGCTTGGCGACGACAGTCGCGACACCATCGAAATGGCCCGGTCGCGCAGCGCCATCCAGCCCTTCGCTAACACCCGCAACGCTGATGTTTGTGGCGAAACCCGCCGGGTACATGACGTCCACCGTCGGCAACCAGAGAAGGTCGCACCCGGCCTCAACCAGCATGCGCGAATCCGCCATTTCGCGCCTCGGATAGCGGGCAAGGTCCTCGCTCGGGCCGAACTGCTTGGGATTGACGAAGATCGACGCCACCACCTTCGTGCCGGCGCGCTTCGCCGCCTCAATCAGGGCGATGTGGCCGGCATGAAGCGCGCCCATCGTCGGCACCAGAGCGATGCGGGCACCATCGGCGCGGAAGGCGGCAATCGCAGCGCGCAGGTCGGTCAAATCACGGACGGTCTGCACGCTGATCGAAACTCCACTCGTAACGGAAACCGCGGGCATCTATGGAGGTCGGTGCATACGATCAACAAGGGATGCGACGTTTTGCCGACCGGTTCCGACAATACCCATGTCATCGTGTTCGCCAACGAGAAGGGCGGAACGGGCAAGTCGACGACGGCAGTGCACGTCGCGATCGCCCTTGCGGTGCGCGGCGCGCGCGTCGCCTGCCTCGATCTCGATCATCGCCAGCGTACGATGGGCCGCTATCTCGACAATCGCGCCGAGACCGTTCGCCGTAACGGGTCCGATCTCGTGATCCCGCGCCACCGCACCGCGCATGAGGATTTCGAGGAAGCCTTCGCCGAAATGACGGAAGGCAGCGACTTCCTGGTCATCGACACGCCCGGTCGTGACGATCCTTATGCCCGCAGCGCCGCCGTGCGCGCGGATACGCTCGTCACGCCGATGAACGACAGCTTCGTCGATTTCGATCTCATCGGCCAGGTTCACCCCGAAACCTTCAAGGTCACGCGCCCGAGCTTCTATTCCGAACTCATCTGGGACGCGCGCAAGGCCCGCGCGAAGGCCGATGGCTCGACGATCGACTGGGTCGTCCTGCGCAACCGCCTGCAGCACATCGAGGCACGCAACATGCGACGCGTGTCGGACGCGCTCGATCAACTGGCGAAGCGGGTCGGCTTCCGCATCATCCCGGGCCTTGGCGAGCGCGTGATCTACCGCGAGCTGTTCCCCTCCGGGCTGACGATGCTCGATTCGAAGGAATTCGGTGGAATGGCACTGGGCCATGTCGCCGCGCGGCAGGAGCTTCGCGAGATGATGGCCGGGCTGGCGCTGCCCGAGCCTGCCGTGCCGCTGGTTGCATGATCTTCAAGCTGCTTCTCGCAGTGCTCGTCGCTTATGCCGGCTGGCGCATGTGGAAAAACGGCTTTGGCGCGCCGCGCAAGCGTATCCCTGCCGGGGCGCGCGTCGCCGAACCCATTGATGCGGCAGCGGCGCGCCAGTTGCTGGGCTTGGCGCCTGGAGCGGACGAAGCGTCGATCCGCGCAGCGCATCGCCGGCTGATGGCGGAGGCGCATCCCGATCGCGGCGGGTCGGCCGACGCCGCCCGCGCACTCAACGCGGCGCGTGACCTTCTGCTTCGTCGAGCCGGTTGACCGAAACGGGTCGTCCACCGTCATGCAACACCGTTTCCACCCCTCGATCCTGCGCGATTATGACATTCGAGGCACCGTCGGTCGCACGCTCGACACTGCGGACGCACGCGCGGTCGGCCACGCCTTCGGCAGCATCGTGCGGCGCAGCGGCGGCACACGCGTCGCGGTCGGGCGGGACGGACGCCTCTCCTCCCCTGATCTGGAAGCGGCGCTGGTCGAAGGCCTCGCTGCCGCGGGTATCCATGTCGTGCGGATCGGCCTCGGCCCCTCCCCGATGCTCTACCATGCAGAGCGGACGCTGGGCGTCGACGGGGCGATCCAGGTCACCGGCAGCCACAATCCGATTGACGACAACGGCTTCAAGATGGTGCTGCGCCACCGGCCGTTCTTCGGCGAGGACATCGTCAGGCTCGCCGGCCTCGCGGCTGCCGGCGACGTCGAGAGCGGTGCCGGCAGCGTCAGCGCGGCCGAGGTGTGCGAGGAATATGTCGCTCGTCTCGTCGACGGCGATCCGATCCCCGCCTTTCGCATCGGCTGGGATGCTGGCAACGGCGCGGCCGGGCCTGCGGTCGAACGCCTTGTTGGGCTGTTGCCAGGCGAGCATCACGTGCTCTTCGCCGAGGTCGACGGCAGCTTCCCCAATCATCACCCCGATCCGACCGAAGAAGCCAACCTTGCCGCGCTGAAGGCGCTGGTGGTGGAAAAGTCGCTCGACTTCGGGGTCGCCTTCGACGGCGACGGGGACCGTATTGGCGCCGTCGACGGCCTCGGCCGGGTGATCGCGGGCGATCAACTGCTGTCGATCCTTGCCGAGCCTGCGCTTCGCGCCAATCCCGGGGCCGCGATCGTCGCGGACGTCAAGGCAAGCGCCACGCTGTTCGATCGCATCGCCGCGCTCGGCGGCCGCCCGGTTATGTGGAAAAGCGGCCACAGCAACATCAAGACGATGATGCATGAGGTGGGCGCCCCGCTCGCCGGCGAGATGAGCGGGCATATCTTCTTCGCCGAACTGGGCGGGCATGACGATGCTCTCTACGCCGCGGTTCAGCTGATCCGCGCGGTCGGCCTCGCCGGCCGCTCGCTCGCCGCGCTGCGCGATGCCATGCCGGCCGTGGTCGCGACCCCCGAGCTTCGCTTCGCGGTTGACGAAGCACGCAAGGGGGCGGTGGTCGAGGAGGTGCTCGAACGGCTCGCCAACGAGGGGGCAAGCGTCGACCTCACCGATGGGGCGCGCGTGACGACGCCCGACGGTTGGTGGCTGCTACGCGCTTCCAATACCCAGGCGATGCTCACCGCCCGCGCGGAGGCGAAGGATGAGGCCGCGCTCGGGCGGCTGGTCGCCGCGATCGACGCACAACTGGCGCTCAGCGGTGTCTCGCGCGCCTGAGCAAGTGGCGATACGGCAGATGACATGCCGCAACGGAAGCCCCACATAGCCGGCATGCGAAAGCAACCCAGCATCATCCGAGTCATCGATCTAGAAACCACCGGTAACGCCCCGCCCACCCACGGCGTCTGCGAGATTGGCTGGCAGGACGTTGCTCTGGGCGAGGATGGCCGCTGGGAATTGTATGGCGAAGGCGGCAACCGGCTGGTGAATCCGGGGCGGTCCATGCCGCCGATCACTCAGGCGATCCACCATATCCGCGACGAGGACGTGGCCGACGCGCCCTGGTGGCATGATGTCGCCCGCGCGGTGCTCGATCCCTATCCCCGCCGCATCGCCCTTGCCGCCCATCGCGCCGATTTCGAGCAGCAATTCTGCACCCCGGCGATGACGCATGGCGCCAGCTGGATCTGCACCTGGAAGTGTGCGCTGCGGCTGTGGCCGGACAGCCCCAGCTTCTCCAACCAGGTGCTGCGCTATTGGCGCAAGCCCGAGGGGCTGGATCACGAGCGCGGCCTTCCCGCGCACCGCGCGTTCCCGGACGCCTATGTCACCGCTTTCCACCTGCGCGACATGCTGAACGAGGCGAGCGTTGCACAGCTGATCGAATGGTCAAGCATCCCCGCGCTGCTGCCGCGCGTTCGCTTCGGCGCGGACCGCGGCAAGCCGTGGACCGAGATCGAGGAGGAAAGCCTGGTCAAGTTCCTCACGGATCGCGATCCGGATGTTCGCTTCACGGCGGGAACAGAACTCGCCCGGCGCCGCGGCGGTGGCCTCGTTGGGCGCATGTCGCCCCAGGAATTGCTGCTCTAACGTCCGCGTCAACATCCGGTCTGGTCGCGACGGCGAGCGTCGCGGCAGCGGCTATGGCCTTTCTCGGCTGCGGCCCCTAGACGCGTCGCCAATGGCCGGCGACACTCCGCAAAGGTTCACCGTTAAGGAAGGCCGCATTGGCCGGGTGCTGATCGCCTTCATGGCGGCCGGCTTCGCCGCGCTGATCGTGGCGGGGATCGCCGCTGCGTGGATCACTGGAGAGCTTGCGCGCCACAGCCGGTGGATCGCCCATACCTACGAAGTCGAGCTTGCCATCGCCGACACGCGGCGGCTGATCGAACAGGGCGAAACGACGCGGCGCGGCTATCTGCTGGCACCGGACTCGCAAAGCTTCCTGCGGGCCTATCGCGAGGTCGAAAGCGCACTTCCGCAATCTGCCAAGAAGCTTCGCCAGCTGACCTATGACAATCCGGCGCAGCAGAAGAACATCGTTCAACTCGAACGCTTGCTCCGCGAACTGATCGTCCAGCGCAGCGAGACGATCGCGCTGGTCGAGCGTGGCGACAGTGCAGCCGCAGTCGCCGAATTCCAGCGGGAGGCAAGCGCCGCGCGGCTCCGCGCAATCCGACAGACGTTCGACGCCATGTCGCGCGAAGAGCGCAAGCTGCTGAACGAGCGTGATGCCGAGCAGCAGCGCAGCCTCAACCTGTTCTACACCGTACTCATCATCGCCGGCGTGCTGGTGGTGGTCGTCGCGATCGCATCATTACTGGTCGTGGTGCGCTACACGTCGGATCTCGCCCAGTCGCGCGAACAACTGCAGCAACTGAACGAGAGCCTGGAGATGATCGTCGAGGAGCGCACCTCCGATCTCACGCGTGCCAACGACGAGATCCAGCGTTTCGCCTATATCGTCAGCCACGATCTGCGCTCGCCGCTCGTCAACGTCATGGGCTTCACCGCCGAATTGGAATCGGCAACGGCGGCATTGCGCGATCTCGTCGATCGGGCCGAGGAAACGGCGCCCGAGGTGGTGACGGAAGAAGCAAAGCTCGCCGCGCGCGAAGATTTGCCCGAAGCGATCGGCTTCATCCGTACCTCCACCCAGAAGATGGACCGGCTGATCAACGCGATCCTCGCCCTGTCGCGCCAGGGCCGCCGCGTGCTGGCGCCCGAATTGCTCGATCTCAACCAGATCGTCGACAATATCCGCGATTCGATGGCGCACCGCCTCGAGGAGACGGATGCGACGATCCAGATCGAAGGCACGCTGCCGCGCATCGTCAGCGATCGGGTCGCGATCGAACAGATCCTCTCCAACCTGATCGAGAATGCGGTGAAGTACCGCCATCCCGATCGCCCCGTCTTCGTCAGCATCAGCGGCAGCGCCGCGCCCGATCGCGTCTGGATCTCGGTCGCGGACAATGGCCGCGGGATCGATCCGCGCGATCACGAGCGCGTGTTCGACCTGTTCCGCCGCTCCGGCACCCAGGATCAGCCCGGCGAAGGCATCGGCCTCGCCCATGTCCGTGCCCTCGCCTATCGTCTCGGCGGCACCATCACCCTACGCTCCGCGCTTGGCGAAGGGGCCACCTTCCGCCTATCCCTCCCCCCGACGCTGAGCCTGCAGGAAAGATCATCATGAACGCACATCAATCCGTCAGCATCGTGATGATCGAGGATGACGAAGGCCATGCCCGGCTCATCGAGAAGAACATCCGCCGCGCCGGCATCCTGAACGATATCAAGCATTTCCCGGACGGGACGAGCGCGCTCGATTATCTGTTCAATGCACCCGACGGCCCGATGCTGAACGGCCCGGCGCTGGTGCTCCTCGATCTCAACCTGCCGGACATGAGCGGCACCGACATCCTCGCCAAGATCAAGGGCTCGGACGGCCCGGTGAAGCGCACGCCCGTCGTCGTGCTCACCACCACCGACGACAGCCGCGAGATCCAGCGCTGCTACGATCTGGGCGCCAACGTCTACATCACGAAGCCGGTGAACTACGAAAGCTTCGCCCAGGCGATCCGGCAGCTCGGCCTGTTCCTGTCGGTGATCCAGGTTCCCGACCTCGCGGACTGATGGACCGCATCCTCTACATCGACGACGACGCGGGCATCCGTCGTCTCGCCTCGCGGGCGCTTGCCCGCCGCGGCTGGGACGTGACGGTTGCCGAAGGCGGCGAGATCGGCGTGCGGATTGCCGCCGAACAAAGCTTCCATCTCGTTGCCGTCGATCACTACATGCCGGGGATTGATGGGCTGGAAACGCTCGCCCGCCTGCGCGCACTGCCGGATCCGCCGAGTGTCGTCTACGTCACTGGTTCTGAGGAACAGCGCGTCGCCGTCGCGGCGCTGCGTGCCGGTGCGTCCGACTATGTCGTGAAGTCGGTCGGGGATGATTTCTTCGACCTGCTCGACGCCTCGTTCCGCGCTGTCCTCGCCCGCAGTCAGCTCGAAAAGCAGAAGGCGGCAGCCGAAGAATCGTTGCGCGTGTCGAATGCCCGGCTCGAGGCGCTGCTGGCCGAGGTGAACCACCGCGTCGCCAATTCCCTGCAGATCGTCTCCGCGATGGTACGGCTCCAGGCCAGCGCCCTCAGCGATCCCGCGGCACGTGCCGCCCTCGACGATACGCAGCGGCGCATCAACGCCATCGCCCAGGTTCATCGCCGCCTCTACACCGGCGGCGATGTCGAGCATGTCGACATGCGCGAATATCTCACCACCCTGGTCGACGAGCTCGCCGAAACTTGGTCGACCGCGGAAAAGCCGCGCGCGCTCCACCTCGCCGCCGATCCGATCCTGCTGCCCACGGATCGTGCCGTGTCGCTCGGCGTCATCGTCACCGAACTGGTCAGCAACGCCTGCAAATATGCCTATCCCAGCGGCAGTGGCGAAGTCCGTGTGGCGCTGCATCGCGAGGGCGAGGACGTGTTCATGCTCGCCGTGGAGGATGACGGCATCGGCATGATCGAGGGTGTGTCGCCCGGCGGCACCGGGGTGGGCACCAAATTGATCCGCGCCATGGCACAGAGCCTGCGCACCACCGTTGAATATGATCGGGCCCATCGCGGCACGCGCGCCATCCTGCGCTGCGCGCTCAGCTGACCGCCCGACACCGAAGGAGCCGTTATGAAGACCCGTGCCGCCGTCGCGTTCGAAGCGAAGAAACCGCTGGAGATCGTCGAGCTTGATCTCGAAGGGCCCAAGGCCGGCGAAGTGCTGGTCGAGATCATGGCGACCGGCATCTGCCATACGGACGCCTATACGCTCGATGGCCTCGACAGCGAAGGCATCTTCCCCTCGATCCTCGGCCACGAAGGCTGCGGCATCGTGCGAGAGGTCGGCCCCGGCGTCACCAGCGTCGCGCCCGACGATCACGTCATCCCGCTATACACGCCGGAATGCCGCCAGTGTAAGTCGTGCCTCAGCCAGAAGACCAACCTGTGCACCGCAATCCGGGCGACACAGGGCAAGGGGCTGATGCCGGATGGCACCAGCCGCTTCAGCTACAAGGGTCGGCAGATCTTCCATTACATGGGCTGCTCGACCTTCTCGAACTTCACCGTGTTGCCCGAGATCGCCGTCGCGAAGATCCGCCCCGACGCGCCGTTCGACACCAGCTGCTACATCGGCTGCGGTGTCACCACCGGCGTGGGCGCGGTGATCAACACGGCGAAGGTGGAGCCCGGCGCTACCGTCATCGTGTTCGGTCTCGGCGGCATCGGCCTCAACGTGATCCAGGGCGCCAAGTTCGCCGGTGCGGCGCGCATCGTCGGCGTCGACATCAACCCCGATCGTGAGGAATGGGGCCGCAAGTTCGGCATGACCGACTTCGTGAACCCGAAGGATGTTGGCGATGTCGTTCAGCACCTGATCGCGATGACTGATGGTGGCGGTGACTATACGTTCGACTGCACTGGCAACACGGTGGTGATGCGCCAGGCGCTCGAGGCGGCGCACCGCGGCTGGGGCGAGTCGATCATCATCGGCGTCGCCGAAGCCGGCAAGGAGATCGCGACACGTCCGTTCCAGCTCGTCACCGGACGGGTGTGGAAGGGCACGGCGTTCGGCGGCGCCCGCGGCCGCACCGACGTGCCCAAGATCGTCGACTGGTACATGAACGGCCTGATCGAGATCGACCCGATGATCACGCACCGGCTTACGCTGGACGAGATCAACAAGGGATTCGATCTGATGCACGCCGGCGAAAGCATCCGCAGCGTCGTCGTTTACTGAGGGCAATCACGCCGTGGGTCACCCTGAACTCGTTTCAGGGCCCACCGCCCCGCACAGCGCCGCAGGGCTAGCGGGGCGCTGAAACAGTTCGTTGAAGGCGCGTCAGCGATCCCGCCCGGCGACATAGCCAGTGTACGGCCCGCAATTCTCCGGGTCCTTGCGGCACTGCTTCTCCCACGCGCGCCGTTCCTTGCCCTCGCGCGCCTCGGCCTTGCGCATCTTGCGCCCGTAGTTGCGATCGGCCTCCTCTTGGCTCGTGGTCGACCAGTCGACCACTTTGCCCGCCGCCTTGAACGGCGCGGTGGCAACACCCGTCACCGTCCGCACGCACCCGCCCGCCAGAAGCGGCAGCAACGCTACCAGAATTACCTTACGCATCACTTCACTCCTCGCGCGTCATTGCGCGCTTTCACGCCGATTGCCGGAAAATCGGTGAAGAATCCGTCGATACCAAGGCGAAGCGCCGCCGAAATCTCGGCAGCCACATCACCATGACCGCGCGGGTCGATCCCCCGGCGATAGCCGGCCGGGAGGAAGTAGTTTTCCGCACGGTATGTCCATGGGTGAACGCGCAGCCCCGCGGCATGGGCGTCGCTCACCAGCGCGCTCGGCGCCTCGCCATTCCAGAGCATCGCCTTGTTCGGCCCGATCCCCCAGGCGTAGGTCGCCACCGCCCTGAGCCCCGCGGGCGTCATCATCGCAGCATAGCTTGCCGCCGCCCCATCCGCCGGGGCGCCTTCGCCGTCCACCAGCTGGATCAGCCGGACCTTCGTCGTGCCCTTCAGCCGCTTCAGGTTCTCGACCTCAAAAGACTGGATGAAGACCGGCGCCTCCGCGCTGTCCCACCCGGCACGGCGCAGCGCCTCGACCAGCGGCGCATCAGTCCCCTTGCCGATCGTCGCGAAATAGGTCGGATGCTTGGTCTCGGGATAGATCCCGACCCGGTGCTTCTTGGCCAGCGCGATCACCTCGTCGAAGGTCGGGATCGTCTCCTTGCCGTCATACTCCGTGTTGCCCGGCCGCATCAGCGGCAGCCGCTCCTTGGCGCGCAGCGTCTTCAACTCCGCCAGCGTGAAGTCCTCCGTGAACCAGCCTGTCTGCTCACGCCCGTCGATCGTCTTGGTGGTGCGGCGATCGGCGAACTCGGGCCGCTCGGCCACATCGGTCGTCTCGCTGATTTCATTCTCGTGCCGGGCCACCAGCACGCCGTCGCGCGTCGGCACCAGGTCTGGCTCGATTACATCCGCGCCTTGGGCGATTGCCAGTTCATAGGCGGCAATCGTGTGCTCCGGGCGCTCTCCGGAAGCACCGCGATGAGCAATGACGAGGGGATCGGAAAGAGAGGGTATGGCCTGCATCGGTCCTGCTTGCCGTGAAGTACATCCGCTCGCCAGCAGCGCGAGAAGAAATATTACGGAATACTTGGATCGTAACGAAGTGTCGCGCATACTGCCCCCATGCGCTTCACCATCAACGGCAGCAAGCGCGAGGCCGATCCCGACATTCGCGCCTCGCTTCTCGACGTCCTCCGCGAGGATTTTGGCCTTACAGGCACCAAGAAGGGCTGCGATCATGGTCAGTGCGGTGCCTGCACGGTGCTGGTCAACGGGCGGCGGATCAATGCGTGTCTCACGCTCGCGGTGATGCACCAGGACGATGACATTATGACGATCGAGGGGCTCGGCAGCGCCGATGCACTTCATCCGATGCAGAAAGCGTTCGTCCGCCACGACGGCTATCAATGCGGCTATTGCACCCCCGGGCAGATCTGCTCCGCGGTCGGAATGCTCGATGAAGTGGCGAAGGGCTGGCCCAGCCATGTCACTGATGATCTTTCCGCCCCCGCCCTCGACGATGCGGAGATCAGCGAGCGGATGAGCGGCAACATCTGCCGCTGCTCGGCTTATCCCAACATCGTCGACGCCATTCGGGAGGTTCACGCAGGGGTGCAGGGGGCATGAAGACCTTCGACTATGCCCGCGCCGACAGCCCGGAAGAGGCGGTGCGCGCCGGCGGCCGCTTCATCGCCGGCGGTACCAATCTGCTCGACCTCATGAAACTGCAGGTGGAAACGCCGGAAAAGCTGGTCGACATCAGCCGGCTCGATCTGGACACGATCGAGGAACAGGATGGCGGGCTGCTGATCGGCGCGCTCGTCCCCAACAGCGATCTCGCGGCCGACCCGCGCGTGATCGCGCGCTACCCCGTACTCAGCCGCGCGCTGCTCGCCGGGGCCTCGGGCCAGCTGCGCAACAAGGCGACGACCGGCGGCAACCTCCTCCAGCGCACGCGCTGCTATTTTTTCTATGATACCCACGCCGCCTGCAACAAACGCGAGCCCGGCAGCGGCTGCGATGCGATCGGCGGGTTCAACCGCATCCACGCGATCCTCGGCACCAGCGATCAGTGCATTGCTACCCATCCCGGTGACATGCCCGTCGCGATGCGCGCGCTCGACGCGACCGTCGTCACGCTGAAGCCGGACGGTGATCGCCGCCGCATCCCGCTCGGCGAATTCTACTGCCTGCCCGGCGATACGCCGCACATCGAGACGGTGCTGGAACCGGGCGAACTCATCACCCACATCGCCCTCCCCGCCCCGCTGCCTGGCGCACGGCAGCTCTACCGCAAGGTGCGTGATCGCGCCTCCTACGCCTTTGCGCTGGTCTCGGTCGCCGGCGTTGTCGCGGTGGAGAACGGCACAATCACCCACGCCGCGCTCGCGTTCGGCGGTCTTGCTCACCAGCCTTGGCGCGATCCCGCAGTGGAAGCCGCGCTGATCGGCAAGCCGGCCGAACAGGCCACCTTCGATGCCGCCGCCGACGCACTGCTCACCGGCGCGCGCGGCTTTGGCCATAATGATTTCAAGATCCCGCTCACCCGGCGCGTGCTCGTTGCCGCGCTGCGTGACCTTACCGGGGAGCCGGCATGAACGATCTCGCGATGGACGCGCCATACCGTCCCGCCGCCCTCGACCGCGCGCAGCAGGGCTTGCTGGGCAAGCCGATCGACCGCTACGAGGCACGCGAAAAGGTCAGCGGCGCAGCGCCCTATGCTTTTGAGCAGGCGCCGGAAAATACCGCCTATCTCGCTGTCGTGCAGGCCAGCATCGGCCGTGGACGCGTCACCGGCGTGGATCCGACCGCCGCACAAGCTGCGCCCGGCGTGATTGCCGTCATCCACGGCGATCCGCGCATGCCGACCGGCGAGGGCAACTCGCGCGCCATGTCCGCGATCGGCAAGGACGAGGTATTCCACTACGGTCAGGGCGTCGCGATCGTCGTGGCGGAAACGCAGGAGACGGCGCGCGCCGCCGCGCGCCTCGTCACGGTCAACTATGAGGAAACCGCCGGCCGTTTCGACGCGGCGGACGTGGAGATCCAGCAGGACCACAAGCTCGGCTTCCTTCCCCCGGTGAATCGCGGCGATCTGGACGCCGCGCTTGCCGCTGCCGAGGTGGTGATCGACCGCACTTACACGACGCCGATCCACTTCCCCGCCGCGCTCGAGCCGCATGCGACCACCGCCTGGTGGGAAGGTGACAAGCTCGTCGTCCGCTCCAGCAACCAAGTGATCGGCGCCGCCCGGGACACCATTGCCACCGCGTTGGGCATCGACAAGGAGCGGGTGCGCGTTCTCGCGCCCTATGTCGGCGGCGGCTTCGGTGGAAAGACGGGCGTCGGGCCGGAAGTGATCTTCGCCGCCATTGCGGCCGAGAAGGTCGGGCGCCCGGTGAAGGTCGCGCTCAGCCGCCGCCAGACCGCCTACATGGTCCATCATCGCTCGCCGACGACCCAGCGACTGCGCATCGGCGCCGATCATGAAGGCCGGATCAGTGCCATCGCGCACGAGAGCGTCGCCTATCAGAACGACGACAGCGCCTTCCTGGAGCCGGTGCCCTTCGGCACGCTGCCGCTCTACGCCGGCGAGGCGCGCCGTTTCCGCACCGATCTCGCGCGGATCGATCTGCCCGCGACGGGCGCGGTGCGCGCGCCGGGTGAGGCGATCGGCACCTTCGCTGTCGAATGCGCGATGGATGAACTGGCCGAGGAGCTCGGCCTCGATCCGATCGAGCTTCGCCGCCGTAACGAGCCTGCCCGAGATCCCACCACCGGCAAGCGCTTCTCCACCCGCCGCCTTCTCGATTGCTACGAGGAAGGCGCGCGCCGCTTCGGCTGGGACCAGCGCGAGGCGACGCCGGGCAGCCGGCGCGAGGGCGAATGGCTGATCGGCATGGGCATGGCCGCCGCGCTGCGCGGCAACTTCACCGTCAATGCCGAGGCCGAGGTGATCCTCGGCGATGACGGCCGCGCCACCGTGCGCACCGACATGACCGACATCGGCACCGGCACCTACACGATCCTCGCCCAGACGGTCGGCGACATGCTTGGCTTGCCGGTGGAGGCGATCGATGTGGTGATCGGCGACACCGATCTGCCGCCCAGCGCCGGCTCCGGCGGATCGTTCGGCGCAGGCAGCGCCTGCGCGGCTGCCGCACTTGCCTGCGAGGATGTCCTTGCCGAGCTAGGCCGCCGCATGAATGCCGCGCCGGAAGACATGCGCCTCAAGGACGGCATCGTTACCGCCGGCGCCCGCACCAGCCCGCTCGTGGATCTGGTCCGCGGTTCGCCGATCGCCGCCAGGGGCAAGACCTCGCCCGGCAAGGAATCGCAGGCGACCAGCCAGGCGAGCCACGGCGCGCAATTCGCCGAAGTCGCGGTCAACGCCGTCACCGGCGAGGTGCGCGTCCGCCGCATGCTCGGCGTGTTCGACATCGGCCGCGTGCTCAATGAAAAGACGGCGAAGAACCAGATCGTCGGCGGCATGGTCTGGGGTCTCGCCTATGCGCTCAGCGAAGACGGCGTGGTCGACACCCGCAACGGCCGCTTCGTGAACCCCGATTTCGGCGAGTATCACGTCGCCGTGAATGCCGACGTGCCCCAGATTGAAGCCTATTTTGTCGAGGAGATCGACGATTCCGCCAATCCGGTCGGCGCAAAGGGCGTTGGCGAGCTCGGCATCGCCGGCTCGGGCGCCGCGATCGTCAACGCGATCCACAATGCCACCGGTGTACGCATCTATGACATGCCCGTGACACTCGATAAACTCCTCCCTCATCTCCCACCGGTGTGATCCATGGCCGATAACGACAGCGTCCTCTCCGCGGCCCAATCGTGGAAGGGCGCCCGCATGGCGCTCGCCACGGTCGTCTCCACCTGGGGCTCAGCGCCCCGCCCGCGCGGCAGCCACATGCTGGTGCATGAGGACGGCCGCTTCGAAGGCTCGGTCTCCGGCGGCTGCGTGGAGGGTGACATCCTCGACACCGCCGCACGCGTGATCGCGGGCAGCCCGTTCGCGGTGAAGAAATACGGCGTGGCCGATGCCAGCGCCTGGGAAGTCGGCCTGCCGTGCGGCGGCGAGATCAGCGTCATGGTTCAGCCGGTCTCGGCGGAGGGGTTCGACCCTGAATTGTTCGACCGCATTGTCGAAGCACGCGCGGAAGGCCAGTCGCTGATGATCGCGACAGACCTCTCGACCGGCCACAGCGACCTGCGCCCCGTCGCAACCGGCGAAATCTTCGCCAACCGCTACGATCCGCCGCGCCGGCTGATCGTCGTCGGCGCGGTGCAGATCGCCCAGTCGCTCGTCGGTCTCGCGCGTACGCTCGGCATCGAGACCGTGGTGGTCGACCCGCGCGGCCGCTTCCTCACCGAGGAACGCTTCCCCGATACGACGCTCGACGATCGCTGGCCCGACGAGGCCGTGGAGGCATACAAGCCCGGCCCGTCGACCGCGGTGGTCACGCTCAGCCACGACACCAAGATTGACGATCCTGCGCTCGTTGCCGCGCTTGCTGCCAACACTGGCTATGTCGGCGCACTCGGGAGCCGGAAGAGCCACGCGGCGCGGCTTCAGCGGCTGACGGAGGCTGGCGTCTCTGCCGAGGATCTGGCGCGGATAGACGGACCCGTCGGGCTCGACATCGGCGCGATCGGGCCGGCCGAAATCGCCCTCTCCATCGCCAGCGCGATGGTGAAGGCCTTCCATGATCGCGGCTGAAGACACCGCGCTCATCCTCCTTGCCGCGGGCCAGTCACGGCGCTTCGGCGCCGGCGCGAGCAAGCTCGACACACTCGTCCGCGGCCTGCCGCTTGGCCTCCACGCAGCGCGCGCGGTCGAGGTCGTGCCCTTCGCCCGCCGCATCGCAGTCACCGCGCGCAGCGCGATCGATTATGGGGCGGAAGGCTTTCTCGTCATCCCGAACGATGACCCGGTCGGCGACATGGCCTCCTCACTCCGCCTCGGCATGGCAACAGCAGGAAAGGCCGCGGCGGTGCTCGTCCTCCTCGCGGACACGCCGAATATTACCGCGGCTCATGTCGGGCGGCTGCTTGCGGCAGGGGACGGCCCGCGAACGATCGTCGCCTCTACTGACGGCGGCGCCCCGCGCCCGCCCGCGCTGTTCGGGGAGGCGTGGTTCGGTGCCTTGTCGGCGCTCTACGGCGATCACGGCGCGCGCGATCTGATCCGCTCCGGCAAGCTCGTCCAGGCCAGTGTCGGCGAGCTCGCCGACGTCGACACGCCGGATGATCTCGCCGCGCTCTGATCGCGCTTATTCGTGCCGCAGCGCGTCGATCGGGTTCATCCCCGCCGCGCGCCGTGCCGGGAAATAACCGAACACCACGCCGATCGCGGCGGAGATCGCGAAGGCCGCCAGGTTGATCGTCGGATCGAACGTCCAGGGCACCTGCATCAGCGGCGTCGCCACCAGAATCACCAGCTGCGCCAGCAACAGGCCCACCAGCCCGCCCAGCATCGACAGCGCCACCGCTTCGACGAGGAACTGCATCAGCACTTCGCTCGCCACCGCGCCGATGGCGAGGCGGATGCCGATCTCGCGCGTCCGCTCGGTCACCGACACGAGCATGATGTTCATGATCCCGATCCCGCCGACGACGAGGCTGATCGCCGCCACCGCCGCCACGATCCGCGTCAGCAATGTCGTCGTCCCGGTCAGCGTGTCGCTGATCTGCTTGGTGTCGAAGATGTTGAAATTGTCCGGCTGGCCCGGGCGGATGTTGCGACGCTCACGCAACAGATCGCTGATCGCCGCCTGCACGGCCGCGGTCGAATAACCCTGGTCGACCCCCACCATCATCAGCCGAACGTCGCGATTTCCGGTGAAGCGCCGCTGCACCGCCTTGATCGGCATCACGACCGTATCGTCCTGATCGCCGCCGAAGCCGGCCTGGCCGCGCGTTGACAGCACGCCGATCACGTCGCAGCTGATCTCGCCGATGCGCATGCGATGGCCAACCGCGGTGCCGCCGCGGAACAGGTTCTGCCGGATGGTATTGCCGATGATGCACACCGCCTTGCCGGCCTGCTCTTCGGCCGGGGTCCAGTAACGCCCCTCCACCAGCGGCCAGGGCTGGACGACGAAGATCGCGTTGGTCGTCCCCTGTACCGTCGTCGACCAGTTGGCACCCTCGTAGATCGCGGTCGCGGTGGCGGAGGCTTGCGGCGCCACGGCGGTGACGCCCGCCACCTGCTGCTCGATCGCGGATACGTCCTCCGGCTTGAAGTCCGGCGGTCGCGGGCCCCCGCCGCCGCGGCCGAAGCCTTGGCCCGGGCGGATCTGCAGCACGTTGGTGCCAAGCGCCGCGATCTGCTGCTGCACCGCGCTCGTCGTCGCCTTGCCCAACGTCACCATGGTGACGACGGCGCCGACGCCGATGACGATGCCGAGGATGGTGAGGAACGATCGCAGCAGATGCCGCCGGATGGATCGCACCGCGAGGATGACGGTGGTGCCAAGCATCTCAGAGGCTCCCCTCGGGCTCGACCGGCGCGCCCTGGTGATGGTTCGCCTCGATCCGCTCCACCAGCCCGTCCTTGAAATGGACCACCGTGTGCGCGAACGCTGCCATTTCCGGTTCGTGAGTCACCATCAGCACGGTGATGCCGCTCTGACGATTAAGGTCCGTCAGAAGCTCCATGATCTCGATCGACCGTTCGGAATCGAGGTTGCCGGTGGGCTCGTCCGCCAGCAGCACGTCAGGCCGGGTGACGATGGCGCGGGCAATCGCGACACGCTGCTGCTGCCCGCCCGAAAGCTCCGCCGGCGTGTGGTCCCACCAGTCGGCAAGGCCCACCTTCTCCAGCGCGGCCATGCCCGCGTCGCGCCGCGACTTGCGATCATCGCCGCGGTACAGCAGCGGCAGCTCGACATTCTCCAGCGCACTCGTCCGGCTGAGCAGGTTGAAGCCCTGGAAGACGAAGCCGAAATACTTTCGCCGCAACAGCGCCCGCTGGTCCCGGTCCAGCGTCTCGACGTGATGGCCGCGGAACAGAAAGGTGCCCGCGCTCGGCACGTCGAGACAGCCGAGGATGTTCATCGTCGTCGATTTGCCCGATCCCGACGGTCCCATGACGGCAACGAAATCGCCCCCGGCAATATCGAGGTCCACGCCGCGCAGCGCCTGGAACGCGGTCGGCCCGGAGCCATAGACCTTCGTCACGCCGCGCAGCGAGATGATCGGCTCCGTCATGGCCGCCCGCCATCACGGCCGCGGGCGCGCGGGGTAAAGGCGGGGCTCATCTCAGCCACCGCCGCCCTGACGCTGCCGCCGCTGGCCACCGCCGCCGCCACCGCCGCGGGCGCCGTCGTCACCGCTCGACAGCTGCCCGGTGATCACTTCCATCCCCGGGCGCAAGCCGCCGGACAGTACCTCGGTCACGCTGCCGTTGGTATCGCCGGTCGTCACCTGGATCGCGCGCGGTTTCCCGTCCTCGTCCTTCACATACACCGTCTGCTGCGCCCCGCGGCCGATCTTCACCTCGCGCGAGGCACCGCCGCCGCGCCGGGGCCGGAAGGTCAGCGATCCGGCGATGCCGCCGCTGTCACCGCCGGCACCCGCCGTCGGCTGGAAGCGGAAGGCAGCATTGGGCACCAGCAGCACGTTCTTCTTGTCGCTCGTGATGATGTCGGCGGTCGCGGTCATGCCCGGCCGCAGCTCCATCGTCGGGTTCTCCACCGAAAGGTCGGCGGCGTAGGAGACGACCTGTCCGGTGGTGCTTCCCGCGGTCGAGGTGCTGCTCGAGGCACTCGCGGTGCTCGCCGTCAGGTTCGAACCCAGGTCGACGCGCGTGATAGCCGCCGGGAAGCTGCGCCCCGGGAAGGCATCCACCGTGAAGGTTGCCTTCTGCCCCTCCTTGACCGCACCAACGTCCGCTTCGTCGATCGCCACCTCCAGCTTCATCTTGCTGAGGTCCTCGGCAATCACGAACAGCGTCGGCGTGTTGAACGAGGCAGCGACCGTCTGGCCCGGATCCACCTGCCGCGCCAGCACCACGCCGTTGACGGGCGAGCGGATGATCGCGCGTTGCCGCTGTGTCTGGCTCTGCGACAGGTTGGCGCGCGCCGCCGTGACGTTCGCTTCCGCGACGCGGAGCGCAGCGACCGCGCGCTGTGCATTGGCCTGGCCGGTCTGAAGCTCGGTGCGAGACGGCACGCGGCCGTTCGACAGGCGATATACCTCCTGCAACCGGGCAAGCTGCGCCTGCGCTTCCGCTACCGTCGCCTTGGCCTGATTCACGCTCGCCACGTTTGCCGCCAGCTGCGCCTGGCTGGCACGGATCTGGTCGTCGATCTGCTCGGGATCGATCAGCGCCAGCGCCTCGCCGGCACGCACCCGGTCGTTCACGTCGACCACCACGCGTGTGACGAGGCCGGACAGCTGCGAACCAACCGTTACCTGGTTGGTCGGCGCGAGCTTGCCGGTCGCCGATACCGTCACGGTCAGATCGCCGCGCCGCACCGGCGCAGTGGCATAGCCGGTCTCCGCCTTCGGCCCGAACAACCGCCAGCCCAGCAGCAGCAGCAACAGCACGCCGATTGCGATCAGCACCCATTTCAGCCAGCGCTGCCACGCGGGCTGGGGCTTCACGCCCAGGAACTCGTCGATCTGCTCGCTCGCCATCAGCGGTTTCCGTCCTGATTGATGCTCTGGGGCGCGGGCGCCTCAGGGGTGACGCTGGCGTCCCATCCGCCGCCGAGCGCGGTATAGAGCTGGACCAGCGCATTGGCATGGTCGGCACGCGCCTGTGCGGCGCTGTTGCGCGCCGACAGCAGCGCAGCCTCCTGCTGGCTCAACGTCGTAAAATCGGTGAGGCCGGTGCGATACTGGCTACGGCTGAGAATGGCCGACGCATTTGCGGCCTGCAGCGCGACAGCGAATTGCCGCTCGCGTTCCTCGGCCGTGCGGAGCGCGACCACGGCATTCTCCACATCCTCCAGCGCGGTCAGCACGGTCTGCTTGTACGCCGCCAGCGCGGCATCGGTCGCCGCTTCCGCGCCGCGCACCTGGCTGCGCAGCCGCCCGCCGTTGAAGATCGCCTGCGTCAGCCCGGCGAACAGGCCGCCGGTGATCGTCTCGAACAGGCTGCCGACGGTGCCGGCCCGCGTATCGATGCTGCCGCTGATCGCCAGCGCGGGATAGAGCTGCGCCTTGGCGACACCGATCTGCGCCGTTGCCGCCGCCAGGTTTCGCTCGGCGGAGCGGACGTCCGGTCGCTGCCGCAGCACGTCCGCCGGAATGCCGACGCCCACCGTGTTCGGCCCGCGCGGGATTGGCTTGGTCGCTGCCAGCATCGGCTTCAGCGTGCCGGGCGCCTCGCCCACCAGCACACCCAGCCGCGACACCGCGGCATTATACTGCTGCTCGATCTGCGGCACCGAAGCGGCAGTCTGCGCGCGCTGCACGCGTGCCTGTTCCTCGTCCAGGCTCGATACCAGCCCGGCCTGCACCCGGAAGCCGGCGATCTCCAGATTATCGTCCTGAAGCGCCAGGCTGTCACGCGCATTGGCGAGTTGCAGCTGGTAGAGCCGCGCCAGCACGTAATTGCGCGCGACTTCCGCCTGAACCGACAGCAGCACCGTCGCCTGATCGAACCCGCTCGCCTCATATTGCGCGCGGGACGCCTCCACCGCGCGCCGCACCTCGCCGAACAGGCCCAACTGATACTGGGCATCGAGGCCGAGCGAGAAATTCGATCCCCCGCCGCCGCCGACATTCTGCACCGTGCCGTCCGGCAGTGTGATGGTGGTGCCGCCCCCGCGGAAGGTTTCGGACCTGCTATATCCGCCCGATCCGTTCAGCGACGGAAGCAGGCTCGCGCGGCTTTGCACCAGCGCCTCACGCGCTTGGCGCAGCCGCGCGGTTGCCTGTGCGATGTCGAGATTTGCCGCCGCCGCCCGTTCGACCAGATCGCCAAGCACCGGATCGTCGAACGTCCGCCACCAGCGGGTCAGATCCTCGCGGCGCGGCGGCGCGGTGACGGAAAAGGCGTCCGGCACGCCCAGTTCCGCCGCAGCGCGCGGGCGATAATCCGGGCCGACGGTGCACCCTGCCAGCGCGCCGGCAAGCAGGAGGTGGGCACGTTTGCGCAACATAGACCAGCGAAATGGCTGGAAGGGCCGAAAGGGTCCAGCGCAATTGTGTCGCGAATTGTCGCGAGCCGCCTCCCCCGCCCGCCATCGGGCGAGGGAGGCGCACATGATCACTCGAGTTCGAGGATCACCTGGTCAACCTGCAGGCTCTCGCCGGCGGCCGCATTCAGCACCTTCACCACCGCGACCTTCTCGGCGCGAAGGATGTTCTCCATCTTCATCGCCTCGACCACCGCGAGCGGCTGACCGGCCTCCACGCGGTCGCCCACCTCGACGTGCAAGCGCACCAGCAGGCCCGGCATCGGCGCGATGAGGAACTTCGACAGATCCGGCGGCACCTTCTCGATCAAGTGCTTGGCATAAGGCGCCGCTCGCGCCGGCAGCACACGCGCCTTGTGCGTCGCGCCCAGCGCATTGAGGGTGAAGCCGGTGCGCGTCTTGCCTAGCTTCACGCTCAGCGGCTGCCCGTCCCCGTCGGTCGGCTCTGCAACGACCACGCGGTCACCCGGCGTATATTCGATCGCGACCGGCAGTTCCGTGCCATCCACGATCAGCGCGTCGCGCGAAACGGTGACGTCATGGTCCTTGTCGCCGATGCGCACCACCCATTCGGCCGGGGGTTGCAGGCGATCGCCCAGCTGGCCGTCGACACGGCGCGCACGATCCGCCTCGGCGGTGGCGGCAAAGCCGGCGATGCCCGCCAGCGTACGCACCGTCTCCTCCGATGCCGGCGCGCCGTGGAAGCCGTCGGGATATTCCTCCGCGATGAAGCCGGTCGTGATGTTGCCCGAGCGGAAGCGGGGGTGCTGCATCAGCGCGGATACGAAATCGAGGTTCGTGCCCGGCCCGACGATCTCGAACTGGTCGAGCGCCGCGATCTGCTTGTCGATCGCTTCCTCGCGCGTCTTGCCGTGGGTGATCAGCTTCGCGATCATCGGATCGTAGAACATGCTGACCTCGCCGCCCTCGGCAACGCCATCGTCGACGCGCACGCCCGGCGCGCCTTCATCCTCGCCGAATGGCGCCTGCCGCTTGTCGGCGGCCGGCGTGTTGTAGCGCACCAGCCGGCCGATCGAGGGCAGGAAGCCGCGATAGGGATCCTCGGCATAGACGCGGTTCTCGATCGCCCAGCCGTCGATCTTCACGTCCTTCTGGCTGAACGCCAGCTTCTCACCAGCCGCGACGCGGATCATCTGCTCGACGAGATCGAGCCCGGTGATCTCCTCGGTGACGGGGTGCTCCACCTGCAGGCGGGTGTTCATCTCCAGGAAATAGAAGCTCTCGCCGGTCTTGTCGGCGCCCGAGACGATCAGCTCGACCGTACCGGCGCTATAGTATCCCACCGCCTTGGCGAGCGCGACCGCCTGCTCGCCCATTGCCTTGCGCATCTTGGGCGTGACGAATGGCGACGGCGCTTCCTCCACCACCTTCTGGTGACGGCGCTGCACCGAACATTCGCGCTCGTTGAGGTACACGACATTGCCGTGCTGGTCGCCGAGCACTTGGATCTCGATATGGCGCGGGCTTTCGATGAACTTCTCGATGAACACGCGGTCATCGCCGAAGCTCGCCAGGCCCTCGCGCTTGGTCGCTTCGAAGCCCTCGCGCACGTCCTGCTCGTTCCAGGCAAGCCGCATGCCCTTGCCGCCGCCCCCGGCCGATGCCTTCATCATCACCGGATAGCCGATGTCGGTCGCGATCTTCACCGCTTCCTCGGTATCGGCGATCTCGCCCAGGAAGCCGGGGACGACATTGACGCCGGCTTCCTTGGCGAGCTTCTTCGATTCGATCTTGTCCCCCATCGCCGCGATGGCGTTTGGCGGCGGGCCGACGAAGGCGATGCCCGCTTCGGCACAGGCCTTAGCGAAGCTCTCACGCTCGGAGAGAAAACCATAGCCCGGGTGGATGCAATCCGCGCCGGTCGCCTTGGCCGCGGCCAGGATCAGATCCGCCTTGAGATAGCTTTCCGCCGCCGGCGCCGGCCCGAGCCGCACGGCCTCGTCGGCCATCAGCACGTGCGGTGCCCGCGCGTCGGCATCCGAATAGACCGCGACCGTCGCGATCCCCATCTTCTTCGCGGTGCGGAACACCCGGCACGCGATCTCGCCACGATTGGCGACCAGGATTTTCTTGAACATGACGGCCCCTAACCAGCATGTTCGCGCATCGCGCGAACCCATGTGCCGTCACCCTGAACTTGGCTCAGGGTCCACCGTGCCACGGGCACGGACGGCGATTGTGGATGGATGAATGCTGAAGCGAATTCAGCATGACGGTGTCTGATGACGCTCACTCGGCAGCCTCCATCACGGCCGCGCTGCGGCACGCCCGCGCCGGCTCCTCGCCAGCCATCGGGCGGACGCCCAGTTTCGCGAACAGCGCCGCGTCGGCGCTGTCGCCGCGATTGCCGGTGGTGAGCAGCTTGTCGCCGGTGAAGATCGAGTTCGCGCCAGCCATGAAGCACAAGGCCTGTGTCGCCTCCGACATGCTCTCGCGCCCCGCGGACAGCCGCACCATGCTCATCGGCATGGTGATCCGCGCCACCGCCACGGTCCGGACGAACTCGATGTCGTCGATCTTGGCGAGCGGCGTATCCGCCAGCATGTCGCCCAGCACCGTGCCCTTCACCGGCACCAGCGCGTTGACCGGCACGCTTTCGGGATGGCGCGGCAGGGTGGCGAGCGCATGGACGAAGCCGACGCGATCCTCGCGGGTCTCCCCCATGCCGACGATGCCGCCGCAGCACAGGTTGATGCCCGCGGTACGCACATTCTCCAGCGTCTCGAGCCGCTCGCCGAACGTGCGGGTCGAGATCACCTCGCCATAACGCTCCGGCGAGGTGTCGATATTGTGGTTGTAATAGTCGAGCCCGGCGTCGGCGAGCATGTCGGCCTGGCTGGGCGTCAGCATGCCCAGTGTCATGCAGGTTTCCATCCCCATGGCGCGCACGCCCTTCACCATCTCGACGATGGCGGGCATGTCCTTCTCCTTGGGATTGCGCCACGCCGCACCCATGCAGAAGCGCTGGCTTCCCGCGTCCTTCGCCTCGGCCGCGCGCTGCAGCACGCTGCGCACGTCCATCAGCTTGGTCGCCTTGACGCCGCTGTCGGCGTGCGCGGATTGCGAGCAATAGCCGCAATCCTCGGGGCAGCCGCCGGTCTTGATCGACAGCAATGTGCACAATTGCACCTCGCCCGCCGCATGATGCGCGCGGTGCACCGATTGGGCGCGCCACATCAGCTCGTCGAACGGCAGGTCGAACAGCTCGGCGATCTCGCCGCGCGTCCAGTCCGTGCGGATCACCGGCTCCACATCAGGTTCCTCAGCTGCGTGGTGCGCTCCTGCGTCAGCCGCGCGAGGCATTGCGCGCGGACCAGCGGCTGAAGCGAGCCACCGGCCGCCTCGCCGCTCTCGATCTTGCACTGCGCGTCGCGGAACGCGATCCAGGCGCGCTGGCTGGCCAGCGTCGCCGCGGCATAGCCGAACTTCACCCGCCCACGGTCCTGCGCGTCCCTGCCCTTCATATAGGCATAAGTGCGCTTCCACTGCGCATTCATCGCCGCGTCCGCGCGCTGATAGACGGCACCCGCGCTCGCGTTCATCTGCGCCTGCGTCTGCGCCGCGGCAGGGGCCGCCAGCAGCAACGCCCCGCCGACGGCAGCAACGAACAGGCTGCGCACGCCCGTCACTCCGCCGCCTCCGCTTCGGGCGGCATGTTGTGGCCCAGCAGGCGAAGCACGTCCTCCGCCGCCTTGATCAGGTTCGTGCCCGGCCCGAAGATCGCCTGCACGCCGCTGTCGTACAGCGCCTGATAATCCTGCGCCGGAATGACGCCGCCCGCGATCACCTTGATGTCCGAACGCCCCGCATCGCGCAGATGGCCGATCAGCTCGGGGATCAGCGTCTTGTGCCCCGCGGCAAGGCTCGATGCGCCAACGATGTCGACGTCCTTCTCCAGCGCGACCGCGGCAGATTCCTTCGGCGTCTGGAACAAGGGCCCAGCGACTACCTCGAAGCCGAGGTCACCGAACATGGACGAGACGAGGTTAGCGCCGCGATCGTGCCCGTCCTGGCCCATCTTGGCGACGAACATGCGCGGGCGGCGCCCCAGCCGCCGTTCCACCGCCTCCACGCCGCGCAGCAACCGCGCCCAGCGCTCGTCTTCCTTGTAAGCGCCGCCGTAGATGCCCTTCACCGGCGTCGGGAACGTGCCGAAGCGACCGAACACATCCTCCATCGCCGACGAAATCTCGCCCAGCGTCGCCCGCCGCCTCGCGCATTCCACCGCCAGCTCGAGCAAATTGCCCTTGCCGCGCGCGCCTTCGCGCAGCGCGTCGAGCGCCGCCTGGCAGGCCGCCTCGTCGCGCTCCGCCTTCATCTTGTTGATGCGGCGGATCTGCGCCTCGCGCACGGCATGGTTGTCGACGTCGAGGATCTCGATGGGATCCTCATTGTCCTTGCGATACTTGTTAACGCCGACGATCACGTCCTCGCCGCGATCCACCCGCGCCGCCCGCGCGGCGGAGGCTTCCTCGATCATCGCCTTGGGCCAGCCCGCGGCGACCGCCTTGGCCATGCCGCCCTCGGCCTCGACGCGCTCGATGATCTCCCACGCACGGTCGACCAGGTCCTTGGTAAGCGCCTCGATGTAGTAGCTGCCGCCCAGCGGATCGACGACATTGCACATGCCGGTCTCCTCCTGGATCACCAGCTGCGTATTGCGCGCGATCCGGGCGGAGAAATCGGTCGGCAGCGCGATCGCCTCGTCGAGCGCGTTGGTATGCAGCGACTGGGTGCCGCCCAGCATCGCCGCCATCGCCTCGATCGTGGTGCGCATCACGTTGTTGTACGGGTCCTGCTCGGTCAGCGAGACGCCGCTTGTCTGGCAATGGGTGCGCAGCATCTTCGAGCGCTCGTCCTTCGCGCCCAGGTTCGTCATCACCCGGTGCCACAGCACGCGCGCGGCGCGCAGCTTGGCGATCTCCATGAAGAAGTTCATGCCGATCGCGAAGAAGAACGACAGGCGGCCGGCGAACTTGTCGATGTCGAGGCCCGACGCAACGCCGTATTTCACATATTCCATGCCGTCGGCGATGGTGAAGGCCAGCTCCTGGACCTGCGTCGCGCCGGCTTCCTGCATGTGATAGCCGGAAATCGAGATCGAATTGAACTTCGGCATCTCGCGGCTGGTGTAGCCGAAGATGTCCGAGATGATCCGCATGCTCGGCTCGGGCGGGTAGATGTAGGTGTTGCGGACCATGAACTCCTTGAGGATGTCGTTCTGGATGGTCCCGTCGAGCAGCTTGCGATCAACGCCCTGTTCCTCGCCGGCAACGATGAAGAAGGCGAGGATCGGGATCACCGCGCCGTTCATCGTCATCGACACGCTCATCTGATCGAGCGGGATGCCGTCGAACAGGATCTTCATGTCCTCGACGCTGTCGATCGCAACGCCGGCTTTGCCGACGTCGCCGGTCACGCGCGGATGGTCGCTGTCATAGCCGCGGTGCGTGGCGAGATCGAACGCGACGGACAGGCCCTTCTGCCCCGCCTTCAGGTTGCGGTGGTAGAAAGCGTTCGATTCCTCGGCCGTCGAAAAGCCCGCATATTGCCGGATCGTCCACGGTCGACCGGCGTACATGGACGCGCGCACGCCGCGGGTGAACGGCGCGAAGCCCGGCAGTCCCGGCTCCCAGCCCTCGACGTCAGCGGCGGTGTACAGCGGCTTCACGTCGATGCCCTCGGGCGTGTGCCACGTCAGGTCCTTGCCCTTCACCTCCTTCTCGGCGGCCTTGGCCCACGTGTCGATCGTGGGGGCGGGCGGCGGCGCGGCCACTTCGGTCGGCATCGCCGCCGGCTTGGGGACGCTGCCGGCGTCTTCGCCGAGGTTGGTTTCAGGCTTGTCGGTCATTGCTCAAACTCTCGATCCGTTCGTGCCGGGTGGCGCGGCGCCGGCCGGCACGAACGGGGTTGGATCACTTGCCCGTGAACACCGGCTTGCGCTTCTCGAGGAAGCTCAGCCCGCCCTCGCGGGAATCCTGCGAGCCGCCGGCCAGCCGCTGGCCCTCGGCTTCGGCGCGCAAAACCTGGTCGAACGTGCCGTCCAGCGCGGTCATGATGTTCTTGCGCATCGCCGACAGCGCCACCGTCGGCCCCGCGGCAAGCCGGGTCGCCATCGCCAGCGCCTCGTCCATCAGCGCGGCATCGTCGACCGCCTTGTAGATGAGGCCCCAATTCTCCGCCTGCTCGGCACTGATCCGCTCGCCCAGCATCATCATCTGCGTGGCGCGCGCCTTGCCGATCGTCTTGGCCAGCAGCCAGGTCGAGCCGCCGTCCGGAACCAGGCCGATGTTGACGAACGCCTGCAGGAAATAGGCGCTCTTGCCCGCGAACACGAAGTCGCCGGCCAGGCCCATCGAGCAACCCACGCCTGCCGCCGGGCCGTTCACCGCAGTGACGACCGGGACCGACAGGTTCATGATCTGGCTCATCAGCGGATTGTAGAAGTTCATCAGCGCACGGTGGCTGGTGTCGCCGCCCGTCACCACGCTCTCGCCGCCGCCGCGCGCCTGGAGGTCGGCGCCCGAGCAGAACGCCCGGCCGGCACCCGTGATCAGCACCGCGCGCGCGCCCTGCAGGTCGTACAGCGCAACGGTCAGGTCCTCGGCCAGCTGGATCGAGGCGGCATTCAGCCGCTCCGGCCGATTGAGGGTGAGGACGAGAACATCGCCCTTCTTCTCGGTCAGGATCGTTTCATATTCGGCCATGTTCTTCCCTCTCCTGTCGCGACCGTTCAGTGATCGCCCTTTGGTTCTTCCATCAGCTCGACGAGCATCCCGCCGAAATTCTTCGGGTGGATGAAGACGATCGGCGTGCCATGCGCGCCGATCCGCGGCTCGCCCAGCACGGTCGCGCCATTGTCCTTCATGTGCGCCACCGCTGCGTGGATGTCGGGCACCTCGAAGCACACGTGATGCTGCCCGCCGGCCGGGTTCTTCTGCAGGAAATTGGCGATCGGCGAGGTCGCGTCATACGGCTCGATCAGCTCGATCTGCGTGTTCGGAGCGTCGACGAAGCACACCTTCACGCCCTGCGCCGGCAGATCGAACGGCTCGCCGATCTTATCAGCGCCAAGCAGCGTCCGGTACGTCTCGATGGACTTCGCGATCGACGGCGTCGCCACGCCAACATGGTTCAGGCGGCCAAGCTGCATCGTCGGTCCTTTTCTATTGCTTCAAGGAGTGAACATACCGCCGATCACAGCGGGATGTTGTCATGCTTCTTCCAGGGGTTCTCCAGGCTCTTGTTCTTGAGCTTGCGCAGGCCCAGCGCGATGCGGCGGCGGGTCGAGTGCGGCTGGATCACCTCGTCGATGAAGCCCTTTGACGCGGCGACGAACGGATTGGCGAAGCGGGCCTCATATTCGCGCGTCTTCTCGGCGATGCCCTCCTCGTTCAGGCCGCGGAAGATGATCTCCACCGCGCCCTTCGCGCCCATCACCGCGATCTCGGCGGTCGGCCACGCGTAGTTCAAGTCACCGCGCAGGTGCTTGGAGGCCATCACGTCATACGCGCCGCCATAGGCCTTGCGCGTGATGACGGTGATCTTCGGCACAGTCGCCTCGGCATAAGCGAACAGCAGCTTCGCGCCGTGCTTGATGATGCCGTTATGCTCCTGGCTCGTCCCCGGCAGGAAGCCCGGCACGTCGACGAACGTGATGATCGGAATGTCGAACGCGTCGCAGAAGCGGACGAACCGCGCCGCCTTCTTCGACGAATTGATGTCGAGCACGCCAGCCAGCACCATCGGCTGGTTGGCGACGACGCCCACCGTCTTGCCCTCGATCCGGCCGAAGCCGCAGATGATGTTCGCCGCGTGTGCCGGCTGGATCTCGAAGAAATCGCCCTCGTCGCACACCTTCCGGATCAGCTCGTGCATGTCGTACGGCTGGTTGGCGGACGGCGGGATCAGCGTGTCGAGGCTCGGCTCCAGCCGGTCCCACGGATCGGCGGTGGGGCGCTCTGGAACCGGCGCGCGGTTCGATTCGGGCAGGAAATCGATGAAGTCCCGCGCGGCGAGCAGCGCCTCGATATCGTCCTCGAACGCAACGTCGGCGACGCTCGTCTTGGTGGTGTGCGTGACGGCGCCGCCCAGCGCCTCCTGCGTCACCACTTCGTTTGTCACGGTCTTCACCACATCGGGGCCGGTGACGAACATGTAGCTCGAATCCTTCACCATGAAGATGAAGTCGGTCATCGCCGGGGAGTAGACCGCGCCGCCCGCGCAGGGGCCCATGATGAGGCTCAGCTGCGGCACCACGCCCGATGCGAGCACGTTGCGCTGGAACACCTCGGCATAGCCGCCGAGCGAGGCGACGCCCTCCTGGATGCGGGCGCCGCCCGAATCATTGAGGCCGATGACCGGCGCGCCGACCTTCATCGCCATGTCCATCACCTTGCAGATCTTCTGCGCATGGCGTTCGGACAGCGACCCACCGAACACGGTGAAGTCCTGGCTGAAGACGAAGACGAGGCGGCCGTTGATCGTGCCCGAACCGGTGACCACGCCGTCGCCCGGATACACCTGGTCCGGCATGCCGAAGTCGACGCAATTATGCTCGACGAACATGTCGAGCTCCTCGAACGAGCCCTCGTCGAGCAGCACGTCGAGCCGCTCCCGCGCGGTCAGCTTGCCCTTGGCGTGCTGCGCATCGATTCGCTTCTGCCCGCCACCCAGCCGGGCTGCGGCGCGCTTGCGTTCCAGTTCCTCGATCGTCGACGACATGCATCTCTCCTGACGGTGGCGCTGTGTGCGCTGCCCACGGCGGCGTGGCAAATGTGAATTTGCGAATTTGCGAAAACCCGCATTGCGAACTAGGAATTCGGCACCCGCGAAAGGCTCGAAGGTGAAACCCAGGCTCTATGCCGGCACCCAGCTGCGCACCCTGCGCAGCGCCGCCGGCCTCAACCAGCGCGCCATGGCGCAACGGCTCGGCATTTCGGTGAGCTATCTCTCGCAGCTGGAGACGGGAGAGCGACCGCTGACGGGCGCAGTCACCGCGGCGCTTGCCCGCCACTATCCCCAGGCGCTCGCCGCGATCGAGGGCGAGGCCCCGGCCCGCCGCCTCTCGGCGCTCGGCGCCGCGCTGGCCGATCCCTCGCTCGCCGCGTTCGACACGATGGATGCCGCCCGGCTTGCGGAGACTCAGCCCGAAGTCGCCGATCGCCTGATCGCGCTCCACGCTGCCAAGCGCGCGGCGGAGGACCGGCTTGCGCTGGCCGAGGAATCGCTCGTCGCCGGCAGCGGCGCGCGCCTGCCGTGGGAAGCGGTGCGGGACTGGTTTCACGAAGCCGGCAATTACGTCGATCCGCTTGACCGTGCGGCGGAGGATCTCGCCGAGCACGCGCGCAGCCTCACCCGCGCGCTGGCCGATCACAATATCGTCCTCGCCACCGATCATGACGAAGATGCGCCCCTGTCGCGCTTCGATGGCGTGCGCCTGACGCTGAACGCGGCCCTGCCGCCGGAAACGCAGCGCTTCCTCGTCGCTCACCGCCTCGCCGCCACGGCCTTCGCGTCGGAGATCGAACGGATCGTCGCCGCCGCCGATCTGCCCGGCAGCGAGGCGCGGCGCCTGCTCGGCGTGGGCCTCGCCAATTACGCCGCCGGCGCGCTCGTCATGCCGTACGCGCGCTTCCGCGCCGAGGCGCAGCGCTTGCGGCACGACATCGACCGCCTGTCGCACCGCTTCAACGTCAGTTTCGAACAGGCCTGCCATCGGCTCTCGACGCTGCAGCGCGCCGGGGCGGAGGGTGTCCCCTTCTACTTCTGCCGCGTCGACATGGCCGGCAACATCACCAAGCGCCATTCGGCGACGCGGCTTCAATTCGCCCGCTTCGGCGGTGCCTGCCCCTTGTGGCACGTGCACGAAGCGGTCGCGATTCCGGACCGCATCCTCGTCCAGCATGCCGAGACGCCGGACGGCGCGCGCTACATCTCGATGGCCAAGGGGCTGGTCAAATCCTCCGGTCGCTTCGATCGGCTGGCCCGCCGCTATGCCGTGGTGCTCGGCTGCGAGGCGAGCCATGCGGCGGACTTCGTCTATGCCGATGCGATCGACCGCACCGGCGCGCCCACCCCGATCGGCGTCTCCTGCCGCCTCTGCCCACGCATCGATTGCGACCAGCGCGCCTTTCCGCCCAGCGACCGCGCGATCGCCGTGGAGCCGGCGGTGCGCCGCATCGTCCCCTATCGCGTGCTTTAGCCAGCCGCAGGTCGCCCCGGCGCGCCTGCAACACAGTGCATCGTCTCGCCGCAGCGGCGATTGAACCGCGGTCCCGATTTTCCCATTATGGGGCGATGGCAGAGCCCTGCGACCCACCCGACACGGACGAGGCGGAAGGACCGGCGCTGGCGCCGCGTGCCCCGCGTCATCACGTGTTGCTGAGCGCGGTGGTAGAGCGCTTCGGCGGGACCGCGCCGACACGCCACCGGGTGCGCGATCTCTCAACCGGCGGGGTTCGCCTCGATCAGGCCGCCACCTTGCGGGTCGGCGCGACGGTGCTGGTCACGGTCGGTGCGCTCCAGTCGGTCGGCGCGACGGTCGTCTGGGTGAAGGACGGGCTTGCCGGGCTGAAGTTCGCCGAACCGATCGAGCCGGAGGAAGCGCGCGCCAAGACGATGATCGCCCCCTCCCGCGCCGCCAAGCCGCCGCTGGAAAGCCCCGCGATCGCGCCGCGCGCCGGCTGGATCGGCGATCTGCGCGACGCCTATCGCAAATAAGGGCCCGCGCCGCAGCACGAGCCCTCATCAGACGTGTCGCTAATCTCAAAGAGCGGCGCGTGCCCGGCGCGAATTGTGCCCACCGCCAGCGTAGAGGATGTCTTCCGCCTCTGCGGGCGCCAGCCCGGCCGCCTCGGTGTTGACGGACACGAACACGCCGCCGCTGTTCACCCGCTCGCCATAATAGCGCGCATCATCCTCGCTGACGCCGTGGTCGGTCATCACCTTCTCCAGGCCGCCGGCCGCGCCGCCCAGCGCCGCGCCGGTGATCGCCGCGCCCGGCACTGCCGAAGACGCGATCGCGCCTGCCGCCGCCAGCGGACCGACACCCGGGATGGCCAGCGCGGCAATGCCCAGCAGCGTGCCGATCCCGGCGCCCGCCGCCACCTTGCCGACGAACTCGCGGGTGCCGCCGTCATGGCCTGCGCCATCGGTGGTGGTCGTCTTGCCCTCATGCTGCGCGACGACCGAGATCGCCGTATCGCTGACGCCGGCGCGGCGAAGGTCGCTCACGGCGCGCTCGGCCTCGGCATGGGTATCGAAAATCGCGGAAACGAGGTTGGCGTTCATGTCTCTTCCATCCTGTATTGGTGCTGCGCCACCAATGCGCCTGGATAGAAGCGGCCGGCTGCGTGCCCGTTCCGCGCAATCGTCCCTAACGCGCCGTTAAGCACGTGCCGACAGCGCGATGCGCGCCGGTCAAAGAAGCGCCCGCGCGGCGCGCTCGGCGCCGCGCGGGGATGCTCGTCAGTCGTCCGCGCTCGTCACCGCGCCGACCTGCGTCGGGCCATAGAGCGCCGCATTGAACAGGAACTTGAACGAGGCATAGGCCTGGCCACGCTGCGTCACTTCCGGCGCCAGCAGATAGACATGGCCCTTGCCCAGCGTCCCGTCGATCACCGTCGAGGTGCCGTTCAGCGCCTTCTGCCCCCAGGCCCAGCCGGACCGCAGCGGATCGTCGCTCGCGAACCACGATACGCGCCGCACGCCCGCCTGGCCGGGCGTGAACGAATAGGTCGGGTTGTTATTGTAGAAGACGTCCAGCGTCTCCGGCACGCCGTAGGCGAGCGGATCGGTCGGATCGACCTTCGCCTGCAGCACCGATCCGGGCACGTAGAACTTCGTGCTCGGCAGCGGCGTGCGCTTGCCCGACGCGTCGACGCTGGTCAGCGCATTATAGACCGGCAGGCCAAGCTCCGGCCCAAGCCGCGTCGCATTGCCAACGGCCACCACCGTGCCGCCTGCCTTGGCGAACGACGCGAGCTGCGGCACCGTCTTCTCGCTCGTCACATGGCCAAGCGCCATGCGCCATTCCGCCGGCAGATCGGCCGCGGCCGGCTGCTTCTGCGGCGGCCGCCCCGGTCGGCCCAGCACGTCGGACTGGACCACGATCACGTCATATTTCGCGTTCAGCCCGCCCTTGTCGAGCTCCTGCGGGTAGACCACCGTATAGGGGAATTCGTACTTCTCGAAGATCCAGCGGTTCCAGCCCGACGCCATCGAGCCGCCATAGTGGTCGACCAGCGCGATCCGCACCGGCTTCAGCTTCACCGTGTCGCCCGCAGGCTTCGCCGCCACCGCATGGGCGTCGATCCCAAGCGTACGCACCGCGGTGTCCACGATGCCCTTCGCTGCGCCGCCAGCCGGGATCCACAAGGCGCCCGGCGCCAGCTGCGCGCCGCTGACACTGGTCGCCTGCTTCAGCCAAAACACCGGCACCCCTGCCTTCAGCAGGCGGTTCGTCAGCGTGAAGCTGTTGTTGGTGCCGTGATCGACGACATAGCCGGCAGATCCGGTGCCGATGATGCGCCCGGCGGGCGGCGTCTCGATCACGTCGGGCACCGGCGTGAAGTGCGCCGGCGCGCCGTCCAGCAGCCGGTCGAACGTCACGTTCATCTGGTACGCCAGCGTATAGCCGGTGATGTCGTACGGCCGGATCGGCGGCCCGCCCGGATAGGCGAAGTCCTGCGGGTGATCCTGCGGCTCGAACATGTCGAGCACATGGGGGCGGAAGGCCTGGTCGGCTCGCACGATGTACGATCCGGGGGCATAGCGCTTGCCGCCATAGCTGAAGCCCTGCGGCGCCTGCTCCACCTCGACGCCGGTCTTGATCAGCGAATTGAGGAAGGCGACCGTGGTCGGCATGTCCGCCTGCTTGTCGGCGGGAATGACGAAGGCGCGCGGCGCGCGATACTGCGGATCCTGCAACACCGTCTTGTAGATCGTGCTCGGCACGATATCGCGCGTGTTGTAGCCGGCGAGATCGTCCAGCGCGCTGCCGCCGCCGTCCTTCTTGATGCTCTCGGCCGCGGCCTTGGCCGCCTCGATCCGCTTCGGCGTCAGGACCCAGCTGTCCTCGCTGCCCTTCTGGATCTGGTTACGACCCATGACATAGCGGTTGTAGAGCACGTCCTCGCGGTTGCGCGATGCATAGTCGAGGATCGCCCGCGACATTTCCTTCACGTAATCGATCGACTGCTGGAAATGCCACTTCTGCGGCGCAATTGGCATGTACGCGTCCTGCCCCGCCAGCTGCTTGGCCGGCACCAGCGGGATCTCCATCGGCGTCGGATTGCCGATGATCTCGGTCAGGATGCCGATCTGGTTGTGGAAATAGCCAACCGTGCGGATGCCGCCGTTGAACCAGGTGGAATAGGGCGCGCCCGAACGCGAGACGGAACCGGCCTTGCCCTGCGCGATCAGCCGCGCATGCATCGCCGTGCCGACCGCGTCGGTGCCGTTGATGACCAGCGGCTCGTTGTTGAAATTATACGGGTCGCGGAACGGCGGGATGAACACCACCGTGCCGACCGGCCCGGTCTGGTGCTGGTTGTACAGGATCTGCGGGAACCAGTCGCGATAGGCGAGTCGGTTCATGTTGGTCGTCTCGGGCTGGTTAGAGGCGAAGCTGTCGCGGTTGTTATCGTGCCCGACGTACTTCTGGTACAGCACGGGGATCGTGTTGCTGTCGCGCTTGAGCTTGTCGGCCGGACGCATGTACCAGTTGGCGACAAGGTCCAGTCCGTCCGGATTGGCGAAGACGTACAGCCCGATCGTGTCGTTCAGCAGCCGCGTTGTTTCCGCGTCGTTGCGGGTCAGCATCTCGTGGATCAGCTGGATGTGCGACTGGGCGTTCACCACCTCGGTCGCATGCAGGCCGGCGTCGATCAGCACCACCGCCTTGCCCTCGCGCGACAGCGCCTTGGCCTGATCGTCGGTCAGCCCCTTGGCCAGCGCCAGCTGCTGCGAGATCGCACGATACTTGTCGAGATTGCGGATGTTCTCAGGCGACGAGATGATCGCGACATATTGCTCGCGCCCCTCGGCCGTCTTGCCGATGCTGATCAGCTTCATCCGGTCGCTTTCGGTGGCGACGCGCTGCAGCCAGTCGGAAATCTGCTTGTAGTTGGCGAGGAAATAGTCCGATCCGGGCTTCGCCTTCAGCACCGTCTCGGGATTGGTGATCGGCCGCGATTGCGCGGCGACGTTGGTCGCCAGAACGATCGACAGCCCGGTGGCTGCCAGCATCAATGCACGCATGTGAATCTCTCCCCCGTTATTTCGCGTCGGCCAGCATCAGGACGGTGGCCAGCCCCACCGCCATGCTGGCGACATCCTTTTCCTTGTCCACCACCATCGCTTCTTCCAGCGAATGGGCGCGCATCGTCTCGAAGCCGGAACCCAGCGTCACCGCCGGGATGCCAAGGCTCATCGGGATGTTCGAATCCGTCGATCCGGCGCCGTAACGCGGCGTGAAGCCGCTCGCCTTGGCCACCGCGGTCGCGATCTCGACGATGTCGACAATCTGCGCCGTCTTGCCGACCGGCCGGTCGCCGACCAGCTTCGCCTCATAGGCGATCTTGCCCTTGGCCGTGGAGCGTGCGGCATTCTCCGCCTCCACCGCACGCGGCAGGATGGCGAGGAATTCCTTCTCTTCCGCCTCGAGCTCCGCCTTGCCGGACGATCGCATGTCGATCGTCATCGCGGTCGAGAACGGGATCGAATTGACCGACGTGCCGCCTTCCAGCAGGCCAACGTTGTAGACGGTCTTGGGTTCGGTCGGCACCTTCATCTTGCCAAATTCGACCATCGCGTTGGCCATCGCATAGGCCGGGTTCACGATGCCGAAATCGCCCATCGAATGGCCGCCGGGGCCGGTGAACGTCACCTTGTAGCGCCGCGATCCGACGCCCGCGTTGGTGATCCGCCCGGCGCGGCCCGGCTCGAACGAGATGAAGTATTTGATCCGGTCCTTCAGCGGCCCCTTGGTGAACAGATAGCGCGAACCGCGCAGGTCGCCCGGCCCTTCCTCGCCGACGTTGCCCATGAAGATGATGTCGGCCTTGGTGGTGTATTTCGCCGCGTTCATCGCGCGAATGAAACCGAGCAGCACCGGCAGGCTCGACGTGTCGTCCCCGATGCCCGGCGCGTAGAGCATGTTGCCCTCGCGCCGCACCTTCACGTTGGTCCCTTCCGGGAACACCGTGTCGAGGTGCGCGGTGACGACGATCAGCGGCCCGCCGCCGGTGCCCTTGCGGGTGCCATACACATTGCCTTCCGCATCGGTCGTCAGGTCCGTCAGCCCCTCGGCGCGCAGCATCTCGAGGAAGGCCGCGCCGCGCTTGGCCTCCTTGAACGGCGGCGCTTCGATCTCGGTCAGCGTGATCACGTCCTGCACGATACGGTCATGATCGGCGGCAAGCTTCGCCTTGGCTGCGGCGAACTTTGGGCTGGCAAGCAGCGCCTTCGCCGCCGCGTCACGGTTCTGCGCCGCCGCCATTCCCGGCATCGCCACCGCTGCCGCCAGCACGGCCAGCATCACTCCACGCTTCATGCGCACGCCCCCCATCAACGGAACCCCTTTCGAATGTTGAGGCCAACCGTACGCGGCCGGTTGGAAACATAGAAGTCCGGCACGCCCGTCGCGGAACTGACGCGGTTCAGCCCGCGCTTGTCGAACACGTTGTTGATGAAGATCGCGACGCCCAGGTCCGAATCCGTGTCGATGCCGACACGCGCGTTGAAGATGCTGAAATTGCCGATCTCGCGGTAGAAGGCGTTCACCGGGCGAAGCTCGGTGTTCATCTTGCCGGTATAGGTCCAGTCGAAGCGGAACAGCGCGTCGATCTCGTCCGTCACCGGCGGCGTCCACTCCGCCCCCGCCGACGCCGTCATGCGCGGGATATAGGCCAGCTTGTCGCCGTCCAGGCCCGGCGCGACGATGAAGCCGGTCGCGTCCACCTGGTCACCGCGCAGCCGCGCATTGTTGTAATTGTACGATGCGTTCAGGCGCACGTTCTGCGGCAGACGAAGCGATCCTTCGACCTCCACGCCCTCCACCGTCACGCCGGCAAGGTTGTAGATGAAGCTGAAGTTGCCGCCGCCGTTCTGCAGCGTCGAGACGGACGTCTGCACGTTCTTCCAGTCGGTGCGATACAGCGCGACGTTGAACGTGCCGCGGCGATCCCAGAAGCTGGTCTTCGCACCGATCTCGTAATTCCACAGCGAGTCCGGACCATACACCAGATAGGCTTCCGGCAGGTTCGGGATGTTGTTCGCGCCGCCAGGGCGAAAGCCTTCCGCCGCGGTGCCGTACAGCAGCAGATTGTCCGTCACCTGGAAGTCGACGTTGAACTTGCCGACCCAGCCGGTCGCGTCCGCGCTCGTCTCCTGATACGGGCGCGGCTCCTGCCCGTTGAAGAAGTTGTAGCCGAGATACTCGCCGCCCACCGTCTTGGTGTAGTCATAGTGGCGCAGGCCGACCGTAATCGTCAGCGGATCGAGGACGCGGAAGCCCGCCTCGCCGAAGAAGGCGGTCTGCTTCACCTTGCCCGTGATGTAGCGCCCGCCCAGGTTCTCCACCGGGCTGCGCGGATTGCCCGTCGCCGGCACGCCCGGGAACACGACCGTGTCGACGCGGTCCTCGCGATCTTCCAGGAACATGCCGATCGTCCAGCTGATCGGCCCCTTGCCGGTCGAGCTAAGCCGCGCCTCGTTGGTCCAGTTGGATACGAACCGCGGCTGGAACGCGCCGATCGGCTGCTTGGAATTGGCGTATTCGCGATACGTCGCCTGCTGCGCCGGGGTGCAGGTGGTAGTCGGCGTGCCGAGCGCGATCCGGGTATAGAGCGGGCACCAGGTGCCGCGCGCGATGACATTGGCGTAGGAGCGGACGTTGTCGTTCGTGCTCTCCACGTCCCAGCGGTACTTGGACGTGATCGCCACCAGCGTCGCGAAGCCGAAGTCGACCTCCGCGGTGCCGGTATACAGCTGCAGCTTGTCCTTCCACGGCTGGTTCACCTGGATGTCCGAGAAATACGGCCCCAGCACCGATGAATATTGCGACGTGCCGGCGATGTTCTGCGTCTGGTACAGCGCCATGCCCGAAAGCTTCACGTCCTCCACCGGCTTCCACGACAGCAGGAAGCGGCCACCCTCGAGATCCGCGGTGTTGACGTTCTCGCGGTTCAGCACCGTCATGTCGACGAAGCCGCCCTGCCGCTCCTTGTAGAGCACCAGGCGCGCGGCCAGCTTGTCCTCGATCAGCGGCGCGTTGACGGCGCCTTTCGCGAAATAGCTGTAGGTGCCGTAACGCGTGTTGGCGATCTGCCCCTCGGCCTGCCCTTCGTAGCGGGTCGCGTCCGGCTGGTTGAACAGCACGCGGATCGTGCCGCCCATCGATCCCGAGCCATAAAGCGTCCCCTGCGGCCCGCGCAGCACTTCGACGCGCTGCACGTCGAACAGGTTGAGGTTGGGCGTGGCGCCCGCGGGATCGGAGCTGACGCCGGACGGGCCGGTCAGCGGCGTATCGCCATAATAGAGGCCCACGGTGCTTTCGCCCGCCCCCTGGATGCCGCGGATGGAGACGCGCGTGCGGCCCGAATCGCTCTCCGTCAGCTGAAGGCCCGGCACCTGGCGGATCACGTCGGCGATCGTCGTCGCGCCAAGGTTGGCCAGCGCCCCCTCGCCCAGCGCGGTGATGGCGAGCGGCGTCGACTGGACAGTCGATTCGCGGCGCAGCGCGGTGACCACGATCTCGCCGGTATCCTCGCTGGGGCCGACCGGCGCCGGCCGCACGTCGGTGCCGGGTGCCTGCGAGGCTGCCGTAGCGCCGGCCTCTGCCGGATCGGGTGCAGTCTGCGCCAGGGCTGGCGACATCGCCGCCAGCGAGACGGACAGCATAAGCATGGAACGAGCGATGGTACGCGTCATTATTCGGACCCCCCTGGTCCGACCGTGCAGGTGCCATCGGCTGGTTTTATCTGGCTCGTAGCCCCGCTGGTCGGTTGTGAACCGCCTCTCCCTGGGGTGTCATGCTATCGACACTTGAAGGCGGTACGAGTCCCTTCGTTACGCAAAACCCCTAGCGACTGTTCGTATAAGTATAACTTCAAGCTATATGCGCAACATTGTTGCTTGCGACCTCGACGGTGCGGCGGGCGAGCACATCGGTGGAATCGATCAGCGGCACCGTCACGTCGCCCGGCCCGAGCACCAGCGGCACTTCGGTACAGCCGGCGATGATCACGTCCGCGCCGCGCGCGATCAGCTGTTCCGCCGTGGTCAGCAGCGCGCGTCGGCCGAAGGCGAGGTCACCCGCCTTGATCTTCCACACGCCCTCCATGAAGGCGGCGCGCTCGGCGTTGGTCGGCACCACCGGTTCAAGCCCGCGCGGCTCAAGCGCGCGCTCGTACAGCCGCGCCTGCACCGCGCCGTTCACCGCCAGCACGCCGATCCGCCGCGCCTCGGGATAGGCGCGCGCCACCGCCGCCACCGTTTCCTCGATCAGGTGAAGGAACGGCAGCGGCGTCTCGTTGATCACGGCATCGGCGAAGGCATGGGCGGCGTTGCACGGCATCACCAGCAGCTGCGCGCCCGCACGCTCCAGCCCGAGCGCCATCGCCGCCAGCCCCGGGGCGGGTGACGGCCCGGTGCCGGCAACGGCAGCATTGCGATCCGGCAGTGACGGATTGCTGTCGACGATCAGGCGAACGATGTCCTGCTCGCGCGCCGCTACGCCTTGCGAATGGCGCAGCACCTTGGCCATGAAGTCGATCGTCGCCGCCGGCCCCATGCCGCCGAGCACGCCGACGGTCAGCGGGGCGATCAGCGGCGCGCCCATCAGAGCGGCACGGCCCCGGTCAGGACCGGCTGATACGCGTAGAGCGCGGGCGATCCACCGGTGTGGACGAACAGCACGCGCTCGTCGGCGCCGATCTCGCCCGAACGGACGAGGCCGATCAGCCCCGCCGCCGCCTTGCCGGTATAGACCGGGTCGAGCAGCACGCCTTCGTGCGCGGCGAACAGCCGCACCGCTTCCACCATCTCCGCGGTCGGGAGCGAGTAACCCGGGCCAATCCATTCGTCGCGGCACTCGATCGCCTCGCGCGGCACCGCCACCGACGATCCCGCCAGTTCGGCCGCCGCAACGGCCAGCTTGTGGACATTGCCTTCCTGCTCCGCGCGCGGCCGGCGCACGTTGATTCCGGTCACCGGAATGCCGGCGCTATTGCCGATCAGCCCGGCGACGATGCCCGAGTGCGTGCCGGCACTGCCGCTCGCCACCACGATGCGGTCGAACGCGATTCCCATCCCGAACGATTGCGCCAGGATCTCCTCGGCGCAGGCGACATAGCCGAGCGCGCCCAGCGCGTTCGATCCGCCGCCCGGAATGATATAGCCCTTGCGGCCGGCCGCGGAGAGTTCCGCCGCCACCTTCTCCATCTCGGCCTGCAGGTCGGCGCCGGCGTCGACCACCGTCACCGCCTCGACTCCCAGGAGGTCGAACAGGAAATTGTTGCCCGAGGCCGCGGGGTCGTAGCTCCCCGCCACGCGCTGCTCCAGGACGAGGCGGCACTTCAGCCCCTCGCGCACCGCCGCCGCCAGTGTCAGGCGGCAATGGTTGCTCTGCACCGCGCCGACCGTGATCAGCGTGTCCGCGCCCTGCGCCAGTGCATCGGCGACCAGGAACTCCAGCTTGCGCGTCTTGTTGCCGCCCGCGGTCAGCCCCAGCTGATCGTCGCGCTTGATGTACAGCTCGGCCCCGCCCAGCGCGCGCGTCAGGTGCGGCATGGGCTCGATGGCGGTCGCGCCGGCCGTGTAGCGGCGGCGCGCGAAACGCGCGAGATTCATCGTCGGTTACTCCTGAAGGTGGAACGGCGCGGGCGGTCAGTCGACCCGCGCGTTGTTCCGGTAATCAAGCGCTGGCGGCCGATCGCCGACCATCGCTTCGTAAGTGAAATTGGCTCCACGGCGCCCTTCGAACTCAGTCTTGGCAGCCGCCAGAACATCGGGGCTCGACAGCATCTCGGCAACCGTCAGTGCCAACGTTCGCGCGGCCAGCACCGATCCCTTGGCGCCGATGCTCATGCCGGCGGCGGCGACATTCTGCCAGCTGTGGCCCGGCATCCCCGGCACGAAGGTCGCGGTTCCCAGCCCCACCGTCGGCACCACCCAGGACACGTCGGACATGTCGGTCGAGGCGCCGGCCGCATCGGGATCGGTGCGCACGGCGTAAGGCTGCACCTGCGCGACAGAATCGATCGTGCCGCGTGCATTGGGCACGCTTTCGCGCATCTTGGCGGCGAAGGCCTTTTCCTCCGCGGTCCACTCGATCCCGCCGAGCGTGCGCAGGTTGCGGTCCATCACCTTGCCCAGCGTGTCGTTGGGCAGCATCGAATAGACGCCGCCGATCTGCTCGAACTCGAATTTCGTCTCGGTCGCGATCGCCGCGCCTTCCGCCGCCTTCTTCACCCGCGCCATCACCGAACGGGCGATCTGCGGATCGTGCGAACGCACGTAATAGAAGACCTCGGCATAATCGGGCACCACATTGGGCGCGCCGCCGCCGCTGGTGATCACATAATGAATCCGCGTGCGATCGGGCACATGCTCGCGCAGGTAATTGGTGGCGACGTTCATGATCTCCACCGCGTCCAGCGCCGAGCGGCCGGCGTCCGGGTTTGCGGCGGCATGGGCGGATGTCCCGCGGAAACGGAACTTGCCGTTGGTGTTCGCCATGGTGATCGATTGCGCGGCCGAGTTGGCGCCCGCAGGATGCCAGTGCACCGCCGCGTCCACGTCCTTGAACAGGCCGTCGCGCACCATATAGACCTTGCCCGACCCGCCTTCCTCGGCCGGCGTGCCATAGACGCGAAGCTCGCCCGGCACCTTGGCAGCGGTCATCCACTTCTTCACCGCGATCGCAGCGCCGACGGATGCGGCACCCAGCAAATTGTGGCCGCAGCCATGGCCATGCGCCTGGCCGGCGATCGGCGACTTGGTCGGCGACACATTCTGCGCCAGCCCCGGCAACGCGTCATATTCCGCGGTCACGGCAACGACTGGCCCCGCGCCATTGCGGAAGCTCGCGATGAAGGCGGTCGGCTCCCCGGCAACGCCCATCGTCACCTCGAAGCCTGCATCCTTCAGCGTCTTGGCGAGCAGCGCCGCGCTCTTCTGTTCCTGATATCCGGTCTCGGCGAAGCCCCAGATCGCGCGGCCGTTCGCCTCGACCGATTTGGCATCGACACCGGCCAGCACGCGGGCCCGCGCTGCCTCGTCAAGCGGCCCTGCCTGCGCTGCGACGCTGTTCAGTGCCACCGCGGCGACTGCGGCCATGCCGATCCGATTGATCATGCCAACTCCCCGATTTCGCTGCCAAGTGTGCGACGATGCGGCGGTGGGCACAATGGAAAGGCTATTCAGTGTTGGTTGGCACCCATAGCGTTTGTGCAATCGCTCGCCCGCTGCGCCTCGATCCGCGCCGCGCTCAGCATATCGCGCTTCAGGTCGATGAAGCTGCGCGCCAGCCGCGACGGTGGATGGGTGGCGAGGTACTGCACCGCCAGCTCGAACTCCGCGAGCGGCTCGATCGGCCGGAAGTGCAGCCCGTCGCCGACGAATGCCTGCGCCGTGAATTCGTCCACGATCGCGACGCCCGCGCCGTTCCGCGCCAGCGCCGCGGCAATGTACACCGACCGCACCTGGATTCCCGGCGCGTCGCCCGTGGCCGCGGATATCACGGGGCGCACCATGTCCCCGATCGCGACGCTGGGCGCGAGGCCGATCACCTCATGCTGGCGCAGCAGGTCGAGCGGGATCGCCGCCGCTTCCTCCGGGAACATCCCGTCGACGAACAAGGCCCCGACGCGGCCGGAACCGAGCGGAACGGAGGTGATCTCCAGCGTCGTCGGCCCCGAATGCCCGATCACGAAGTCGCATTCGCGCGACATCAGCGCCTCGCGGAACTGGTCATGGTGCACCGCGGATACCTCGAACGTCACCAGCGGCAGCTTGCGGCGGAAGCGCGCGATCGCGGCCGGCGTCGCGGCCAGCGCCAGCGATGGCAGCACGCCGACGCGGATATGCCCTTCGGAGGTCGATCGCATGTTGCGCGCGGCGCGCTGGAAGGTGTCGATCCGGCTGTGCAGGTCATCGACTTCACGGAACAGGATATGCGCTTCCTCGGTCGGCGTCAGGCGCCCGCGCACCAGCGTGAACAAGGGAAAGCCGAGGCGGCTTTCGGCGTGCTTGACGATCTTGCTCACCGACGGCTGTGACACGTTCAGCAGCCGCGATGCGCCGCTGATCGACCCGACGGTATAGACCGCGTGGAATACCTCGATGTGACGGAGATTCATGGCAACCCCCCGGTTCCGGTGTCCCGTCCTCTCCGCGACTGTTCTATTATTATGACGAAACGATAACACGTCTCACCCGCCTGCCAACCCGCCTTTTCGGACGCCCCTGCCGAAGCTCAGCTATCGCCGGTCGGCGGGGCGCCATGCACAAAGCTTATACCCCTCCCGCATAAATGCTGTTGCGGCGCGGCATAACGTCGTGGTTTGTTACGATTTTCGTGCCAACCGGGGTCGCGCATCCGAACATGCTGGAAAAGGCGATGGCCGCTCGCTGGCTACCTCTGTCGATCGGAAAGGGCGCGGCTCAATCCGTCGCCATCGCTGCCATCTTGCTGGCCGGATGCAACCAGAAGGCGCCATCCAAGCCCAAATCGGCACCATTGGTGCGCGTCGCAGAGCCGGTTTCACGCCACTTTTTGGATGAAATCGAGGCCGTCGGCACCGCCCGCGCCAACGAACAGGTAACGCTCTCCTCCCCGGTGACGGAGCGGATCGAGCGGATCAGCTTCACCGACGGCGGCTTCGTGCGCCGCGGCCAGGTGATCGCCGTCCTCGCCCAGGCACAGGAGCGCGCGGCGCTTGCCGGCGCCCTCGCCGCCGAGCGCCAGGCAGCAGCGCAACTCGATCGCATGAGCGCGCTGAACGCCCGCGGCTTCGTCACCCCGGCGACGCTCGACCAGCAAAGCGCCCTCGCCCAGCGTGCGCGCGCCGACGCCGAAACCGCCCGCGCCCAGATCACCGATCGCATCGTTCGCGCGCCCTTTTCCGGCTTCGCCTCGCAGCGGCTGATGTCGCAAGGCGCGATCATCTCGGCCGGCACGCCGATCGCCACGATCAGCGACATCTCGCGCATCAAGCTCGATTTCACCGTGCCGGAAACCGCGCTCGCCAGCCTGCGCACCGGCGTGCCCGTCACTGCCCGCGCCGCCGCTTACCCGGACATCCCCTTCACCGGGCGCGTGAGCTCGATCGATCCGGTGATCGAGCCCACCACCCGCGCCGCCAGCGTCCGCGCGATCCTGCCCAATCCCGGCAACCGGCTGAAACCCGGCATGCTGCTCACCGTCCGTGTGGTGACGGGGGAGCGCGATTCCCCCGCCGTCCCGGAACTCGCCGTGCTGGGCGAAGGCACCGAACGCTACGTCTATGTCGTCGGCAAGGATGCGGTGGCGCACCGTGCAAAGGTGCAGACCGGCGCGCGCGACGGCGGCTTCATCGAGATCCGAGGCGTTGCTCCCGGCGCGCGCGTCGTCACCGAAGGTGTCGTGAAGATCGATGACGGCGTGAAGGTGAAGCTCGCCAGCGACGGCGACGAACCCGATCGCCTCAGTGCAACGCGGCCCTCGCGGGATCATTTCCGCGAATGATGCTTTCCGATGTTTCGGTCCGCCGCCCGGTCGTCGCGGCGGTCGGGGCGATCCTGATCGTCATCGTCGGCATCGTCGCCTTCCTCAACCTCTCGGTCCGCGAGTTTCCCGAGACCGACCCGCCGGTCGTCTCGGTCTCCACCACTTATGTCGGGGCGGCAGCCGCGGTGGTCGAAAGCCGCGTCACGCAGCCGCTGGAGGAGCGGCTCGCCGGCGTCGAGGGGATCGAAACCATCTCCTCCCGCTCCACCGATGGGCGCTCGGACATCACGATCGAGTTCCGCCCGACGCGCGATGTCGATGCCGCCGCCAATGACGTGCGCGATCGCGTCTCCGGCGCGCTGGCGGACTTGCCCGACGAGGCACTCCCGCCCGAGGTCCGCAAGGTCGACGCCGATGCGCAGCCGATCATGTACATCGTCGTGCAGGCGCCCTCGTGGAACAAGATCGAGCTGTCCGACTATGTCGAGCGCTTCCTGGTCGATCGCTTCTCCACCATCGACGGCGTCGCCCAAATCCAGTTCGTCGGGCAGGCCCGCCCGTCGATGCGCGTGTGGCTCGATCTCGGTCGGCTCGCCGCCTTCCGCCTCACCCCGCGCGACGTCGAGGATGCGCTCCGCCGCCAGAATGTCGAGCTGCCCGCCGGCCGCATCGAATCCTCGGCGCAGAACGTGTCGCTGCGTGTCGACCGCGCCTTCGCCAGTCCCGAGACGTTCCGCAGCCTGGTGATCGGCCGCGGCGGCGACGGCTACCTCGTCCGCCTCGGTGACGTCGCGAAGATCGAACGTGGCGCTGAAAATCCCTACACCGCCTTCCGCTTCCGTCAGCAGACCGCGCTCGGCCTCGGCGTCGTGCGCCAGTCGGGCGCCAACACGCTGGAGGTGGCCAACAACGTCAAGGCGCTGGTCGCCGCGATCCAGCCCGAGCTTCCCGCCGGCGTCTCGCTGACGCTCGGCTCGGACAATTCGCTCTTCATCGATCGCGCGATCCGCGAGGTATGGCGCACCCTTGGCGAGGCGGTGATCCTCGTCGTCATCGTCATCTTCCTGTTTCTCGGCAGCGCGCGCGCCACGATCATCCCCGCGATCACCGTGCCGATCTGCCTGCTCGGCACCTTCGCGGTGCTCTGGGCCTTCGGCTATTCGATCAACCTCCTCACCCTGCTCGCCCTGGTCCTCGCGATCGGCCTCGTCGTCGATGACGCGATCGTCGTCCTGGAGAACATCCACCACCGCATCCTGGCCGGCGAAACGCCGCTCGTCGCCGCCTTCCGCGGTACGCGCGAGGTGGGCTTCGCGGTCGTCGCCACCACCGCGGTCGTCTGCGCGGTGTTCGTGCCGGTGATGTTCATCGCCGGGCAGACGGGCCTGCTGTTTCGGGAACTCGCCGTCGCGATGATCGCCTCGATCGCGCTGTCCGGCGTGCTCGCGCTCACCCTCGTTCCCATGCTGTCGTCGAAGCTGCTCAAGCCCGGGCAGGACGGACGCCTCACCCACGCGATCGAGCGCGTCTTCGGCCGGCTCGAGCGCGGCTACGGCGGTGCGCTGGATCGCGCGCTCGCCCACCCGCTGCCGGTGCTTGGGCTCGTCGCGCTGTTCCTTGCCGGCTGCGCCTTCCTGTTCCTGCAGCTCGACGGCGAACTCGTGCCGCCGGAGGACACCGGCGTCGTCGAGGTGCGCGTCAACGCCCCCGAAGGCACCAGCTTCGCCGAACTCGATCGCTATGCCGGCCAGGTCGAGCAGAAGGTCGCCGCGCTGATGACGGAGGATGGCCCGATCCGTGGCTTCAACACGCGCCTCCCGCTCGCTTACGGCATGGCGGAGGATTTCAACGCGTCGAGCATGAGCGTCTTCCTGAAACCGTGGGAAGATCGCGAGGAGGAATCGCAATCGGTCGCCCGCCGCGTCACGGCGGAGCTGCAGAAGATCCCCGGCATCCGCGGCAATGCGAACGTGCGCTCCTCGCTCGGCCGTGGGCGCGGCCAGCCCGTCGCCTTCGTCATCGCCGGCGCCACCTATGCCGATCTCGCCAGGGCACGCGACCGGATACTCGCCGCGGCGCGCGACAATCCCGGCCTCGTCAACCTCGACGCCGATTACGTCGAATCGAAACCGCAGCTGCTGATCGACGTGGATGCGAACCGCGCCGGCGATCTCGGCGTGTCGGTCGATGATGTCAGTCAGGCGCTGCAGACCGTGATGGGGTCGCGCCGCGTCTCCACCTATGTCGATCGCGGCGAGGAATATCGCGTCATGGTGCAGGCCGGTGCGGCGGATCGCGATCGCGAAGGCCGCCTCGCCAGCGTCTATGTCCGCTCCCGCTCAGGTGAGCTCGTGCCCCTGTCGAACCTCGTCCATGTGCGCGAGGCCGCCTCAGCCCGCGAGCTCGGCCGCTTCAACAAGATGCGCGCGATCACGCTGCAAGGCGGCCTCGCGCCGGGCTACTCGCTCGGCAAGGCGCTCGCCTTCCTCGAAGCCGAAGCCGCCAAATCACCCGAAGTGCAGGCGATCGGCTATCGTGGCGAAAGCCAGTCGCTGAAGCAGACCGGCAATGCCATCTGGCTGGTGTTCGGCATCACCGTGCTGATCATCTACCTGCTGCTCGCCGCGCAGTTCGAAAGCTTCATCCACCCGGCCGTGATCATCGCCACCGTGCCGCTGGCCGCGGGCGGCGGTGTGATAGGGCTCGCGCTGGCCGGAATGACGCTCAACCTCTTCAGCCAGATCGGCATCGTGATGCTCGTCGGCCTCGCGGCAAAGAACGGCATCCTCATCGTCGAATATGCCAATCAGCTGCGCGACACCGGTCAGGCGCTTCGCCCCGCGATCCGCGAAGCCTCGATCCGGCGCCTCCGCCCGATCCTGATGACCTCGATCGCGACCGTCTTCGGCGCGGTGCCGCTCGCGCTCAGCCATGGCGCCGGTGCCGGCGCGCGTAGCGCAATCGGCGTGGTGATCGTCGCCGGCGTGTCGATCGCCACCGCCATCACGCTGTTCCTGATCCCGGTGCTCTACCGCCTGCTCGCCCGCCGCGCCGCCTCGCCGCACATCACCGGCCGCCGCCTCGCAGCCGAGATGGAAGCACTGCCGGCCGAGTAGGACCTAAGCGTCGAAGGTGGGCGTGCGCCCGGTGCGCCGCGTGATCTCGGCCAACCAGTCCGGCCGGCCGGAAATCCGCTCGCGCACCGCTGGCGCCAGGCGGAATCCGTTCGGCGCGCTCGGCGGTGTCCGCTCGATCATGCGCAGCGCAGCGCGTGCGGCGGCACCCACCGGATCGGCGCGCAGTATCTCGGGGAGGGACGCGCGCGGCCGCGGCCGCACGATCTGGAGGAAGCCAAAGCCGTTCACCGCCGTCCGCTCGAACGGCTGCGCAAGCGCCGCATCGATCGCCGCCGCCACCGCCTGCCGCGGCTCGCGGCCATTCAGGGTCGGAAAGTCGATCCCGATCGATCCGCCGATATCCAGCCGCTCGATCGCCTCGGCCACCGCCGTCGCCGCGCGCACCGCCAGCGCCTCCAGCGGCGGATTTCCATCCACGTCGAACAAGGTCATCGCCGGTGTCGGCGACAGCCGCAGCATGCCGCCGGGAAAGCCGATGTCGCCGCCGGTCGCTTCCTCCAGCACCTCGGACCAGCCCGCGGCTTCCAGCGCATCCGCCTCATGCGCGCGCAGCTCGCGCACCGGCGCGCCGGTCAACTGCTCGCGCAAGGTCAGCGCCCGCCGCGGCGGGGCATCGGTCACCCTCCCGCGCGGCGGCTTTGCTCGTCCTTCTTCCGGTATCGCACTGCGCGTGATCTCCACGCGGATCGCCGCACCCAGCGTCACCCCAGGTGCCGGGCGCTCCAGCGTCACCTCGCTGCCATCGTCGAGCCGCGCCAGCAGCCGCTCGATCAGACGGCCGGTCGCGATAAGCCCCGGCTGCGGGCCCGCGTCGTGAACGGCAATTCGCGCGCGGATGATCCGGCCATCATCATCGACAAACCCGGCCCGGTCCTCGCCGAGGCCGTGCTCGTACAGCCATTCAGGCAAGGACGCCCGCCGTCACCAGCAGCGCCCGGGTCTCGAACAGCGGCAGGCCGACCACGCCCGAGTACGATCCGTCGATGCGCCGCACGAACGCTTCGGCACGGCCCTGGATGGCATAGCTGCCCGCCTTGCCCATGCCCTCGCCGCTGGCGATATATTCCGCGATCTCGGCGCCGGTCAGCGGCTTGAACGCCACCATCGTGTCAGACAGCCGCGCGCGCATCTTGCCGGCGGCGTCGATCACCACCACCGCGGACAGGCACCGATGCCGGCGCCCGGAAAGCAAGCCAAGCATGCGCGCAAGGTCCGCCTCATCCTCGGGCTTCCCCAGAATGCGCGGGCCCGCAGCAATGGTGGTATCGGCGGCAAGCACCACTTCGCGGTCGCCGCGTGGCACGGCCTGCGCCTTGGCGGTCGCGACCCGCATCACATAGTCGCGCGGCCGCTCACCCTTCAGCGCCGTCTCGTCGACGTCAGGCGCGACGACGCGCGCCGGCGTAACGCCGATCTGCGCCAGTAACGACAGGCGTCGCGGCGATGCGGATGCAAGGATCAGAGGGGCGGGCATCAGCCCTACCCGGATTATTGCGGGCCGGGGCCGCCGCGGCCGGGCATGAAGCGGTACGTGATCCGCCCCTTAGTTAGGTCGTACGGCGTCAGCTCGACAAGCACTTCGTCGCCGACCAGCACGCGGATGCGGTTCTTGCGCATCTTGCCAGCGGTATGGCCGAGAATCTCGTGATCATTCTCCAGCCTTACGCGGAACATCGCATTGGGCAGGAGCTCGACCACCTGGCCGCGCATCTCGAGGAGTTCTTCTTTCGCCAAACAACCACACTTTCTACGGATGAACGCGCGCGCCCTTAGCCGATGCTGGCCGGCAAGGGAAGCACGCGCATGAATAGGATCGTAGCCGAAATGTGGGATCGTCGCCCCGCCGTTCAAGGGATGCTAGACCAGCATCCCCTGCAACAACCGCGGCAATTGTCCGCTTTCGCCGCGTGCTTCGGCCATGAACCGGTCCTTCAGCGGCGGGATCGCATTCACCGCGGAGATGCCGAACCGCCGCACCGCGCTCGCCGCCCGGCCCGGAATGCCGAACAGCCGCGTCAACGTGTCGGTCGCACCGGCCACCAGCAGCGTATCGAGGCTGCGCCACGCCTGGTAGCGCGCCAGAAGCTGCGCGTCGCCCGCCTCCAGCCCCAGCCGGCGCCCCTCCACCAGCACCTCGACCAGTGCCGCAACATCGCGGAATCCAAGGTTCAGGCCCTGGCCGGCGATCGGGTGGATGCCGTGCGCCGCGTCGCCTACCAGCGCCAGCCTCTCTGCGGTGATCGTGGCGGCATGGTGGAAGCCAAGCGGGTAGCTCGACCGCCGGCTCGGCTCGCTGAGCTTGCCCAGGAAGCCCCCCATCCGCTTCTCCGCCTCGGCCAGGAATGCGCGGTCGCCCAGCTTCAGCATGCCGGCAGCATGATCGCCCTTCACCGTCCACACGATTGCCGAGCGATGCCCGATCGCATCGTCAACCAGCGGCAGCAGCGCGAAGGGGCCAGCGGGATAGAAGATCTCGTAGGCGGTATCCTCGTGCGAGCGCTCATGGTGGAACGCGCCGATGATCGCGGCATGATCATAGCGCCAGTTCGCCGTCACGATCCCGGCCGCCTCGCGCGTCGGCGAGTTGCGCCCCTCGGCCGCCACCAGCAGCGATGCGCTAACGGTCGTGCCGTCGCTCAGCACCGCGCGCACGCCACTAGCGGAACGTTCCACCTCGGTCGCCCGGGTCACGGGGCGGAAGTCCACCTTGCTCTCCGCCAGCTCCTGCGAAAGCGCGATACGGATCGCGCGATTCTCGTACATCGTGCCGAGGGCACCGTCGTTCTCGTCCGGGATGAAGTCCAGCGCGCCGGGTTCCAGCCCGTCGCTCACGCGGATCTGGCGGATGTGGCATCCCTGCCCAATCAACCGGTCGGCCAGCCCGATCGCCTCCAGCATCCGGTGGCTGGCGCTTGCCACCGCAGACGCGCGGCCGTCGAAGCCGGCCGCTAGCGTTACCGCAGGATCGGCCGGGTCGACGACGATCGTGGAAAGGCCATGCTTGTCGAGCGCCAGCGCAAGCGTCGCGCCAACCAGCCCGCCGCCAAGGATAAGGACGTCCGCGTGGTTCATGCCCCGTCCTTAGCGGCCCTTGGCGCCGCGCGCGAGCGCTGATGGCCGGGCGTCCACGGCAGACCGTGCTTCGCGCACCACACTTGGCCCGGAACATACCGGGCCCGGCTTGACGGCAGACTCCGCCCGGCGGATTATCCAGCCTGATCTAATTCCTTCAAATTGAACCGGGGGCGACACGATGGCGAGCAGGGCGCAACCGTCCTTGTGGCGCGAAACGGTGAAGGCAGGCGCGGTGCGCAGCGGCGCGCTTGTGACGGCGATCACGTTGTTCATCGCCACGCTGCTGATGGCGCTCGCGCTCGCCAGCTATCGGCCGGGCGACGGGTCGCTCAACACCGCCGCCGCCAGCACCGCCAATCTCGTCGGTGCGCCGGGTGCGTGGTTCGCGGATCTCGCGCTCACCATCTTCGGACCCGCGGTCGCGCTGCTGCTGCCGATTCCACCGATCATCGCACTTCGCCTGTGGCGTGATCAGCCGGCTGGCGCCTGGAAGCGAATGCTGCGCAATGCCACCTTCGGTGTCGCGCTGATGGCAGTCGCCCTAGGCTGCGTGTCCGATGGCGCGGTGCTCGCGCTCCCCTTCGGCTGGGGCGGCGCGGTCGGCCTCGGCGGTGTCGCCGCGGCGCGCTGGGCGCTCGCTTTCGCCAACAATCCGCAGGTTACCTGGTGGAGCATCGTCGCGCTCGGCGTGGTCAGCGGCCTTGCCGGTGCGATCGTCTGGGGCCGCAGCCTCGATCTCGACGTCCCCCGCGGCTGGCTCGCCCGCCGCCGCGCGCGCCGCGTCACGGATGGTGCCTTCGACGAAAGCGACGAGGACGAGGTCCCGCTCGATCTCGGCGGCAAGCAGGTGCAGCCCCGCGCCGTGGCGCAGCCCGACAATCGACCCGCGCCGGTGATCAACGATCGCACCACCGCCCCCGCGATCGCCGCCAAGCCGCAGCAGCCACGCCAGACCAGCCTTGATCTGCGCGATGATTATCGCCTCCCGACGCTCGACATGCTGACGCCCGCGCCGCCGACGCCGCCCGGCACGATCGACAAGACCGCACTGGAACGCAACGCGCGCCTGCTCGAAACGGTGCTCGACGATTTCAACGTGAAGGGTTCGATCGTCGAGGTGCGCCCCGGCCCGGTCGTGACGATGTACGAGCTCGATCCCGCGCCCGGTATCAAGGCGACGCGCGTGATCAGCCTCGCGGACGATATCGCGCGCAACATGAGCGCGATCTCCGCCCGTGTCGCGACCATCCCCGGCCGCACCGTCATCGGCATCGAGCTTCCCAATGCGAAGCGCGAGACGGTGTCGCTGCACGAGCTGATCGGCAGCCAGGCGTTCGAAGATCAAAACGCCTCGCTCCCCGTCATCCTCGGCAAGAACATCGCCGGTGATCCGGTGATCGCCGATCTCGCGCCGATGCCGCACCTGCTGGTTGCGGGCACCACCGGCTCGGGCAAGTCGGTCGGGCTCAACGCCATGATCCTGTCGCTGCTCTATCGGCTCACGCCCGATCAGTGCCGCATGATCATGATCGATCCCAAGATGCTCGAACTGTCGATGTATGACGACATTCCACATCTCCTCTCCCCCGTCGTCACCGATCCGGCAAAGGCGGTCCGCGCGCTGAAATGGGCGGTCGAGCAAATGGAGGATCGCTATCGGCAGATGTCCTCGCTCGGCGTGCGCAGCCTCGGCGGCTTCAACGAAAAGGTCCGCGCGGCCAAGGCCAAGGGCGCGCCCCTCGGCCGCAAGGTCCAGTCCGGCTGGGACGAGAACGGCCGTCCGGTCTATGAGGAGGAACAGCTCGATTATCAGGTGCTGCCGCAGATCGTCGTGATCGTCGACGAGCTCGCGGACCTGATGATGACCGCGGGCAAGGAAGTCGAATTCCTCATCCAGCGCCTCGCGCAGAAGGCGCGTGCGGCCGGCATCCACCTCATCATGGCGACGCAGCGCCCGTCGGTCGACGTCATCACCGGCGTCATCAAGGCTAACCTGCCGACCCGCATCAGCTTCCACGTCACGTCGAAGATCGATTCGCGCACCATCCTGGGCGAACAGGGCGCCGAGCAGCTGCTCGGCAAGGGCGACATGCTCTACATGCCCGGCGGCAAGGGCATCGTGCGTGTCCACGGCCCGTTCGTCAGCGACGAGGAAGTGCAACGCGTCACCGATCACTGGCGCGCGCAGGGCACGCCCGATTACATCTCCTCCGTCACCGAGGAGCCCGAGCAGAGCTTCGAGCTGGAAGGCGCGCCGACCGGCAACGATTCCGCCGAGGACCAGCAATATCGCGCCGCGATCCAGCTCGTCTGCGGCAGCCAGAAGGCGTCCACCTCCTGGCTCCAGCGCCAGCTGCGTATCGGCTACAATTCCGCCGCCCGCCTCATCGAGCGGATGGAAAAGGACGGCATCGTCGGCCGGCCCGATCACGTCGGCCGCCGCGAAGTGCTCCGCGATACGGACGGCCAGCCGCTCTGACGCCAGTCCCCGCCTTGCTGCCGGCACAAGGCTGATCGGGTGACCGCCGCGCCGCCCCTTCAAGGCAGCGCGGCAGCGAAAAAGTCGTTTCGCCTGCGGCACTTCCGGGAATTTCCCTGGTTGCCGAGGGACTGCCATCAGGCGCAAACGAACGCCATGACCGCAGCGGTATCGGGGGATGGGGGCGCGCGTTATCGAAGTGACAGGGGCACGGCTCCTGGCACGGCGCCACTGGCTGCGCTGCTCGCCGATCGGCCGTCGGGCGCGGTCACCCTGCTTGCGCTCTACACGCTCGGCTTCGCCTTCACCCACGCCGTCGCGGGCTGGTGGGGAGGCGCGGGCTATTATTCCTTGTGGTTCCCCGCCGCCGGTCTCCGCCTGGCGCTCCTGTGGCGCGCCGGCGCGCGGTACACCATCCCGGTCGCGATCATCGAACTGGTGGTGGATGTCACGTCGGGCGCGGTGGTGCTCGATCGCCACGACTGGGCGATCAGCGTGCTGGGCGTGGTTCGGCCCGTGCTCGCCTATGGCCTCGTCGTCGCGGCGATCCGCTGGCTGGTCGCGCGCGGCCAGGCGTCTGGTTCCCCCGTCTGCACCGCCCCCATGCCCTTTGCGCTCGCCAGCGTCCTGGCGCCGATCGTCGCCGCGCTGCTCGCGCTTCCGCAGGCGCTGTGGCACCCGGAGCTTACCGGCGTCAGCACCGCCCGCGACGTTGTCCTGTCGCTGAACGCCTTCATCATCGGCGATCTTCTCGGCGTCCTTCTGCTCGCCCCGCCGTTGTTGTGGCTTGCCGATCACCTCACCGGCCGCAGCCCCGCGCCGATCGTCTGGCCCGCAACCAGCACCCTGGCGGAGGGCGCGCTCGTCCTCGCGCTCGGGATTGGCAGCAGCAGCTTGCTTCACTGGGTGGGCCTCGGGCTCCAGCCGGCCCCGGTCGTGCTCACGATCGCCTGGATCGGCCTTCGCCTCGGCCGGGTCGGGGCGTGGGCGGCCTTGTTCGTCGTCGCCGCGGGGGCACTTCCATTCACCGCCGCCACGACGGGCACGGCCGAGCGGCTGGAGCTTCACCTCGGTCTCGCAACCATCGCGGTCACTGGCTACCTCGCTGGCAGCTTCGCCGATGCGCAGGCCGTCGCGCGTGCCGATCTGCAGCGCCGGGACCGACTGCTGTTCCAGGCGGAGCGGCTGAAGACGCTGCGCGCCATGTCGGTCGCCGTCATCCACGAGATATCGCAGCCGCTCTCTACCCTGTCGATCGAGGCGCATCACCTGCGCGATCTCACCGCCAGCGCCGATCCGGAAGTGGCCGAGGCTGCCGCACTGATCCATGCCAAGGCCACCAACCTCTCCGATCTCGTCCGCCGCTTGCGTCGCTATGGCGGGCGCGCGGTGGACGAACCGACGCCGCTCCCGCTGCACACGCTGATCGAAAGCGTTGCCGAACTCGCGCGCACCGAAATGCGCAACGCCGGCGTCACGCTCGCCGCTGAACCAGTCGATCCCGCGCCGCTCATCATCGGTCAGGAGGTCGAGCTCGCGCAGGCCGTGATGAACCTCGTGCGCAACGCCGCACAGGCTTGCGGCACCGGCGGCACCGTGACGCTGGCGGTGCGATCGAACGATGCCAGTGCACGGATCATCGTCAGCAACCTTTCCGACGGCCGCCGTCAGCCGCCCGCCGGCATGGGCGTCGGCACGCTGATCGCCCGCACCATCGTGGAGGCACACGGCGGCACGCTTACGCGCACCACCGATCGCGACGGCACGGTCCGCGCCACCATCACCCTCCCCCTCGTCGGAGATTCTGGATGAACGACAATCCCAGGGTGTTTGTCGTCGACGATGATCGCGATCTCGGCGCCAGCGTCGCACGGCTTCTGCAGCGCCGCGGCTTCGAGGCGCAGGCGTTCCTCGATCCCGCCGCACTGCTCGAACTCGATCCCAACACTTTCGCACACTGCGTGGTGACGGACATCATGATGGGCGATCTCGACGGTTTCGCCTTCGCCGATCGGCTCCGGCAACGCGACCCCACCGTCGCCATCGTGTTCATGACCGCCTGGCCGACCACCGCGAATGCGGTCGATTCCGTGCGCCGCTACGGAGGGCTCGATTATCTCGAGAAGCCGCTCGACGAGGATCGACTGATCGCCGCCGTTGCCGAAGGCATCGCCTGGAGCAGCACGCGCCGGGCGGTCCTGGCCCGTACCGCGACGCTCACTGCCCGCGAACGACAGGTCTTTGACCTTCTCGTGCAGGGCCACCCCAACAAGGTCGTGGCCGATCGCCTCGGCCTTTCACCCAAGACCGTCGAAGACCACCGCGCCGCCGTTCTCGCCAAGACCGGCGCGAGCGGCCTCGCCCAGCTGATTGCCCTTGCACAATGACCAGGAAAGCCGTCGCAATGCCAGCCCAGGCCCATCCCATGGAAGACATGCTCGTAGAACTGGCGATCCTCGGCGTGCTCGCCGAACGCACGGAGATCTACCCGTCCAGCCTGGTGGGCGAGCTTCGCCGCCGTGCGCCGCTGCTGCCCGCAGTGCGCGTCCGCCCGGTGCTTGAGCGGCTGTGGCAGGAACGCCGCGTCGCTCGCCTGTGGCACCGTTATCTGTTGCCCGATCGCGTGCCGGCGGTGCGCAGCCAGTGGCTGGAGATGATCGATCGCCGCCGCCTTGATCTGGAGGAACTGGAGGATGTGAGCGACGGCTATTCCAGCGGCCGCGCGATCATCACGGCCTGGGACGGCTGGCGCATGGGCTCGGCCGACGCCTGATCGAGGCGCGTGTAAGCGTCAGGCGAGGCCAGCGACGCTGCCCAGCACGATCCGCGTCAGATCCGCCTGTCCCCGTGCGCGCATCTTGGCGAAGGCGCGCTTCGAGTAATTGCGTGCCGTCTCGATCGTGAGGCCAAGCGCCACTGCCGCCTCGGCAAGGCTCGCCCCGCGCGCGACCGCCACGGCCAGCCGCGCCTCGCTCATCGCCAATCCATATAGGTCCCGCAGCACCCCTGCCTGCGTCTCGGCATCGCCGCCGCGCTCCGACAGGAACAGCGCCATCGCTGCTGCATCGCCGCGGCCCGCCACCAACAGCGCCACTCCGGTCGCGAGCCGCACTGCCACTGGCGCAGCAGGTGCCTGGCAGAAGGCAGCGATCAACGCACCCGCCTCGCTACGAACGGGTGCCAGCCGCTCCCCGGCGCGCGCCAAGGCCTCGTCGGACGCCGCAATGACCCGCCCGTCACGCGCCAATGTCGCAAAGCCAAGCCCCGTGCGCGCCAATGCAGCCCCGCTCGCTACCTCCTTATGCCGCGCCCGCTCCAGCATGACATAGGTTCGGAGCGCCACAGCCAGATGCGGGGCCAGCGCCGCCAACAACGCGCCGTCCGCAGCTGAAAAATCCCGCCCTCTCCGCTCGACGATCACCCATGCGCTCGCCCCTTCCGGCTCTTCCGCGCGCACCACTCGGCCAAGGCTCGCCTGCTCGTCCCCCCGCTCCGCCGCCGCATAGACCCGTCCGCGCCGCAAGCCCGCCAGCCACGGATCCAGCTCATCCACCGCCTCGGCGCTAGTTGGGCGGTGCTGCACAATCCTGTCGCCGATCTGCGTAATGATCGCCGCCGATCCCGCCCGCACACGTTGCTCCAGCCGTGACAGGAAAACCCGCCACGGCGGCGTCTCCTGCGCACCTTCATGCAGCGGGATCAGCAGGTCGGTCTCGTCGGAGCGCACCATCGCCATAGCGATATCCTCCCATATGGGAGGTGCCATGTCACCCCTGCCGCGCCATCTTCCCCACGATCAATGGGGACATTATGACCGCGCGCTCACTCACGCATCTCGAACGGCTCGAGGCGGAATCGATCCACATCATGCGAGAGGTCGTCGCCGAGAGCGAGCGGCCGGTGATGCTCTATTCGGTCGGCAAGGACTCGGCCGTGATGCTGCACCTTGCGCGCAAGGCCTTCTACCCCGCGCCGCCGCCCTTCCCGCTGCTGCATGTCGACACGACGTGGAAGTTCAAGGCGATGTACGAACTGCGCGATCGCATGGCACGCGAAAGCGGCATGGAGCTCATCGTCCACAAGAACCCGGAGGCCGAAGCGCGCGGGATCAACCCGTTCGATCACGGTCCCCTCCACACCGATATGTGGAAGACGGAAGGCTTGAAGCAGGCGCTGGATCTCTACGGGTTCGATGTCGCGTTTGGCGGCGCGCGCCGCGACGAGGAGAAGAGCCGCGCCAAGGAGCGCGTCTTCTCCTTCCGCTCGGCCAATCACCGCTGGGATCCGAAGAACCAGCGCCCCGAACTCTGGAACCTCTACAACGCCAGGAAGGCCAAGGGCGAAAGCATCCGCGTCTTCCCGATCTCCAACTGGACCGAGCTCGACATCTGGCAATACATCCAGCTCAACGACATTCCGATCGTCCCGCTCTATTTCTCGCAGCCGCGCCCGACGGTGGAGAGGGACGGCCTGATCCTGATGGTCGATGACGATCGCTTTCCGCTACGCGACGGCGAAGTCCCGGTCGAACGCTCGATCCGCTTCCGCACGCTCGGCTGCTACCCACTCACCGGCGCGGTCGAGAGCGAGGCGAGCACGCTGTCGGACGTGATCCAGGAAATGCTTTTAACCACCACCAGCGAGCGGCAGGGCCGCGCGATCGACAAGGATGCGGGCTCGGCCAGCATGGAGAAGAAGAAGCAGGAGGGGTATTTCTGATGTGGCAAGACGCTCCGTCGCGACCCGCGCATCCGGCCGCACCTGCGCTCCCCTGCCAGCAGCCTGAGGGAGTGAATTGATGGCCAGCTCCGCCCAGGAATCCGTCTACCAGGTCGACGCGTTGATCGCTGAGGACATCGACGCCTATCTCGCGCGTCACCAGCACAAGTCGCTGCTGCGCTTCATCACCTGCGGCTCGGTCGATGACGGCAAGTCCACGCTGATCGGCCGGCTGCTGTACGATTCGAAGATGATCTTCGAGGATCAGCTCGCCGCGCTGGAGAGCGATTCGAAGAAGGTGGGTACGCAGGGGCAGGAGATCGATTTCGCCCTGCTCGTCGATGGCCTCGCCGCGGAGCGCGAACAGGGCATCACGATCGACGTCGCCTATCGCTTCTTCGCGACCGAGAAGCGCAAGTTCATCGTCGCCGACACCCCCGGCCACGAACAATATACCCGCAACATGGTCACCGGCGCGTCCACCGCGGACTTGGCCGTCATCCTCGTCGATGCGCGCAAGGGCGTGCTCACGCAGACGCGGCGCCATTCGTATCTCGCCCACCTCATCGGCATCCGCAATCTGGTGCTGGCGGTGAACAAGATGGATCTCGTCGGCTACGACCAAGGCGTGTTCGACACGATCGTCGCCGATTACCGCGCCTTCGCGGAATCGATCGGGATCAGCGATTTCACCGCGCTGCCGATCTCGGGCTTCAAGGGCGACAACATCACGGCCCCCTCCACCCACACGCCATGGTACACCGGCCCCTCGTTGGTCGAGCATCTCGAAACCGTGAAGATTGACGCCGAAGCCGATCCGGCCAGGCCCTTCCGCTTGCCGGTGCAATGGGTGAATCGCCCCAACCTCGACTTCCGCGGTTTTGCCGGCCTCGTCTCCTCCGGCACGATCAAGCCGGGCGATCCCGTACGCATTCTGCCATCGGGCAAGACGACGACGGTTGCCCGGATCGTCAGTTTCGACGGCGATCTCGATCAGGCCGACGCTGGCCAGTCGGTCACACTCACGCTAGCTGACGAAGTGGATTGCTCGCGCGGCGACGTCATCGCCGCTGCCTCTGCCCCGCCGCAGGTCGCCGACCAGTTCGAGGCGACGATCGTCTGGATGGCCGAGGACGAGATGCTTCCCGGCCGCTCCTATTGGCTGAAGCTCGGCACGCAGACGGCGACCGCGACGATCCAGGCACCGAAATATCAGGTCAACGTCAACACGCTGGAGCAGCTCGCCGCAAAGACGCTCGATCTGAACGCAATCGGCGTAGCCAACCTGTCGACCGACAAGCCCTTGGTGTTCGAGCCCTACGCCGACAACCGATCGCTTGGCGGCTTCATCCTGATCGACAAGCTTACCAATGCCACGGTCGCGGCCGGCATGCTGCACTTCAGCCTGCGCCGCTCGCAGAACATCCACTGGCAGCCGACCGATGTCAGTCGCGATACCCATGCGGCGCTGAAGAACCAGAAGCCGGTCGTCCTGTGGTTCACCGGCCTGTCTGGGGCGGGCAAGTCCACGATCGCCAATATCGTCGAGAAGAAGCTGGTGCGGATGAACCGCCACACCTTCCTCCTCGATGGCGACAATGTGCGGCACGGCCTCAACAAGGACCTCGGCTTCACCGATGCCGATCGCGTCGAGAACATCCGCCGCGTCGGCGAAGTGGCGCGGCTGATGACGGACGCTGGGCTTATCGTCATCACCGCCTTCATCTCCCCCTTCCGTGCCGAGCGCGAGATGGTGCGCCAGATGATGCAGCCGGGCGAGTTCATCGAGGTGCATATCGATACGCCGCTCGCGGAAGCGGAGCGGCGCGACGTGAAGGGCCTCTACGCCAAGGCGCGCAGCGGCCAGCTGGCGAACTTCACCGGCATCGACAGCCCGTACGAGCCGCCCGAGGATCCCGAGATCCGCATCGATACCACCAGCATCACGGCCGACGAGGCGGCGGAGCTGATCATCAAGAGGATCATCCCATGACCGCCAGCATGACCGACGCGGAACTCGCCGCGCATCTCGCGGAGACGGCCGGCCGCATCCTGCTGGAGGTGCGCGAGGCCGGCGTCTTTTCGGAAAAGGCGCTCGGCAAGGCGGGGGATCAGACCGCCAACCAGTTCCTCGTCCACGCGATCCGCGAGGCACGGCCCGATGACGGCCTGCTGTCCGAGGAGATGAAGTGCGACGGCGAGCGGCTCGCCAAGTCCCGCGTCTGGATCGTCGATCCGGTCGACGGTACACGGGAATATGGCGAGAAGCGCGCCGACTGGGCGGTGCATGTCGGCCTCGCGATCGATTGCGTTGCCACGATAGGCGCCGTCGCCCTGCCCGGCGCCGGAATCGTCCTGCGCTCCGATCAGCCGCAGCCGGTGCCCCCACCCGCCAGCCCCCTGCGCATGCTGGTCAGCCGCACGCGCCCCGCAAAGGAAGCGGTCGCGGTCGCGGAGAAGCTCGGCGCGACGCTCGTGCCGATGGGCTCGGCCGGCGCCAAGGCGATGGCTGTGGTGCGCGGGGAGGCGGATATCTACCTCCACTCCGGCGGTCAGTTCGAATGGGATTCCGCCGCCCCGGTCGCGGTGGCGGCGGCATACGGCCTCCACTGCTCACGCATCGACGGCAGCCCGCTCGTCTACAATCAGGAGGACGTGTACCTCCCGGATCTGCTGATCTGCCCGAAAGCGCTCGCGGCAGACGTGCTGGCCCTGATCCGCCAGGTCCGCGCCAGCTGATCCGAAAAAAGGGCGGCTCCGCGAAGCCGCCCCTCTTTTCCTTACGCCAGATGCTCGGCGAAGAACGCCGAGGTGCGCTGATCCGCCAGCTCTGCCGCCGCCGGGGAGCGGCGATCGCCCATCTCGGTCGCGAAGCCGTGGTCCTCGCCCGGATAATCGTACAGCGTCACCTTCGGGTGATCGTCCAGTCCCTCGTGCATCTTCTGCTGCGTTGCCTTGTCGACGAAGCCATCCTCGCCCGCGATATGCAGCAGCACCGGCTTGGCAATGGCATGCTTCTCGCCCAGCAGACCGTCGATGCCGACGCCGTAATAGCCGACCGAGGCATCGATATCCGTACGGCACGCAGTCATGAAGGCCAGCCGCCCGCCGAGGCAGTAACCGACCGCGCCGACCTTGCCTGATCCGCCCAGCAGCTCGCGCGCCTTGTGGATCGTCGCTTCGATATCGCGGATGCCGCCATCCTGGTCGAACTCGCCGAACAGGCTGAGCCCCTTCTGCATCTCTTCCGGCACATCGGGATTGAGCTCGATGCCCGGCGCGATCTTCCAGAACAGGTCGGGCGCGATCGCCAGATAGCCGTCGGCGGCCAGGCGGTCGCACTTCTGGCGGATGCCCGGGTTCACGCCGAAGATCTCCTGGATCACGATGATCGCCGCGGTCGGATTTCCTTCGGGCTCGGCGCAATAGGCCTTGAAGCTGCCCTCGCCCTTCAGCGTGGCGACGTCGATCATCTCACCCATGTCATCTCCCCTTAGCTGCCCGCCGTGCCGGCGCCGCGAGGTTGCGGCGCCACCCATCCAACGGGCATAGACAGTGCCGGGTGACGCTATCGTCCCCCGCCGCACGGCTCAAGGGAGGCCAGGGATGAAGGTCACGATCGAGGTCGAGTGCACGCCCGAAGAGGCACGCCGCATGATGGGCTTGCCCGATCTCACGCCGCTGCATGATCGCTACGTCGCGATGATGCAGGATGCGATGCAGGGCGCCACCATGAAGCCCGAGATGATGGAGGGCATGCTGACCAGCTTCGCACCAATGGGTGAGGCGGGCGCTGCCTTCTGGCGCCGCCTGTTCGAGGCGGGAACGAAGCCCGGCGGCTGATGGACACGATCTTCGCGGTGTCGAGCGGGCGCCCACCCGCCGCGATCGCCGTCCTCCGCATCAGTGGCCCGCAGGCGATGGCCGCTGCCACCGCCCTCGCCACCACCCTCCCCCCGCCGCGCCGCGCTGGCCGTCGCCATCTGCGCGCCGCAGACGGTTCGCTGATCGACCAGGCATTGGTCCTCACCTTCCCCGCCCCCGCCACGGCCACCGGCGAGGATCTGGTGGAGCTTCATCTTCACGGAGGCCGCGCCGTCGTCGCGGCGGCGGAAAAGGCGCTCGGTGCGATGCCCGGCCTACGCCCCGCGCTCGCCGGCGAGTTCACCCGCCGCGCGCTCGCCAACGGCCGCATCGACCTCATCCAGGCACAGGGCATCGCTGACTTGCTCGAGGCGGAGACCGAGCAGCAGCATCGGCTCGCGATCGAGAGCAGTGAAGGCAGGGTCAGCCAGCTCGTCCGTGGCTTGATGGCTGAACTCTCCCGCCTCGCCGCGCTGGTCGAGGCGGCGATCGACTTCGACGATGAAGACGATGTCAGCGACGCCGACAACGAGCTGCTCGATCGCGACACTGAGATCCTACGGGCGCAACTCGCCGCGGTCCTAGCCCGCCCCTCGGTCGAACGCTATCGCGAGGGCATCCGCGTCGTCCTCGTCGGCCCCACCAACGCCGGCAAGTCATCGCTGTTCAACGCGCTGCTCGGTCGCGACGCCGCAATCGTCTCCCCCATCGCCGGCACCACGCGCGACCGGGTCGAGGCCAATGTCACCCGCCGCGGCCAAGCCTACACGCTGGTCGATACCGCCGGTGTCCGTGACGACAGCGCTGATCCGATCGAGCGGATCGGAATCGACCGAGCCCGTCAGGCCCGCGCCGGCGCCGATATCGTTCTTGACCTCGACGAGAATGCTGTCGGAGACGATCGCACGATCGCAGTCCATGCTCGCGCGAATGCCCGCAGTGATGCGCCCCGCCCCGGGACGATCATCACCTCTTGTGATGACCTAGCCTCGATCGACCGGCTGTGGGATGAGATCGACCGGCGGGCGAACATCATCCTGGTTCTGGACGGCGCCCCCACCTTTCACCGGTTCCAGCAGGACCAGATCCGCATCGCTGCTACCGCGCTCGAGGCATCACTGGCCTCGCAAGACTTGTTGTTGCGGGCGGAAGAGCTACGTACCGCGTCAGGCGCACTCGCCTCCCTGCTTGGCTTGGACGCGACCGAGGCAATGCTCGACGCGCTATTCTCCCGCTTCTGTGTCGGAAAGTGATTGTTTCACGTGGAACAGGTGTTCGACGTTATCGTGATCGGCGGCGGACATGCCGGAACTGAGGCGGCAGCGGCCGCCGCAAGGCGGGGCGCCCGCGTGGCACTGGTCAGCCATGATCCGCAAAAGATCGGGGCCATGTCGTGCAACCCGTCGATCGGCGGGCTCGGCAAGGGCCACCTCGTGCGCGAGGTGGATGCCTATGATGGGCTAATGGGCCGCGCGGCGGATGCGGCCGCGATCCATCACCGTATGCTCAACCGCAGCAAGGGCCTCGCGGTTCAGGGCCCGCGCATCCAGGCTGATCGCACGCTCTACGCCGCCGCGATCCGCCAGATGCTCGCTAGCTATCCGAACATCACGATCGTCGCCGGCGAAGCGATCGCGCTACGCCTCGACGGCGGCCGGCTCTCGGGTGTCGAACTTCGCTCCGGCGAGACGCTTGGCGCCCCGGCCGTCGTTCTCGCCACCGGCACCTTCCTGGGCGGCCGCCTCTTCCGCGGTGAGGAACAGGAGGAAGGCGGCCGGGTCAATGAAGCCGCTGCCCTCCCCCTCGCGCGCCAGCTCCGCGACCTTTCGCTCCCCATGGGTCGCCTCAAGACCGGTACCCCTCCCCGGCTCGACGGCCGAACGATCGACTGGGCCCAGCTGGAACCGCAGCCGTCGGACCCCGATGACTGGACCATGTCACCGATGACGAGGACGCGCGCGCTGCCGCAACTCGCCTGCGCGATCACCCGCACGACCAGCGAGGCGCACGCCATCATCGCCGCCAACCTCCATCGCTCCCCATTGCAGACCGGCGCGATCGAAGGGCTCGGCCCGCGCTACTGCCCGTCGATCGAGGACAAGATCCGCCGCTTCGGCGATCGTGACGGGCACCAGATCTTCCTCGAACCGGAAGGATTGGATGACGCCACCATCTACCCGAACGGCATCTCCACCTCCGTTCCCGCCGACGTGCAGGAGGCATTCATTCGCGCCGTGCCGGGCCTCGAGACCTGCCGCATCACCATGCATGGCTATGCCGTCGAATATGATCACATCGATCCGCGCGCGCTCGATGCGACACTGGGCCTCAGCGCCATTCCCGGCCTGTATCTCGCGGGCCAGATCAACGGCACCACCGGCTATGAAGAGGCTGCCGCACAGGGTCTCGTTGCCGGCGCCAATGCAGCGGCCTTCGCACGGGGCCTCGCGCCGCTGCTCCCGGATCGCAGCGCCAGCTACATCGGCGTGATGATCGACGATCTCGTGTTGCAGGGGATCAGCGAGCCCTATCGCATGCTCACCGCCCGCGCCGAGTACCGGCTCGCGTTGCGCGCTGACAATGCCGAAACGCGGCTTTCGGATCACGCGGCCAGCCTGGGTCTCCTGACCCCTGAACGCCGGGACCATGTCGACCGACGCATGACCCAGCGCGCTACTCTCCGCGCTGGCGGAACCACAACCGGCGTGGATGCTGATCTCATCCGCGAACACGAAGAGGATGTCCGCTACGCCCCGTATCTCGCGCGCCAGGCTGCCGAGATCGCGCGGATGAAGCATGACGATCGCGTCGTCATTGCATCGGGCCCTGCCCTCGATTCGATTGCTGGCCTCTCCAACGAGATGCGCGAGCGCCTGCGCGCCGCAGGGCCGCGCACACTGGGCGAGGCGTCCCGCGTCCGCGGTGTCACCCCGGCAGCCCTCACCGCTCTCTGGTTACACGCGAAGGCGAAACGATGAACGAGGAACAGGCGCGCGAGGCCACGCGCGCGATCGTCGGTGATGCAGCTCTGGAACGGATTGAGCGCTTTCTCCATCGGGTCCGCAAAGAAGCTGGCCGCCAAAATCTGGTTTCGCGCCCAACGCTTGATTCCTTGTGGCATCGCCACGCGCTCGACTCTGCCCAGCTGATACCTCTCGCTCCTGCGACTGGCTTGTGGGTGGACGTTGGCACCGGCGCTGGCTTCCCCGGCATCATTGTTGCCCTCGCCACCGAACACCCGATGATCCTGGTCGAACCCCGCCGCATGCGGGCAGACTTTTTGCGCAGCGTGCTTGAGGCAGAACAAATCACCGATCGGGTGTCGGTCCATCAGTCAAAGGTCGAGCGGCTCACCGAAATCACAGCGAGGATCATCTCCGCGCGGGCCGTGGCTGCGCTTTTCGACCTGCTCGGCGGCACCGCGAACATCGCCGATCGCGACACAGTCTACTTGCTCCCCAAGGGACAATCCGCCACGACGGAAGTTGACGACGCGCGCCGACGCTTTGATGGATTGTTCCACGTGGAACAAAGCCTCACCGATCCAGCCTCCGGCATCGTCGTCGCAACAGGGGTAAAGCGGCGATGATTCGGATTGCGGTGGCCAATCAGAAGGGCGGAGTCGGCAAGACCACGTCGGCGATCAACCTCGCGACTGCGCTGGCCGCCACTGGCAAGCGCGTGTTGCTGATCGATCTCGATCCGCAGGGCAACGCCTCGACGGGCCTCGGCATTTCCCACGCCCAGCGCGCCTCTTCCAGCTATCACGTGCTCGTCGATCAGGTTCCGATCGAGGACGGCGTCGTCGCGACCAGTGTCCCGCGGCTGGACGTCCTCCCTGCGACGCCGGATCTGTCGGGTGCGGAGATCGAGCTGGTCGAGCTCGACCAGCGCACGCATCGCCTGCACCGCGCGCTTGATGCTGCACCGCCCCGGTGGGACATCGCCCTGATCGATTGCCCCCCGTCGCTTGGCCTTCTCACCATCAACGCGATGGTTGCGGCGGATTCGCTGCTCGTGCCGCTGCAATGCGAGTTCTTCGCGCTGGAAGGCCTGAGCCAGCTCCTCACCACGGTCGAGCGGATCCGCGCCCGCTTCAATCCGTCCCTCGCCATCATCGGTGTCGCACTCACCATGTACGATCGCCGCAATCGCCTGACCGAACAGGTCTCCGCCGATGTCCGCGCCGTGCTCGGCAAGGTCGTGTTCGACACCGTCATCCCGCGCAACGTGCGACTGTCCGAAGCGCCGAGCCACGGCCTTCCCGCGCTGATCTACGATCACCGCTGCAGCGGCTCGCAGGCCTATATCGCGCTCGCCCGCGAGCTTATCGCGCGCCTGCCGCACAGCAATGAGGTTGCCGCATGAGCGATGCCAACAAGCGCCCCCGCGGTGGTCTCGGCCGCGGTCTGAACGCCCTTCTCGGCGATATCGCGCGTGATGATGCGCCGATCGATTCCAGCCGCGCCCAGTCCGCCGGCGTCCGGCTGATCCCGGTCAGCGCGATCGCGCCGCATCCGGAACAGCCGCGCCGCCATTTCGACGAGGACGCGCTCAACGAGCTTGCCGCCTCGATCGCCGAGCGTGGCATCATCCAGCCGATCGTCGTCCGTCCGCACGGCCATGATTATCAGATCGTCGCCGGTGAGCGCCGCTGGCGTGCCGCCCAGCGTGCGCGGTTGCACGAAGTGCCGGTCGTCGTACGTGAATATACCGACGCGGAAACGCTGCAGATCGCGCTGGTCGAGAATATTCAGCGCCAGGATCTGAATGCGATCGAAGAGGCCGAAGCGTACAGCCGGCTGCTCGACGAATTCGGCCACACGCAGGAAGTACTGGCGAAGACGGTCCACAAGTCGCGCAGCCATGTCGCGAACCTCCTCCGCCTGCTCGATCTGCCCAAGACCGTCCAGGGCCGTGTGATCGACGGTACGCTCAGCATGGGCCATGCCCGTGCGATCATCGGCGCGCCCGATCCGGAGGCACTGGCGGAGCAGGTCGTCAGCAAGGGCTTGTCGGTGCGCCAGACCGAGAAGCTGGCACAAAGCACGAAGCCGACCTCCCGCCGCCATAACAGCCGCACCCAGGAACGCGCCGGCGCGGAAGGTGACGCGGACGTCGCTGCGCTCGAACGCCAGCTGGGGGACCTGCTCGGGCTGAAGGTCCGCATCAGCTACGGCGCCAGCGGCGGATCGCTGACGCTCGAATATTCCACGCTCGATCAACTCGACATGATCTGCCAGCGGTTGAGCGGCGAGCCCATCTAGCGCCATTCGCGCGCCTCATGCGGCCATCGCTCACCATCGCGCGGCACCCGGACCCCAAAGGGGTGCAAAGAACGCCATGGCGCGCCCGCTGATGCCCGCCCAGACAGCCCGCCGCGCCCTGCTCCGAGCGGCATTGGCGGGCTCGCTGGTGGCCGCCTCACCATTCCTCCCGATCACGCTAGTCCTTGCCGTGGGAAGCGTCCCCCGGGCCTTCACCAGCGTCTCCGAGGCGCTGCTGCTTCTTCCCTTCGCCATCCTGCCGCTGCTGGTCACCTTCCCGCTCGTCCTGGCGATCAGCGTCTCGGTCGGCCTCCCGGTCACGCGCCTGCTCCACCGCCACGCACGGGAGAGCCTCCTGTCCTATGGTATCGCCGGCGCCGCCACCGGCGCGCTCGTCGCCGCGCTTTCGGTCGCGCTGCTGGAGATCCAGGACGGCTATTGGCTCATAGTCCCGGCCACTCTCAGCGGCTTGGTGACGGCGACGCTCTGGTGGCGCCACCGCAGGAAGATCGCGGCCTAGCGGCTCAGCTGCGCAGCCGGACGACCAGCGACAGCATCGCCTGGCTCGCCAGCACGTCGCCCGCCGTGGCGCTGGCCATCACCGATCGCTCCGCCCGCCGCACCTCGCCCAGCGCGCGCGCCAGCGCCTCCGGGGACCAGCGGCGCAGTGCGGCGCCCGTGGCGGCCTCTTCCTTCCAGAACACGCGGTGGCGCTTCATCACGCCGGCGACATCACCGCCCGCCAGCACCTCGCCCTTCATCTCGGCAAGTGACGCCAGCCGCCGCGCCAGCGCGCGCAGCCACGGGATCGGGGAAGCGCCCGCCTCGTCCATCCGCCTCAATGCCTCGCCAAGCGCGGCAGGCTTCGCCGCGATCACGCCTTGGATCACGTCGCTCATCTCGGTCTCGCCAAGATCCGCGCCGATCGCATCCAGCGCATCGTCTTCGCACGCCACCGGCCGCTCGGGCGAAGCATCAAGATACAGCGCCAGCTTCTCGATCTCGCGCATCATCACCGCGCGGTCACCGCCACCCGCCTGCGCCAGCCGCCGTGCAACGCCGCCGCCCAGCCGCAGCCCATGGTCACGTGCGATCTGCCCCGCCACCGCCTCCAGCTGCCCCGCATCGGGCACGTAGCAGGCAAGCGCCATGGCAGCCGGTGAATCGAGTGCCAGCTTCGCCAGCTTCGACGTCGCCTTCAGCGATGGCGCGATCATCACCACCGGATTGCCGGCCCGCTCCGCCTCCAGCAGCGCGGTGGTCGCCGCCAGGCTTTCCTCGCCGGCACCGGTAACCCGCACATGCCGGGCGGTGCCGAACAGCGACATCGCCGCCGCCTCGTCCGCCAGCCGCGCCGGATCGCCGCGCAGCGCCGCGCCATCCAGGTCGATCCGCTCCGCCTCGGGGCCCAGCGCACGCGCCAGCCGCTCCGCCAGCGCCATCGCGCCGGCTTCGTCGGGCCCGAACATCAGATAGAAGCGGATATCGGCGGGCGGCTTGTCCAGCGCCGCCTTCATGCGTGCTTCGGTCGCCTTCACGGCGCGACGCTCATGGTGCCGGCGGGTTCTGCCGCATCTCGACGGCGACGCGGGTCACGATCTGGTCGGCGACGATCACCGCCAGCCGCTCCAGCGCGGTCGATTCCGCCGCGATCGTCGCATATTCCGATCCGACCACGTCGATCCCCGCGTCCGATCCAGCCGTGGCGTCGACGAGCACTTCGTCCTTGCCCACTTCGACCAGCTGGTAGCGCGCACGCAGCGTCCGCCGTTCACGCGCCACCGAATCGTCACGCCGGATAGCGAGGCCGGTAATCTGGTCGTCCAGCTTCACCTGCAGCCGATAGCGCGCCGCGCCCGCGGCAGGCGGCGGACCCAGCCGATCGCGGAGCGCATTGTTCACCAGCCAGCCCGCCTTGCCCTCGATCGGCGCGATCTCGACCTCGCTGAGGCCGCGTGCCACCTGCCCCGAACTGCCCCCGCTATAGAGCGGCGTCAGGCCACAGCCGCCGAGGATCGCCAGCGCCGGCAGCAGCGCGATCAGGGCCAGGTGCCGCTTCATGCGACGATGTTCACCAATCGGTCGGGCACGACGATCACCTTCTTCGGGGCCTTGCCTTCCAGCGCACGGATCACCTTCTCGGATGCCATGGCCTGCACCTCGGCAGCGTCCTTCGCGGTCCCCTTGGGCATCACCAGCGTATCACGCAGCTTACCGTTCACCTGCACCGCGACGGTCACTTCATCGTCGACCAGCATCGCCGGATCCACCGTCGGCCACGCGGCATCGGCGATCAGCCCCTCGTGGCCCTGCGCCGCCCACGCTTCCTCGGCGAGATGCGGTACCATCGGCGCGACGATGCGCAGCAGCGTGGCGAGCGCTGCCGTGCGGTCCGCCGACGGCTTTGCCTTCTCCACCGCATTCGCCAGCGTGTAGATCAGCGCCACCGCCTTGTTGAACTGGAGGCCCTCGATGGCCTCGGCCACGCCCTTGACGGTGCGATGCGCCACCTTGCGTAAGCCGATGTCCTCGCCCGCATCGCTGGCGCCCTGATCGCCGACCAGGCGCCACAGCCGCTGGATGAAGCGCCACGCGCCCTCGATGCCGTTCTCGCTCCATTCCAGGTCGCGCTCCGGCGGGGAATCGGACAGCATGAACCAGCGCACCGCGTCCGCGCCGTACTGATCCACGATCGGCTCGGGATCGACCGTGTTCTTCTTCGATTTGGACATCTTCTCGACGCGACCCACCGTCACCGGCTGGCCGGTCGCCGTCTCGATGCCATTCTCGATTTCGCCGGGAGACAGCCAGCGGCCATCGCTCGACTTGTACGTCTCGTGAGTCACCATGCCCTGCGTGAACAGGCCGGCGAACGGCTCCGCCACGCCGATCATGCCGATATGCTGCAGCGCCCGCGTCCAGAAGCGGGCGTACAGCAGGTGAAGGATCGCATGCTCCACGCCGCCGATATATTGCCCCACCGGCAGCCATTGCTCGGCCACCGTCTTGTCGAACGGTTTGTCGTCCGGCTGGCTGGCGAAGCGTATGAAATACCAGGAAGAATCCGCGAACGTGTCGAGCGTGTCGGTCTCGCGCACCGCGGGCTTGCCGCATGACGGGCAATCGACATGTTTCCACGTCGGATGCCGATCGAGCGGGTTGCCCGGCGTCGCGAAGCTTACGTCCTCGGGCAGCTTCACCGGCAGCTGATCGGCCGGCACGGGCACCGCGCCGCAGCCATCGCAATGGATGATCGGGATCGGCGTGCCCCAGTAACGCTGCCGGCTGACGCCCCAGTCGCGCAGGCGGAACACGGTCGTCCCCTCGCCCCAGCCACCGGCCTCGGCGCGGGTGATCACCTCGCGCTTGGCATCCTCCACGTCCATGCCGTCGAGGAAGTGCGAATTCACCAGCGTGCCGGGCCCGGTGTAGGCTTCCGCCTCGTTGAACTCCGGCGCGTCCTTCGTGCCCTCGGACACGACACGGCGGATCGGCAGCTTGTACTTGGTGGCGAATTCGAAGTCGCGCTGGTCGTGCGCCGGTACGCCGAACACCGCGCCGACGCCGTAATCCATCAGCACGAAGTTCGCGATATAGACCGGCAGCTGGATCGACGGATCGAACGGATGCGCCGCCTTCAGCCCGGTGTCGAAGCCCAGCTTCTCCTGCGTCTCCAGCTCGGCCGCCGTGGTGCCGCCACGACGGCATTCCTCGATGAACGCCTGCGCCGCGGGATCGTTCGCTGCCACGCGCTGCGCCAGCGGGTGATCCGCCGCCACCGCGACGAAGCTCGCGCCGAAGATCGTGTCGGGGCGGGTCGTATAGACTTCGACCACGCCCTCGTTCGTGCCCGCCGCATCGTTCAACGCGAAGCGGAACGTCAGGCCCTGGCTCTTCCCGATCCAGTTCTCCTGCATCAGGCGAACCTTGTCGGGCCAGTCCTTCAGCTCGCTGAGGCCCGACAGCAGGTCCTCGGCAAAGGCGGTGATCTTCAGGAACCACTGGTTCAGCTTGCGCTTCTCGACCAGCGCGCCGGAACGCCAGCCGCGCCCGTCGATCACCTGCTCGTTGGCCAGCACGGTCATGTCGACCGGGTCCCAGTTCACCGCGCTCTCGCGGCGATAGACCAGCCCCGCCTCGTAGAATTTCAGGAACAGCGCCTGCTCGTGCCCGTAATATTCCGGGTCGCAGGTGGCGAATTCGCGCGTCCAGTCCAGCGCGAAGCCAAGCCGCTTCAGCTGCGCCCTCATCGTGGCGATATTGTCGCGCGTCCAGCCGCCCGGGTGGACGCCCTTTTCCATCGCCGCATTTTCGGCCGGCATGCCGAACGCGTCCCACCCCATCGGGTGGAGCACTTCCATGCCGTTCATGCGCCGGAAGCGGGCGAGCACGTCGCCCATGGTGTAGTTGCGCACATGGCCCATGTGGATGCGCCCCGAGGGATAGGGGAACATCTCGAGCACGTAGCTCTTGGGCTTGTTCGAATGATCGTCGGCGGCGAAGGTACGGCGCTCGTCCCACACCCGCTGCCAGCGGGCGTCGGCAGAGAGCGCGTTGAAGCGCTGGCTCATGATGGGGCTCAGCTACCCGCCATGGAGGCGCGGCGCAGGTCGCGCGCACGGGTCAGGATGATGTCCTCCAGCTTCTGCGTGGTCGCGGCCGCCACCGGCGCGCTCACCCACTGGCCGCCCTGGTTCACCTCGCGCAGCGCAGCGACGCGCACCGCATCGGCGCGCAGGTCCTGGTCCAGGATCGATACGGTCACCTTCATCCGCTCGGTCGGCGTCTGCGGATTCACATACCAGTCGGTCACGACGACGCCGCCGTTCGAATCGGTCTGCAGCAGCGGCATGAAGCTCAGCGTGTCGAGCGTCGCCCGCCACAGATAGCTGTTCACCCCGATCGTCGTGATGCGGGATGCGGCCAGATCGGCCTTCGGTCTATCCTTACCGCCGCCGCAGCTGGCGACGGCAAGAGCGGCGCAGGCGACCAGCGCGAAACGCAACGGGCGGAACATTGGCATCGTCCTGATGGAAAACAGTCAGCCAAGCTCTACATAGGCCTTCTGATGACGGCAAGTTCGCCCGTGTGGCCAATGCGTCCCATCGGCAGTTGCTCCGGCGCGGGGCCGGGCAGCGCCACATTGCGGCCAGATTGTGGAAACCGTGCAACACTCTCCGGCAAATCGCGTGCGTGTGCATGGCGGTTGGTGAACGAATCGTGTTAGGCGCGTTCCGCAGGGGTTGGAGGGATTCGTGTTCGAACGTCGAGCGCTTCTAGGTGGAATGATCGTGGCGGTTGCCGCGGCGACCGCCGTTGCGCCTGCGTTTGGCGCTGCCGAGGTCGATCGCCAGATGGTGAAGCGCGCCGCTCCGGTGCGCGCAGCCGGCGGGTTCACGCCCTCCGCGGCCGATCCGCGTCTCGCCGCCGCCTTCGCGCGCAGCGGCCTTGGCGCCGATGGATTCCGCTTCACGCCTTCGGAAACGCGGCAGGGCAATCGCCCGGTGACGGTCGCCGTCCGCGCCCGCTCGAACCGCACGGCTGAGGATGCCGGCCGTCTCGCCACCGCCGCCGCGCCGACGGTGGGCCTGGTCCCGGTCGCCTACAACCTCGGCGTTTCGGTCGGCTGGAAGCGATTCGCCGTCTCGGGTGACGTCGCCAAGGTCGATCTCGCCGGCGAGCCTGGCAGCCGCGAAATCGCGGACGTGTCGGTCAGCTATTCACTGCCGCGCTTCACCGGCCGCGTGAAGGCACAGGCCGATCGCCCGCTGCCGGGCACGCCCAAGCTGGTCGAGGATGCGCCGAGCTACTCGCTCGACGTCGGCGGTTCCTATTCGCTCACCCGCAACGTCGATCTCACCGCCGGCGTTCGCTACAAGTCGGAGCGTGAGCGTCTCGCCCGCTTCGCCGACGATCGCCGCGACAGCCAGGCGGTCTATGTGGGCACCGCCTTCCGCTTCTGATCTTTAACCGGGCTCGCGCCGGTCGCGCGGGTCCAGCCAGGCGTCGATTGCCGCCCAGCCATGGAATCCGTGCAGCCGCCGGAAGGCGCGCCGGTCCATGCCCGCAAGCGCGATCCGCACCATCGGCAGATTGCCCGCCAGCGCCGCCGCCCGCCGCGCGCCAAGCGACGGCGCACCGGGATGCGACCTGGTCGCGAAGACGGGCGAGACGAAGGCCACATCCGCCCCCGCCCGGCGCGCCGCCGCAGCCTCGCGCGCATCATGCACCGGCCAGGTGACAATTCCGCCCGCGCGCGCGCCATGCACGCCCATTTCGCCCCGCATCACCGCCGTTCCTGCGCGTACCAGTACGAGATTGCGCGGCCCGGCGATCCGCCGCAGCCGCGCGAACAGCCGCCGCCGCTCCGCCAGCGGCGTCTTGTGATGCCGGAACACCACGCCTGCGCCGCGCGGCAGCCGGGCGACCGCGCGCCACAGCCCCTCCCCCATCCGCTCGTCGGTCATCAGCCACAGGGTCGGGATTGGGTGGCGGCGGCGCATCGCCGTGCTTATAGCCCAGGCGATGCAAGCCGACGACCGCCTCGCCGCCATCCGCGGCCGCATTGCCCATGCCGCCAAGCTCGTCCGCCGCGCCGCCGGAGACGTGACGCTGATCGCCGTCTCAAAGACTCACGGGGCCGATGCGATCGAGCCTTTGCTCCACGCCGGCCAGCGCGATTTCGGCGAAAATCGCGTGCAGGAAGCGCTGGCGAAATGGCCCGCCCTGCGCGAGCAATTCCCGGATACGCGCCTCCACCTCATCGGCCAGCTGCAATCGAACAAGGCGGCCGAGGCCGTCGCCTTTGCGGATGCGATCCACGCCGTCGATCGTAGCTCGCTCGTCACCGCTCTCGCCAAGGCGATGGATGCGCAAGGCAAGCGCCCCACCTGCTTCCTCCAGGTGAACATCGGCGACGAGCCGCAGAAGGGCGGCTGCGCCGTCGATGCCCTCCCCGCTCTGCTCACCGAGGCGCGCGCGGCCGACCTGCCGATCGCTGGGCTGATGTGCATCCCGCCCGCTGGCGTCGAGGCCGCGCCCTATTTCGCGCTCCTCGCGAAGATCGCCCGCGACCACGGCCTCACCGGCCTCAGCATGGGCATGTCGGACGATTTCGAGACCGCGGTGATGATCGGGGCGACGCACGTGCGGATCGGCTCGGCACTGTTCGGCGATCGCCCTCCCGTCCGTACCCCCACCGGATTCAGGAAGCCCAAATGACGATCGACGCACTGCTCTTCGATTTCGATGGCGTGCTGATCGAGAGCGAATATCTCGGCAACAAGCATATCGCTGATTTCCTCACCGCCAGCGGCTATCCCACCACCACCGAAGAGGCGATGGCCCGCTTCATGGGCTATTCGGGGCGTGATTTCGTGTCCCGCCTGGAAGACTGGATCGGTGGCCCGCTGCCGTCCGACTGGGATACCGTGCGCCGCGTGGAGAATGAACGCGTCCTCGCCGAAGGGATCGAGGAGGTCGCCGGCGCCGTCGCCTTCGTTCGCTCGCTGCCCGCCGATCTCCCCAAGGCAGTGGTCTCCTCCAGCTCGACCCGCTGGATCCGCACCCATCTCGATCACCTCGGCCTCACCGACGTCTTCGGCGACCATCTCTATTCCGGCGCGGAGCACGTCACGCACGGCAAGCCCGCGCCCGATCTCTACCTCTACGGCGCCCGCCAGCTCGGCGTTCCGATCGATCGCTGCGCCATTCTCGAGGATTCCGAAGTCGGCGCGACCGGCGCGGTGGCGAGCGGCGGCAAGGTGATCGGCCTGTGCGCCGGCCTGCATTGTGCCCCCGGCCACGAAGCGAAGCTGCGCGCGCTCGGCGTCACCAACGTCGCGCATGACTTCGACGACGTCCGCCGCCTGCTGAACCTCTAGGATTCTCGCCGGCGGGGGCTTCCCCGCTCGGATTCAAAGCTGGTGCCCGGTCCGGTCCCGCTTGGTCGCGAGATAGCGCTCGTTGTGCGGGTTAGTCGGCAGGAAGTGCGGCACGCGCTCCACCACCGTGATGCCGCGCGCCTCCAGCCCCTGCACCTTGCCCGGATTGTTGGTCAGCAGCCGAATTTCGCGCTGGCCCAGCAGGTCCAGCATCCGCGCCGCCACGCCGAAGTCACGCGCGTCGACGGCAAAGCCCAGCCGGGTGTTCGCATCGACCGTGTCGAATCCCTGGTCCTGCAGCGCATAGGCGCGCAGCTTGTTGACGAGGCCGATGCCCCGTCCCTCCTGCCGCAGATACAGCAGGATCCCCCAGCCCGATTGCGAAATCGCCTTCAGCGCCGCGTCCAGCTGCGGCCCGCAATCGCACTTGAGGCTCCCCAGCGCATCACCCGTCAGGCATTCGCTGTGCAGCCGCACCAGCGGCGGCTGGCCATTGGGCGCGCCGATCAGCAGCGCGACATGCTCGCCCGGCCCCTCGGGCGTGCGGAAGGCGACGATCTCCGCGTCCTCCGCATGCGCCACCGGCAGCCGCGCCCGCGCCGCGATCGTCAGCCGGATCGCGTCCTCATGGGCGTCGACGTCACGCGGCGTGATCGCGACATCCGCCGGGCCGTCGGCGCGCACGAAGAACGCCGGCAGCATTCCCGCCACCCGCGCCAGCTTCAGCGCCGCAGCCGCATCCTCGGGCGACTCTAGGGCAATGGCGCGGAACGGCCCCTTCAGCGGCGTCGCCAGGTCAAGCTGCGGATCGGCCAGCGCGGTCGCGGTGGCGAAATCCACCCAGGGCGCCCGGTCCACCAGCACCGGCGCGTCCGGCACCGCTGCTTCCTTCTGATTGGCCAGCTTCAGCGTCTCGGCCCGCCCGGCGGACAGCAGCACCGGCGCCTCGGCCGCCGGGTCGAACGCCTCCAGCCGCACCGGATCGGCCGTCTCGATCGGCAGCAGCGCCAGTGCGCCGATCCGCACCGGCCAGCCACGGCGCAGCGCGTCGATCGCGCGCGCGGCGGCGTGCGCGTCGCCCTGAACGGCGCCGCTCAAAAGTCGAACTCGGTCATGATCGGCACATGGTCGGAAGGTTTCAGCCAGCTGCGGCACGCCTCGAATACCTTGTGATCCGTCGCCGCTTTGGCAACGTCGCCGGTCGCCCACATATGGTCGAGCCGACGCCCGCGATCATTCTTGGTCCAGTCGGGCGAGCGATAGCTCCACCAGGTGTGCAGCCGCGCCGGCGCGGGATAGAAATGCCGCCCCAGGTCCACCCAGTCGTTCGACGCTTTCAACCGGTCCAGCGCCTCCACCTCGATCGGGGTATGGCTGACGACCTTCAGCAGCGCCTTGTGGCTCCACACGTCCTCGGGCAGCGGCGCGATGTTGAAATCGCCGGTCAGGATCGTCGGGCAGTCGAGCGTGGCCGACCATTCGGTCATGCGCTGGACGAAATCCAGCTTCTGGCCGAACTTCGGATTCACCTCGCGATCGGGCACATCGCCGCCCGCGGGCACATAGACGTTCTCCAGCCGTACGCCGTTCGCAAGCCTCACGCCGATATGCCGCGCCTCGCGGTTCGCCTGCCAGTCGAGCCGGTCATCCTCTGCCAGCGGCACGCGACTGATGATCGCCACGCCGTGGTGCATGCGCTGGCCGTGGATCAGGATATGGTCATAGCCAAGCGCGCGGAACGTCTCGAACGGGAAGTCCGCGTCGATCACCTTGGTTTCCTGCAGGCACAGGATATCGGGCTGCGCCTCGCGCAGGAACTGCTCCACGATGGCGATGCGGAAGCGGACCGAATTGATGTTCCAGCTGACGATCTTCACGCCGGCGGCTGTAACCGGCCACAGCGCGATGGGGAAGCCGTCACCCCGGAGAGGTCATCGGGCGGCGGCCGCGGCGCTGAAAAGGAAAGGCCCTCGCTCCGGGGGCATGGAGCGAGGGCCGACCTGGCGTTCGTCACGCAGGGGGACGTGAAGCTTTGATCCGGGCAACAGGGGGAAAATCCCGAACCGCCCACGTCCGCAGCACCGTCATTACTTGCGATTACCTGTCGCCTGCATGAACAGATCAGGCGAAATCGGCCCTATCCGGCGCGGTTGTTCCTCCGCGGGTCGTTCCAGCGGAACGTCCCATCGTTCACCGGCACGTTGAAGCGTTGATCCGCCAGTCGGATCGTCGTCCGGTTGCCCTGGCTGTCCAGCATCACCCAGCCTTGCAGCATCAGCCCGCCGGGGGCCGATCCGTCACGCGCGAACACCATCGTGATGCGGCCATATTCGGGATGCTTCGGGTCATAACCCTCTACGGTCAGCACACGGGCGTCACCCGTCGGCACCACCTTGGCGTAGCGCGCGATGTCCTGGTCCGGGTTGATCAGCACGCCCAGCGGCGAGTTGCCGATCGGCCAGCGCTGCACCTGTCGCACCGAATAGTCGATGAAAGTCAGCGCCTTGCCGTCGCCGACCACTAGGATCGGCACGCCCTTTTCATATTGGAAACGGATCTTGCCCGGCTTCTTCAGCGACAGCGTGCCGGTCAGCGTCTTGCCGGCACGGTCGGTCTGCGTGAAGGTCGCGGTCATCGTGTTCACCGCGCGCAGGTGGTTCTGCACCTGCGCCAGGTCATTCTTCTGCGCCGCGGCCGGAGCGGCGACCATCGCCACGGCGGCGATGGGGAAAAGGATTCTCAACACGGCTCTCCCGTTTTGCTGGCTGCGCATATCGCAACCGGGGGTTGAACGCGTCGTGAATTGCGCGGCTCCCGCCGCCTGATGCGCAGGCGGCGGAGCACAGTGTCAGAACAGGGTGCTGAGGCCGATCGTCTCGCCGGTGCCCACCCAGCCTTCGTAGATCATCTTGAACGCGACGAAGACGATCACCGCCAGGCCGACATAAGCAATCCAGCGATACGTTTCGATCACGCGCGCGATGAGGTTCGCGGCAAGGCCCATCAGCGCCACCGACAGAATCAGGCCGACGACCAGGATGCCCGGATGCTCGCGCGCCGCGCCAGCCACCGCCAGCACGTTGTCCAGGCTCATCGAAACGTCCGCCACCGCGACCGCCCAGGCCGCAGCAGCGAAGCTGCGCGCCGGCGGCAGGCCCGAACGCTCGTCGCCCTGCACTTCTTCCGAACCCGGGTTCGCAGTGTGCCCGGCGCGCAGCTCGCGCCAGAACTTCCAGCTCACCCACAACAGCAGCAGACCGCCAGCGAAGATCAGCCCGACGACGCCCATCAGCCACGTCACGATCAGCGCAAAGCCGATGCGCAGCACCAGCGCGGCGGCGATGCCCAGCATGATCACCTTGCGGCGCTGATCCGCCGGCAGCCCGGCGGCCAGCGCACCGACCACCACCGCATTGTCGCCCGCCAGCACCAGGTCGATCATCAGCACCTGGCCGAAGGCGGCAAGCGCCGCCGGCTCGGTCAGGTTCGAGAAGTCGGCCACGATATGCGTCCAGATGTCGGCCAGCGAGCCCGGGCCCTGGACGGCAGCTTGAGCGAGCATGGTGAGGATCAACGCAAAACGCTCCTGGTGTTTGGGACCGAACGGGATGAGGTCGGATCGGTTGCACGTGCCCGATAGAGAGTTTCCACTCCACCGTCACCTCGAACCGGGCCAGCGCGCGCTGTCGGCCGCGACAGGCTCGCTCCTTAACGACAAACGGCGCGGGGATGAGCCGCGCCGTCGATCGACATCAGCGTCTCGGCGCTCCGGCCGATCCGCGTACCGCCTTACTGGTTCATGCTGGCGAAGAAGTCCTCGTTGGTCTTGGAATCCTTCATCTTGCCCAGCAGGAATTCCATCGCGTCGACCGTGCCCATCTGCATCAGGATACGGCGCAGCACCCACATCTTGCTGAGCTTGTCCTTCTCGACCAGCAGCTCTTCCTTGCGGGTGCCGCTCTTGCCCACGTCGATCGCCGGGAAGATGCGCTTGTCGGCCACCTTGCGGTCCAGCACGATTTCGGCGTTGCCGGTGCCCTTGAACTCTTCGAAGATCACCTCGTCCATGCGGCTGCCGGTATCGATCAGCGAGGTCGAGATGATGGTCAGGCTGCCGCCTTCCTCGATGTTGCGCGCCGCACCGAAGAAACGCTTCGGACGCTGCAATGCATTGGCATCGACACCGCCGGTCAACACCTTGCCCGACGAAGGAACGACGGTGTTGTAGGCCCGGCCGAGGCGGGTGATGTTGTCGAGCAGGATCACCACGTCCTTCTTGTGCTCGACGAGGCGCTTGGCCTTCTCGATCACCATCTCCGCCACCGCGACGTGGCGCGTCGCCGGCTCGTCGAACGTGGAGGAGACGACCTCGCCGTTCACCGTGCGCTGCATGTCGGTGACTTCCTCGGGCCGCTCGTCGATCAGCAGCACCAGCAGGAACACCTCGGGATGGTTCGCCGAAATCGCCCGTGCGATGTTCTGCATCATCACCGTCTTGCCGACGCGCGGCGGCGCGACGATCAGGCAGCGCTGGCCCTTGCCGATCGGCGAGACGAGATCGAGCACGCGGCCCGTCTTGTCCTTCAGCGTCGGGTCCTCGATCTCCATCTTCAGCCGCTCGTCGGGATAGAGCGGGGTCAGGTTGTCGAAGTTCACGCGGTGGCGCACTGCTTCGGGATCGTCGAAGTTGACGCTGGTGAGCTTGGTCAGCGCGAAATAGCGTTCGCCGTCCTTCGGCCCGCGGATCTCGCCTTCCACCGTGTCACCGGTGCGCAAGCCATGCTTGCGGACCTGATTGGGCGAAACATAGATGTCGTCCGGTCCGGCGAGATAGTTCGCCTGGGCATTGCGCAGGAAGCCGAAGCCGTCGGGCAGCACCTCGATGGTGCCCTCGCCCATGATCTGCTCGCCTTCCTCGGCCTGGACCTTGAGGATCGCGAACAGCAAGTCCTGCTTGCGCAGCGTGGAGGCGCCCTCGACGCCAAGCTCCTCGGCAAGCTGGACCAGCTCGGCCGGGGCTTTCTTCTTTAGTTCTTTCAGGTGCATCTGGGTGTCCGATGAAAATCGGTTGGGGGAGAAAGCCCGGTCGGCGGAAGGACTTCGCGCTGCAACGAGACTGAAGGAGGCAGCGGGCCGGAAAGGCCACACCGTGCGCCGGACGTAGGTGCGGCCAAAAGCTTAGTCAAGCCGGGAAGCTACGTGGATCTGCCCAATTCAGCCTGATTCCGCTTGGTCACCGGCCGTTGGCAAGGGCCGTTGGCAAGGGCCGGCGTTGCGCGATTCAGAACGGCTTCACCACTGCCAGGATGACGATGATCGTCAGCGCGAGCGCCGGCACTTCGTTCACCATCCGCAGCCGGCGGGTCGGCCACGCCGCCTCGCCCTTCGCCAGCCGCTTGGAATAGCCCACCGCCCAGCCGTGATAGCCCGACAGCAGGAACACGACGAAGATCTTGGCGTGCAGCCACGCCAGCCCCTGGATCCCCTCGAGCAGCCCGATGTTCACCGCCAGCATCAGGCCAAGCACCCAGACGGCGATCATCGCCGGCGTCAGGATGATCTTGCGCAGCTTGCGCTCGCGATCGATCCAGCGCGCTTCCTCCTGCGGATTGCCCAGCGCGTCCTGGTGATGGACCAGATAGCGCGGCAGGATGAACATGCCGGACATCCAGAACACCATGAAAATGATGTGCGCGGCCTTCACCCACAGATAGGATGCGCCGAGGAACCCTGCCGTCATCGCGCCGATCCTCCTGCTTCACCCGCTTCATGCCCGCGCACCCGCGCGATCACCTGCTCGACATGCGCGATCGGCGTATGCTGGTCGATCCCGTGGCCGAGGTTGAAGACATGCGGCCGATCGGGGAACGCCGCAAGGATCCGGTCCACGGCTGAATCGAGCGCCTCGCCGCCGGCGATCAGCGCCAGCGGGTCGAGATTCCCCTGCACCGGCAGCCCCGTCGGCAAAACCTGGTTCGCCCAGTCGGGATCGACCGTCTCGTCCAGCCCCACCGCATCGACGCCGGTTCCGCGCGCATAGGTCGGCAGCTTGCCGCCCGCGCCCTTGGGAAATCCGATGATCGGCACGCCCGGATGCCGCGCCCTCAGCCCCGCGACGATCGCCGCGTTGGGCGCGATGACCCAGCGTTCGAACTGCGCCGGGGACAGAGTCCCGGCCCAGCTGTCGAACAGCTGCACCGCCTCGACGCCCGCCTCGATCTGCCCGGCGAGATAGTCGATCGTCAGCGTCACGATGGCATCGATGATCGCGCCGAACGCCGCCGGATCGCGATAGGCGAGGCCACGCGCTTCGGCCTGATCCTTCGATCCCTGCCCCGCCACCATATAGGTCGCGACGGTCCAGGGTGATCCGGCAAACCCGAGGAACGTCGTTTGCGCCGGCAGCGCTGCGGCCACCCGGCGGACGGTTGCGTATACCGGATCCAGCCGCTCGCGCACCGGAGTCAGGCTCTCCAGCGCATGATCGATCAGCCTCGGGGCCAGCCGCGGCCCCTCGCCCGGCCCGAAGGTCAGGTCCTGCCCCATCGCCCAGGGGACCATCAGGATGTCGGAAAACAGGATCGCGCCGTCGAATCCGAAGCGGCGGATCGGCTGCAGCGTCACTTCCGCGGCCGATTCAGGATCGGTCGCGAGCGCCAGGAATCCGCCCTTTTCGGCACGGAGCGCGCGATATTCGGGCAGATAGCGGCCGGCCTGGCGCATCAGCCACATCGGCGGCCGCGCACGGCGCTCGCCCTTGAGTACGCCCAGCAACGGCTTGGCGGACAGCTCGACAGTGGCTCCGGGGTTCATCCTTCTACCTAAAGAGAAGAGTCAAACGGATGTAGTGGTGGTTGGCGCGTTGGTCGCGGGGCTTATGCGTTCATGCCGGAATTGCCAACAGCTTGACGGGCGCCGCGCCGCGGAACGCCGCAGATTCGATTCAGCCATCCCCGTTATTCACAGCCTGTGGAGGAACCGGGCCCGCGTGGATGGGATTGTGGATGACTTGGTAGTTTTCCACGGCGCGCACCCCCGCTTGGCCGTGCGACCGGGTTACGCTAGCGCTCGTCCCCATGTTTTCCACAGATTCATTCCGATGACCGTCCGGCTGCATCTGCACCTGCTGTCGGACTCAACCGGCGAGACGCTGGAGAACATCGCGAAGGCCGCGCTCGCGCAATATGATGACGTTGAAACGGTGCGGCATTTCTGGCCCATGGTGCGTACCGAGGCGCACCTCGATCGCATCCTTCAGGAAATCGCACACAATCCCGGGCTGGTGATCTACACGCTCGTCAACGCCGCCACCCGCCGCGCGCTCGAACAACGCTGCCAGGCGCTTGGCCTGCCGCTCGTCGCGCCGCTCGATCCGGTCAACGATGCGCTGTCGGCCTTGCTCGGCCAGCAGGCAAAGGCGCGCCCCGGGCGCCAGCACGTGCTCGACGCCGCCTATTTCGCGCGTGTCGACGCGATCCAATACACCATCGCGCATGATGACGGGCTGTTGTGGGAGGAATGGGAGGAAGCGGATATCGTCCTCGCCGGTGTCTCGCGCTCGTCGAAGACGCCGACCTCCATCTACCTCGCCAATCGCGGCTACAAGGTCGCCAACATCCCGATCGTGGTCGAAAGCCCGCCCCCGCCCGATCTCTTCCAGCTCAAGAACCCGCTGATCGTCGGCCTCACCACCAGCGCGGACCGGCTGATCGCGATCCGCCGCAATCGCCTCTTGTCGTTGAACCAAGCGCCGGAGACCTCCTATGTCGATGGCGAGGCGGTGACGCGCGAGCTGCAATATGCCCGGCGCATGTTCGCCGACAATGGCTGGCCGGTGATCGACGTCACCCGCCGCTCGATCGAGGAGACGGCCGCAGCGATCATCGCGCTGGTCAACGATCGTCGCGGCGAAATGACGTTGAGCGACCGCTAAGCCCCCTGTTGAAACGGACCCAATGAAACTGATCCTCGCTTCGCAATCGGCCTCGCGCCGCGCCATGCTGGAAGGCGCCGGCGTTCCCTTCACGGCGCAGCCGGCAATGGTCGATGAGGATGCCGCCAAGGCGTCGCTCGGCGCCATCCCGCCGCGCGATCTTGCCGATGCGCTCGCCGAACTGAAGGCATTGAAGGTGTCGCAGCGCGAGCCGCAGGCGCTGGTCCTCGGGTCGGACAGCCTCGCCGTGCTGGAGGACGGCACGATCCTGTCGAAGCCGCGCGACCGGGCGGAGGCGGCGCATCACCTCTCGCTGATGTCCGGCAAGCGCCACGATCTGGTCAGCGCCGCCGTCGTGGCAGAGGGCGGCCGCGCCGTCTGGCGCCATGTCGACAAGGCCCGCATGTTCGTCCGCCCGCTGTCCTACAGCTTCATCGAGGCGTATCTTGATGCAGAATGGCCGGCGATCGCGGGATGCGTCGGTTGCTACAGGATCGAGGGGCCGGGGGTGCAGTTGTTCAGTCGTGTCGAAGGCAGCCAGTTTACCGTACTCGGTATGCCGCTCCTGCCGCTGCTCGGCTATCTCAGGGAGCGCGAGGTGCTCGCCCAATGATGGAAAAAAAAGCGCCAGTGCCTCAACTTCCTCAACATTCGATTGCAGAAACTGCAATCGAAATGCCGTTCGCGGAGGTGATCGGCGATCCGATCAAGCATTCCAAGTCGCCGCTGATCCATCGTTTCTGGCTCGAAAAGCTCGGCATCGCCGCGGATTATCGCGCGACTCAGGTCGCGCCTGATGATCTAGCCGCCTTCATCGAGCAGCGCCGCGCCGATCCGCTCTGGCGCGGCTGCAACGTCACCATTCCGCACAAGGTAGCGATGCTCGATCTCGTCGCCGATCCCGGAGGCATCCGCGACAGCATCGGCGCGGCGAACACTGTATTCCGCAACGAAGACGGCGATCTCATCGTCACCAACACCGATGCGGCGGGCTTCTATGCCCCGATTGCCGATCTCGATCTCGCCGGCCAGCCGGTGGTGGTGGTCGGTGCTGGCGGTGCAGCGCGCGCGGTGCTGTTTGCGCTGTCGCGCCTCGATGTCGGCAAGGTCACGATCCTCAATCGCTCGCCGCTAAAGGGCGCGGCGCTCCTCAGCCGCTTCGGGCTGAAGGGTGAGGCGCTGCCGCTCGACGCCCGCCTCCCCGCCGCCCGGCTGCTGGTCAACACCAGCGCGCTCGGCATGGAAGGCCAGCCGCCGCTCGATCTCGATCTCCTGCCGCTGCCGCCCGAGGCGGTGGTGTACGACATCGTCTATGCCCCGCTCCACACGCAGCTGCTCGATGCGGCCGAGGCACGCGGGCTGGAGACGATCGACGGGCTCGAAATGCTCGTCGGCCAGGCGGCGGCGGCGTTCGAATTGTTCTTCGGCCAGCCCGCCCCGCGCGAGCATGACGGCGAGTTGCGCGAACTGCTGATCGGTTGATACGCGCGCCGCACATCACACGGCGACAGAAGGGAGAGAGAATGCTGAAGCTCGGCCTCACCGGCTCCATCGGCATGGGCAAGTCGACCGTGGCGAAGATGTTCGCTGATGAAGGCATCCCCGTGTTCGATGCCGATGCCGAAGTGCACAAGCTGCAGGGCCCGGCCGGCCGTGTCGTCGCCGCGATCGAGGCGCGCTTCCCCGGCACCACCGGCGACACTGGCGTGAACCGCACTGCGCTAGCCGAGGCGGTGCTCGGCGATGATGCCGCGATGAAGGCGCTGGAGGCGATCGTCCACCCCGCGGTGGGCGAGGAGCGCGCCGCCTTCCTCGCCCGCCACGCCGATGCCCCGCTCGTCGTGTTCGACGTGCCCTTGCTGTTCGAAACCGGCGGGCAGCGCGGGGTGGACAAGGTCGCCGTCGTCTCGGCGGCGCCAGACGTGCAGCGCGGACGCACGCTGGAGCGGCCGGGCATGTCGGAAGCGAAGTTCGATGCGATTCTCGCCCGCCAGGTGCCCGATGCCGAGAAGCGCGCGCGTGCCGATTTCGTCATCCCGACGGATGTGCCGCTCGATGAAACGCGCGGCCATGTTCGGCGGGTGATTGCTTGCCTCACGGAGGCGAAGGGCCGATAATCGCGTGATGCGCGAGATCGTTTTCGACACCGAGACCACCGGCTTCACCTTCGGCGAGGATCGGATGGTCGAAATCGGCTGCGTCGAACTGGTCAACCGGGTCGAAACCGGGCGCACCTTCCACGCCTATTTCCACCCGGAACGTGCCATGCCGCCCGGCGCCTTCGCGATTCACGGCCTGTCGGACGTGTTCCTGTCCGACAAGCCCCTGTTCCACGCCGTGGCGGACGAGCTGATCGCCTTCATCGGCGATGCGCCGCTCGTCGCGCACAATGCCTCGTTCGACTTCGGCTTTCTGAACGGCGAGCTTGGCCGCTGCGGCCGCGATCCGATCTGCATGACGCGGATGGTCGATACCCTGGCGCTCGCCAAGCAGCGCCATCCCGGCGCCAAGCTCACGCTCGACGCTCTGTGTTCGCGCTACGGCATCGACCGTTCGCACCGCGTGCTGCACGGCGCGTTGCTCGACGCTCAGCTGCTCGCGCAGGTCTATGTCGAGCTGCGCGGCGGGCGGCAGATCGGCCTCTCGCTGGTCAGCGATTTGGTGGTCGAGGAAGCCGACACGCGCAGCGCAACGCCGCGAATTGCACGCCCGGCGCGACATTTCGCAGCGAGCGATGCGGAACTTGCCGCGCATGCCGCGTTCATGACTCGGGTGAAGAATCCAATCTGGGGGGCCGCGGCGTCCGGATGACGCCCAACGCTCCGGCGAACCACGCCGGGCCAGTCTATGGAGTGAGAATAAATGGAAATCCGCATCTCTGGTCACCAGGTCGAAACTGGCGACGCGCTGAAGGATCATGTGGAGACCCGGATGCAGGGCATTGCGGAAAAGTATTTCAGCCGCGCCATCTCCGCGCAGGTGACGTTCAACAAGGGCCCGCAGCAAGGCGGTTTTGGCTGCGATATCGTCGCCCACGTCATGCAGGGCCTGGTGTTGAAGGGCCGGCACGAGGCGTTCGACGCGCATCTCGCCTTTGATGGCGCCGCGGAGAAGATCGAAAAGCAGCTCCGCCGTTACATGCGCCGGCTGAAGGACCGCAACGCCGGTGAGGCGCAGGCGATCGCCGAGAGCGGCGCCTATGACAATGGCAATGCCGGCTACACCTTGTTCGCCGAGCAGACGACTGAGGACGAGGCGGCGGATGCGCCCCCGATCATCGCCGAAACCCGTGTCGACGTGCCGGACGCCAGCGTGTCCGATGCGGTGATGATGCTCGATCTGCGCAACACGACCGCGCTCCTGTTCAAGAATAGCGGGACGGGCGCGTACAACATGGTCTATCGGCGCGGCGACGGAACGATCGGTTGGGTCGAGCCGCAGCGCGCGGAGTAACGCCGAACGACATGTCCCATGATTTGAGTGACCTCCTCCACCCCGACCTCATCGTCGTCGGGGTGGCGGCGACCAATAAGAAGAATCTGTTCCAGCAGCTCGGGGCGCTCGCCGCCCCGGCACTGGATCTTGACGCCACGGACGTGGCGACCGCCCTGTTCGAGCGCGAGAAGCTCGGCTCGACCGGCTTTGGCGGCGGCGTCGCCATCCCCCATGCCCGGATCAAGGGCCTGCCGCGCATCGTGCTCGTCATTGCCCGTCTCGCCCAGCCGATCGATTTCCAGGCGGTCGACGATCTGCCGGTCGACATCGCGGTAACAATGCTGTCCCCGCCGGAGGCCGGCGCCGATCACCTGAAGGCGCTGGCACGCGTATCGCGCCGGTTCCGCGATCGCACGTTCGTCGCGAAGCTGCGCGGCGCCGGATCGCGCGACGCGCTTTATGCGCTGCTGACGGCGGATGAGCCGGGGAGTGACGCGCGTGACGCGGCCTGAAGGCGCCGAAGCGCACCATCGTGCGCTCGAGTCGCTCTACGCCGCCGCCCCGATCAACCGCCTGTTCGCCTCCACCCTGTCGATCCCGGAGCCGGGCGTGGCGCGGATCAGCTTCGAGATCTCGACCGAGCATTTCCATGCCGCCGGCGCGGCGCACGGCACCGCCTATTTCAAGATGCTCGACGATGCGGCCTTCTACGCCTGCAACAGCCTCATCACCGATCGCTTCCTGCTGACGACTCAGTTCAACCTCGTCCTCACCCGTCCGCTGTCAGCTGGTCCGGTGGTGGCGGAGGGGCGCTGGGTCAGCGGTCAGCGCCGCGTATTCGTTGGCGACGCGCGGCTGATCGCGGCGGATGGCGAGGAGGTCGCCCGCGGCACCGGTACCTTCATGCGCAGCCGCATCCCCCTCGCGTCCCTGCCCGGATATCGCACGGCGTGATCGCACGCCTGCCGACTCATCTCGTCGTCGGCGCCTTGTTGCGGCGGGTCAATGACGCCGGCGGGATCGCCGTGATCCTCGCGCGGGGCGATCCCGATGCCGGCGCCATTCTCCTTGTTTTGGAACAGGAAGGCCGGCTGCTCGAGCGGCGCATAGACTTTGATGGTAATGATACGCTCGTTCCCTGCGGCCCCGTTGAAGGTAGCAGCGACTCACCTGATGATTATTGGAAGAAGCGCCGTTCGCGCGACCCTGATCTATGGGTAGTTGCTCTGGACATCGCGGACTCCGAACGGTTCGCCGCTGAAACAATCCTCGGGTAATTGACTCTAGACGGCTACGCGGCGACCTGCCGGCCATCGTTTTCAAGCGTTGTGCCGCGGCGGGTGCGATCCGTGCGGTGACGCAGTCGGGGGGATCCCGGACGATCGATGTTCCGTTCACGGAGCATGCGGTCGCTTCCGCGTACCCACCGCCTTTGACTGTTTAGAATGTCGTTCTTTTCGCGGGCCGCCGTTGCGGTGGCCATGACTGTGTCTTTCTTCGGCCTCGGCGTGCAGAGCACGGCTGGCCTTGCAGCTCAGGTTGAGCCCACGCTCCCGCTGCCCACCGCGACGATGGTGCCCATTACCGGGCAACAGTCGACACCGGTTTCTGCACCGACCAGCCCTGTCACTGATGAACTCGCGACGGGCGATACGGTTGCATATCCCTCGCTTGCTGCTGCAGTCGCAGCGCAGCCGACCCATGATGGCGACGACGAGGCGATCCAGTGCCTCGCCGGTGCGATCTACCACGAATCGCGTGGTGAGCCCCTTTCGGGTCAACTCGCGGTGGCGGACGTGATCCTGAACCGGTCCAAGTCGGGCCGCTTCCCGTCGGACGTCTGCGATGTGGTGACCCAGCGTGGCCAGTTCGGCTTCGTGCGCGGCGGTCGCATCCCCGCCATTGACGAGAACAGCCGTTCGTACCGCACTGCAGTCGCCGTGGCGCGCGTCGCGCTGGCTGACGCATGGGAGAGCCAGGCCGAACGCGCCCTGTATTTCAACCGCGGGCGTGCCCCGGCGGCGAGCCTGCGCAAGGTTGCCTCGATCGGCAACCACGTCTTCTATCGCTAAGGCTTTTCAACGTTCCTGAATTGTTCTAAGGTTTCTTGCGTGCTTACCACGCCGGAAACCTGTGTAGACGATCCCCTCTCTCCACTCTGTGCCGCGGATGTCGCGCGCGGCGTGACAAGGCTTCTGCTGCGGCATGAGCTTGTCGCCATGGGAGAGGTGCCGCTCGACGGCGGCCGACGGGTCGATCTGATGGCGCTAGACGCGCGCGGCCAGATCACCATCATCGAGATCAAGGTGTCGCGCGCCGACCTGCTCGGTGACAACAAGTGGCAGGATTATCTGCCGCATTGTGATCGCTTCTTCTGGGCGGTGCCGGCAGGCTTTGATCATTCACCCATCGCCGGCGAGGCGTTCCTTCCCGAACGCACCGGCCTGATCGTTGCTGATCGCTATGATGCCGCCGTGGTGCGCGAGGCGAAGACGGAAGCGATGAACACCCACGCGCGCAAGAAATGCACCCTCGCCTTTGCGCGCCGCGCCGCGCGGCGGCTCGTTGCGTTGTCCGATCCGGAGGCGGTGCAGGGCTGGTGAGGCGGCGGCGCGCTACGCGAGCCGCAATCCTTCCTTGTTCATTACCGCCGTCACATGGTTGTTCTGCGCCTCGCTCAGCTGGCCGCGCAGCCGTGGGAAGATGTCGCGCTCCTCTTCCTCCATGTGCTTCTCGATCAGCGTCCGGAATTCGCCCAGCTTGGGCAGCCACGCCGGATCCGTCTTCGGCATCTCCGATAGCTCGAAGAAATATTGTTTCACATAACCATGTTCGTGGTTGAGATGGTCCGCCGCCTCGGTCAGCCCGTGGTCGCGCATCATCGTGTAGATGACATTCTCTTCCTGCCAGGCATGCTTGCCCACCGCATGCTTCAGCTGCGCGAGCAGCGACGCGCGCTTCACCGGATCCTCCTCGGTGGTCTTTTCCAGCAGGTCGAAGATCTTGAGCGCGGCGGCGTGTTCCGCGGCCAGCGCCTTGTCCCAATTGCCGGCCAGCGCACTCGGTGCCTGGACGGCGGCCTTTCGCGCAAGATTGGCGAGCAACCCTGCCGCCACGCCGCCTACCGCGCCAATGGCGATCGTCCGGGCGGTCGATGATTTCGCTTCCTTGGCGCTCGGCATGTCCTTCGCTCCCGTGTTGCTTGAACCGGTAACGACAGGTGCGGCGCTACGTTCCTGTCTGCGGAATCGCTGCTTCGACCGGGGTATGTCGTGTCGGTTCGGTCAGGTCAGCCAGCGCAGCGGCAAGATCGGCCTGGCGGAAGGGCTTGGCGAGCTGGGGCAGGGCGATTTCCAGGTCTCCACCTGCATAGCCGGTCACCACCAGCACGGGCAGGTCAGGCCGCCGCGCCAGCAGCCGCTCCGCCAGTTCACCGCCATTCATGCGCGGCATCATGTAATCGGTGATCACCACATCCACCATGAGGCCAGCGTCAAGCGCGGCAAGCGCCTCCGCGCCCCCCGGCAAGTCGGTCACCTTATGGCCCAGATCGCGCAGCATCTCGGCCGTGCCGGCACGCACCAGATCTTCGTCATCGACCAGCATGATGGCCAGCGGCCGGCTGTTCGCCGTTGCGCGCTGCGGCCCGCGATGATGCGTTACCCCGGCAATCGTCGTGGCGGCGGGCAGATAGAGGTCCGCCCGCGTGCCAACGCCCGGCTTGCTCGACAATACGAAGGTGCCGCCGAGCTGCGCCGCCAAGCCGTGCACCATCGACAGGCCAAGCCCGGTGCCCTTGCCGCGCTCCTTGGTCGAATAGAAGGGCTCCACGGCACGGGCGAGCGTCTCTTCGTCCATGCCCTCGCCATCATCGATCACCACGATACGCACGTATGTGCCGGGCGACAGGGCAGGGGAGGTGCCCCAGTCCATCTCCACCTGATCGATGCACAGGCTCAGCACCCCGCCGTCGGGCATTGCGTCGCGCGCATTGACGCACAGGTTGAGGATGGCGAGCTCCAGCTGGTTCGGATCGGCCAGCGCCGGCTGCAGCCCGGTGGGCGCGTGAATGTCGAGTTCGATTTGGCCACCGATCGAACTCGCGATCAGATCGCGCATCCCCTCGATCAGCGCACCGGTATCGACCGGACGCTTCTCCAGCGCCTGGCGCCGCGCGAACTGCAACAGTCGCTGCACGAGTGTCTTGGCGCGTTCGGCGGATTGCAACGCCCCGTCGATCAGCCGTGCTGACCGTGGATCATCGCCGTAACGGTGCTCGAGAAGGTCCAGCGTTCCGGTGATCGGTGTCAGCAGATTGTTGAAATCATGCGCCACACCGCCGGTGAGCTGGCCGATCGTCTCCAGCTTCTGCGCCTCGTGCAATTGCGCCAGCGCCTGTTCGCGCTCTGCGATCGCTTCGCTGATCCGGTGTTCCAGCGTCTCGTTCAGTTCGCGCAGCGCCAACTCGGCGCGCCGCCGCTCGGTCACGTCCTGGAAAATAACTGCGACTTCGCGGCGCTCCTCGGGTTCGACGCGGAACGCGGCCAGCTCCAGGTGCCGGCCGGTCGCCACCAGCTCGCGATTGAACCTGATGGCGTTGCCGGTGACGAGAACGTCGCGATACAGCGCCACCCAGTCGTCCGCCTCTTCGGGCACCATCTCGCGCACCTTCTGCCCCACCACGTTGGGGATACCGGCATGGCGTTCGTACGCAGGATTGGCCTGAACATGGACATAGTCGCTGAGCGGCCCGTGCGGCCCGTCAAAGAACTGGATGACGCAGAAGCCTTCGTCCATCGTATCGAACAGGGTGCGAAAGCGGGTCTCGCTTGCGCGCAACGCCAGAAGGCGTGCACGCGCTTCATATTGCCGCCGCCGCGCGCGCAATGCCGAACGCGCGAGGCTGATCAGCGTCGTCGGATGAAACGGTCGCTCGAGGAAGGTGACGTTGCCCAGGATATCGAGGTGCCGCGCCGCCGCCGGATTGCGTTCCAGCCCGCCGCCCCGTGTGGTCAGCAGGATGATCGGCAGGTCGGACCATTCCTCCTGTTCCTCGATCCAGCGGACGACTGCGCGCAGATCGACGTTTGCGACTGCCTCTTCCGTCATGACGACGAAGCCCGCACCGCGGCCCAGTTCATCGACCAGGCCGCCCAGGCCCCGACAGGCCGTCGCCGCGATCCCCGCCTCGCACAGCATGCTCGCCGCGACGGCCGCGTCGCGGCCATGCGGTGCCAGGATCAATGCGCGTTCAGAGACGGCGGTAACGGTCACGCGTCGCTTCGCCTGAGCAAGGGCACGTCGCCAAGCACCTCGGGCACACCGCGCAGGATGCCCTGGAAGGCGTGCAGCGGCTCGCCCAGCGTAAAGCCGCGACCGCCGATCTGATATTCGCGGATCGTATCCTCGTGCATGCCGGTGCGCTTCTTGATCACTGAAATCGCGCGGCGCACGCGGCCGTGCGCCTCGAAATAGCGCAGTAGCAGGACCGTATCGGCGATATAGGTGAGGTCGACCGGCGAGCGCATTTCGCCGATCAGCCCATGCTGCGCCACCGTCAGGAAGGTCGTGGCGCCCTGGCGGTTGAGATATTGCAGCAGTTCGTGGACGTGCAGCACCAGCGCCTGCTCGCCCGGCATGGCGGCCTGATAACCGTTGAGGCTATCGATCACGACGGTGCGCGCATGACGCTGCTCGACGCAGGCGCGGACGCGAGAGGAGAATTCGCCGGGGGTCAGCTCCGCGGCGTCCACCTGCTCCAGCACCAGCTTGCCGTCATCGATATAGCCCTGAAGATCGATCCCGAGAGCCGACGCGCGCTGGATCAGCAGCTGAAGCTCCTCGTCGAAGACGAACATCGCCGCGCTTTCGCCGCGCTCGATCGCCGTCTTGATGAAGGTCAGGCACAGCAGCGACTTGCCGGTGCCCGCGGGGCCCAGCATGAGCACGCTCGATCCACGATCGATCCCGCCGCCTAGAAGTGCGTTCAGCTGCGGCGAACTCGTCGACAGCGCCTCGCGCGCGAAGCCGCCCTTGTGCTCGGCCGACACCAGCCGGGTGAAGACGCGCACGCCGCCCGTCTCGATCGCGAAGTCGTGGAAGCCACCGCGATAGCGGCGCCCGCGATATTTGATCACGCGCAGCCGGCGCCGCTCCGCGCCATATTCGGGCGCCAGCTCCTCCAGCCGCACCACCCCGTGCGCGATCGAATTGACCGTCTTGTCGTTCACGTCGCTCGTCAGGTCGTCGAGCATCAGCACGGTCGCGCGGCTTTGCGCGAAATAGTGCTTCAGGGCGAGTATCTGGCGGCGATAGCGTAGCGAGCTTTGCGCCAGCAGCCGGATTTCCGACAGGCTGTCGAGCACCACGCGCTCGGGCCGCACGTCCTCGAAGATCTCGAAGATCCGCTTCGCGGTTTCACTGAGTTCGAGGTCGGAGGAATAGAGCAGGCTCTGCTGCTGGTTCTCGTCCAGCAGATTCTCCGGTGGGATCAGTTCGTAGACATGCACGCCCTCGAGCGAAAAGTCGTGCGACGCCGCGGCGGAGCGCAGCTCGTCCTCGGTTTCCGACAAAGTGATATAGAGGCACCGCTCGCCCGCCCGCGCGCCGTCAACCAGGAATTGCAGTGCAATGGTGGTCTTGCCGGTGCCCGGCTGGCCTTCCAGCAAGAAGGTCCGGCTGCGCTCCAGGCCGCCCCGAAGCACTTCATCCAAGCCCGCGATGCCGGTCGGTGCGTCGCGCGAGCCAGCGTACGCCATTCAGTCACCTTCCTCGTTGCACCTGTCGTCAACGCAACTAGCAGTCGGAAGTTCGCGTCGCCACGGGAGAGATGTGACGCGATGTACTCCGCCAAGCTTCGGCGTCAGGAAACTCACCAGAACTGGCGCTTCGACCAGAACGCGCGGCGCTTCTATCGAAAGGGAGGCAAGGCTTCCCTTGTTGCTTCGGTAGCAACAGTGGATAGGCGGCCCCATGACGCCGAACCCAGCGCCCGCCGGCATGAATCGCCGTGAGTTTGTTGCCTTCATCGCGGCATTGATGGCCGTCAACGCGCTAGGCGTGGATCTCATGCTGCCCGCTTTGGCGGATATCGGTAACGAATTGAGCGTCACCGCCGCCAATCACCGCCAGTGGGTGATCACCTTCTACATGTTGGGCTTCGGCGCAGCGCAGTTGTTTTACGGGCCGATGGCGGATCGCTATGGTCGCCGCCCGGTGCTGATCGCCAGCCTCGCCGGCTTCGTAGCGGCCAGCATCTTCGCGGCAAGCTCCGCGACCTTTCCGGCGCTGCTCGGCGCGCGCATGCTGCAGGGGCTGATGTCGGCCTCCACCCGCGTGCTGGCGGTGGCCATCGTCCGCGATGGCTCGTCCGGCCGGCAGATGGCGCGCACCATGTCGATGGCGCAGATGATCTTCTTCCTGGTGCCGATCCTTGCGCCGTCTCTCGGGCAGGGGCTGCTCGCCTTCGGGCCGTGGCGCTTCATCTTCTACGTGCTCGGCGGGTTCGCGGCCGTGGTGCTCGGCTGGTCGGCGATCCGGCTCGTTGAGACGCTGCCGGTATCGCGCCGCGTGCCGATCTCGCTCTCCCGCCTGCGGGAAAACTACGCGCTCACTCTCTCGAACCGCTTCTCGCTCGGCTACGCCGTGGCCGCCTCGCTCACCTTCGGCGGGATCATCGCCTTCGTCTCGTCCTCGCAGCAGATCTTCGTCGACGAGTTCGGGGCGGGGGACCGCTTCACCTGGCTGTTCGCGATCTGCGCCGGCGCGATGGGCTTCGCCGCCTTCGCGAACAGCCGACTGGTGGAACGGCTAGGTACTCGCCTCATCTCGCAAAGCGCGGTGCTCGGCCTCATCGCTTTGTCGCTGGCCCATATCCTGGTGATCCAGGCAGGCTGGGAGACGCTGACCACCTATATCTTCTTCCAGGCGCTCAGCATGACGTGCATTGGCCTGTGTGGATCGAACTTCGGTTCGATGGCGATGGAGCCGGTCGGCCATATCGCCGGCACCGCATCCTCGGTGCAGGGCTTCATCACCAGCATCGGCGCCGTGATCGTCGGCTCCGCGATCGGCCAGGCCTATGCGGGCACCACCATGCCGCTCGCGGTCGGCTATCTGTGCATCGGCCTCGCCGTGCTCGCGATCATCTATGTCGTCGAAGGCGGGCAGCTCTTCCACCCGCGCGATCGCCGCGCGGTCGGCGGCTAGAAAGCGTCGCCCAAGCCGGCATCCGCATAGGCCTGATCCAGCTGCCGATGCCGCCGCCGCGCCAGCTGCGCACGGCGCAGGCGCACGCGCAGCCGGGCATCGCGCACCAGCGCGCCCGGCAGGTCGGTGGCCGCGCGTAGGCCGGCGACGCTGGAGATATTGCGGATCGTCCGCCGCGTCTCGATCAGCACATGGCCCACCATCTCGCGCCGCTCGATCTCGCCGCGCTCTTGCACCAGCGACAGGCGGTGAATCGCATAGACGCCGATGATCCCGGCGATCAGGAAATAGAAGTCCCACTGCGTCAGCACGATCGGCAACGCGAACACGCCGTTCGGGCCGCTCCAGCGCGCGACCAGTTCGAACTGACGGGCAGCGAAGAAGTCGGCAAGCAGCCCGCCCAGGATCGGCGCCAGCCCAGCCGCGATCGCCGTAACCAGCGCCGCGCTGGCGACATACGCGGTCGCCGATCCCTTGGGGGAGAGCTTCAGGGCGATGTTGGTGCTCGTCAGCGTGACGCCCGCAATCGAGGCGCCCATGATCATGTGGAGTAACGCCAGCCAGAGCTTCACCACGTCCGGGTCAGCGAATTGCGAGGCGCCGATCATGCCGACGATCGCCACGATATAGGTCGGCGCGCACAGCGCGAGCACCGATTTGTTGGCGAACCGGTCGCTCAGCGTGCCCCACAGGCGCAGCGCCAGGATATTGGCGATCTGGCTGATCACGCTCAGCACCATGACGAAGCTGAGGTCGAAGCGCAGCTGGCGGACGATGAACACGGTGAAAAAGGGCGTCGCCAGGTTGATCGCGAACTGCCAGCTCGCCACAAAAACGAGCAAACGGCGGAAATTCTCGTCGCGCAGCGGCTGGCGCAGCAGCGCGCCAAGGTTGATCGGGCCCGGCGCGGGCGGCATCAACGGCTCCGGCATCGCCGCCACGATCCGCGCGCTGATCAGCCCGGTGATGCAGCCAGCGGCGAACATCCCCGCGAACACCAGGTTGCGCCCTCGCGATCCGGCGGGCGTCAGGTCCAGCGCCAGCGCAGCGGCAAGGCCGAGCACCAGACCGATCCCGGTCAGCCATACCGTCCGCCTGGCGAAGACGCTGCCCAGCTGCTCTTCCGGCGCAAGATCGCGCATCCACGAATTCCAGGCGCAGGCACCGATCGCGCCCAACCCGCACAGGATCATCTGCGCCGCCAAGAAGACGATCAGGGGCCCTGATCCGGTGAAGAACGCGACTGCCGCCATCACCGCCAGCATCGCCCGGCCAATCACGCTGGTGACGACGGCGATCTGCTTGCGCCGTCGCCAGTGCTCGACCAGCCCGATTGCCGGCACCTGCAGCAGCTGCGCCAGGAAGGGGATACTCGCCAGCACGCCCACCATCAGGTTCGACGCGCCAAGATGGAGCGCAAATGCTGTCAGGATGACGCCGGAGGTGAGCGCAGCCGCCCCGCCGGAAAAGGCGGCTTCGATCACCAGCAGCCGCAGCCCGCGCGCACGCTCCCGCTCGGTGATCTCTGCCTCGGGTAAGAGTGTCGTCACGGCGCCAGAACGTGCCGTCAGCACAGCGGTTTCGGGCGCAGGGGCCGATCTTCTTAACCTAAATCATTGAAAAAGCCGGCGCTTCGTTGCGCTGGCGAAGCGACTAACCGCGCCCTCGTCCGTTTCAGGAGGCCAAACGCCGGGTGCGGTGGCTCGTTTTGGGGCCCGGCCTGCCCGGTCGCCTCATTCAAGGGGACGGCGTTGCGCATCCACCATCTCAATTGCGGCACTGATTGCCCGCTCGGCGGCGCGCTGTTCGACGGCCGGAGCGTCAGCCCGTTCGGCACGATCGTCGGCCATTGCCTGCTGATCGAAACCGACGCGCACGGCCTGGTGCTGGTCGACACCGGCTTTGGCCTGCGTGACGTTGCGCACCCCCATGCATCGCCCGATCCCCGCGTGCCGCGCCCGTGGCGCGCGATGCTCAACATCCAGCTGCGCGAACGCGAAACCGCCATCCGCCAAATCGAAGCCTTGGGGTATGACGCGGCCGACGTCCGCCACATCGTCGTCACGCATCTCGACTTCGACCACGCCGGCGGGCTGGAGGATTTCCCCGCCGCCACCGTCCATGTGATGCAGCGCGAATATGACGATGCAACCAGCCCGCACGAAGGGTTCGTCGCGCGCAATCGCTGGCGCCCGCCGCAGCTGAACGGCGTTGCGGAATGGCGCTGCTACAGCGCGCCGGGCGAGCCATGGTTCGGCTTCGATGCGGTGCGCGGTCTCGTGGGTCTGCCGCCCGAGATCCTGCTCGTGCCGCTGCCCGGCCACACCTGGGGTCACGCCGGCGTCGCCGTCCGGCGCGACGACGGCCGCTGGCTGCTCCACGCTGGCGACGCCTATTTCTACCGCGGCGAAATGCGCCAGGCGCGCCGCCGCTGCACGCCGGGGCTGCGTGCCTACCAGCGTTTGATGGAGACGGATGCAACGAGCCGCCTGCGCAACCAGGAACGGCTCCGCCTCCTGTCAATCGAGAAGCGCGACGAGGTGACGATCACCTGCGCACACGATCCGGTCGAACTCGAACGCTGCCAGGCCGGCACGCCGCTCTGATCCGTCCCCGATCACCCTTCAACCGCAACAACACCCCCCATGGAGGAGAAGACAGATGGCAACACAGCAGGACACGCTTCGCGAATTGTTCGTGACCGGTCTGGTCAACGCGCACGCGGTGGAAAAGCAGGCGCTTTCGATCATGACGCCGCAGGTATCGCGGATCGAACATTACCCTGAGGTGGCCGATCGCCTGCGCGCGCATATCGAGGAAACGAACGGTCAGATCGCCCGGCTTGACGAGATTCTCGCCACCCTCGGCACCAGCGCCTCGGCGTTCAAGGATCTGGGGCTTAGCCTGTCGGGCGGGATGGCCGCGCTCACCCATTCGGTGGCCGGTGACGAGATCGTGAAGAACAGCTTCGCCAACTACGCCTTCGAGCATTTCGAGATCGCCGCCTACAAGTCGCTTCTCATTCTCGCCGAGGATGGCGGCTTCGCGCAGGTCGCGCCGCTGCTCCAGCAATCTCTGGGCGAGGAACAGGCGATGGCCCAGTGGATCGATGAATCCTTGCCGCTCGTCACCCGGCGCTATGCCTCGCTCTACGCCGAATCCGGCGCGTCGACAGCAAAGGCCTGAGGAGAGCCGCCATGGAACGCACCGATCACCCAGCCGTCGACCCGGAGCGGCAGACGCCGCAGAACTCGTTCGATCATGATGTCGGCCTCTTCGGCCAATCCTATTCGCGGGAGCGGGAGGAGGAGATGCGCCGCGCCGACCCTGCCGGCGCCGTGAACGCCGATCCGGCCGAGGGCGGGGAGGGGGCCGGCGCACGCGCGTCGGTCGACCCTGTGACTGGCGAGGCGCGTGGCAGCGGCGCCGGTGCGGCGGAGGATCCGCCAACCAAGCCCGGTGCCTGGAAGCCCGGCGCCGGCAAGAACCAGGCGAGCCGCTGACGGCAACAGCGCGTGCCGGGGCGCCCGCCCCGGCACGCGCGACAAGCGGCTTGTGCGTCAGATCAGGACTTGATCGAGCGCATGCCGGTTCGCGCGCTCCGCCGCCAATGCCCGCTCGTTCGCCGCGCGTGCCGAGGCGCCCTGGCGTCGCCCGATCATGAAGCCGAGCGCGAGCGAGGCCGCGATCCACGGCCACGGCGATGGCGCACGGGGCGTGTCCGGCAGCGGGTGATCGGCCGGCGCCCATCCGCCGACGGACGCAACCGGCGTGGCAGCAGCATGCGGCGACGCCACCATCCGGCTGGCTTCGGCAAAAGCCACGCCGGAGATTTCCTCTACCTCGATTGCCGGCTGGTCCTCCGGCAATACCGTGCGGTGATAGCCCGGGCCATCGACATCCGCGACACCCTCGCCGCGTATGCCGTTCAGCGCGGCGTCCTGGCGATTGGACGGGGCGGCCGTGCCGTAGAGGCGGGTAGCGGGATCGTTCATTATCGTCGCTCCTGCGGTGATTAACGCGGATCGGCTTCGGGGTCCGGTGTTCAAAGCGGTCGAGAAGGGAAGCGGCGGGTGCGCGGCCGGGTTCCCGAAACTCGGGGGCGACTAACCTGAATCACGATGTTTGCGTCACTGGCCCGGCCGCGGGATCGCGCACCACGCACAGGCCAATCGCGGCGATCCGGTCGACCTCGGCGTACACCTCGTTCTCCAACTCGTCGCTGTAGATATCGGGATCCAGCAGGCGATAGTCGTAGCGATAGCCGATCGCCGGCATCGCCTCGCTCAGCGCCTCCTGCACCACATCGCGGCCCTCGACGATCGAGACGCCGGTGTGCATCAGGAAGCGTCCGCCCGGCGTCAGCTTCTCGATCGCCGCCAGCGTCCAGTCGAGCGACAATTGCCCGCCGTAAAGATCACCGCCGTCGCGATAGGCGCGCCGGTCGCGGTCGATCATGAAGGGCGGATGAGTGACGATCAGGTCGAACTGCCCGTCCACGTCGCCTACTGATTTTGTGGATACGGTGTGATGTTCCACGCCCGCTGCGGTCGCGTTGACCGAGGCGAGCGCCAGCGCCTTCGGGTTGATGTCTGCCAGCGTCAACGTCGCGTCGCCATGCAGCGTCGCGGCAACGATCCCGCCCGCGCCGGCGCCGGCGCCATAATCCAGGATCTTCGCACCTGGTTTTAGCCCGGCGATGTTGCGCGAGATGTAATCGGCGAAGCGATGGCTGTCGGGGCCGAGGAAGACCGAATCCTTCGCGGCCGTCGGAAAGGCGGAATGAACGAACAGGCAGTCGAACAGCCTTGACACCCGCACGCCCGCCTTCACGAAGCCGTCGTCGTCTCGCTCGAGCAGCCCCGCGGCGTCCAGCGCTGCGGTCACTGCTTCGTCCATGGCGTCGCTGCGGCACGGCACGTTCCAGCCGAGCAGGTCCTCGGTCGTGCTGCCGCTTTGCCGGCCCGGCCGCGCCAGCACCCGTTCGTGCGAGGCGGGGGTCGGCGCCAAGAAATCGTAATGATGGTCGCGCAGCAGCGTCAGAAGCTGGAGCAGCGCGTCACGCTGCTGTTGGGTTTGCTGCGCGTCGATCGGTTGTATCTGGGTTGTGGTCATGCGTCTTGATCGGCCAGTCAATGGATGCCGATCGAACCGGACAGGGGCCCGCTACGTTCCCGGCAAACTCGCTGATCAGGATCAAGCCCGCCGGGCAGTCACTTCGCTGCTTTCGCCTTGGTATAAGGCACGAAATCGCCCAGCACGACGAAGCCGCTCGGCATGCGTGAGCTGCGATCGACCAGCTGGACGGATTCGATGCTGCACAGCTGCGTACCGATCGTCCGCGTCACCAGCACGTCATTCTGGTCGAGCTGCTGCGCGCCCGATCGCGGCTCGTTGACGTACAGCGTGCTGCCGGCGCGATAGACAATCGCCTTGCCGTTGATGATCTCGCTCGAATTGATGGCGGACAGCGGGATGCAGCGCGTCGGCTTCCCCGCCACCCGCCCCGCCAGCATCTTCTGCAGCTGGGCCTCGGGCGTGTCCCGCGGGGCCGCCACTACGGGCGTGGCAAGAACGGCGGCGGCCGCCATCGCGGCAGGGATGATCGTGCGCATGCCTCGCCTCATGCCGCGATCGTTGTGAACCAGCGCTGACCACATCGCTCAGGCGACGCTCCGCTCGCCCGCGAGCCGCTCGTCGCGGTCGAAATGCAGCGTCGCGAAGGGCGATGCGTCGACCGCTACCTCTCCTGCGGTAATCGGCGTCACCGTCGCTGCCGGCTGGGCCTGCGCATAGCGGTCGATCATCCAGGCGCAGAAGTCCGCGAAGCCCTGCGGGTCCGCCGCCGGGCTGGTGTGATGCGGCGCAACGCCGAGATGCGCCGGCGTGAAGCAGAAGGTGACGGTCACCTCGAAATCCGCCAGCGCCTCCATCTGCCGGTCGAACCAGTCGACCGCATTTGGGCGGAAGCTGTCGGCCCACGAGAGCCCGGTGCGGATTCGCTTCGTGCCCAGCCGCTTCATCCAGCTCACCGCCTCGTCCAGCCGCGGGTCCTCGAAGTGGAACCATTGCATCAGGCCGATGTCGGCGGCGTGCGCGGCATAGGTTTCCAGCGCTGGCTTTGGCGTTCCGTCCTCGCGGATCATGCCGAGGTAGAAATGCCGGTAATAGGATGATCCTTCCGCCTCGCGGTGCCGCGTCTCCGCTCCCCAGCTCACCGGCAGGTCGAACAATGAATACCAGAAGATCCGCGGCACGCGGTGCTTCAGCAGCGCAGCGGTCTTCTCCAGCCCGAAGACCTGCACTTCCTCCGCCCCGAACGAGCTGACACCGACCTCGGTCACCCAGATCGGCTTGTCGGTCACCGCCTCGATCTCGGCGATCTTGTTCGGCCAGGCGGCAATCGGCCACAGGTTCCAGTCCAGCGGGAAGCCGTGCACCGCCACCGCATCGACCGCGTCCAGCGCGCCATAGTCCTCGATCCGGCGCAGCCAGTGCGGGTCGATCGGTGACATGCCGCCCAGCACGCGCGTCACGGCGGGATTGACGGCATGGATCGCATTCCCGGCGCGGACCACATGATCGGCGAATTTCGACCAGTCGGGGTCGATCGCCGGATCCCAGTGAGACTTGTTGTTCGGCTCGTTCCAGATCATCGCCGCTTCGATCATGCATCCCCCTCCGCTGTCTGGTGTGCGGGCGTTGCGCCCCTCGCCGGATAGACCGCCGCCTGCCCGCCCCAGTCGGCGTAGGGCACGGGCGCGACCCGGCACAGATAGACCTCGTCTTCCGGCTGCTCTTCGATGGTGAACCCCGCGGCGCGCAGCATCGCCTCGGATCCGGCGCGGTTGGGCGCCCACCAGTTGGTCCAGTCATCGGCGTAGCGCCGCTCGATGAAATGCATCTTGGGATAGCCGGGCTCGTCGAAGATCGGCGATGGCTCGAACGTCCCTTCCATGTGGAAGGGGTGGTTCTCCGGCACGTCGGCCACTTCGGTCGATCCGCGCTGCATCGTCTGGAACAGCAGCATGTCTCCCGCGACATGCTCGCGGATCAGGTCCAGCGCCAGAAGCGGGTGCCGTAGGTGATACAGCACGCCCATGAAGATCACGAGATCGAACCGCTCGCCCAGCGCCGCGACGTCATAGACGGAGAGGTTGCGGAACTCGATATTGTCGAAGCCAAGGGCCGTACACGCCAGCCGCGCTTGCGCCAGATAGCGATCGTCGCTGTCGATGCCGACGACGCGCGCCGCTCCGCGCCGCTTCATCTCCACCGAATAGAAGCCGGCGTTGCACCCGATGTCGAGCACCGTCTTGCCGCTGAGATCCGCCGGCAGCGCATGGGCGAAACGCTCGAATTTGAAGCGTGGATAATCACCCAGGAAGTGATCGGGCGCGGTGACGACACCATCGCCCAGATCGATATTGTGGAACCACGGCGCCAGCGCCTCCACCCGGCTGCGCAGCTCGCTCACAGTGCGCGCTCGTTGATCGAGACGACCCGCCCGCCGCCCGGATGCAGCGCGATCTCCGTCAGCGACGCGGGATCCACGTCGAACGACAGCAGCCGGTCAGCGTCCAGGCCCAGATAATGCGCCACGATCCCGCGGATCACGTCGCAATGGCTCACGCACACCAATGGCACGTCGCCGGCTGCCGCCTCGATATGGCGCACCGCGCGCGCCGTCGCGCTCTTCATGTCCTCGCCCCCCGGTGTCGACGCCGTGCCGCGTCGCGCATTCCACTCCTGCCACGCCGGATCGCCGGCCAAAGCATCGAACGGCTGGCCGGACCAGCTGCCGAAGTCGATCTCGTCGAGCTCATCGGCGTTCTCCACGCTCTGCCCGTGTGCGTCGGCGATGATCGCTGCCGTTTCGCGGGCGCGCTGCCGCGGGCTGGTGTGGATCGCACCAATCGTCGTGCCTGCCAGCCGCCCTGCCAGATGCTTTGCCAGCCGCCCGGCCTCGGCGCGGCCGGCTGCGTTGATGGCAATGTCGGATCGGCCACTCAGCACCCGGCCGAGCTCGTCATGGCTGGCGTGCCGCACGAGGAAAACGACCATCCCTCAGGCGCACACGAAATCGAGGATCAACATAGAAGCAGCAACATCGCACGAGTGCCAATGTTCCGCTGAGAAAGCCGCGTCCCTGATTAATGTACTTGATCCAGATTAACTTCCTGCTTCTTCTAAGAAATTTGCGGAACAAAGAAGATGAAGAAGATGTTTCCGGCTGAACTTGGGGTTTTCTGGTCGGAATAGCTGTTCGCTGTCAAGCGAACGGCCGTTGCGGACCCGTGGGAGGGCGGATGGAAAAGGTTCTGATCACCGGCGGCGCAGGGTTCATCGGGCGCTTCGTCGCTGACGAACTTCTCGCCCGCGGCAATCAGGTTCGCGTGCTCGATGCCCTGATCGAGCAGGTGCACGGTGAAACCGACGGGTCGCAGATGCTGAACTCGGAGGCGGAGCTGGTCCGCGGCGACGTGCGCGACAAGGCGGCCGTTTCGCGCGCGCTCGATGGTGTCGACAGCGTCATCCATCTCGCCGCCGAAGTCGGCGTCGGCCAGTCGATGTACGAGGTCGAACGCTACACCTCGACCAACGATGTCGGCACGGCCGTCCTGTTCGAGGCGCTGATCGACAAGCCGGTGCGCCGCGTCGTCACCGCTTCCTCGATGAGCATCTATGGCGAGGGGCTGTACCGCGATGCGGACGGCGCGACGGTCGAGGATGCCGAACGAAAGGGCCTGCGTGACGGGCTCATCAACTGGGAACCGGTCGACGGACAGGGCCGCCCGTTGGTGCCGATGGCCACGCCGGAATGGAAGCGGCCGAACCTCAGCTCGATCTACGCGCTCAACAAGTACGTGCAGGAACGCACCACCCACATCATGGCCGCGCCCTACGGGATGGAGGGCGTCTGCCTCCGCCTCTTCAACGTCTATGGCCCCGGCCAGGCGCTTTCCAATCCGTACACCGGCGTGCTGGCGATCTTCGCCTCGCGCCTGCTCAACGGCCAGCAGCCGATGATCTTCGAGGATGGCGAGCAGCGCCGCGATTTCGTCCATGTGACGGATGTGGCGCGCGCCTTTGCCGATGCGCTGGTTCTCCCGCAGGCGGCAGGCGGCACGTTCAACATCGGCTCGGGCAAGGATCGCTCCGTCACTGAGGTTGCCACCGAACTCGCCCGGGCCATGGGCAAGAACGATATCGCGCCGCAGATCGTCGGCAAGGCGCGGATTGGCGACATCCGTCATTGCTTCTGCGACACGAGCTATGCCGCCGATAAGCTCGGCTTCACTGCCAGCCAGGATTTTCAGGCCGGCCTTGCCGAACTCGCCGAATGGGTCGCGCAGCAGACGGCGCAGGACCGTGTCGAACAGATGCGCGCCGAGCTCGAGACGCGGGGTCTCGTCGCATGACGGACGAGGCCGATCCACGACCAGTCCTCGTCACCGGCGGCGCTGGCTTCATCGGTTCGAACCTCGCCGATCGCCTGGCGGCGGCGGGGCATGACGTCATCGTCTATGACGCGCTGTCCCGCGCGGGCGTCGAAACCAACCTCGAGTGGCTGGTGCAGCGCCACGGGGATCGCATCCGGCCGATCATCGCCGACATCCGCGACGAGGCGAAGCTTGCCGATGCGGCTGCCGGCGCCAAGGCGGTGTTTCATCTCGCCGCGCAGGTCGCGGTCACCACCAGCATGGTCGATCCGCGGGACGATTTCGCCATCAACATCGCGAGCACGCTTGGTCTGCTGGAGGCTCTGCGCACCCGCGCGCCCGAAACGCCGCTGATTTTCGCCTCCACCAACAAGGTCTATGGCGATCTCGCCGACGTGGACTTCGTGCTGGAGGGCGAGGCCTATCGCCCCGCCGATCCCGCCACCCGGGCGTATGGCATCGGCGAGACGCGGCCACTCGATTTCCACACGCCCTATGGCTGCTCCAAGGGCGCGGCCGATCAATATGTGCTCGATTATGCGCGCAGCTTCGGCCTGCGCACCGCCGTGCTGCGGATGAGCTGCATCTACGGCCAGCGCCAGATGGGCACGGAAGATCAGGGCTGGGTCGCGCATTTCCTAATCCGCGCGCTCGAAGGAAAGCCGATCACGCTGTACGGCGACGGCTATCAGGTCCGCGACATTCTGGAAGTGTCGGACGCCGTCGCCGCGTATCTAGCCGCGTGGCGGGACATCGATGCGATCGCCGGACGCGCCTTCAACCTTGGCGGCGGGCCGGACAATGCCATTAGCCTGCGTTTGCTGCTCGCCTATATCGGCGATCTGATCGGCCGCGAGGTCGATGTCTCTTTCTCGGACTGGCGCGCTGGCGACCAGCGCTATTTTGTGGCCGATACGCGCGCGGCAGAGTCCGCGCTTGGGCTCGGGCCAAAGGTCGATTGGCGTAGCGGCGTCGCGGCATTGGCACGCTGGCTCGCCGAGGCGCGCGGCATCAACGCGCCGATCGGCCTTCCCAACGTGGCCGCCGCATGACGCGCCGGCTGCTCATGACCGCCGACAGCGTCGGCGGCGTGTGGCAATATGCCACCGAACTCGCCCGCGCACTTCAACCGCGCGGCTATGATGTGACGATCGCGACGCTCGGCCCGCCGGCCTCGGCGACGCAGCGGGCTACGCTCGGCAGCGACATCACCTTGCTCGACACCGGCCTCCCGCTCGATTGGACGGCCAGCGACGCTGCCGCCGTGCTGGAAACCGGCGCCGCGATCGCACGACTCGCTGAGCAGCACGGTGCAGACGTGGTGCAGGTGAACCAGCCCGCCTTCGCTGCCGCTGCCTTCACCTTGCCGGTCGTCGCCACGGCGCACAGCTGCGTCGGAACTTGGTGGCAGGCGATGTTCGGCGCTGCGCCCGAACCCGCCGATTTCGCGTGGCAGACCGATCTGATGCAGCGCGGCCTCGAAAGCGCGGATCGGGTCGTTGCGCCAAGCCATGCCTTCGCGGCGGCGCTACAGCAACGCTACCGCCTCACCACGGCCCCGAACGTCGTCCACAACGGGCGGGCGGCGTTTGAATTGCCGCCGAAGGCTCCCGAGGACGCCGCCTTCACCGCCGGTCGCTTGTGGGACGATGCGAAGAACGTCGCGACGCTTGATCGCGCCGCCGCGCGACTTGCCATCCCGTTCCGCGCCGCCGGCGCGCAGCGCAATGCCAAGGGCCAGTTCCTCGCGCTCGATCATCTCGAGTTGCTCGGCCAGCTCGATGACGCGGGAATCGCGGAGCATCTCGCCGCGCGCCCGATCTTCGTGTCCGCCGCGCGGTACGAGCCGTTCGGCCTCGCCGTGCTCGAAGCCGCGCTCGCCGGCTGCGCATTGGTGCTGTCCGACATTCCCACCTTCCGGGAGTTGTGGAGCGGCGCTGCGATCTTCGTCGATGCCGAGGATGACGCCGGTTTCGCCGCCGCGGTGGCGGAGCTCGTCGCGGGGCCCGCGGACCGCCGGTTGCGCGGCACGCTCGCGCGCCGCCGCGCGCTGGAATTCACGCCTGTCCGCCTCGCCGCGGCGATGGATGCGCTGTTCGATGGCGCGGTGGCGGCACGCGCGAAGGTGGCGGCATGAAGATCGCCTATTTCACCCATTCGCTCGCTTCGTGCTGGAACCATGGCAACGCGCATTTCCTGCGCGGCGTGCTGCGCGATCTGAAGGCGCGCGGCCATGACGTGCGCGCGCTTGAGCCCACAGGTAACTGGAGCCTCGCGAACTTGCTGGCCGACGCCGGCGAGGCGGGGCTGGATCCCTATCACGCTGCCTATCCCGATCTTGCCTCGGACAGCTTCGATCCCGCGACCGATCCGGCCGACTTGGTCGGCGACGCCGATCTCGTCATCGTCCACGAATGGAACGAGCCGGCGCTCGTCGCCGCGATCGGCGCGCTGCGCGCCCGCGGCGGCCGCTTCACGCTCCTGTTCCACGATACGCACCACCGCGCCGTCAGCGATCCCGATGCGATCCGTGCCTTCGATCTCTCTGGCTATGACGGCGTCCTCGCATTCGGCGAAACCCTGTCCGAGGTCTATCGCCGCTGGGGCTGGGGTGATCGTGTCTGGACCTGGCACGAGGCCGCCGACACGCGCCACTTCACACCGCCAGCGGCCGAGGGCCCGCGCGAAGGCCTCGTGTGGGTCGGAAACTGGGGTGATGGCGAACGCACGCAGGAGATCGAGGATTTTCTCCTCCGCCCGGCACGCGATGCCGCCCTGCCGCTGGACATCTACGGCGTGCGCTATCCCGATGACGCGAAGGCGCTGCTCGCCCGCTACGGCGTCACCTATCGCGGCTGGGCGTCCAACGCCCGCGCGCCGGAGATCTTCGCGCGCCACCTAGCCACCGTACACGTGCCGCGCCGCTATTATTCCACCATCCTGCCTGGCATCCCCACGATCCGCGTGTTCGAGGCGCTCGCCTGCGGCATCCCGCTCGTTTCCGCCCCGTGGGACGATGCCGAACATCTTTTCCGCCCCGGCCAGGATTATCTTCTCGCCTCCAACACCGCCGAGATGACTGCTCACTTGCGTCAACTTCGAGAAGATCCGGCCTTGCGCGCGGCGCTCGTCGCCAACGGCCTCGAAACGATCCGCGCCCGTCACACCTGCGCGCATCGCGTCGACGAGCTGCTCGCCATCATCGCCACGCTCGCTGCGCCCGAACCCGCAAGGAAATCCGCGTGAAGATCGCATTTTACGGATCCAGCCTGCTCTCTTCCTACTGGAACGGCGCCGCCACCTACTATCGCGGCATCCTGCGCGATCTCGCCGCCCGCGGCTACGACATCACCTTCTACGAACCCGACGCGTTCGACCGGCAACAGCACCGCGATATCGACCCGCCCGAATGGGCCCGCTCGGTCGTCTACCCCGCCACCGAAGAAGCGATGCGCGGTGTCTTGGCGGAGGCACGTGACGCCGACATCGTCGTCAAGGCGAACGGTGTCGGCGTGTTCGATCGCGAATTGCTCGAAGGGATCATCGCACAGGCCCGCCCCGGCGCCTTGCGCATCTTCTGGGATGTCGACGCCGCCGCAACGCTGGACGAGATGCGCGCCGATCCCGCACATCCGGTGCGCGCCGCGCTGCCCGATCTCGACGTGGTGCTCACGTACGGCGGCGGCCCGCCGGTAATCGATGCCTATCGCGGTTTCGGCGCGGCTGAGTGCATCCCCGTCTACAACGCGCTCGATCCGACGACGCACTTTCCGGTCGCGCCGGATCCGCGCTTCGCCTGCGATCTCGCCTTCCTCGGCAATCGCCTGCCCGATCGCGAGGCACGGGTGGAGGAATTCTTCCTCAGGCCCGCCGCCGCGCTTCCCGGTCGCCAGTTCCTGATCGGCGGCAACGGCTGGGAGACGAAGCAGATGCCCGCCAATGTTCGGCACCGCGGCCATGTTTACACGGCCGAGCACAACGCCTTCAATTGCACGCCCAAGGCGGTGCTGAACGTGGCGCGAGACAGCATGGCCAATGTCGGCTTCTCGCCCGCGACCCGCGTGTTCGAGGCGGCCGGCGCCGCCGCCTGCCTCATCACCGACGCATGGGAAGGGATTGAGCAGTTCCTGAAGCCGGACGCCGAAGTGCTCGTCGCTCGTGACGGTCAGGACGTCGCCGATCACTTGGCCGCGCTCACGCCGGAACGCGCCCAGGCAATCGGCCAGGCAGCGCTCGCCCGCGTGCTCGCGGAACACACTTACACGTTGCGCGGCGCGCAGGTGGACGCCTTGTTCAAGGCCCATGCCCAGCGTCAGCGAGAAGCGGCATGAGGCTCGTCGTCCTCGGCCTCAGCCTTTCCTCCTCCTGGGGGAACGGTCATGCCACCACGTTCCGCGCGCTGCTCAAGGCCTTCGCCGCGCGCGGGCATGACATCCTGTTCCTCGAGCGCGACGTGCCGTGGTACGCCAGGCAGCGCGATCTCGCGAACCCCGATTACTGCCAGCTCGCCTTCTATGCCGATCTCGATGATCTCACGCGATGGAGCGGCGAGATCGCCGCCGCCGATGCGGTGATCGTCGGCTCCTATGTGCCTGACGGTGTCGCGGTCGGGCGCTTCGTCCAGGAGAAGGCGCGCGGCGTCACCGCCTTCTACGATATCGACACGCCGGTGACGCTGGCGAAGCTTGCGCGCGGCGACTTCGAATATCTCTCGCCCGAAGGCATTCCCGGATACGACGTTTACCTCTCCTTCACGGGCGGCCCGACGCTGGAGCTGCTTGAGGAAACCTACGGCTCACCCGCCGCCCGCGCGCTCTATTGCTCGGTCGATTCTGACCTGTACGCCCCAACGGGCGCCGCCAAGCGGTGGGACCTGTCGTATCTCGGCACCTACAGCCCGGATCGCCAGCCGACGCTGGAGCGGTTGTTGCTCGCGCCGGCGCGCGCGCTGCCGCAGCGGCGCTTCGTCGTCGCTGGCCCGCAATACCCCGCGGACATCGATTGGCCCGCGAATGTCGAGCGGATCGAGCATTTGCCGCCTGCCGACCATGCCGTATTCTACTCCGCTTCGCGCTTCACGCTGAACGTCACGCGCGCGGACATGATCGCGGCGGGCTGGTCGCCCTCGGTCCGACTGTTTGAAGCCGGCGCCTGTGGGACACCGATCATTTCCGACCTCTGGGACGGGATCGAGACCTTGTTCGCGCCCGGTCGAGAGATGTTGACCGCGCCCGACGAAGACACCGTCGTGGCGGCGATTGAAGGCGCGGACGCGACCGCGATGGGAGAGGCAGCGCGCGCACGCGTCCTGGCGGCCCATACCGCGTCGCACCGCGCAGCAGAACTTGAGGCGTATCTCGCCGAGGCGATGGCCTCGCGCCTCCAGGTTGCGGGGGCGGCATGACAACAAAACAAGAGGATCACGGGATGGAAGAAGGGAAGCGCGACGTCGTCCTCGTTGCGGGAGGGGCCGGCTTCATCGGCTCGCACCTCTGCCGCGCCTTGGTCGAACAGGGGCACGAGGTGATCTGCCTCGACAATCTGCAGACGGCGCGGCCGTCGAACCTGCGCCTGCTGGAATCGCTGCCAAATCTCCGCTTCGTCCAGGCGGATGTCACCCGGCCCCTGCCGGCCGAGATCACCGCCGCCACGCGGCGCATCACGCGGATCTACAATCTAGCCTGCGCGGCCTCGCCGCCGCAATATCAGGCCGATCCCGAACATACGATGCTAACCAATGTCGTCGGCACCCACCATCTGCTGCGCCTCGCGGAGCAGGCCGGCGCACGCTTCCTCCTCACCTCGACCAGCGAGGTCTATGGCGATCCGGAAGTGCATCCGCAGCAGGAGGGCTATCGCGGGGCCGTCAGCTGCACTGGCCCGCGCGCCTGTTATGACGAAGGCAAGCGCGCCGCCGAGGCGCTGACGTTCGATTATGCGCGCCTCGGCCGCGTCGAGGTGCGCGTTGCGCGTATCTTCAACACTTATGGCCCGAACATGCATCCGGACGATGGCCGGGTGGTGAGCAACCTCATCTGCCAGGCACTGTCGGGCAAGGACATCACGATCCATGGTGACGGCACGCAGACGCGCAGCTTCTGCTATGTCAGCGACATGGTCGATGGGCTGATGACGCTGATGGAAAGCGACATCGACGGGCTGGAGCCGGTCAACCTCGGCAACCCGACCGAACTGACAGTCAACGATCTGCTCGACCGCATCCTCGGCATCGTCGGCACGGAGGGCAGGGTGGTCTACAAGCCACTGCCGCAGGATGATCCGCGCCGTCGTCGGCCGGATATCAGCCGTGCCTCGGCGGTGCTCGGCTGGGCGCCCAAGGTGCCGGTCGACTATGGTCTGGCGCGGACCGCGGCATGGTTCGCGCAGGAGATTGGCGCCGCCGCGCCGGTCGGCCTTTCGGAAGCAGCGGAGTAAGCGTGGCGGACATGGTGGAGACGATGCGGGCGGCGCAGCTGTCCGCGCCGGGAGACATGCGGATCGTGGCGGCGTCGCTGCCCCAGCCGGGCGAAGGCGAGGTGCGCGTCCGGCTTGAAGGATGCGGGGTCTGCGCCTCGAACCTCGAGCCGTGGGCGGGACTCGAATGGCTGACCTATCCCGGAGAGGTCGGCGGGCTCGGCCATGAGGGCTGGGGCATCGTCGATGCGCTCGGCCCGGGCGTTGCGAATGTCGCCTTGGGAGACCGCGTCGCAACGTTATCTGGCCGCAGCTTCGCCGAATATGATCTCGCACGTGCCGACTCACTGGTCGCGCTGCCCCCCGAACTCGATGGGCAGCCCTTCCCCGGCGAGCCGCTCGGCTGCGCTTTCAACATCTTTCGTCGCAGTGACATTCAGCCTGGCCAGCAGGTCGCGATCATCGGCATCGGCTTTCTCGGTGCGGTGCTGACCAAACTGGCGAGTGACGCCGGCGCGCACGTCATCGCGATCTCACGTCGCCAGTCTTCGCTCGATCTCGCCCGTTCCTTCGGCGCCGCCGAGACGATCGTGATGGACGATCACTGGGCGATCATCGAGCAGGTGAAACAGCTGACCGACGGCCGGCTTTGTGATCGCGTGATCGAGGCGGTGGGCAAGCAATGGCCGCTCGATCTCGCGGCGGAGCTGGTGCGCGAGGGCGGCCGGCTCGTCATCGCGGGTTATCACCAGGACGGCCCGCGCCAGGTGAACATGCAGGCGTGGAACTGGAAGGGGATCGACGTGATCAACGCGCATGAACGCGATCCGGCGGTGTGCCTTCGCGGGCTGCGCGAGGCGGTCGACGCGGTCGCGTCGGGGCGGCTCGATCCGACGCCGCTCTACACTCATGTCTATCCGCTCGAACAAGTCGGCGACGCTTTGGACGCGACCCGCGACAAGCCGGACGGGTTCGTCAAGGCGCTGGTGACCTATGGTTGAGGCTGTGATGGAACGCCGCGCGCCCGCGCTTGCAACCGCCCGACCGCGCATCGGCTTCCTTGGCGTGGGATGGATCGGGCGCCACCGCATGGGGGCGATCTGCGATACCGGTCGCGTCGAGGCGGCAGCGATCAGCGATCCCTCCCCGGAGATGAGCGAGGAAGCCGCCAAGCTCGCGCCCGATGCGGCGATCTGCGCGTCGCTTGACGAGATGCTGGCGCTCGGCCTCGACGGACTCGTCATCGCCACGCCAAGCGCGCTGCACGCCGAACAATCGATCCGTGCGCTCGAGGCCGGGGCCGCCGTGTTCTGCCAGAAGCCGCTCGGGCGTAATGCTGCGGAAGCGCGCGCCGTTCTAGATGCGGCTCGCACCGCTAATCGCCTGCTGGCGGTTGACCTGTCGTACCGCTTCACCGCCGGCATGGAGCGCATTGCCCAGCTGGTGCGCAGCGGCGCCCTCGGGCGCGTCCACGCGATCGATCTCGTGTTTCACAACGCTTACGGCCCGGACAAGCCGTGGTTCTACGATCGCGCGCTGTCGGGTGGCGGCTGCGTCATGGACCTTGGCGTTCACCTCGTCGATCTGGCGCTCTGGGCGATGGATTTCCCTGCGAGCGAGAGCAAGGTCGATGCCTGGCTCACCGCCAAAGGTCAGCCTCTGCAAGCCAATGCTGTGGAGGATTTCGCCGTCGCCAGTTTCAGGCTCGCGGATGGCCCCATCGTACGCCTCGCTTGTTCGTGGCGGCTCCACGCGGGACGAGAGGCGGAAATCGGCGCGACTTTCTATGGCACCGAGGGCGGCGCTGCGCTGCGCAACGTGAACGGCTCTTTCTACGATTTCACTGCGGAGCATTATCGCGGCACGTCGACGAAGCTTTTGACCAGCCCGCCCGACGAATGGGGTGGGCGCGCCGCTGCCGATTGGGCAACACGTCTTGCGTCAGGTGCTCGCTTTGATCCCGCGGCCGAGCGCCTCGTCGACGTGGCCGACGTGCTCGACCGGATCTACGCCGCCGCCTGACCGGCGGTCAGGAAGCTTCCAGCATTTGTCGGATCCGGGTGGCGAGCGCTTCCATCGCGAACGGCTTGGTGATCATCTCCATGCCGGGCTCGAGGAAGCCGGAGGCGAGCGCGGCATTTTCTGCATAGCCGGTCATGAACAGCACCTTCAGCCCCGGGCGCTGCTCCCGCGCGGCATCCACCATCTGGCGGCCGTTCAGCCCCGGCAGGCCGATGTCGGTGACGAGCAGGTCGATCCGCTGGTCGGATTGCAGGATTTCCAGCCCGGACGGCCCGTCATCCGCCTCTATCGCATGATAGCCGAGCTCCTGCAGTTCCTCGACGATCAGGCTTCGCACCACCGCTTCGTCTTCCACCACAAGCACTACCTCACCGTCGTCGGCGTGATGGTCCTGCGTCAGCTGCGGCAGCGGCTCATGCTCCTCCTCCTCGCCGCGGTGGCGCGGCAGGTACAGCTTGAACGTCGTCCCCTGGCCAACCTCGCTGTAGATCTTGGCATAGCCTTCCGATTGCTGCGCGAAGCCGTAGATCATCGACAGGCCAAGCCCCGTGCCCTGGCCAATCGGCTTGGTCGTGAAGAACGGCTCGAACGCCTTGGCCATCGTGTCGGCATCCATGCCGATCCCGGTGTCAGTGACGCAGATGCAGACATATTGCCCCGGCTTCACCCCGCGTTGCGTCGCGGCGTAGCTGCTGTCGAGGTGTGCATTGCAGGTCTCGATCGTCAGCGTGCCGCCATCGGGCATCGCATCGCGGCCGTTGATGACGAGGTTGAGGATCGCGCTTTCCAGCTGGTTCGGATCGCACTTCGTCGTCCACAGCTCGCTGTCGAGCACCAGGTCCAGCTTGATCCGCTCGCCGATGGTGCGGCGGAGCATGTCCTCCATCGATGCGATCAGCGCGTTCGCGCGCACCGGCCGCGGATCGAGCGGCTGGCGGCGCGAGAAGGCAAGCAGCCGATGGGTCAGCGCCGCGGCACGCTGGGCGGCGGCCGATGCGCCGGCGATGAACCGGTCCAGTTCGTCAAGCCGCCCCTGCGCCACGCGACGCTGCACGATTTCCAGGCTGCCGGTGATCCCCTGCAGCAGATTGTTGAAGTCATGTGCGATGCCGCCAGTCAGCTGGCCCACCGCCTCCATCTTCTGCGCCTGCCGCAGTGCCGCCTCGGTCTCCGCGAGCGTCGCGGCCGCCTCCACCTCCGCGGTCACGTCACGGCCGAAGCCATAGAAGGTGCAGTTTTCTGGCACCGTGCTCCACTTGATGATCCGCTGGCTGCCGTCCTTGCAGCGCATCACCGTCTGATATTCGAGCAGCGGCGTACCCGCAGTCAGCTGCGCCACGCGCTCTTCCCACGCCGCCTCATCCTCGATGATGAAATCCGTCGTGCGCCGGCCCAGCGTCTCTTCACGGCCCCACCCCAGAACGCTGGTCCAGGATGGATTGACGTCGGCAATCCGGCCGGTGACGTCGGCCACCACCTTCAGCACTGGCGACAGCGTCCAGATTCGCTGGCGATCGCGCTCAAGCTGGCGCTCCTCGGTGATGTCGCGGCCGACGGCGTGAATGCGCCCTGCATCCGGCACCGCAGTCCAGGCGAGCAGCCGATAGTCCCCCGCCTTGGTGCGATAGCGGTTCTCGAACGCTAGCGTCGTGACGCCGCGGCTCAGCGAATCCAGTTCGCCGGCGGTCTCGCCAAGATCCTCGGGATGGATGAAGCTCGCGAGCGGCCGGCCGACCATCTCGTCCTCGCTCCAGCCCAGCATGCGCGTGGCGCTGGGATTCACCGCGGTGATGATCCCGTCCAGCGTGCACACCAGCAGCAGATCGCGCGAGATCGACCACAGCCGGTCGCGGTCGTTCGCCATCTGGCGGCTCGCCAGTACGCGATCGGTCGTCTCGATGACGACCGCGACCACGCCGATCGGCTGCCCTGCTTCGTCGAAGGCCGGGGAATATTCGAGGTCCGTCCACAGCACCTTGGGCGTGCCGTCACGGATCAGCGTCAGTTCCTGGTCGCGGTAGGAAAGCGTGCCGCCCTCGCGGTACACCTTCTGCATCACATTCGCGTTGAAGTCCGCCACCTCGTGCCAGCCTTCCAGCACGTTGGTGCCAAGTAGCGACGGATGCCGGCCGCCGGCGAACTGACGATAGGCGTCATTGTAGATCATGACGCCCTTGTCGCCCCACAGGGTGACGATCGGCACAGGCGAGTGAAGCACGAATGCCAGCGTCGTCTTCATGGCGCTGGGCCAGCTGCTGATCGGGCCGATCGGCGTTTTGGCCCAGTCGAATGCGGCGATCCGCTCCGCCAGTTCCCCGCCGCCGCTCAGAAAGGGCTCCGCACCGTTGGTCAGCATGTCGTTCCTGTACGGCGCGGCGAGTGGCGCTCGCGCTGCGATGGCCTAATTTCTTCGCCCGGGCAAACGCCGTCTGCCCGGGTACAGGATCAACATTTCATGTCGTTGATTGCTCCACCCTTTCCGACGACTACCCGCGCTTGGCAGCGATGTAGCGATTCACCTGTTCCTCGAGCACGTCGAGCGGCAGCGCGCCCTGGCTCAACACCGCTTCGTGGAAGTCGCGGATGTCGAATTTGAGGCCGAGTTCGGTCTCGGCCTTCTTGCGCAATTCCGCGATCTTCAGCTGGCCGACCATGTAGCTCGTCGCCTGGCCCGGCCAGTTGAAATACCGGTCGACTTCGCGCGCGATATCGGTGTCCGACACGGAGCTGTTGTTCTTGAAATAGGCGATCGCCTGCTCGCGGGTCCAGCGCTTGGAATGGATGCCGGTATCCAGCACCAGCCGGATCGCGCGCCACACCTGCAGCGACAGCATCCCGAAGCGCGAATAGGGATCCTTGTAGATGCCCATCTCGTCGGCCAGCCTCTCGGAATACAGGCCCCAGCCTTCCATGAACGCGCCATAGCCGCCGAACTTGCGGAACTTGGGCATGTCGGCCAGCTCCTGCTGGCGCGCGATCTGGAAATGGTGGCCTGGCGCACCTTCGTGCGCAGCGATGCCGGCGACCTGCACCTTCTGCGTCTGGTTCATGTCGACCAAGTTCACGTAATAGATGCCGGGGCGCGATCCGTCGGCGGACGGCGAGTTGTAGAAGGCGGTCGACGCCGTTCCCTCGCGCCACTTCTCTACCGCGCGCACTTCCAGCGGCGCCTTGGGCAGCACGCGGAAATATTTCGGCGCATCCGCCATCACCGCCGCGATCACCGCGCGCGCATCGCGCAGATATTCCTCCCGACCAGCCTCGGTATTCGGATATTTCAGCGTCGGATCGGTGCGGATCTTGTCGAAGAACTGCTCCAGCGTGCCATTGAAGCCCACTTCGCGCTTGATCGCTTTCATTTCCTGCCGGATCGCCGCCACTTGGGCGAGGCCGAGATCGTGGATCTGGTCCGCGGTCAGATCGGTGGTGGTCGATGCCTTCAGCCGATCGGCATAATAAGCCGCGCCGTCGGGCAGGCTCCACGCACCATAATTGCCGGTCGACTTCGGTTCGATCTCGTCCAGCGCGACGAACAGCAGGTCATAGCCGCGCTTGAACGGACCGGTAAGCGCGGCGCTCGCGTCGGCGATGAGCTTCTGCTTGGTCGCGGCCGACGCGTTCAGCGCGTCCACCTTCTTGCGGAAATCGGCGAGCAGCGTCGAATCCGCGCCATTGTCGAACGGCGCGCCGGTGATCACCTTGCGCGCGTCCGCCCGGGCCGGCGCGAAATTCACCTTGTTCGGGATGATCCCGGCGGCGGCCTGCTCGCGCATCGTGGCGGTCACTTCGCGCATCACGCGCTCGGTCTCGCGCAGCCGCGCGATATACGCCTGGGCGTCGGCGACGCTGTCCACCTTGTGGTTGTTGATCAGCAGCACGGGAATATCACCCGCCGGGCTGCCGTTGGTCGACACCGGGAAACGCAGCTTGCGGAAGCGCGCAGACTCCCGTTGCCGCTGCACCTCATGCTCGAACAGGCGGTAGCTGACGCGCGCATTCTCCCCCAGCTGCTCCGGGCGGAAGCGGGTCTGCATCTCCTTCAGCTGCCGTTCTGCAAGGGCCAGCGAGCGTTGGGATGCGGCATCGGTATAGTCGTCCAGCTTGTCATAATTGGTCTTGAAGCCAAGCTGAGTCTGCGATTCCGGGCTCAGCGCCAGCTGTTCGTCGAACGCCTTGTCGAGGAACGCCAGCAGCGCCTTGTCCTGCGCGCCGGGCTGCGGCGCCTGGATCGGCGGGGGGGCGCTTCCCTGGGCCAACGGCATGATCGGCAACAACAACAGCGAGAGAGCAAGACGCATGGGGATCTCCAACGGAATTCCCGCTTCTCGCCCGCCGCGTCTCTGCGTGCAACTGCGTTCCCGGTGCGCGCTCAGTCTCGTTCGCGCGCCGGATCGCTCCCGAACCATGCAAGCCCGCTCGCCGTGATCAGCAGCACGCTGCCCAGCGCCGCGCGATTGCGCCGCCGCAGCAGGGCGAGGCCGATCGTCGCCAGCGCGGGCGGCAGCGTCCCGAGCCGCGCTCCGCCACTGCGTGCGGCGACGCCGGCCGTCAGGCGGCTTACGGCAAAGCCGCGAACCACGGGCGTCCGCGGCGGCGGTGAACCCTCCCGCGGCCCCGCCAGGCCGCCTGTGGGCGCCACCGGCTCGTCGCCATCGCCAGCCACCGTATCAGCCGCATAGGCGCCGCGCTGGCCCATCGGCTGTTCCGGCCCGGTCGTCGTGTCGCGCACCGTCTGGCGCTCGAGCTCGCAATTGAACTCTGCGCCCAGCAGCAGGACATAGGCGGAAAGGTAGAGCCAGGTCAGCAGAACGATGGCCGCGCCTAGCGATCCGTAGGTTGCATCATAGCTGCCGAAATTCGCCACGTAGAAACCGAAGCCAAGCGTCATGATCAGCCAGCTGACCGCCGCGAGCACCGATCCGGGCGTCAGCCATCGCCATTTCGCCCCGTCACGGTTGGGGGCGAAATGGTACAGCGTGGCAGTGGCAGCCGCTCCGACGCCAGCCATCACCACATAGGACAGGATCTTGCCGAGCACGAGCAACACGCCCGGCGCGTTGGGGAATAGCGTCTCCAGCGCCGCCAGCGCGGTCACCGATACGATCGCCAGCAATGCGAGGATGAGCGCACCGACGGTAATAGCGAGCGCAAGCAGGTTCAGCGCCACGAACCCGCGCGTCTCCTCCTCGTCGTAAGCGATGTTGAGCGCGGTGATGATCGCGCTCGCACCCTTCATCGCGCCGTACAGCGCGATGCCCAGCGCGATGACGAGGCCGATGCCCTTCTTGTCGTCCGCTCCGTTGACGAGGTTCGCGAGCTGCTCGCCGATTAGCCGCGCGGCGTCCGCCGGCATCACCGACGCCAGCGAACGGACATTCTCCAGCACCGTCTGGGGTGTGGCCACCAAGCCATAAGTGAGCACGATCGCGCCCAGCATCGGGACGATCGCAAGCACCGCGCAAAAGGCGACCCCTGACGCGATCAGGCTCACATTGTCCTGCCCCGCCTCGCGCCAACTGCGCAGCACCACGTCCTTCCAGCCCCCCGCCGGGATCGCCCACGGTGTAGCCGCATGGTGCCCATGCGTGTTGGTGTCGCGCGTTTCCGGCGGGTGCTGCGGCGTTGGTTGTGGCGGCATGTCGTTGAAACTCCCGGCCAACCGAACAAGCCGACAGCCGGGACGTTCCGATCCGCCGCCGGAACGGCCATCCGTAACGCTCGTTTGGCAAGCTCCCCCCGCTTGGAGACATGCTTGATGCCGGCGTCCACCGCTCTTCCCGCCCGGGCGCTTGCTCCCATCGATCAGGCGCCGCTCCTACCGGTCGGGGGGGTCGCAGCGCTGGTTGCCGATGCACTGGAGCAGGCCGACGTGATGGTGGCTGCCAAGGACGAGGCGCGGGCCATCGCCGTCGCGCGTGCGCTCGCCGCAATGACATCTGCCGAGGTCGTCTTCTGCCCCGGGAGCGATGCGCTGCCGGGCGATGAGGCGCCGGCGTCGCCCGCAAACGTCGGTCAGCGCGTCGCGGCGCTGCGTCGCATTCATTCTCTCCGCCATGCTGCGGATCGGACGCACATCGCCTGCGTCACCACCGGGGAAGCGCTTGCCCGCGCCTATGCCGCGCCGGACGCCTTCCAAGCTGCTCCGCCGCGCGTCGCCCTGAACGCGCCGGTGGTGCTGGAGGAACTGTTCGACGAGCTGGTCGCAGCCGGCTACGTCAGCGACGAGCGCGTCGACGAGCCCGGCGAGGTCGCGCTCCGTGGGCAGGTGCTCGATGTCTATCCCGCCGATGCCGAGGAACCGATCCGCATCGAGGCGGAGAATGGTCGCATTGTCTCGATCCGCACCTATGACGCTGCCGATCAGCGCACGACCGGTGAGCGCGAGGTGCAAGAGCTGGGCCGTGTCGCGGAGCCAGCGACCGACGGCGCGGGCGCCCCGCTGCTCGACCACCTGCCAGGCGCCATGCTCGCGATCGAGCCCGCCGCGGAGGAGCGTCGCCGCCGCTTTCTTGCGCTCGCCGCCGATGCCGAACGCCGTCGCCCGCGCCGGGCACTTCGCGCCATCGTCGACGAGAAGCGCTGGCGTACAGTGGCGTCGGATCGCGCCATACTGCCACTCAGCGGTGCCGGCGATCCGCCGCCGCGCTTTGTCGAGGGGAAATCGCCGCTGCGCGCCCTCGCGCGCTTTGCCCGCGACGCACTGGCGGAGGGCGAGCGCGTCATCCTGCTCGGCAGCGCGCGCGATCTGCGCTTCCTGCGCCGCCGCATCGCGCGCGCGCTGAAGATGCAAGTGGGCGAGGTCGCCAGCTGGAGCGAGGCTCGCGCTGCGCCAGCCGGCACGCTGATGTCGCTGGAGGCAGCCGTAGACCGCGGTTTCCGCGTCGATGGTGTTGTTGCCATCGCCGCCGCTGATCTGCTCGGCAGCCGCGCTGATCGCGATGACGCGCATGCCGGCCCGGCGGACACGGCACTGTTCGGCCTTGCCGAAATCCGCATCGGCGATGTCGTCGTGCATGAGGACCACGGCATCGGTATCGTTACTGGGCTCGAGCCGATGCCGCAGACCGGAGAGGATGCGCCGGGCGACGCGATCGTCCTCACCTATGCCGACAATGGCGTTCGCCTGGTGCCGGTGGCGGAGGCGGACCGGCTGTGGCGCTACGGTGCGGATGCCGATGCGGTCAGTCTCGATCGGCTCGACGGCGCAAGCTGGGAAAAGCGCCGCACCGCGATCGACGCCGCCATCGCCGAAACTGCGCGCGGCATGACCGAACTTGCCGCGGAGCGCGCCAGTCAGACCGCGCCTGTGCTCGATCCCGATCCTGCCGCTTATGAACGCTTCGCCAGCGGCTTTCCGTTCAGCGAAACGCGCGATCAGGCGCGCGCGATAGAAGCGGTGCGCGGCGATCTTGCCTCGGGCAAACCGATGGACCGGCTGGTGATCGGCGACGTCGGTTTCGGCAAGACCGAGGTCGCGCTCCGCGCCGCTGCGCTTGCTGCGCTCGCCGGAAGCCAGGTCGCGATCGCTGCACCCACGACGGTGCTCGCCCGCCAGCATCTGGAGAATTTTACCGAGCGGTTCGAGGGCACCGATATCACGGTCGCCGGCCTGTCGCGCCTGTCCAGCGCGGCCGAAAAGAAGCGCGTGAAGGCTGGCCTTGCCGATGGGTCGATCCAGGTCGTGATCGGCACCGGCGCGGTGGCCGGAAAGGGGGTCACCTACAAGGATCTGGTGCTCGTCATCATCGACGAGGAGCAGCGCTTCGGCACGGCGGACAAGACACGGCTGCGCGAGCTTGGCGCCGGCCACGTGTTGACGCTCAGTGCCACCCCGATTCCGCGTACGCTGCAGGGAGCACTGATTGGTATCCAGCAGCTCTCGGTCATCGCCACGCCGCCTGCGCGCCGCCAGCCGATCCGCACGGTGGTCGGCGAATTCGACAAGGAAACCGTCCGCGCCGCGCTGCTGCGCGAACGTAGCCGTGGCGGCCAGAGCTTCGTCGTCGTGCCCCGGATCGAGGACATGGAGCCGCTTGGCGCCCTCCTCGAATCGTTGGTGCCCGAACTCGAGATCATCCAGGCGCACGGCAAAATGCCGGCGGCCGACATCGACGAGGCCATGGTACGCTTCAGCCGCGGCGACGGCGACGTGCTGCTCGCCACCAATATCATCGAGGCCGGGCTGGACGTGCCGCGCGCCAACACGATGGTGATCTGGCGTGCGGATCGCTTCGGCCTGAGCCAGCTCCACCAGCTGCGTGGCCGGGTGGGCCGCAGCAGCCGTCGCGGCCAGGTCCTGCTCCTGACAGAGCCGGACAAGGAAATCGCGCCCCACACGCTGAAGCGCCTCCGTACGCTCGAGGCGTTCGACCGCCTCGGCGCAGGCTTCGCGATCAGCGCCCGCGATCTCGACATGCGCGGCGCGGGCGATCTTCTGGGCGAAGCGCAGGCCGGGCACATGAAGCTGATCGGGATCGATCTCTACCAGCATCTGCTGGAAGCAGCGCTGCGCACCGCGCGCGGCGAGACGGTGGAGCGCTGGACGCCGGAGCTTCACCTCGGCATCGACGGCCAGCTGCCGGAAAGCTGGATCCCCGATCCCGAACTTCGCGTCACTTTCTACATCCGCCTTGCCCGCGCAGAAACCGCGGAGGAGGTCGACGCGCTGGAGGACGAGCTGGAGGATCGCTTCGGCACCATTCCCGACGCAGCGGCGCGCCTGCTCGCGCTTGCCCGGATCCGCGGCGCGGCGCGGGCACTCGGCATTGCCCGCATCGATTCGGGGCCCGCGGCGATCGCGTTGACGCCGCGACGCGACTTCACCGGCGATGGCGATGCGGCCGGGCTGGTGAAGAAGGGCGATCGCCTGCTTCTCGCCGAGCGGATCGAGGATGCGGCGGCTCGGCTCACCCGGCTGGAGGCGCTGCTCGACGAACTCGCCGCCTGAACGACGCGTCCTCGCGCATGCCGGCTCAAAAGTGTTGAACCATCAGCGCGTTGGCGCGTCTGATCGACAAGGCAGGAGAAAGTTTATGTCGCTCGACGATTTCGTTTCGACCGTTGCCGGTACCATCCGCAATGCGGCCACCGGCGCCACCGACACGCGTGTGCTGCGCGATCCGGTGCTTGCCCAGATTGATCGCGCCGCCAAAGCCTGGGGCGATGGCCGGGCGGGCGCATCCGACGAATGGTTCAGCCGGGATGGCGATCTGGTGGCCTTCTCGCCGCACCTCCCCGGCGGCGCGCCGCTCACGATCGATGGTCAGACGACAGTGTTTGTGCCGGCCGATCGGTTCGCGGCGTACCTCGCCAAGATGCGAGAGCAGGTCGAGGCCGGGGTGTTCGATCGCGAGATCGATGCTGGCCTGCACGGCTCCCCCAATGTCAGCGGCCTTGCCACGGTTCCGATGCCGGAGGCGCACGGCGGCAATACCGAAGGCAGCGGCGGCGACCGCATTTCGTAGCGCACCGGCGTCCCCATCCCCCCGATTCTGTCGCGGGCGGTCTGCCGTTCGTGAGTCATTCCAGCGCGGCAAAGATTCGGATCGGCGCACCGTTCATTGCCGCGACAGCCGCGCTGCGGCTATCATGGCTGATCGAGGCGCGCCTGCGGGGGAATGACCATGCGCAAGTTGTTGATAGCGGTTGGATTGATGGCGACGGTGCTGACCGGCGCTGCGCCGGCGCAGGTGCGGACGATCGATCCTAACCAGCCGATCGACGGCGATCTTTCCACCACCAATTCGCCACCACCGCCGCAGCCGCGCGCACCGGCGCAAACCTATCGCGAACCGACCTATACCGACGATACGCCGGTCGATCCGCCGCCGCCGCCGCCGCCGCCGCAGGATCGGGCGGCTGATGCGTCGCGCGCGCCGCTCCCGCCGCCCCAGCCCGAGGCGACGACCCAGGCCGCCGCCACCTTCAAGCGCGACGATCTGATCGGCGCTGGCGAGGGCGTATTCGGCAAGGGTGCCGAGGGATTCGCCTCGATCATCGAGAAGATCCTCAGCGAACAGGGCGAACCGAACGCCTATATCGCGGGCCGCGAGGCGGCCGGCGCCTTCGTGCTTGGCGTGCGCTACGGTTCGGGCGTCATGACCCACAAGGTCGAAGGCCAGATGCCGGTATATTGGACCGGCCCGTCGGTGGGCTTCGACGTCGGCGGGGACGCGAACAAGGTGTTCGTGCTCGTCTACAACCTCTACGATACCGCTGATCTCTATCGCCGCTTCCCGGCGGCGGAGGGGCGGCTCTATTTCGTAGGCGGATTTGCGGCGACGTATCTGCGCCGCGGCAATGTGGTGCTGATCCCGGTGCGGCTCGGCGTCGGCTACCGCGCGGGCGTCAACGTTGGCTATATGAAGTTCACCCAGAAATCGAACTGGCTGCCGTTCTGACGCGCCTTTCGTCCTGCACCGGATAATTCCCCATGCCCGGCAAATGCCCGATCTGCAGCGCGCCGTCCGTGCCGGAGCATGCGCCCTTCTGCTCGCGCCGCTGCAAGGATCGCGACCTCTTGCAGTGGCTCAGCGACGGTTATCGCATTCCGGGGCGAGAGATCGATCCGGATGGGCTGGACAGCCGCCGCGAGCCCGATTAGGGGGACCGCTCCCGCCGCAACGCCGGTGTGCCCAGGTAGCTCAGTTGGTAGAGCATGCGACTGAAAATCGCAGTGTCGGCGGTTCGATCCCGTCCCTGGGCACCACTTTCTCCCTTGCCATTACCTCTCCCGCATGACGTTTGACGGCAAGGTCGCGCTCATCACCGGCGCGAGCGGCGGGCTGGGGCGCGAGATCGCGCTCGGCCTTGCGCGCGCGGGCGCCCATGTCCTGCTCCACGGTCGCCGCGCCGACGAACTCCGGACGCTTGCCGATGAGATCGGCGCGCGCGGTGGCTCCGCAGAGATGCTGGCCTTCGATCTCACGGACGAAGCCGCCACCGCCACTGCGCTGGCTGGCGTCCCCCGAATCGACATCCTGGTGAACAACGCCGGTCACCGCGATCGCCGCCCAATCGCTGACCTCAATCGCGCGGCGGTGCGCCACCTGCTCGAGATCAACCTCTCGGCGCCGTTCGACCTCGCGCGCCTGCTCGCCCCGCGCCTGCCTGCCGGCGGGCGGATCATCAACATCAGCTCGATCGCCGGCCAGATCGCGCGCTCGGGCGACGCGGCCTACACCATGTCCAAGGCTGGGCTAGAAGGGCTGACGCGCGCGCTCGCGGCGGAGCTCGGCCCGCGCGACATCACCGTCAACGCCGTCGCACCGGGCTATTTCGCGACGGAAGCAAACGCCGCGATGGTGGATGACCCCGGCGTCGCGGAGCATCTCGCACGGCGAACTTCGCTCGGCCGCTGGGGCCGGCCGGCGGAAATCGTCGGCGCGGTGCTGTTCTTCGCGTCCGACGCCGCTTCTTATGTCACAGGGCAAGTGCTGGCGGTCGACGGCGGCTATCTTGCCCATTTCTGAGGGCGGTCGCCCTTAGCTGGGCGACCCGCGCTTCGCCTTCGCGCCGGCAAGGGCGGAGAGTACCCCGCGCATCGTGCGCACTTCCTGGCTCGTCCAGCCCGGCTTGGTCAGCAGCGTGCGCAGCGTGCGCCGCGTTGCCGGCGTGCGATCCGGCGGAAAAAAGAAATTCGCCGCCTCCAGCATCGCGTCGAGCTGCCCGATCATGCCGTCGAGTTCCTCCTGAGGCGCCGGCGGATCGAGCGCCACCTCGGGCGGCGACACCAGCGTCTCGCCCTTCGACCATTCATAGGCAACGAGGATCACCGCCTGTGCGAGGTTGAGGCTGCCGAACTCTGGATTGATCGGCACGGTCAGGATGGTGCGTGCCAGCGCCACGTCGTCGGTCTCCAGCCCAGATCGCTCGGGCCCGAACAGGATCGCGCTCCGCCCCGCCGCGGAGCGCATCTCGGCGGCGGCCTGTTCCGGCGTCACTACCGGCTTGGTGATGCCGCGCTTGCGCACCGTCGTCGCGTAGACGTTCGGGCAATCGGCCACCGCCTCGGCGACCGTCTCATAGACCTTTGCCCCGGCAAGCACGATGTCCGCGCCTGACGCTGCCGGCCCTGCCGCGGGGTTCGGCCAGCCGTCGCGCGGCGCGACGAGGCGCATCTCGGTCAGCCCGAAATTCAGCATTGCGCGCGCGGCCTTGCCGATATTCTCGCCCAGTTGCGGGCGGACGAGGACGATGACGGGCTTGGTGTCGGGCGTGGCAGTCATGCGGTGCGCCTATCCGCGGAGCGGGCATGGAGACAAGCGGGCCGCGCTGGCCACGCCGCTAGCCGCGCCCGACTTCCTCCACGGTGCCGGCGAATTCCTCGAAATCGCGCGCTTCGCTGAAATCGCGATAGACGCTGGCGAAGCGGATATAGGCGACCGAATCGAGGCCCTTCAGGCCCTCCATCACCATCTCGCCGATCCGCTTGGAGGTGACTTCCGCCTCCCCGCTGGTTTCAAGCTGCCGCTGGATGCCGCTGACGAGGCGTTCGATCGCCATCGCCTCGATTGGTCGCTTGCGCGCCGCAATGCCGATCGAGCGCAGCAGCTTCTCGCGCTCGAACGGCTCGCGCCGGTCTTCCGACTTCACCACGGTCAGTTCGCGCAGCTGGATCCGCTCGAAGGTGGTGAAGCGCGCTGCGCACCCTTCGCACTGGCGGCGGCGGCGGATCGCGGCGCCGTCGTCGGTCGGGCGGCTGTCCTTCACCTGGCTCGCATCATGGCCGCAGAAGGGGCAACGCATCGTCGGTTCGGTCTTTCAGGCGGGCCCGCCGGCCGCACATGGCAGCTGGCGGGCGGGCAGGGGGATCAGATCTTGTCGCGCCGCGCGTAGGCGACGCCGGCGCCCACCAGCGCGCCAAGCACCGGGCCGACGAACGGCACGGGGATCGCGATCACGGCGCCGATCGCGCCATATTTCGCCATCTTCTTGCCGAGGCCCGGCGTGTTCTGGACGGTGTTCTGGACTTCCTCGATCTTGGACACGTTCACCTCACTGATAGATGGGGAAACGAGCGCATAGCGCGCGAACTCGTTCCCGCACCGCAGCTTCGACGTCCGGGTCGCCCTTCTCGCCCTTCTTGGCGAGGCCGTCGAGCACGTCGGCCACCATGTTGCCGATCTCGCGGAATTCGGCGGTGCCGAAGCCGCGCGTCGTGCCGGCCGGCGAACCGACGCGGATGCCGCTGGTCTTCATCGGCGGCAGCGGGTCGTTGGGGATGCCGTTCTTGTTGCAGGTGATGCCGGCACGCTCCAGCGCCTCGTCCGCATCCTTGCCGGTGACGCCTAGAGGGGTGAGGTCCACCAGCGCCAGATGCGTGTCGGTGCCGCCGGAAACTAGGTTCGCGCCGCGCTCCTTCAGCGTGGCCGCCAGCACCTTCGCATTCTCCACCACGGCGGCAATGTAGCTCTTGTACTCCGGCTGCAGTGCCTCATTGAAGGCGACTGCCTTCGCCGCGATGACGTGCATCAGCGGCCCGCCCTGCAGGCCCGGGAACACCGCCGAGTTGATCTTCTTCGCGATTGCGTCGTCGTCGGTCATCACCATGCCGCCGCGCGGGCCGCGCAGGGTCTTGTGCGTCGTGGTGGTGACGACATGGGCGTGACCGAACGGCGTCGGGTGCAGCCCGCCGGCAACGATGCCCGCGAAATGCGCCATGTCGACCATGAAGAACGCGCCCACCTTGTCGGCGATCGCGCGGAAGCGGGCGAAATCGATCTGGCGCGGATAAGCGGAGCCGCCGGTTATGATCAGCTTCGGCTTGGTTTCCACCGCCAGCCGCTCGACCTCGTCATAATCGATCAGGTGCGTGTCCGGCTTGACGCCATATTGCACCGCGTTGAACCACTTGCCGCTCATCGCGGCGCGCGCACCGTGCGTCAGGTGCCCGCCAGCGTCCAGGCTGAGGCCCATGATCGTCTCGCCGGGCTTCACCAGCGCCAGCATCACCGCGCCGTTCGCCTGTGCGCCCGAATGCGGCTGCACGTTGGCGAAGCCGCAGCCGAACAGCTGCTTGGCGCGGTCGATCGCCAGCTGCTCCACCTCGTCGGACGGGTGGCAGCCCTGATAGTAACGTTTGCCGGGATAGCCCTCGGCATATTTGTTGGTGAAGACGGAGCCCTGCGCTTCCAGCACTGCCTTGGAGACGATGTTCTCCGATGCGATCAGCTCGATCTGCGTCTGCTCGCGCTCCAGCTCATGCGCCACACCGGCAAATACTGCGGGATCGGCGTCGGCAAGGCCGCGCGTGAAGAAGCCATCAGGCTGCACGTCGTTGAGATTGGCCGGGTTCGTGCTCATGCGGGCTCCCTTTCGGATACGGGGGGCGTGCCGAGCTTCTCGACGCGCTGGGTGTGGCGGCCGCCGGCGAAGGCGGTGCTGAGGAAGGCGGTGATGCAGGCCTTGGCCATGTCTTCGCCGGTGAGGCGAGCGCCAAGCGCGACGACGTTGGCGTCATTGTGTTCGCGGGCCAGTGCCGCGGACAGCGGCTCGGAAACGAGCGCGCAGCGCACGGCGGGGTTGCGGTTCACGGCGATGGAAATGCCGATCCCGGAACCGCACAGCGCAACGCCGCGCTCGACATTGCCGTCAGCGACGGCGGTCGCCAGGCGGTAGCCGAAATCGGGATAATCAACGCGGGCGTCTGTCTCGGGCCCAAGGTCGAGGACGTCATGGCCGCACTCGCGCAGCCAGGCGGCAAGCGTCGCCTTCAGCGCGACGGCGGCATGATCGGAGGCGATGGCGACTCGCATGGGGGTCGGCTTGGCTCTCGGTTGCGATGGATGCGGCGCCCTTTAGCGGGCACCTCGCGGGAAAGCCACCGTTGCGATCAGCCGCGACCGGCAATCGCCTCCGCCAGCGCGATGGTACGGCGGGCGTCGTCCCGGTGGAGCAGTTCCACCATCTTGCCCTCAACCTTGATCGCGCCCTTGCCGGCATTCTCCGGCGCGTCGAACGCGGCGACGATCGTGCGAGCCCATTCCACTTCTTCCGCCGAGGGCGCGAAGACGCGATTGGCGGGGGCGATCTGCTTGGGATGGATCAGCGTCTTGCCGTCGAATCCGAAGGCGAGGCCCTGGCGGCATTCCGCCTCCACCGCCGCTTCGTCGTCAAAGCCGTTCATCACGCCGTCCAGCGGCACGATGCCATAGGCCCGCGCCACGGTGACGATCTGGCTCAGGATCGGCAGCAGCGGCGCACGATCCGCGCCGGGGCGCAGCCGCAATTCCTTCGCCAGATCGTTGGGGCCGACGACGAAGGCGGCAAGGCCGGTCTCTGCCGCCGCTTCGCCAATCGCACGCAGATCGACGATCGCCTGCGCCGTCTCGATCATCGCCCATAGCGCCGGGCCGTCCCCGATCGCCTTGCGGGCGGCGCGCAGGGTCCCGGCATCCGAAACCTTGGGCAGCAGCACCGCATCGGGCTTCGCCGCGGCGATCGCCGCCAGGTCATCCGCACCCCATTCGGTGTCCAGCCCGTTGGTGCGGATCACCCATTCGCGGTGGCCGAAGCCGCCCGCTGCCACTGCCTGGTCCCGCGCCCCCGCCTTCTGCTCCGGGGCGACGGCATCCTCCAGATCGAGGATCACGACGTCGCACGCCAGATCGCGCGCCTTCTCGATCGCGCGGGCATTCGATGCCGGCATGTAGAGGGCGGAACGGCGCGGGCGGATCGTCATGCGGCTTTGGCTTCCTGTCTGAACCGGTGGAGCAGCGGCTCGGTATAGCCCGACGGCTGAGTAACGCCTTCGAAGATCAGCGCCCGCGCAGCCTTGAACGCAAAGCCCTCGCGCGTGAGCGGCCGATACAGCGGGTCGTTCGCATTCTGCGCATCGACCTTCTTCGCCATACGGTCGAGCGCCGCGTCCACCTCCGCCTCGGTGCACACGCCGTGAAGCAGCCAGTTGGCGAGATGCTGCGAGGAAATGCGCAACGTCGCGCGATCCTCCATCAGCCCCACGTCATGGATGTCCGGCACCTTGGAACAGCCGACGCCCTGGTCGATCCAGCGCACGACATAGCCAAGGATGCCCTGGCAATTGTTGTCGAGTTCCTCGCGGATCTCGTCGGGCGTCCAGTTCCGCCCGGCCGCCGCGAACGGCACCGTCAGCAGCTTTACGAGCGGCGGCGGTGCCTCCCCCGCAATCTCCTTCTGCCGCGCGAACACGTCCACCTGATGATAGTGAAGCGCGTGGAGCGTCGCGGCGGTGGGCGACGGCACCCAGGCAGTGTTCGCGCCGCTTCTGGGGTGCGCGATCTTCTGCTCCAGCATGTCGGCCATCATGTCGGGCGCGGCCCACATGCCCTTGCCGATCTGCGCCTTGCCACTGAGGCCGCAGGCAAGGCCGATGCGCACGTTGCGATCCTCATAGGCCTTGATCCACTCGGCGCCCTTCATCTCCGCCTTGCGGATCACCGGGCCGCCGCGCATCGCGGTGTGGATCTCGTCGCCGGTGCGATCGAGGAAGCCGGTGTTGATGAAGGCAATCCGGTCGCGCACCGCATGGATGCACGCGGCGAGGTTGGCCGAGGTGCGGCGCTCCTCGTCCATGACGCCCACCTTGATCGTGTGCCGCGTGAGGCCCAGCAGATCCTCCACCGCGTCGAACAGGCGGTTGGTGAACGCCGCCTCCTCCGGCCCGTGCATCTTGGGCTTCACGATATAGATCGATCCGGCGCGGCTGTTCTGCAGCGCGCCGAGCCGCTTCAGGTCATGCAGCCCGATCAGCGACGTGACGATCGCGTCGAGAATCCCCTCCGGTGCCTCGCTGCCGTCGGCGAGGTGCAGCGCCGGCGTCGTCATGAGATGGCCGACGTTGCGCACGAACAGCAAGGATCGGCCTGGCAGCGTGAAGCTCGATCCGCTGGGCGCTTGATAGGTGCGGTCGCTGGCGAGCTTGCGGGTCAGCGTCGCGCCATTCTTCTCGAACGTCTCGACCAGATCGCCGCGCATCAGGCCCAGCCAGTTGCGATAGGCAGCAACCTTGTCCTCCGCATCCACCGCAGCGACCGAATCCTCGAGGTCGACGATCGTCGTCAGCGCGGATTCGAGGATCACGTCGGCAATGCCGAGCGGGTCGGTCTTCCCGATCGGAGACCCGCGATCGACCACGATCTCGATGTGCAGCCCGTTGTGGACGAACATCACGCCCTTATCGAACTTGGCGAAGCGATGCGGGCAGTCGCCCCCGGTCAGCGCCGCCTCCCAGCCCGGCAGCGTCTCGTCCAGGAACGCCCGCGCCCGCGCGATCACCTCAGCGCCGCGTTCCGCATCATAGCCGCCCGGCTTCGCCTTCCCCGGCAGCGCATCGGTGCCATAGAGCGCGTCATACAGGCTGCCCCAGCGCGCGTTGGCGGCGTTCAGCACGAAGCGGGCGTTGAGGCTTGGCACCACCAGCTGCGGCCCGGCCATGGTCGCGATCTCGGCATCGACATTCTCGGTGCCGATGGTGAACGGCGCCGGCTCGGGCACGAGATAGCCGATCTCGTTCAGGAACGCCTCGTCGACCGGCTCGCCCGCCATGTAACGTTGGTCGATTGCCGCCTGCAGTTCCTCGCGACGAGCGAGCAGCGCTCGGTTCTCCGGCGTGAAGCGCGCGAAAATCGCCGCCGCCCCCTGCCAGAAAGCGTCTGCGGAAATGCCGGTGCCGGCAAGCGCCTCATCCTCGACAAAGGTGGCGAGGCGATCATCGACCGATAGGCCGGCGCGGGTTTGCATTGCGGGATTCCTCCTGACGTTACCAACAGCGCCTGGGGAGGGCACCGCCGCGATTAATCGATGCCGCGGCGGAAGTGCAACGCCCAATTCCTCCCCGGGGTCCACCCGGGGAGGATCGGTCGTCCCCTCAGGAGGCGCGTTTCCACACCATCAACTCGCCCTCCGCGATTACCTCGCCTGGCGTTCCCACCGGCTCGGCTTTGCCATCGCTGAGGAAGGCGATCGTCGCGGCGTCGTTTGCCGGCACCTGCGCCAGCGTGCGCTTTCCGTCGGGCAGCTTGGCCACCACTACGCCGGCCTTCGCCGAACCATCGCGGTTGTAAAAGACGGTATAGGTCTCGATCTCGCCCGGCCCGGTGTAATCCTTCACCAGCTCCGGCACCGCCCCGCGCGCGGCATCCGCCTCCGCCCGCAGGTCGAACTCATGCGCCTCGCCAGCGCCCGGCAGCGGCTGGGTGCCGAGCACGATCGCATGGTTGTGCGTGGCGAAGCCGCCGTTGGCGAACAGCAGCCCCTTCTCACCCTCGCCCGCGCGCAGGGCATCGACCATCTCGGCCACGGCATGCGCCATGTAATTGCCGATCGGCCCGCCACCAAAGGTCAGCCCGCCGAACACCGTCGCCGGCTTCTCCACCGGCCAGCCGATCACCCGCCGCGCCATTTTCGGCACGCAAGGGAAGCAGGAATAAAGCTCGACCAGGTCGAGATCGTCCGGCGTCACCTCGTTGAATTCCAGCGTGCGGCGAAGGCACACTTCCATGCTCGGCGACTTGTCATAGCGGTCACGCGCGAGGAAATCGTCCGCCTCGTGCGCGCTGGCACCGCGCCCGACATAGATGATCCGCTCCTCCGGCACCCCGCGCCGCCGCGCTTCGGCCAAGCTGGTGACGATGAAGCCCGCGCCCTGATTGACGCTCGAATTGGCCACCATCAGCTTGGTGTAGGGGAAAGCGATCGGGCGATTGTCCGCAGTCGGCTCGACGATCTCCTCAGGGGATTTCGGTGCATGAATCCATGCCGCCGGCGTCTTCGCCGCCACTTCGGAGAAGCGCGACCAGATCTCGCCGGATTCGCGCTGCCCTTCGTCCAGCGTCTGGCCATAGGCCGCGCGCCCGGCATTCTCGTAGAGCGGATAGACGTCGACCGGCGTCGCCAGGCCATAGATCTGGCGATAACCGGGCTTCGCGCCCTTGCTGAGGGTGCGCAGCGGGTTCTGGTCCGCCACGCTCGTCTTCGCCGCGATCGCCGCACGCTGGCTGGCGGTGCGCAGCGCCTCGCCGCCAGTCACCGCCGCGATTTTGATCTCGCCGCGCGCGATCCGGTTCGCCGCCTCGTTCAGCAGCAGGATCGGGCTGTCACCATTGGGACCGACCGATTCATAGACGATCGCCGCCGTCGATCCGATGCCGTCCGCCACCTTCTGCGCCAGCGGATTGTCCTTGCGGAAGCTGATCTGCTGCACGACCGCGACGGAATCGACATCCGCCAGCCAGCCGCCGCCCGCGTCCTTGTCGGCCTCTTCCAGCGCGGCGATCATCAGGCCGAGCGCATCCTTGCCCGCCATCGGATCAGTGGGTCGGTCATTGACCTGCCCGACGCCAACGATGACCGCGATATTCTCCGGGTTCGCTGCCATCTCAGCGCGCCTTCCACACCGGCGCGCGCTTCTCGGCGAACGCCTTGGGCCCTTCGCGCGAATCCTCGCTGGTGAAGACGATCCTGGTCTCGGCGCGATTCTGCGCCCAGGCATCTTCCTCACGCTCGATCTTTCCGTCGACGATGCCCTGCGCCATCCGCTTCGACGCCTGCACCGACAGCGGCGCGTTGACGGCGATCCGCTCAGCGAGCGCAAAAGCTGTGTCGAGCAGCTGCTCGCGCGGCGCGACGGCGTTGATCAGGCCAAGCTCCAGCGCGCGATTGGCGTCGATCGGATCGCCGGTCAGGATCATCTCCATCGCGATCTTCTTCGGCAATTGCTCGGGCAGGCGGAACACGCCGCCCGCCGCCGCGAACAGGCCGCGCTTGGGCTCCGGCAGGCCGAACTTCGCCTCCTCCACTGCGACGGCAAGGTCGCAGGCCAGCGTGATTTCCAGCCCGCCGCCCAGCGCCATGCCGTTCACCGCGGCGATCACCGGCTTCGAAATCGCATGGCTGACGATCCCGGCAAAGCCCCAGGCGGCCTTGGTCTTGTCGTCCGGCGCCAGGCTCTCACCGCGTGACAGCGCGACAAGGTCGGCGCCCGCGCAGAAGGACTTATCGCCCGCGCCGGTCACGATGACGACGCGGATCTCGGGATCCTTGTCGGCCGCCTCCAGCGCATCGCCCACGCCCTCGTGGACGAAGCGGTTGACCGCGTTGCGCGCTTCCGGCCGGTTGATCGTGATGAGCATCACGTTGCCGCGCGTCTCTACGGTGACGGCCTCGTTGCCGAGTTCAGCCATTTCTACAGTCCCTTTCTAGGCAGCTTGTTCGATGATCTTGTCGGCAAGCAGCGGCGCGATCGCGTCATCGCCGAGGCCGAGCCAGTGCTTGAGAACCGCCACGCTGTCCTCGCCGATGCGCGGCGCCGGCCGCTGGTCGGGCTCCGGCACTCGCTCGAAATGCGCGATCGGCCCTTCCGCCTGGAACGGCGCGTCCAGCAGCGGATGATGCGCGGTGCGGAACGTTTGAAGCGCGCGATAGCCGGGCGCGTCGGGCATCTCGATCACGCGGATCATCATCCCCGCCGGCACGCCTGCCGCCTGTAAGGTTTCCATCACCTCTTCAGGCGCTTTGGTCCGCGCCCATTCCTCCGCCGCGCTACGTGCCGCCTCGCCCACCACGCTCGCCAGTGCCGCCCGGTCTGCCGCATCGCGCAGCGTAACGGCGCACCATTCGTCCTCGCCGACGCACGGCAGCAACCAGTCCTCCGCGGGTATGCCGCCGTCGATCTTGATGCCGGCCTGCCGCGCCGCCAGCGTCGCGATCTCGGCCGCCTTGTGGCCCAGCATCACCTCGGCCTGACTCACGCTCGCCGTCCCGCCGGTGCCGGTGCGCAGCCGCCGGATCAGCAGCGCCAGCGCGCCGACCGTGCCGATCCGTCCTGCGACATGATCGGGGTACACCGTCACCGTGTCGGAAAAGCTGTCCGGCTCGCCGGGATACACCCATTGCTTGGTCAGCCCGGCAGAAGCGCGCACCAGCGGGCCGTAGCCAAGCCGCCCGGACCATGGCCCCGTCGGTCCGAACGCCGAACTGTCGATTGCCAGCAGCCGCGGGTTTGCCGCTGCCAGCGTCGCCGCGTCGAAGCCCAGGGCGGCAAGCGTCCCGGGCTTGAAGTTCGACAGCAGCACGTCCGCCTGGCGCACCAGGTCGAGGAACAGCGCCTTGCCGCGGTCGGACCGCAGGTCGATTGACAGGCCACGCTTGTTGCGATGCCCCGCGGCCCAGGTCAGGCTGACGGGCGCATTGTCGCGCGACTGGCGCTGTCCGTCCGGGAAGGCGGCATTCTCTACCTTGATCACGTCCGCGCCCAAGTCCGCGAGCACGCGACCCGTCTCGCCGCCGACGACGATCACGCCCATGTCGAGCACCCTGATGCCCTCCAGCGGGTAATTCGCCCGCGGCGGCGCCCGGAATATAGCGCGCGGCGTCTCGAACGTCGCGGTGCCGCCTGCCGCCGGTGCCGGTCCGCAGACGCCGGCCCGCGCGCCGTCGATCTCGATCGTCCCGTTGGGGAAGGGGAGGGTGCAGCCCGGCGCCATCTCCACCGGCACGAATGCCTCGCGCGCGGTCATATGCGCCGTCACCACCGCCTCGTCGAGATCGAGCAGGCCCGCTACCGGAATGCCCCGTGCAGCGCCTTCTTCCTCGATCTCGGCGCGCGTCTTGTCCGCGAAGAAGCGGGTGATCGCCGGCAGCAGCGTGGTCGATCGGAAGCGCGTCGCCAGCTTCTCCCACTCCGGTCCGGCAAATTCCGCCGGCTCGCCCATCCAGGCATACATCGCGCGCCACTGCCGCGGCGCCAGCACGCACAGCCGCACCAGTCCGTCGGCGCACGGAAGGATGGGGTAGCGGAAGCGTTCGTCGGTCCGCCCGCGATCCATCTTCCAGCTCGGCACGCCCGATTGCGCACTGCCGTTCAGGCCGAAGCCGGGGTCGAGAGCCTGCATCCCCGCTTCCAGCAGCGACACGACCACATGGTCGCCCTCGCCCGTCCGCAACCGGCGAAAGAAAGCAGCGAGGGTCGCCACCGCAATGTGCGGCGCAGCAGTCTCGTAGGTGAGCTGCCCCGGCGGCAGCAGCGGCGGCCGCCCCGGCAGGCCCGAACGGGACAATCCGCCCGTCAGTGCCTGCAGCACCGCCTCGCTCGCCTGCCAGTCCCGCCACGGGCCCACGGGTCCGAAGTCGCTGATCGTTACCAGGATTAGTTCGGGCGCGGCGGCGCGGATGGCAGCGTGATCAAGCCCGGCGAACCCGGCCTCGATCATGATGTCCGCCTCGCGCGCGAGGTCGATGAGCCGCGCTGCGTCTGCCGGCAGGTCGATCGTGGTGGCCTTCTTGCCCAGGTTCGCGGCGACGAACGACAGGCTGGTGCCGCCGACCTTGGCGCCAGCCTTTCGATCCGCCCCGCCGCCGCTCGGCTCGATCCGGATCACCTCCGCGCCAAGCTCGCCCAGCAACCGCCCGATCGCGCCCAGCACGCCCGGGGCGGCATCGATCACGCGGATTCCCGAAAGCGGCAGGTCCGTCATAACGGCCAGGCCAGCTCCCGCCGCGCCGCGCTTTGGCGGTAGAAGTCGAAGAACGGCGTCTCGTCCCCGCCCGCTTCGGCCACCGCGTCATGCTGTGCGATCAGAGCCGTCGCCAGCGCGGCCCAGATGCCGTCGAGCGCGTCGAGCGTCTCGCCATCATGGGTCACCGGGGCATCCTCGCCCAGCAGGGCTCGCATGTCGGCGATGTCCGCGCGTCGCCACGCCGCCGCCTTCTCCGCTTCCTGCGCGCCGAGCAGCGCGAGCAGCGCCGCCACGGTCAGGGTCGATCCGGCGAACGCATCGACGGCGCCCACCTTCTCGCCTGCGCCCGCCGCCGCGATCCCGGCGCCGATCAGCACCTGCGCCAGGTCGCTCGAAGGCATTACAGGCACCGGGTCATAATGCCGCCCGCCCAGCTGCGCGGCGATGATCGCGTCCTGCCGCCGCGCCGTGTACCAGCCCGAAACCGCCAGCACCGGATCCTGCCTTCCACCGTCGACGAACTCGCGGAAGGCGGAAATCCAGATCGCCATTCCCTTCACCGAGGCGAACAGCGACCACCAGCGCATCGCGGCAGGATCGACGCTCAGCCCGCTCGCCCGCTCCCAGATCGCGATCGCATCGGGGCGGGGCAGCATGCCGCTCGCCGCACCGGGGATGAAATGGTCCCAGATCGGGTCCAGTGCCCAGCCAAGATCCTCCAGCGGATCGCCGAGATGCGCCATCTCCCAGTCGAACATCGCGCGCATTCCGCCCGCGCCGTCATGCATGACATTGCCGGAGCGATAATCGCCATGGACGATCGCGACACGCTGCGCCGGCGGCGGCGGATTGGCGCGCAGCCAGCGGATCGCGGCACGCGCGATCGGCTGCGGCTGCAGCGAATCCTCCTCGATAACGCCTTCCCAATAATCCAGCGCGATGCGCCAGCACTGGTCGGGTTCGGGCATCGGCACATGATCGGCGAGCGGTGTGCCGGTCGGATCATGCGCCGCCAGCCGGCCGAGCGCGCCGAAGAACGCCTCGCCGAGCGCCGCGCCATGGGCGCCGAATGGATCGCGGGCGAAGCTGCTCGCGACTTCGCCGCCCTCGATCCGCTCCATGATGAAGAACGGCCGGCCAAGCTCGGCGCCATCAGGCTCCAGCGCCACCGCGCGCGGCACGGGAACGACACCGGCCGCGCTTTGGTAGGCGCGAAACTCCGTCGCGCTCTCCGTATCGATCAGGCCCTTGGCCGGCTCGCGCCGCAGGATCAGCTGGTGGACTTCCGTCCCGGCATGGGCATCGAAGCGATAGGTCTCACGGCTCGCGCCGCCGGGGATCCTGGCAAGATCCGCGACCCGCACCGGCTGTTCCCAGACGCGGGTGAGATAGGCTTCGATCTCGGTTGGGGTCAGCGTCGTCATGCCGGGTCGAGCACGCCCTTGAAGCCCGACGGCGCGTGCGGCCCCATCACAAGTTGCTCAAGCACCCCCTTGCCGCGCCTCACCTTGCCGTCCGGCCCGGTCATCGTGACGGTGGCCAGCGCCTGGATGTGCAGATGGTGCGGCTGCATCGGGTCCATCTCGGCGGGCACGAAATCCTCGCGCTCCACCGTCAGCCCGTCGCCCTGGTGCCGGCCGTGGCTCCATTTGGGATGGGTGTAGCCAAGGCCGAGCATCATGAACTGCTGGCCAAGGTCGAAGTCGACCTTCGTCTCCTGGCCCTGTTCGTCCTTCAGCGTGACGCTGGCGGCCTGGGCGTGGCGCGAACCCTGCTTCCACTGGATCTTGTAGTCGGATTCGAAATGCGTCTCGTCCTCGATCCCGCCACCCAGCGGCTTCCACGCCGCGCGGCGGTTCCAGAAGCGGCCGTGCTCGTCGTCGTTGGTGTGGAAATAGAAGTCGCCGTCCTCCATCGCGGTCGGGCTCCACAGCCAGAAGAACTGCGGCGCGATCGGCGGGCTGGCCGGCTGCGCATCGGGCGCACCGATCGGGCGCACGCCCCAGGAGCGATCACGCGTCCCGAGCCAACCATTCACCTCCGTTCGCACGCCATCGACGTCGATCCAGCCCCGATAGCTGCCATTCTGGGTCATCCGCGTCACATCCATCAGCACGCGGGGACCATTTCTGCGCGTGAATCGCGGCTCCTCCAGCGGGAAGGCGCGACCAGTGAAGGTCAGTTCGGCGCGGATCTTGTGCTCGGGCGAATCCACCGTGAGCTTCACCGACTTCAGCGGCTCGAGCACCTCGACCGCTATCCCGCCAACCTGCGTGTCCATCCGCTCCATGTTGAGGCCGCGGCTGGCGTGCAGGTTCACCTGCTTGCCGTCCTTCAGCCAGCAGAAGCTCGCGTCGATGATGTTGATATGCGGATAGACGCCCATCGCGGCGGCGAAAAAGCCGTCCTCGTCCGCGCCCGGGGCATAGCCGTTGAAGAAAAAGCGATCGTAGAAATTCCGGTCCGTTCCCGCATAGGCGACCGGCTCGGCCGTCTGGTGGATCGGATATTCATCGCCCTTGGTCAGCACCATGCACGCTCTCCCGACTGGAACCTGCCGCTCTCATGGCGGCTCGGAAGGCGGGTTGGACCAGCGGCGGCGGCGCTGTCAACGCTGCAATAACATTAGTTACGCCGGCGCGCCCAGCGCCAGCGACGAAGGGAGGGCGCTTCTCATCTCCTCAGGCCGAACCCACCAGCGGCGCGAAGCGGGCCACCTGCCGCCCAACCATGCGCAATTGCTCGATAACCGCAGGATCGTTTGCGCCACCCTCGTCGTCGAACTTGGTGATCGCGCTGTTGATCGCGGCGGCGAACGGCGTCGGCCAGCCGCGCAAAGCATGGACGATCGAGCGCAGCGCCGCGATCGTCGATCCGGTCGCCTGCCAGCCATAAGCGGTCGCGATCAGCCCCACCGGGATGTCCGCCAGATATGCCCGTTCGGTATCCCGCGCGGTCTCCTCCAGCAGGTCGAGTGCGTTCTTCACCACGCCCGAAATGCTGCCGTGATAGCCGGGCGAGGCGATGATCAGCGCGGAGGCGCCGCGAACCGTATCGACGAATTCGCGTTCCTCGGGCGTACGCTGTGCCGCGCGCGGATCATACAGCGGCAGCTTCGCCATGTCCGCGCCCCCGAACATGCGGGTGCGAAAGCCCTGCTCGCATGCGGCATCCAGCGCGATGCGCAAGGCGCGTTCGGTAGAGGAGGGGCCACCGATCGTCCCGCCGATGCCTACGACCAAGGGTCGCTCATTCATTTCAAGTGCTTCCGCTTGGCCGCTCATTTCCCTATTCCTCGCACGATGCGCATTCTTGCGGCAACTGTCATAGTGACGTAATACAGATGGCAGAACGCCGGAACGACGATATGCGCCCCGATCCCTTTGACCCAAGTCCCTTTGATCGGGGGCGTCTGAGATATAATCATGCTCCCGGCGAGCCGCGTTCGCCGCTGCCGGATTTCGAGCCTTGGCAGGAAGCCGATCAGCCCGCAACCGAGCTTGGATTTGCGGATGTTCCGCCGCGCCGCCGCCGCATACCGTGGCGCTGGGTTTCACGGGCGATGGGCGCCCTCGTGATCCTGTTCGTGCTGGCGATCGGCTGGCTCGCCGTCACCGCGCCCTTGTCGCAGTCGCTTAAGCCGCCGACGCCCCCTTCGATCACGCTCACTGCCGCCGATGGCACGCCGATCGCGCGCCGCGGTGCGATCATCGGCGAACCGGTCGATGCGACGAAGCTGCCGGCGCATGTGCGCGAGGCGTTCCTCGCAATCGAGGACCGCCGTTTCTATTCCCACTGGGGGATAGATCCGCGTGGCATCGCGCGCGCCGCATTCGCCAATCTGGGGTCGGGCGGCGTCCGTCAGGGTGGCAGCACGATCACGCAGCAGCTGGCGAAGAACGCCTTCCTCGATTCCGATCGCACCGCCGCGCGCAAGATCCGCGAAGTGCTGATCGCCTTCTGGCTGGAGGCGTGGCTGTCGAAGGACGAAATTCTCTCGCGGTACCTGTCGAACGTCTATTTCGGCGACAACGTCTACGGCCTGCGCGCGGCGTCGAAACATTATTTCGGGCGTGAGCCGGAGAAGATGAACATCGGCCAGGCCGCGATGCTAGCCGGTCTTGTGAAGGCGCCGTCGCGGCTCGCACCGACCAGCAACCTCAAGGGTGCGCGCGAACGCCAGGCCGTGGTCGTCGCAGCGATGGAGGATGCCGGCTTCCTCACGAAGCGTGAGGCCGATGCGGTGCAGCCGCAGCGCGTGCTCGCCCGCCGCGCGCAAACCTTGCCGAGCGGCACCTACTTTGCCGATTGGGTGCTTCCCGAGGCGCGCGACCAGGCGGGCGAGATCAAGACCGAGGCCACCGTGCGCACCACGCTGGATCGCGATCTGCAGCGCAATGCAGAGCGCGTGATCCGGCAGGCCGGCCTCCGCCAGGCGCAGGCGGCACTCGTCGCGATGAAGCGCGATGGCTCGGTGGTGGCGATGGTCGGCGGGCGTGATTACAAGAAGAGCCCGTTCAATCGTGCGACGCAGGCGCGTCGTCAGCCCGGTTCCACCTTCAAGCTCTTCGTTTATCTCGCCGCGCTGCGTGCCGACATGTCGCCCGACACGACCGTCGACGATTCGCGGGTCGAGATCGCCGGATGGAAGCCGAAGAACGACGACAATCGCTATCTCGGCGAGATCACGCTTCGACGCGCCTTCCAGCGATCTTCGAATGTCGTTGCGGCGCGGCTGACGCAGGAAGTGGGCGTGCGCAACGTCATCCGCGCCGCGCGTGATCTCGGCATCACCACGCCGATCGCCAACGAGGCGACGATCGGTCTTGGCACTTCCGAAGTCTCGTTGCTGGAGCTTACCTCTGCCTTCGCCGGCGTCGCCGAAGGTCGCTATCCGGTGCAGGCGCATGGGCTCCCGGATGCGAAGGACAAGAGCTGGTACCAGTCGCTCACCGGCGGGCAGAAGCAGATGCCCAGCCGCATCCATGATGACATGCTGACACTGCTCGCCTCGTCGATCCGGGGCACCGGGCGCGCGGCGGCGCTCTCGGTCCCGGCTTATGGCAAGACCGGCACGTCGCAGTCTGGTCGCGATGCATGGTTCATCGGCTTTGCCGGCGATCTCGTGGTCGGCGTGTGGGTCGGCAATGACGACAATACGCCCAACCCTGGCCTGCACGGCGGCGGCATCCCGGCGCAGATCTGGCGCAACTTCATGGTCAGTGCGCTCGACCTCGCGCCCGTGGTCAAGGTGCCGGAGGTGGAGGATGTCGATCCCGAGGCGGGCATGATGGGTATGGTCGAGAATGAAGTCGCGCCCATCGCGGGCCGGCTTGAAGGGCTCGGCATGGATCTGGAGATCGGCCCCGACGGCTCGGTCAGCATCGCCCGTCAGCCGCCGCCACCGCCGCCCGCCCCGCGCCGCCGCGAGGAACTGGAGCCGGCCTTCGAGGAAGAAGGCCCGAACTTCTAGCGCGTGAAAAGTGGGCGGGGGCATCGGCATGCCCCCGCCCGTTCTACTAGCGCCGAGCGCTGCGTCACTCCGCGGCTTCCATCGCCGGCGTGTCGTCCAACGGGTGAGTCAGCCGCTCCAGCATCTCCCGCGGCACCACTTGCCAGAAGCGGCCCGCCGTGCGGTCCCAGTCCTCCAGGATGCCGCGCGCCCACTTCGAATCCGTCGCCCCGGCGTGCCGCTCGATCAGGCCGCGCAGCACGCCGGCCCAATGGGCCGAGGCCAAGCGCTGCCACACGATGCTTTCCGGGTTGGCGCGCCGCGCAAAGCTGTCGTCATGATCGTAGACGAAAGCCATGCCGCCCGTCATGCCGGCGCCGAAATTGTGGCCGACTGAGCCCAGCACCACGGCCGTGCCTCCGGTCATATATTCGCAGCCGTTGGCGCCGCAGCCCTCGACCACGACGGTAGCGCCCGAGTTGCGTACCGCGAACCGTTCACCAGCCTGTCCGGCCGCGAACAGCGCACCCGATGTTGCACCGTACAGCACCGTGTTGCCGACGATCGTATTATCCTGGCTGCGGAGCGGTGAGGACACCGCCGGCCGCACCACGATCACGCCGCCCGACAGGCCCTTGCCGACGTAATCGTTGGCGTCGCCGAACACTTCCAGCGTGATGCCCTTGCACAGGAAGGCGCCCAGGCTCTGCCCGGCCGACCCGCGCAGGCGGATCGTGACGTGGCCATCGTTCAGCGCGCTCATCCCGAAGGTGCGCGTGATCTCGCTCGACAGGCGGGTGCCGACCGCGCGGTGCGTGTTGCGCACCGAATAGGTCAGCTGCATCTTCTCCCGGCGCGAGAAGACGGCGGCGGCATCCTTGATAATCTGCGCGTCCAGGCTGTCGGGCACCTCGTTGCGGAAGGTGTTGAGCGAAAAGCGCCGCTCCGCATCCGTCGCATCGACCTTCGCCAGGATCGGGTTGAGATCGAGGTCGTCGAGATGCTCCGCACCGCGGCTCACCTGCCGCAGCAATTCGGTGCGGCCGATCACTTCGTCCAGACTGCGCACGCCCAGCCGCGCCAGGATGTCGCGCACTTCCTCGGCAATGAACGTCATCAGGTTGATGACCTTCTCGGGCGTGCCGACGAACTTCTCGCGCAGCCGCGGGTCCTGCGTGCACACGCCGACCGGACAGGTGTTCGAATGGCATTGGCGCACCATGATGCAGCCCATCGCGACGAGGCTCAGCGTACCGATGCCGAACTCCTCCGCGCCCAGAATCGCGGCGATCACGATGTCGCGCCCGACGCGCAGGCCGCCGTCGGTGCGCAGCTTGATCCGCCCGCGCAGGCCGTTCAGCGTCAGCACCTGGTTGACCTCGGAGAGGCCCATTTCCCACGGCGTGCCGGCATATTTGATGCTCGTCTGCGGGGACGCGCCGGTGCCACCGACATGGCCGGAAACCAGAATCACGTCGGCATGCGCCTTGGCAACGCCTGCCGCGACCGTCCCGATGCCTGCCGACGACACGAGCTTCACGCACACCCGCGCCCGCGGATTGATCTGCTTCAGATCGTAGATCAGCTGCGCCAGATCCTCGATCGAATAAATGTCGTGATGCGGCGGCGGCGAGATCAGCGTCACGCCCGGTGTCGCGTGGCGCAGCTTGGCGATGAACTCGGTCACCTTGAAGCCGGGCAACTGCCCGCCCTCGCCGGGCTTGGCGCCCTGTGCGACCTTGATCTCGATTTCCTCGCAGGCGTTCAGATATTCGGCCGTCACGCCGAAGCGCCCCGACGCGATCTGCTTAATCACCGAATTGGCGTTGTCGCCATTTTCGTACGGCTGATACCTGCTCTTGTCCTCGCCGCCCTCGCCCGACACGGCCTTGGCGCCAATGCGGTTCATCGCGATCGCCAGCGTTTCGTGCGCTTCGGGGGATAGCGCGCCAAGGCTCATGCCAGGCGTCACGAAGCGCTTGCGGATCTCGGTGATCGGCTCGACCTGGTCGATCGGCACGCCTTCCGCGGGGAAATTGAACTGTAGCAGATCGCGCAGATAGATCGGTGGCAGATCGCCGACGCCGCGTGAGAATTGCAGGTACGTCGAATAGCTGTCGGTAGAGACGGACGTCTGCAACAGATGCATCAGCTGCGCTGAGTAGGCGTGCGCCTCGCCCGTATGCCGCTGGCGATAGAAGCCGCCGATCGGCAGGTTCACCACCGCCTCCTCGAACGCCGCGTCGTGCCGGTCCTTGGCGTTGATGTGCAGCGAGGCATAGCCTTCGCCCGAGATCTTCGCCGGCATGCCCGGGAAGAAGTCGTTCACCAGCGCGCGGGACAGGCCCACCGCCTCGAAGTTATAGCCGCCGCGATAGCTGGAGATCACCGCGATCCCCATCTTCGACATGATCTTCAGCAGCCCTTCCTCGATCGCCTTGCGATGGCGCTTCAGGCATTCGTCCAGCGAAAGATCACCGAACAGCCCACGCGCTTGGCGATCGGCGATCGCGGCTTCGGCGAGGTAAGCGTTCACCGTGGTCGCGCCGACGCCGATCAGCACCGCATAATAATGCGTGTCGAGGCACTCCGCCGTCCGCACGTTCACCGATGCGTAGGAGCGCAGCCCACGCCGCACGAGGTGCGTGTGCACGGCCGCTGCGGCCAGCACGCCGGGGATCGCGATCCGCTCCGGTCCGACATGTTCGTCGGTCAGGAAGATCTCGCTCTTACCCTGCCGCACCGCCTGCTCGGCCTCGTTGCGGATGCGCTGGATTGCGGCGCGCAGCTTGTCCGCACCGCCGCTCGCCTCGAACGTGCAGTCGATTTCTGCCGCCGCGCTCCCGAAATAGGTCTTCAGCCGCGCCCAGTCGGTAGAGGTTAGCACCGGCGAATCCAGGACCAGCACGCGCTCGCGCCGATCCTCGGTGTCGAGGATGTTGGCAAGGTTCCCGAACCGCGTCTTGAGGCTCATCACGTAGCGCTCGCGCAGCGGGTCGATCGGCGGGTTCGTCACTTGGCTGAAATTCTGCCGGAAGAACTGGCTGATCAGCCGCGGCTTGTCGGAAATGACGGCGAGCGGCGTATCGTCGCCCATCGATCCGATCGCTTCCTTGGCGGTCTCCACCATCGGCGCGAGGATCAGCTCCATGTCCTCCAGCGTCTGGCCGGCCGCCACCTGGCGCTTTGCCAGCTCCGCGCGGTCATAGCGCGGCACGCCGGCGGCGGGCGCAGGTGGCAAGTCGTCGATCGTCGCGAAATTGCCGATCATGCCGGCATAGTCCGCCTCGGCCGCGATCCGGTCCTTGATCGCGCGATCGTCGTACACCTTGCCCTCAGCGAGATCGACCGCGATCATCTGCCCGGGTCCAAGGCGCCCTTTGGTGGTGATGGTCGATTCCGGCACCACCACCATGCCGCTTTCCGATCCCACGATCAGCAGGCCGTCGGCGGTCTGGGTGTAGCGCAGCGGGCGAAGCGCGTTGCGGTCCATCCCCGCCACGGCCCAGCGCCCATCGGTCATCGCCAGCGCCGCCGGCCCGTCCCACGGCTCCATGACGGAGGCGAGATACTGGTACATGGCGGCATGCGCCGGCGGCATGTCGCCGCTCATCTCGCCCTGCCACGCTTCGGGCACCAGCATCAGCTTCGCGGTCGGCGCGTCGCGCCCCGAGCGGCAGATCGCCTCGAACGTCGCGTCCAGCGCCGCCGTGTCAGACGCGCCGGCCGGGATCACTGGCTTGATGTCCTCCGAATGCTCGCCGAACGCGATCGACGCCATGCGGATCTCGTGGCTCAGCATCCAGTTCTTGTTGCCGCGGATCGTGTTGATCTCGCCATTGTGCGCGAGGCACCGGAACGGCTGCGCGAGCCACCATTGGGGGAAGGTATTGGTCGAATATCGCTGGTGGAAGATCGCGACCCGGCTCTCGAAGCGCTTGTCGGTCAGGTCCGGATAGAAGACCGACAGGCTCTCGGCCAGGAACAGCCCCTTGTAGATGATCGAGCGGCAGCTGAGCGAACAGATGTAGAAGCCTTGGATCTGCGCCGCGATCACGCGCTTCTCGATCCGCCGGCGGACGAGATAGAGGTTCTTCTCGAATTCCGCGGCGTCGACTTCGTCGGGCATCGGCCCGGCGATCATGATCTGCTCGATCTCCGGCCGTGTCGCCTGCGCCTTCAGCCCGATGACGCTGACGTCGACGGGCACCTGCCGCCAGCCGTAGATGGTATAGCCCGCCTCGATGATCGCACTTTCCACGATGGTGCGGCACGTCTCCTGCGCGGCAAGATCGGTGCGTGGCAGGAACACCATGCCCACCGCCAGCCGGTTCGGCCGCACCTTGTGCCCGCTCATCGCGATTGCATCGTCGAAGAACCGCACCGGCAGGTCGACGTGCAGCCCCGCGCCGTCGCCGGTCTTGCCGTCAGCGTCGACCGCGCCGCGGTGCCACACCGCCTTCAGCGCATCGATCGCCGATTGCACCACGCGGCGCGACGGCTTGCCATCGGTTGCTGCGACCAGGCCGACACCACACGCATCGCTCTCGAATTCCGGGCGGTACATGCCATGGGTGGCGAGATATTCGCGCTGATCCATCACGCCGCCTCCTTCGCGGGCTGCGCCGCGACCTTGCTCTTGAGATATTTGTGCATCGTCGCCGCGACATCGCGGCCATCGCGGATCGCCCATACGACCAGGCTCGCCCCGCGCACGATGTCACCCGCGGCGAACACGCCGTCGAGGCTCGTCATCAGCGTCTTGTTGTCGACCAGCACCGTGCCCCAGCGCGTAACGCCAAGCTCCGGCGTGTCCCACAGGTGCGGCAGTTCCTCCGCATCGAAGCCGAGCGCCTTAATCACCATGTCCGCAGGCATCTCGAACGGGCCGCCCGGATCCGCCTCGGGCGCGCGTCGACCGCTCGCGTCAGGCGCGCCCAGCCGCATGCGGTTGGCGCGCACCGCCGACACATGCGCGTCGCCGACGAAGGAATGCGGCGCCGAAAGCCAGACGAACTCCGCGCCTTCCTCCTCAGCATTGGTCACCTCTCGCTGCGATCCCGGCATATTCGCGCGGTCTCGGCGATAGAGGCAGCGCACGCTTTTGGCGCCCTGGCGGATCGCGGTGCGCACACAGTCCATCGCCGTGTCGCCGCCGCCGATAACGACGACATTCTTGTCTTTGGCGTCAAGCCCGCCGTTGTCGAACGCTGGCACCGCATCGCCAAAGCTCTTGCGGTTGGAAGCGGTGAGATAGTCCAGGGCGGCGATGACGCCCGGCACGTCTTTGCCTGGCGCGTCGATCTCGCGCGCCTTGTAGACGCCGGTCGCGATCAGCAACGCGTCATGCCGTTGGCGCAACTCGGCAAAGCTAGCGTCCTCGCCAACCGCAAAGCCTTCGTGGAAGACGATCCCCGCCTCCTTCAGCCGATCGACCCGGCGCACCACGACGGGCTTCTCCAGCTTGAAACCGGGGATGCCGTAGGTCAGGAGCCCGCCCGCCCGATCGTGCCGATCATAGACGTGCACCTCATAGCCATAGCCGCGCAGATATTCCGCGGCCGTCAGGCCGGCGGGGCCGGCCCCGATCACGCCGATGGATTGGCCGCGCGCCGGCCCCGGCACCAGCGGCTCCACCCAGCCTTCTTCCCAAGCCTTGTCGGTAATGAATTTCTCGACCGATCCGATCGTCACCGCACCATGGCCGGAGAATTCAATCACGCAATTGCCTTCGCACAGGCGATCCTGCGGGCAGATGCGCCCGCAGATCTCCGGCATGGTCGACGTCGCGTTGCTCAGCTCATAGGCCTCGCGAAGCCGGCCCTCGGCGGTCAGCCGCAGCCAGTCGGGAATGTGATTGTGGAGCGGGCAATGCACCGTGCAATAAGGCACGCCGCATTGTGAGCAGCGCCCGGCCTGCTCTTCCGCGCTCGGCACCGCATAGCGGTTGGCGATCTCGCGAAAGTCTTCCGCGCGCAATTCGGCCGGTCGCTTGTCCGGATAGGACTGCGGGGTCGTCACGAATCGAAGCATGGTATCAGCAGCCATAAGCCCTCCGGAAACGGAGGTCTCACATATGCTACCGACCATCAAGGCAGCACTGATGACCTATTTCACTGTTCCCCGCCGCGCTTGCCCATTCTGCGACCTTCAGCAGCATCAAAGAAGGTCCGGATCAGTACCTATCGAAAATTCACCATCACGAGCGCCAGCGCGCCGGCGACGATCCGATACCAGGCGAACGGTGCGAAGCCGTGCTTTGTCACCACCGCCATGAACGCCTTCACCACCACCAGCGCGACGATGAAAGAGACGAACGCGCCAACCCCGATCAGCTGCAGGTCATTGGCGGTGATCGCGTCGCGATGCTTCACCATCTGCAGCACGGTCGCGCCCGTCAGTGTCGGGAGGGCGAGGAAGAAGGAAAACTCGGCGGCCGTGCGCCGGTCAATTCCAAGTGCCATGGCGCCCATGATCGTCGCGCCGGACCGGCTGACGCCCGGGATCATCGCGATGCACTGGACCAGGCCGATCTTAACCGACTGCCCCGTCGTCACACCCGAGATGCCGCCAACGTCGCGCGTCTTGGCCAGTTTCTCGACCACCAGGATGCCGATGCCGCCGATGATCAGCGCCCAGGCGACCACAACCGCATTTTCCAGCAGCGCCTCGATCTCGTCGTTGAAGGCAAGGCCCAGCGCCACGGCGGGGATGAAGGCGATCAGCAGGTTGCGCACGAAAGCGACGGAGTGCGGCTCGCCCTTCATCAGGCCGGACAGCACCGCCATGAACGTGCGCCAGTACAGCACCACGATCGCCAGGATGGCACCTGGCTGGATCGCGATGTTGAACACCGCCCAGCGCTGCGGATCATAGCCGAGCAGTTCGGTGGCGAGCACGAGATGCCCGGTCGAGGAAACGGGCAGGAACTCGGTGACGCCCTCGACAATGCCGAGGATGATCGCGGTCAGCAAATCGGACATGACAGCCTTTCAGGTTGCCCGCCGCTGCGGGCCGATGCGCGAAGCGATGGGGCGGATCAGGCCGCGGTGGGCTGTGCGAAGCGGCCGGCGCGCTGATATTTCACCAGCCAGCCCGGCGCCACGGCCGCTAGCGGCGTCGGCGTGATGCCAAGCGCCTGCAGCCCCTCTGCGCCGTCGCCCACGATGCTGTCACGTTGCAGCAGCTTCCACTGATCGCGTGAGATCGGGGCACCCGGCAGCGCGGCGAGCAGCGCGCCGGCGGCATCGGGCAGCTCCAGGAACGAGCGATGCCGCCCGATCATCCGCGCGATCCACTGGTGCAGCTCCATCATCGTCATCACGTCCGGCCCGCCGAGCTCGAACGTGCGCCCGCCGAATTGCGCGCCGTCCGCCATGGCGGCGGTGACAGCGTCGCCCACATCGCCCGCGAACACCGGCTGGAAGCGCACATTGGGCCTCAGCACCGGCACGAACGGAAGCGCCGCGATCATGCCCGCGAACATGTTGATGAACTTGTCCTCGCGTCCGAACACCGTGGACGGGCGAAGGATCGTCGCCTGCGGGAAGGCGAGCCGCACCGCTGCTTCGCCCGCGCCCTTGGTCTGCGCATAAAGCGACGGCGCATGCTCGTCCGCGCCGATCGCCGACAGGTGCACCAGCGTGGATGCGCCCGCCGTCCGCGCGGCCTCGGCCACGTTCCTGGCCCCGGTCACGTGGATTCGGTTGAGATCGCCGGTGAAGCTGCCGACGAGGTTCACCACCGCGTCGGCGCCGCTCACGGCGCGCGCAATCGTGTCCGGCTTCGTCACGTCGGTCGCGACGAACTGCGTCTGCCCCAGCCCGCCCAGGGGCTTCAGGAACCAGGCCTCGCGCGGATCGCGCTGGGCAATGCGCACGCGGGCGCCTGCCTTGAGCAGAACCTGTGCGACGTAGCGGCCAAGAAAACCGCCGCCGCCGATCAATGTGACCAGCTTGTCCTTCATGTTTCGCTCCGCGGAAAAGATGCGCTGCCACTAGCCGCCACACACGGCTGTTGACAAGGCCGCCGCCCCGGCCCTAGAGGCGCCGGCCTACCGGGGCTTCAAGCCCAGTGCCCAGATGGCGGAATTGGTAGACGCACCAGCTTCAGGTGCTGGCGATCGCAAGGTCGTGGAGGTTCGAGTCCTCTTCTGGGCACCACCTTCCCCGCAAGGGGTTGAAAATGCGCAAAACCTTCAGAATTCCGTAACTTGCAGCGAGCGAGACGGTACAAATGAAGGTACAAAACGCCGACATGGCCGCGCACCTCCCGCACATCGAGGTCGACAAGAAAACTGGCAGGCTACGCTACAGGCGGGTCTATCGCGAGGCTCTTCGACCCTACATCCAAGGCAAGCCTGTCCAGCTGAAGCGAGCGCTCGGCGCGACGCTCCCTGTGAAAGACCGGGCCGTGATCCAGCGGTACTGGCAGTTCAACGAGGAATGGGAACGCAACGTCCGTCGAGCCCGCAACATCCTGTCGGGTACTGGCGATGCTCTTGGCGAGGACGTCGTCTCATTTCTTGCGGAGAAGTTCGCCCGGGATTGGCACCAGGGCGACGAACGTGCCTTGGTCGAGAAGGGAGGCGCGTGGGTCGAAGGAGCTCCCGACGCGTGGGACACGCATTTGTCCGATTTCATGGAGTGGCGGCTCGACCAGGATGAGCAGGCCATGGTCGAGTTCTGGGGTAGCTCGGCGAAGCGGCTGCTTGCTGATGCCGGTATCGATCATGACCCGAGTGAGTCTCTCGGGTTCGATCGGCTCTGCCGAGCGCTCAACGATAAGGCGATTGAGATCAGCGAGGCCCTCCAGGCCCGTCTACGCGGGAAGATTTTGCCGATCCCGGCGGAGCCGATCCCGCCGACTCGCGTGGAGCCTCAACCCGCGGCAGCGGGGCAATCCTTCGCCTCGATCGTGCGAGAGATGCTCGACAACCCGCGATATGGTGTGGGTGCAAGCACGAAGCAGGCTTGTGGAACAGCCCTCCGGCTATGGACCGAGGTGCACGGCGACGCGACACCTGAGACTATCACCAAGCGCATGGTCACAGATTGGCTGGATATGCTCGCCAAGCGTCCGACCGGTCTCACGCCAACCGAGCAGCGTCTGCCGCTTCCCAAGCTCGTTGAGCGATTTGAGGGACGCGACGTCCCACACATGGCCCTTAAGACCCAGAAGCAGCACCTGAGAATGCTCGCGGCCCGCTGGGTCAAAGGCCAGCAGGAGGGCTATATCTCCGATGACCTCCACAATCCGTTCAAGCCGCCGATGCCGGCTGCGGCTCGGAAGGATGACCCGCCAGAGTTTAGCGTCGCCGAACTGTCGGCGATCTTCCGCCTTCCGGTGTTCACGCTCGGTGAGCGCCCCACGCGCGGCAAGGGAGAGGCCAGCTTCTGGATGCCGCTGATCCTCCTGTGGACCGGTGCTCGACCAGAAGAGGCGGCGCAGCTTACAGTCGCGGACTTCGCCGACGATCCCGAGATCGGTCGCTGGATGATGACGATCACTGATCAGGGCGAGCATCCGATCAAGGGGGATCAGAACCTGAGGACCTCGAAGCGTGGCACCGGGCGTCGTACATTTCCGGTTCCACAGGCGCTCATCGACCTCAACCTCCGCGACGAGGCGGCCGCCGAATGCCCCGTCTGCAAGGCCCGCGCGAACAAGGACCCGCGGCAGGCCGAGGCGACGAAAGAGATGAGCGAGAAGGACAAGGAGGAACTCCTCGTCCACCTCATGCGCACCTATGAGATGAAGGTCGCCGCGGAACGCTGCGCCCGGCTCGACGGAGACATCGTCGCGGCGGACCTCTACATCCGCCAGCTCACCTTCTTCGAGCTGATCCTTGAAGGCTGCGGCAAGGGGATGGACGTCATCGATCTCCACACCCGCCGCCCCCAAACGCCGGGCGAGGGCGACCGGGACGTCAACTGCGGCCCGCTCACCGACATCCTCGACAAGCTCCGCCGCGACGCGTGGAAGGAAGCCGGCGAGCCCGCCGGCCCGTCGATCGACCTGCGCGAATTCCAGCCCGATGGCGCCATGAGTACGTACGGCGACATGAGGCCGGAACGTGAATACGCCCGTAATCAGGCGCAGGCGCGGATCGCAGAGGCGCAGGCCGTGTGGGAAGCCGCGGCGCGGGAGGATACCTGGGCGGCGTTCAAGGAACAGGCGGGCGCGGCGTCGTGGATCGGGCGGTATGATTGAGGCCGCTTCAAGGCGCTAGGCGGAGCCTGGCGACTGGCGCGGAAGCGGCGCCGGGCGTGTCGATCGATGACGCGGCTTTGCCGCGGGAGGTTGAGTGGTCAAATCTCCGTTTTCCGCCCCCTGCTTTTGGTAAGGAGTCAATAAGTTGGCGGGAGTCATCCGCAAACGTCAGCAAGGCGAAACCGATATGTCTTTTGTTGCAGTTCCGAAGGGTTAGCGTCTAGCAATGGTGCTGGGGGGGCAGCACATGAGCGACGACGTTCTGTTTGGCGAAAAGTTTTTGACCCGATATGCGGGTCAGATAATAGCTGACCCGGCAACCGCGATAGTTGAACTCGTGGCAAATGCTTGGGACGCTCATGCGACCCGCGTTGACATTACCTGGCCCGATGGAAAACGGGCGTTTACGATACGTGACAATGCAACGAGGTGGGCCGAGTGTGGATCAATCCTCCCCGCCGCGGCAAAGCCGCGTCGTCGATCGACACGCCCGGTGGACCCGGGCGGCCGTCGGCCGCGCTTGCGCTGATCTTCGCCTAACCCGCCGATCGCTGCGCGATCGACGTGTTAGCCTCGGGCGCTACGCGTCGTCGCCCATCCTCAGCGCCGCGATGAACGCCTCCTGCGGGATGCTCACCGAGCCGTATTCCCGCATGCGCTTCTTGCCTTCCTTCTGCTTCTCCAACAGCTTGCGCTTGCGCGTCGCGTCGCCGCCATAGCATTTCGCGGTCACGTCCTTGCGCAGCGCCGCGATCGTCTCGCGCGCGATCACCTTGCCGCCGATCGCCGCCTGGATCGGGATCTTGAACATGTGGCGCGGGATCAGGTCCTTCAGCCGCTCGCACATGCCGCGCCCGCGCGTCTCCGCGGTGCCGCGGTGGACGATCATGCTCAGCGCATCGACCGGCTCGTTGTTGACGAGGATGCTCATCTTGACGAGGTCGCCCTCGCGATAGCCGATCTGGTGATAGTCGAAGCTCGCATAGCCGCGGCTGATGCTCTTCAGCCGGTCATAAAAATCGAACACCACTTCGTTGAGCGGCAGTTCGTACGTCACCTGCGCGCGCCCGCCGACATACGTCAGGTTCTTCTGGATGCCGCGGCGGTCCTGGCACAGCTTCAGGATGCTGCCGAGATATTCGTCGGGGACGTAGATGGTCGCCTCGATCCACGGCTCGCTGATCATCGCGATCTTGTTGGGATCGGGCATGTCGGCCGGGTTGTGCAGCTCGATCATGCCGCCGTCATGCGTCAGCTCGATCTCGTACACCACGCTCGGCGCGGTGGTGATCAGGTCCAGATCGTATTCGCGCGTCAGCCGCTCCTGGATGATCTCCAGGTGGAGCAGCCCCAGGAAGCCGCAGCGGAAGCCAAAGCCCAGCGCCGCGCTCGTCTCCATCTCGAAACTGAACGATGCGTCGTTCAGCCGCAGCTTGCTGATCGATTCGCGCAATTTCTCGAAATCGTTGGCGTCCACCGGGAACAGCCCGCAGAACACCACCGGCTGCACTTCCTTGAACCCGGGCAGCGGCGCGGCCGCGGGCTTCTTCGCATCGGTCAGCGTGTCGCCGACGCGCGCCTGCGCCACGTCCTTGATCTGCGCGGTGATGAAGCCGATCTCGCCCGGCCCCAGGTCCGCCAATTGCTCGATCTTGGGGCGGAAACATCCGACGCGGTCCACCAGATGCTGCGTGCCCGCCTGCATGAAGGTGACCTGCTGGCCCTTCTTCAGCGTGCCGTCGATCACGCGCACCAGGATGACGACGCCCAGATACGGGTCGTACCAGCTGTCGACCAGCATCGCCTTCAGCGGCGCGTTGGGATCGCCCTTGGGCGCCGGGATCCGCTCGACGATCGCGTCCAGGATCTCCTCGATGCCGATGCCCGACTTGGCGCTGGCGAGGATCGCGTTCGACGCGTCCAGGCCGATGACATCCTCGATCTCCTTGCGCACCTTTTCCGGCTCGGCCGCGGGCAGGTCGATCTTGTTGATGACGGGCACGATCTCATGGTCATGCTCGATCGACTGGTACACGTTGGCCAGCGTCTGCGCCTCGACCCCCTGCGCCGCGTCCACCACCAGCAACGCACCCTCGCACGCGGCCAGGCTGCGCGACACTTCGTAGGCGAAATCGACGTGCCCCGGCGTGTCCATGAGGTTGAGGACATGGCCCTTCCACTCCAGGCGCACCGTCTGCGCCTTGATGGTGATCCCGCGCTCCTTTTCAATCTCCATGTTATCAAGCACTTGCGCCGACATCTCCCGCTCGGAGAGGCCCCCCGTGCGTTGGATCAGCCGGTCGGCCAGCGTCGATTTGCCATGGTCGATATGGGCAATGATCGAGAAGTTACGGATCTTGGAAAGCTCGGTCGCCACGAAATTCTGCCAGCTTGAGTGAGTGCCGCGGCCGTTAGCACCTCCGAAGACAATCCCAAAGCGGCGCTCTGGTCGCATCTTCGTCCCCCCGGTCGCGGGGCGAATGCGCGGTTGCACGAAGGCGCGCAGAAACGACGCATCGGATCAGGAGCCACGTCATCATGAAACGTCACTTCCTCTCGCTCGTCGCAGCCTTCGTCGCCAGCGCCCTCTGCCTCGCGCCCGCCATCGCTGCGGACTTGACGCAGATCAGCACTCACGCAATCGCGTAACCGTCCGCCGGCAAGGCGCGAGGCTAGATGCCAGTCTCGTGCTGCCGGGGTCGCACAATGAAATATCGCCTGCACACCAAGGTGGTGCTGGCGACTTAAGGGGGAATCTCATGCGCATTCCGTTTGTCGCCGCCGCCACCGCCATGCTCATCGCGGCCACACCCACGCTGGCGCAGAACAAGGGCTCTTCCGCCCATCAGGCGCAGCAGAAGGGCGAGGCGCAGATCCCGGTCTGCACCAAGCGCCTCGGCTCGCTCGCGATCGTCGAGCCTGACAACCAGTGGTGGCGCGAGTTCAATCTCGGCAGCCCGGAAGCGATCATCAAGATCTTCGTCCAGAAATCGGGTTGCTTCACCATGGTCAACCGCGGCCGCGCGATGGTGAGCCGCAACATGGAACGCGCCATGGCGGACTCAGGCGAGCTGCAGGCGGGGTCCAACCTCGGCAAGGGCCAGGTGCGCGCGGCGGATTACTTCCTCCAGCCCGATATCGTAACGGCGAACCGCAACTCTGGCGGCGGCGGCCTCGGCGGCGCGATTGGTGGCATCGGCGGGCTGTTCGGCGGCGCTGGCCGGACGATCGGCGCGATCGCCGGCGGCATCAACGTGAAGAAAGGCGAAGCGAAGACGACGCTCAGCCTCGTCAACGCGCGCACCACCGAGGAAGAAGCGATGACCGAGGGCTATGCCCGCAAGTCGGACGTGAGCTTCGGCGCAGGCGGCGGGCTCTTCTCCGGCGGTACCTTCGGCGGCGCGGCCGGCGGCGGCTATCAGGATACCGCGATCGGTCAGATCATCGTGCTGAGCTACCTCGACGCCTACACCAAGCTCGTGAGCCAGCTCGGCGGACTGCCCGACAACGCCGCCGCTGCTGCGCCGCGCGCGCGGTAAGGATGGCGAGGGCGGTGCCGCTCAGTACTGGCGCCGCCCCTAGGCCATGTGACGGCGGATCGCGTCCAGTGCGGTGCGCGTCCGCTGCTCGCCATGGCCGCTGACCAGCGCCCAAGGGACGGCACGGCGATCAAGCTCGCGGCGCGACAGGTCGAAGAACTTCCGCCGCAAATCGGGCGTGCCGAACAGGCGGGTGCCATCCTCCTCCCACGGCAGATCGATGTCGAAGAGGAGATACAGATCCGCGGTGTTGGTCCAGCGGTCGAACCATGGATCGCGCTGGTCGAACAGCATGTCGGCCCAGACCGCCGTCATCAGCGGATCGGTATCCAGGATCACCGGCAGCGGCCCCGCCGCGACCGCCGCGCGGGTTTGATTATCGTGCGTCCGGGCAATCGTCACCAGATCCGCCATGGTGAGATCGGTGCCATTCCGCTCGCAATAGGTGCGGCCATATTCGGCCACCACTACGGAGCCGAACTGCTCCGCGAGGTGGGGCGCGATGGTCGACTTGCCGGTTGATTCCGGGCCGTGGAGGCAGATCGTGCGCAAGGTCATGCCAGTCTCAGTGTGCGGCGCATCACGGCTAGCCAGCTGATGAGGCCAGCAACCGCAAGTGCCAGATAGATGAGATACAGTCCGGCGAAGAGGTAGAGCCCCTTTGCCAGGTAAAGCGGGATGGAGGCGAGGTCCACGGCGATCCACAACCACCAGTTCTCGATCCGCCGCTGTGCCATCAGCAACTGCGCAGCGACGCTGGCGGCCGCGATCGCCGCGTCCCACCACGGATAGGAAGCATCGGTGAAGCGGTGCATCGTCATGGCCCATGAGGCGCCGAGGATGATCGTCACCGCGGCCCAGCGAACTCGCGAGAGCGGCGACATGGTGCCGACAGCCACCTCACCGAGCGTGCTACGGGCACGTTTCCACTGCGCCCAGCCGTAGAGATTGGCGGCAGCGAAGAACCCCTGAAGTGCCGCATCGCTGTACAGCCGAGCTTCGTACACGACGACGCCGAACAGAGTGACAGAGGCGACGCCGGCAGGGAACGTCCACATGCTCCGCCGCGCGGCCAGTGCGACACAGGCGATCCCAAGCGCGGTCGCAAGCCATTCCATCACTGACATGGGGATGGATAAGCATGCTTGCCCTGAAGCGCCAAGCGGTTAGCTTGCGCTGGGAGGAGAGCGAAATATGCGCCACATCGCCGTCATCGGCTCGGGCCCGGCCGGCTATTACACGGCCGAAGGCTGCCAGAAGCAATTTGGCGACGGCGTCCGCGTGGACATCATCGATCGTCTGCCCGTGCCTTATGGCCTCATCCGCACGGGCGTTGCGCCTGATCACCAGTCGATCAAGGCGGTATCGCGCCGCTACGAGACCACGGCGCTCAGCGACAACGTGCGGTTCGTGGGCAATGTGACGGTGGGCCAGGACGTCACCATCCCCCAACTGCTCGAGATGTACGACGCCGTCGTGCTCGCGACCGGCGCCCCCCATGATCGGCCGCTCGGTATCCCGGGTGACGATTTGCCCGGGGTCGTGGGATCAGCAGCGTTCGTCGGGTGGTACAATGGCCACCCTGATTTTGCCGATCTGGCACCTGCTCTCCACGGCCCGGGCGCGGTGGTTGTCGGCGCGGGGAATGTGGCGCTCGACGTGGCACGGATCCTTGCCAAGACAGGCGACGAGTTCGCCGGATCGGACATCGTTGCCCATGCCCTGGATGCGCTGGGGCCGCACACCATCGAGAACGTGACGATCCTCGCCCGTCGCGGACCGCACGAGATTGCGATGACGCCCAAGGAACTGGGCGAACTGGGTCACCTTTCACGCGCGACGCCGATCGTCGACCCCGCCGACCTGCCCCCGGCAGAGGCCGACGCGGTGCTCGATCCGGGGCTGCGCAAGGCGGTCGGCCACCTGCGCGCATTTGCGGTGAATACGCCCACGTCGCCGATCACCGTCACGTTCGACTTCTTCGCCATGCCGGTGGCGATCGAGGGCGAGGGCCATGTGGAGCGCGTGATCGTTGAGCGGACGGCGCTGGATGCCACGGGTCGTGCGGTCGGTACGGGGGAGACATATTCCATTCCCGCCAGCCTCGTCGTCAGCTGCATCGGCTATCGCACGCCGCCGATCGACGGGGTCCCGTATGACGAGGCATTGGGGCGGTTCGCCAATGTCGAGGGGCGGATCGGCGATGGGTTGTACGCCGTGGGCTGGGCACGAAGGGGGCCGACGGGGACGATCGGCACCAACCGGCCGGACGGGTTCATGATCGCCGATCACATCGCGGCGGACACGGCAGACGACAGCGGCAAGCAGGGACGCGCGGCACTTGATGCGCTGCTGGCGGAGCGGGGTGTCGACGTCGTCACGTTCCGTGACTGGCAGAAGATCGACGCGGCCGAGATCGCCGCGGCGCGGGATGGTTCACCACGAGAGAAATTCACCGCCGTACAGGCGATGCTCGCTGCGCGGGATCGGGACGAAATCCTCTCTTGATGCAGTGAGTTTCGCTGATATAAGCCGCCGCCTGTCACCGGCCCCGTGCCGGCCGACAGCCCTGGTCGGGGAATAGCTCAGCCTGGTAGAGCACTGTGTTCGGGACGCAGGGGCCGGAGGTTCGAATCCTCTTTCCCCGACCAACTTCACCATCAGATAGATGATTTACCGCCACCGGCGGGCGCCGAAATGGCGTGCAAAGCCGGTCGTTCGGCGCGCACGCGATGGCGCCGGGCGTTCGCGTATGGCGCGCGACCGGTAGCAGATGGAGCGTAATGGTCGTCGATGGTGGCTATTCGGACTCGGTTCTCGCCTTTTTCACGCGATCCGGCGTCACCGTCGGTCGCTTGTTGCCGAAATGCTGGAGCACGTAGTTCGCCACCGCGGCCACTTCGGCATCGGTGAAGGACGCGCCGAAGCCGGGCATTGCCACATGGCCTTCCGGCGTTTCGATCGACGAGCCGCGCAGGATCACCTGGACCAGGTTGGTCGCGCCGGGATCGTTGACCGTCTGCGAGCCGCGTAGCGCGCCGTACTTCGTCTGCACGCCTTCGCCATTCCAGCCGTGGCAGCTGGCGCAGTGACCCTCGAAGAGGCGCAAGCCCAGGAGATCTTTGCTGCCCGTTTTCGCGCCCGCCGGTGCGTACAGCGTCGAGGCGGCCATGAGCGGCGGATTGGGATCGACCTTCCCGCCACGCTCGCTCTGCTGCGGCGGCAGCGAGCGGATATAGACCGCCATCGCGCGCAGATCCGCGGGCGTCAGGTGCCTGAGGCTGAGGCTGATCGCTTCCGCCATCGAGCCGCTTGCCGGACCCCGGCCGGGTGCATGTCCGGTGCCGAGATACGTCGCGATCTCCTCGACCGACCAGCCGCCCATGCCAGTCTCGCGATCGGAGGTGATGTTATAGGCCTTCCACCCCTGGGTGATCGCGCCGGCATAATTGCGGCTGCGATCGAGGCCGTACATGAAATTGCGCGGCGTATGGCATTCGGCGCAGTGACCGGCGCCTTCGACGAGATAGGCCCCGCGGTTCCATTCGGCCGAACGCGCGGGATCAGGCTGGATGGGATCTCGCGGACCGTTGAACAGCTTCCACGCGCGCATCGCGTAGCGCTGATTGAACGGGAAGCTGAGGCCGTTGGGCTGCACCGCCACCGCGACCGGTGCGAGCGTGTTGAGATACGCGCGGATCGCCAGCACGTCATCGACGCTCATGTTGGCATAAGCGGTGTACGGAAAGGCGGGATAAAGCTCCCGCCCCTCATCATCAACGCCATGGCGCATGGCGCGCACGAACTGGGCATCGCTCCAGGCGCCGATGCCATGCTGACGATCGGGCGTGATGTTCGAGGAATAGATCGTGCCGAACGGCAGCTTGAAGGCAAGGCCGCCGGCATAGGCCTGACCGCCCGGCACTGTGTGGCAGGCGATGCAATCGCTGGCGGTGGCGAGATAGCGGCCCTTCTCGATCAGCGCCGCACCCCTGGGCTGCGCTGCGCTCGCCTGCACCGCCTCCAGCCGGGCAGGCCAGAAGAAGAAGGCGCAGGCACCCAGGAACACCAGCACGGCAAGGCCGAGCGCGATCCGGCCCCAGCGCTTCATGCTGCGTCTCCCTTGCGGCTGAGCATCGCGGCGGCGGCAGCACCCGCCACCATCGCGCCGCCGACCACCGTCTTGCGCGCATCATCCGCCATCAGCAGTTCGCGATCGATCGGCAGCTTGCGCAGCCGGACGCCCGTGGCGGCGAAGATCGCGTTCGTCAGGGCCGGCGCCGCTGACACGGTGCCCGATTCGCCGATACCGCCGGGTTCGTCCTCGCTGTCGACGAGCTTCACCTTGAACGGCGGCACTTCATTGATCCGCATCTGGCGATAATCGTTGAAATTGCCCTGATCGACCTGGCCGTTGGTGAAGGTGATTTCGTTGTAGAGCGCGGCCGACAGGCCGAAGATCGTCCCGCCTTCGATCTGCGCGACGACGCTGTTCGGATTGATGACGACGCCGACGTCAGCCGCGGCGGTGAGCCGGCGCAACTGGACCTCGCCCATCGGGGTCACATGCACCTCGCACACCAGCGCGATGTGGCTGCCGAAACTGTCGTGGAGCGACACGCCCATCCCGGTGCGCGGGCCGAGCGCGCGGCCCCAGCCGGCCTCACGCGCCGCGACCTTCAGCACGTTGCGCGAGCGCGGATTGTTCGCGAGCATCCGCAGCCGGTAGGTCACCGGATCCTGGCCGACCGAATGAGCGCATTCGTCGATGAAGCTTTCGATGACGAAGACATTGTGCGTCGGCCCGACCCCGCGCCACCAGTTGACCTTCACCGGCGCATTCTCGCGCACCCAATCCACCCGCACGGTGGGGATGGCGTATGGCGTCTCCGCCGCGCCTTCGACGGCGTCGGTATCGATCGTGCCGTCGGGAAGCCCGGTCGGCAGATAATCGCCCAGCACCGAGCCGCCCGTCACCCGATCGGTCAGCACCACGGGCAGGCCATCGGCATTGAGGCCGGCGGCGATCCGATCGTGATAGGCGGGCCGGAACAGATCGTGACGGATGTCCTGCTCGCGCGTCTGGATCACCTTCAGCGGGTAGGGCACCTGGCGCGCGAATTGCGCCGCCTGAACGATATATTCGGGCACAAGCCGGCGCCCGAAGCCGCCGCCGAGATACTGATTGTGTACCCGCACCTGCTCGGCCGGCAGGCCAAGCACCTTGGCCACCTGGCCCTGCGCCGCGGTGGGCACTTGCGTCCCGGCCCAGATGTCACAGCCGTCGGGCGTCACATGAACGGTGGCGTTAACTGGCTCCATCGTCGCATGGGCGAGGAAGGGAAGATCGTAGCGCGCCTCGACGCGGGAATGCGCGTCGCGCATTGCGGCGTCGGCATCACCCACCACGCGGCCGACGATCGGCTTGCCGTCATCAGCCGCCTTTACCAGCCGATCGCGTATTCCCGCCGTCCGCACGCCGGCGCGGGGGCCGAGATCCCATTCCACCTCGAGCGCCTGCAGCCCCTTGTGCGCCGCCCAGAAATGATCGCCGACCACCGCGACGGCATTGTCGATGCGCAGCACATCAACGACGCCCGGCACCTGGCGGGCAGCTGCATCGCCGAGCCGCTTCAGCCGGCCGCCCGGGACGGGGCAGATGTCGAGTGCGGCGACCTTCATGTCCGGCAGGCGGATGTCGATCCCGAACACCGCGGAGCCGTTGGTCTTGGAAGGCGTATCGACCCTTGGCGGCGAGCGGCCGATGAGCTTGAACTCGCCCGGCTTCTTGAGCGGCACATCCTGTGGCACCGGACGGTTGGCGACGGCATCGACCAGCGCGCCGTACAGCATCGATTGGCCATTGGTGCGGCAATAGACGCGGCCCTGATCGGCGAAACACTGATCGACCGGCACGCCCCAGCGCTCTGCCGCCGCCCCGATCAGCATCGTGCGCGCTGCAGCGGCGGCCTGGCGCATCGGTTTCCACGCGCCGCGTACCGAGGTTGACCCGCCGGTCGCCTGGCTCTTCAGGATCGGCTGGCTGTAGAGCTTCTCGTCGGGCGGCGCGTGCGCCACCTCGATCTGATCGAGCGACAGTTCCAGTTCCTCCGCCATCAGCATCGCCTCGGCGGTGTAGATGCCCTGCCCCATCTCCACCTGCGGGATGATGAAGGTGATCTTGCCGGTGCGGGGGATGCGGATGAAGCCGCCGGGCGCGAAACCCTGGAAGGCGGCGCCTTCCTCCGGCCCGCCGGGCGTGATGGCGCGCAGCGTCGGCTGTTCGCCTTTTCCCTTCGCCTGGGCCCACGCCTTTCCCGAGGCCGCAAAGCCCATCATCACCGCACCGGCGAGGAGGAAGCGACGGCGGGTCGGCTCGCTGAGGTCGGCCGGCTGGAGGAGGGCATAGGCCGGGCCGTGAGGGCGGGTGGGCATCAGGCCTGCTCCGCCGGGAGGCCGGCGGCGCGCTTGATCGCGGCGCGGATGCGCGGATAGGTGCCGCAGCGGCAGATGTTGCCGGCCATGGCGGCGTCGATCGCGGCATCATCCGGCGCGGGATTGCGGCCGAGAAGCGCGGCGGCCGACATGATCTGGCCCGACTGGCAATAGCCGCACTGGATGACTTCGTTCGCCAGCCACGCCTGCTGCACTGCCTGCCCCTGCGGCGTTTCGCCCACGCCCTCGATCGTCGTGACCGCGCGGTTGCCGACGGCGCTGATCGGCAGCACGCACGAACGCACCGGCTTCCCATCGAGATGGACGGTGCATGCGCCGCATTGCGCGATACCGCAGCCGAACTTGGTGCCCATCAGGCCGACCACGTCGCGCAGCACCCACAGCAGCGGCATATCGTCCGGCACATCCACCGGATGCGGCTCGCCATTGATCTGGAGAATCTGCTGCACACCCCGTCCTTCCCGTAAGCGGCGACCAACGAACGAGATCACATCTTGTTCGGACGGGCCGCCGCCGATGTACGCAACGCAGGTTAGATGCGGAGCTTCCGGAAGGAAGCGGGCGGCGTCAAGCCTCAGTTGCTGCCGGCGAAGGTGACGATCTTGACTGGCTCGCCCGGACGGATCGGCTGATCGGCTGGCCGACCGTTCAACAATTCGAACAAGGCGCGTGGCGCGGGATCGGCGACGCGTCGAACCAGCGATTCCGTCGTGTCACCCTGTCCGGCAATGACGGTTCGTACGAAACGCGGGCGAAGCGCCGCCGCCTCGGCCGGCGTGAGCATGCGGAACGAGCGGAACAGGCTGGCGATCGCAGCGGCTGAACGATCGGCCGGGGGCGAGGCGATGATGAAGTGGTACGCCTGCCCGTCGCCGCCGTCATAAACGGCGATGGCGAGCGGCACGTAGCCGTTCTGCACCGCGACGTTGATCTGCATGATGATCGCGGGAAGGCCGTTGATCACGGTGCGCGTCACATCGGCCACTTCGCCATGCGCGGCACCAACGATGTGCGCGGCCAGGCGCTCGGCATACAAGCCGAGGTTGCCGGCGACGAGCGGCCCGCCGCCGAATTCGCCGGAGATCCCGTCCGGCCCCTGGATGCTGATCGCGTCCGGCGCATTGGTGAGCGAGAAGCCCGGCGGGGCCTCGAACGAGATCCGCATGATCGGATGCGCAAAGCGCCGGCCGAGGACGAAACCCTGTTCGGGATCGTCGCCGTAAAGGAGGCCATCGACTTCCGCGAAATAGCGCGCGGCATTGTCCGGCAGTTCGTTGTCGGCAAGGCCGGTCTTGCGCGCCGCGGCTTCCGCGCGCTCGATGCGGCGCTTCGTCAGCGGGTGGCTCAGCGCCCATTCCGGGACGCCGCGGGCACTGTCCCGCCCCGACGTGGCGGTGAGATATTGTTCCTGTCGCTGGAGCGCCGACAGCATGTCCGCCGCCTCGTAGACGTCATAGCCGGCACGGCGCAGGTAATCGACGCTGAGATCGTCCGCTTCATATTCCTGCGCCCGCGAATAGCGCTGCCCAAGATATTGCGCGGCCTGGTTGGCGAGCCGGGTCAGCCGCTCCGACCCGGTGACGCTTGCCGCGATGACGCCAAGCGTGCGCCAGATCGAGCGGCGTTCCTGGCGCTGCGCGTGGCGGCCGGCGATATGGCCGACCTCATGGCCCAGCACCGAGGCGAGTTCCGCCTCGCTGGTAACGATCGCGAGCAGGCCGCGGGTGACGTAGATGAAGCAGCCGGGGACGGCGAAGGCGTTGGGTACGTCGCTGTTGACGAGGGTGAAGGTGCATTGGCCCGGCAGCCCCGCGGCGGCGGCCACCCGCTCACCCACCGCGGCGACATAGGCCGCTTCCTCGCCCCGATAGGGACCGCCGAACCCCGCCAGAAGCTCCGGATGGACCGCCGCGCCATAGGCGTGTTCCTCCTCGGTAACCTCGGGCGGTGGCTCCGGGCGGCTGCACGCCTGGAGGAGGCAGGCGCTCATGGCCAGCGACAACAGCGCGCGGCGCATCGTCACAGCCAGCCCAGGAGCGCGAGCAGCAACAGCGAAACGCCGGCCGACAACGCGAGCGAGCCGGCACAACCCAGCTTTCGGGAAAAGAGGAAGAACATCACGCCTCCTGAACGCCTGTGCCGAACGGCTGAACGCGAAAGGAGTTCGATGCGTCGTCTCGCTGTCGACTCCCATGCGGGCCGGGCGGCCTTCGCGACAGGCCGTGCCGGGCGCAACGGAAAAACGGTTCGCAAACGGGCCTCCAGCATCTAGAGTATCGTACGCCTTGAATCACGCCGCCCGGCGTACGCCCCTGAGAGTTCCCCCGAATCCATGTATCTGCCGACATCGACCGTTCCCGCGGACGCTTCTCATGCGGGAGCGCCCGGCGCTCCGGCCGAGCTCGCGCTCGATCTGAAGACGATTGCCCGCCAGGTGGCGGCCTTTCGTGAGCCGAACAATGCGCGCGGGGTTGCGGAACTGGCGGTGAGCGCGGCGCCGCTGGCGGTGCTGTGGATCCTGATGTGGCTGTCGCTCGACGTGCATTACGGGCTGACGCTGCTGCTGGCGGTTCCCGCCGCGGGCTTCCTCCTTCGCCTGTTCCTGATCCAGCATGATTGCGGGCACGGCGCCTTCTTCAAGGGGCGGCGCGCGAACGACTGGGTGGGCCGGTGCATCGGCGTGCTGACGCTCAGCCCCTATGATTTCTGGCGCCGCACGCACGCGATGCATCATGCGGGGACGGGCAACCTCGACCGGCGCGGGATCGGCGATGTCGACACGCTGACGGTGCGCGAGTTCGCGTCGCTCACCCGCTGGGGACGGTTCCGCTATCGCCTGTATCGCAGCCCGCTCGTCATGTTCGGGATCGGGCCGGCGTATCTGTTCTTCCTTCGCTATCGCCTGCCGCTCGGTTTGATGCGCGGCGGTTGGCGGCCGTGGGCGAGCACGATGGGCACCAATATCGCGATTGCCGCGCTCGCCACCGCGCTGATCCTGACGGTGGGGATCAAGGCGTTCCTGCTGATCCAGCTGCCGATCACGCTGATCGCGGCGACGGTGGGCGTGTGGCTGTTCTACGTCCAGCACCAGTTCGAGCACACCTATTGGCAGCAGAGCCAGCGCTGGAGCTTCCACGAGGCCGCGCTCTACGGCAGCTCGCATTATGCGCTGCCGCCGGTGCTGCGCTGGTTCACCGCCAACATCGGGCTGCACCAGATTCACCACCTCTGCAGCAACATCCCCTTCTATCGACTGCCCAAGGTGGTTCGCGCGCTACCGGAGCTCGCCCAGATCAACCGCCTGACGGTGAAGCAGAGCCTGAAATCGGTGCGGCTGGTGCTGTGGGACGAGACGGCCGGGCGGCTGGTGTCCTTTACGGAGGCGCGTGCCAAGGCCTGACGCTGCTGCAATCGCGGCGATTTTTGCGCAGCGGGAAATAAGGGTACGCGCCGTATCCTCCGTCGTAAATGCATCGAGAGGCGGATTGGCCGCCCGGCTCATGTGCGACGGCAACAATCAAAGCCCGGCGGGACAAAGCTTCGGGCCGGTCATGGAGCTCGACCAGCTCCTGCATACGGACCGACGTAAAAGCGGAGCGGGCCGCAGTTGACGTCCCGGTCGCCCTCGGCGGGTGTGGAGATCGATGACGTCCATCCCCTTGCCGCAGCCTTCAAGGATCAGCTCGAAGAAGGTGAGCTGGCGGATGTAGAGGTCCGCCGCGACGATGTCTCCGTCGAGCCGGGCGCAGCGTTCCGCGGCGATCTTCATCTCATAGGTGCGCATGAGGTGGACGAGGAATTCCTCCTTGTCCTTCTCGCTCATCTCCTTCGTCGCCTCGGCCTGCCGCGGGTCCTTGTTCGCGCGGGCCTTGCAGACGGGGCATTCGGCGGCCGCCTCGTGGGCGAGCGTATCGGGGTGCTTGGTGCCGGGGCGCAGGGGGGCGTGGCCGTAGCGATCGGGCTGGTGGTGCTTCAGCATGAACATCAGCAAGCGATCATTGTACCAGCGGCGCTCGCCGACCTGCTCGCCCTTGTGGAAGACGGGGATAGGGACGCCCTCCACCGCGCGCTCCATGGCGATATCGGTGAGGCGCTGGACGCCGCTGGCGAGCGCGGCCTCCCACGCGGCGCGGAAGCTGTCGGCGCCGGGGTGCAGGCGCATCTGGTACGCGCCCTCCGTGGTTTTGCCGATGCGGCGGGCGGCGGCCTTTACCGATCCGGTTTCGGCGAGCGCGCGGATGAAGCCGCGCTGCCGCTCCGCCGTCCAGCCGTTGTGCCGCTTCTTGCGGGGGAGGGGGGGTGAAGGCGAGCGGATCGGGGAGATCGGCGGGGATGAGAGCGGGCGGTTCCATGGGGCGGAACGTTGCGCGAACGGCGGCGTGTAGGACAGAGCGCCGCCCGGGAGGATGGGGCGGCGCGGCTCAGGGGTGCGGGGCGGGGACCAGCGGCACGCGCGTGCCGTCGTCGCGGCGCAGGGTGGCGCGGCTGACCAGCGCGGTGGCGGCGACGAGGCGCGGCGTGCCGGGCACGATCGGGTAGAGGCCGAGGCTGCCCCAGACGTACCACGCCGTCATCGCGCCGGCGTCATCATCCATGCCCTCCGCGAAGCCCTGCGGCGCGAGGGCGAAGCTGCGGCCGTGCCAGGGCTGCGGGCGCTTGCCCTCGTTGGCATAAGGGTGATCGACCGGCTGGGTGAGGTAGCGGTGGACGATCGCGCTGGTCGCCGCCGGCCGGCCGAGTGCGGCGTAGAGCCACGGGACGTGGATGTCCGGCTGGTTGGTCATGTTGTAGAGGCCGCGGGCGAAGAAGGTGTCGAGTTCGCGCAGGAAGCGGTCCCGGCCGAGCGTCTCCACCATCCAGTCGAGATCGAACACCGGCGCCCAGCGATATTGCCACAAGGTGCCCTGATAGAGGCCGCGCGCCTTCACCACGTCCGCGTCGGCGCCGAGGTTTTCGAAGGTGGCGCGCCACATCGGGCGGTATGCGAGCGCCTTCGCGCGGAAGCGGGCGGCGGTGGCGGTGTCGCCGAGATCGGCGGCGAGCTCCGCAATGGCCCAGTCGTCATAGGCCGCCTCGATCTGCTGATCGGGCGTGTCGCGCTGGAGCGTGTCGGATTCGCGCACCATGCCGTCGAGCGCGGCGCGGGCGTCGAAGCCGGTGATGCCGCGGCGGCGGAAATCGAGCAGCGCGACGCCGGCATGCTCGGTACGGACGGTGAGGAAGGGCTCGGTTCGCGTCGCCCAGCGCTGCTTGCCCTCGCCGTAGAGCGCGACGAGCGAGCGGGCGATGTCCGCGGCGCGGGCGGGATCGATGAGCGCGATGAGCGGGAGCTGGGTGCGGTAATTGTCCCACAGCGCCCAGCTGGCGTAGCGCGTCTCGCCCGGAAGGGAGCGGTGGATGCGCCCGTCGCTGCCGCGGTGGCGGCCGTCCGGATCCTGGATCGCGACCGGCGTCTGCATGACGCGGTAGAGCGAGGTGTAGAAGAGCGCGCGGCGTTCGCGCGGGGCGGAGACGTCGAGGCGGGAGAGCTCGTGCTGCCAGCGCGCGCGGGTGGCGGCGAGGACGGTGGCGAAGGGGCGGGCGCCGAGCTCGGTATCGCGCACCATTGCCGCGGCGGCGGGATCGACGGTGGAGAGGCCGGTGCGCACCTCCACCACCGCGCCGCGCCTGAGGGTGAGCGGCAGGGTGGCGGCGGCGCCGGTAACGGTGGCGAGGGGGGCCGGTCGGCCGTCGATCGTGACGCGGCTGGCGCTGTGGATGGTGTACGCGCCCTCGTCGCACACGGTGCCCGCGGTCATGCTGGCGCGAAGAACCGCGGTGATGGTCGCGGCGTGGCGGCGGGTATAGGCGTTCGCCGCGTCGAGCCGGAGGAGGTAGCGGCCGGGCTTCGTCACGGTGAAGCGCAGCAGGCCGGCGCCGCGCGTCGCCGTCATCTCTGCGGTGATGCCGTTGGCGTAACTGACGCGGTAGCGGCCGGCGGAGGCGCGCTCGCTTGCCTTGTCGAACGCGGCGAGCGGCGGGGCGCCTTCGGGAAGCAGCGAGACGAGCAAGTCGCCGCCGCCGCCGCCGCAGCCGACGCCGACCGCGCGGGTGTGCGAGAAGCCGCGTAGCTGGCGGGCGGCGAAGTCATAGCCTGCGTGGTTCTTGGGATGCGTGTCCGGGCCCAGCTGCACCATGCCGTAGGGTGCGACGGCGGCGGGGGTGAGCTGGCCGAAATCACCGAGCGTGCCGACGAAGGGATCGACGAGGTCGACTGCCTTCTCCCGCGCGGCCGCGGGCGCGGCGACGAGGAGGGCGGTGGCGGCCGCGAAAGCCGTGCAGACGCGGTGCCATCGCGCGCGGCAAACGAGCATCATCGGTATCACTTGTGCGGCGGACGGAAGAAACTGGCCGGGAATGGCGCCATGGCGGGGCCGTTTGGATCGCGCAGTTCGTTGCGCTCGCCAGCGTCGGCGCTCAGCGGGATCTGCATGCCGTTGGTTTCTTCGAGCAGCCGGAAGAGCTTGGCGCTCATGCGTTCGGCGAGATCCTCATGGCCGGGGCGGGCGAGGAGATTGTCGTTCTCGTGCGGGTCGGCGGCGAGGTCGTAGAGCTCGTCGAGGTCCCAGATGCCATGGAAGTGGATGTACTTGTAACGATCCTCGCGCAGCGCGTGGACGGTCGGCGTCTGCGGGAAATTCCGTTCCCAGTAATATTCGTACATCAGTTCCTTGCGCCACGGCACCTCGGCCGCGCCGCCGCTTGCCGGCGGGACGGTGACCAGCGGGAGCATGTTCGATCCCGCGAGGCCGTCCGGCGCCTCCAGCCCGGCGGCGGCGAGCATGGTGGGGGCGACATCGATGTTGGCGACGACCTGTTCGACGGTGCCGGCGCCGAACAGCGACGGGCAGCGCATCAGCATCGGCACGCGCATCGATTCCTCATAAGCCGCGCGCTTGTCGATCAGGCCGTGTTCGCCGAACATGAAGCCATTGTCGCCCATGTAGAGGATCAGCGTGTCATCGAGTTCGCCGCGCTGGTCGAGCAGATCCATGATCCGCGCGATGCCTTCGTCCACCGCCAGCAGCGTTTCCATGTAGCGCTTGTAATAATCCCCGATGTCGAGCGTGCCGTGGTACGGATAGTCGACGCCGTGCCAGCTGTTGCGCTGGTTCTCAACCCACATCGGGCGGCCGGGAACGCCCGGCTTCATGTTCGCCGGATAGCGGAACGTTTCCTTGTCGTAGCGGCCCTTGTGGCGTTCCGCCGGGATGAATTCGGAATGCACCGCCTTGTGCGCGAGGTGCATCATCCACGGCTTCTTTCCATCGCTCTGGCCGATCCAGTCGAGCGCGTAGTCGGTCAGCTCGTCAGTGATATAGCCCTTCTGCGGGACATGCCGGCCGTTGACGTTGAGCCCGTCGGGGTGCGGCAGATAATAGCCCTGGCCCTTGAAGCTGACCCAGTGATCGAAGCCGGGCTGCGGCGAATCCGTCTCGATCCCCATGTGCCACTTGCCGATGAACGCGGTCTCATAACCCGCGGCTTGGAGATATTCGGGATAGTAAGTGAGGCCGGGCGGGATCGGGTGATTGTTGTCCACCACGCGATGCTGGTGCGCATAGAGGCCGGTGAAGATCGAGGCGCGGCTGGGCGAGCAGAGCGCGGTGGTGACGAAGGCGTTGCGGAAATGAATGCCCTCGCGCGCCAGGCGATCGAGCGTCGGCGTCTCGCCGAAATCCTGCGCCTTCATGAAGCCCATCGCGTCATACCGATGATCGTCGGTGAGGATGACGAGGATGTTCTTGGGCTTCACGCCGGCCTTGCGGTGCAGCTTCAATTGCTTCGTCGCAGGCGCGGCGCCGGCGGCGAAGCTGTAGAGGCCGAAGGCGCCCCCGGTGCCGGCGAGAAGCACGCCGCGGCGGTCGATACCCTTGGTCATCAATGTTGGCCCACGTGGGAGTAAGGATCGGTCTGCCCGGCGAGCCAGGGGTCGCGGGTCTCGCCTCGGATGGCGCGCAGCCGCTCGGCGAGCTGGGCCTTGATCGCGGCATAGGCAGGATCGGCGGCGACGTTCACCAGCTCGTCCGGATCGCGGGTGAGATCGTACAATTCCTCCGCCGGGCGCTGAAGGTACGCCGCCTGGCTGCGCTTGCCGAGCGGGAGGGCGGGATCGGCGCTGATCGCCTTCCACGATGGCGAGCCCGCCACGTCCCCGGCGATCGGGTACGGCAGCTGCCACGCGAGGTTGAGGATGTAATTGTGAGTGCGCGTGCGGATGCTGCGCATCGGATAATATTGGTTGATCTCGTGAAAATCGTGGCTGGCGACCACGGCGTCGCGCGCGGGATCGCCGGCCTTGCCGAGGATCGGCAGCAATGACGTGCCGGACAGCTTGTAGGCGGCAGGCGGGGCGACGCCGGTCCAGTCGAGCACGGTGGGAGCGATGTCCGTCCAGCTGACCATCGCGTCGTTCACCGCCGGGGCGCTGCCCGGCGCGTGGACGATGAGCGGCAGGTGGAGGCCGGCATCGTAGAGGTTGGTTTTCGCACCGGGGAAGGGGCGGCCGTTGTCGCTGAGGAAGATCACCAACGTATCATCGGCGCGGCCGGTGGCGGCGAGATCATCGAGGATCATGCCGACGCCGGCGTCGAGGCGGCTGAGCGATTCATAATATTCTGCGATGTCCTGCCGCACGGCCGGAAGATCGGGCAGATGCGACGGGATCTGCACGCGGCGCGGATCATAGCTTTCCGGCTTCACGCCCGGCCAGGCACGATCGTTGCCGTAGTCCACCGCGGCGCGATGCGGATCGCTGTACGCGATGGTGACGAAGAAGGGCCGCTCGTCCGTCGAGCGGATGAAGCTCGCCGCGGCGATGGCGAGTTCGCGCACGTCGCGGATGCCGCCCCGCTCGGGCACCAGTTCCGCCTCATAGGGAAAGGCGCTGTCCGGCCCGACATGCTTCTTGCCGACGAGCGCGGTGGCATAGCCGGCGCGGCGCAGCATCGCGGGCAGCGTTTCGATCCCCGGCAGCAGCGACTGATGATGCACGTCGTGCTGCAGGCCGTACATGCCGTTCTGATGCGTGTAGAGCCCGGTGTTGATCACCGCGCGGCTAGGGCTGCACGAGGAAACGGCGGCATAGCCGTGGCGGAAGAGCGTGCCGCCGCGCGCGAGGCGATCAAGCCGCGGCGTCTTCACCGCAACGCCATAGCAGCCAAGATCAAGGCCCTGATCGTCGGAGATCAGCAAGAGGACATTGCGCTGCTTCTTCCCCGGCGGGGTGACGGCCTGAGCAAAGGCCGGGGCGGCGCTGGCGGCGGCGATGCCGGCCATGCCCTTCAAGACGTTACGTCGATCCATGATCGCAACGATAGCGGCACAGGCGGCGCGCGCGAAGAAAGGAATGCGGAGACGGGAATGCGGGAGCGGCTGGGCCTGAACGAACGTCACCCCGGGATCGGCGCGGGATCCTGCCTCTCGCGGGTTGGCGAGGAAGCGGGACCCGGGGCCGAGCCCGGGGTGACGAAGGTTCAGGCTAGATCAGTGGTGTTCGATCAGAACTCCACCGCCGCGCTGAAGCGGAACGAGCGGCCGAGGATCGGACGGGCGAGGATCGCCCCCGTGCCCTGGCCACCGATGATCCGCGGATTGCCTTCAGTGAGGCCGATCTCGTCCGTCAGGTTGTTGCCGGTGACCTGCAGGCGGATCCGCTCGTTGAGCAGCACCGAGACGCCGGCATCCAGCTGATAGAAGTGCGGCAGCAGCTGCAGGTTCTCCGGATCGGAGAAGCGATCGCCGGTGTATTGCAGCGTGGCGAACAGCGACGGGCGGATGTTGCCGACGTCGACGTCAACCGCGGGCGTCACGCGCCATGCCCATTTCGGCTGGCGCTGCACCCGGTTGCCGGTGTTGTCGATCGCGCCGTTGCCGGTGAAGAAATCCCGGTACTTCGCGTCGAGATAGGTGCCGGCAGCGGTGATGCTGAACCACGAGGTTGGCCGGATCGCGCCTTCCACTTCGACGCCGGTCGCCTTCGCGCCGCCGTTCGAGCTGGTCGGCACGTTGTTGATCAGCGTGGTGGTGGCGAGGCCCTTGAACCGGTTGTGGAACACGGTTGCGTAGAGATTGGCGATCCCGGTCGAGACCTTCACGCCGCCTTCGTAGGTGTCGACTTCCGCGGTGGCGGCAAGGCCGGTCTTGTCGGCAATGTTGATCGCCGAGGCTTCGCGCAGATTGTCGAACTGCGGGAAGCTGTTGCCGCGGCTGTAGCGGGCGAAGACGCCGATCTCGCGATTGAAATCGTAGTTCGCGCCGGCCGTCCACGACCAGGCATCGTTGCGGTAGCTGACGTAGCGCGGCGCGCCGAGCACGGTGACCGAATTGTCGTACAGCGTCAGCGGATTGCCATCGAGGTTGATGTTGCCGCCCGCGATCGGCGTGCTGATCGTCGCGTCGATCAGGTGGCGCTGCCAGCGCAGGCCGCCGTCGATGCGCAGTTCCGGCGTGATCTGGAACTCGTCGACCGCGTAGAAGGCGTAATCCTCACCCTCGTAGAAGGCGCGGACCTGGAAGGCCGGCCCGCTCGAGAAGCCGTTGAGCGTCGCCGCTCGGCCGCCGTTCAGCGTCATGTTGAGGCGGCGTGCGTTCGGCTCCGCGGCGAGCAGCACCTGGTTGCCGAGCGCCCACTGATCACGCGAGGTGTAGTTCGCGTAATAGAAGCCGCCGGTCAGCTTGTTGTTGCCAGCCGTCCACTCGAACGCCGAATCCGAGACGAAGGACGAGATCTTCTTGCGCACTTCCCAGATGCCGGCGCGCATCACGCGGGCGTCCGCGCCGCCGGCGACCGCGCCGCCGGCCGTGGCATAAGTGAGCGAATCGACCGTCGAGCCGGCGCCGCCCAGCGTCACCGCCATCGCGGCGGCCGTAACCGGCGCCTCGACCGGCACGAGGCCGAAGGTGTTGGCGTTGCCGCCGAGGTAGCTCGTCCGCTCACGCAGGCGAAGGCCGTCGGCCACTTCATATTCGAAGTTGATGCCGGTGTTGATGACGTTCGCGCCGCGGCCCTTCTCCAGATCGACGGTGCGGCCGACGACGTTGGTGGTGACGCGCGTGTCCGGCCCGAGGAGCGTGCCGGTGCCGGCCGGGAAGCCGGGATATTCGGAAATGTCGCCCTGGGCGTTGGAGATGATCGGGATCGGCAGCAGCCACTGGCCGCGATCGTTCAGATAGCGGGCATAGACCTCGACCGAGCCCTTGTCGCCGAAATCATGGTGGATGTTGGCGGTGATCTGGCCGCCCTTTTCGGCGCGGAAGCGCGGATCGCGGATGCCGTTGCCCTGTGCGTAATAGCCGCCGACCATGAAGCCGGTGTCCTCGCCGAGCGGACCCGAGACCCAGGCGTCGCCGCGGATCTCGTCGTAATCGGTGTAGGACAGCTTCGCGAGCGCCTTCAGCTCGTTACCACCGATGCGCGGCACGACGTTGACGGTGAGGCCCGGCTGACCATTGGAGAACAGCGAACCGGTGCCGCCGCGCACGGCCTCGACGCGCTGCACCGTCTCGTCGAGGCGGATCAGCTGCGAGTTCTCGAGGAACGAGAGCGTCGAGGGCGGGAAGACCGGGGTGCCGGCATATTGGAAGGTGACGAACTGCGCGTCGCCGCCCGAGGGATAGCCGCGCACGAAGATGTTCGCGCCGTTCTGGCCGCCCGAGCTTTCGGCCATGACGCCCGGCACGGTGCGCAGGAGATCGGCGGTGCTGTTGGGCGCCGCGCGCTCGATCGCGTCGTTGCTGAGCGAGGTGACGGCGAAGGACGCATCCTGGCGGCGCGTCCCGCCGCCGGCGGTGCCGACGACGATGATGTCCTCGCCCGACGGCTGCGTGGTGTCGACGAGGCCCTGTTCGGGCTCGGCGCGCTGCGCGCTGTTGGCGGCCTGCGTGGCGGCGGGATCGGTCTGCGCGATCGCAGGCGCGGCGGCGAGCAAGGCGCCGCTTGCCGTGCCGATCATCAGACGGCGGAAGGTGATGGTGGAAAGCATATCTGTTCCCCTGAACGGATGTCGGCTGCACTCTCGATCGGGCAGCTCGAAGGCGCGTATTTAGTGCTGGGAGGATGCTTAGTCGATCAAGGAAGGCATGGTTAGCGGTGGAACGGGGCGATCAATCGACTAGTGTAGCCATCCCGCCACAGTTCAGGTTGCCGATGAAACAGCACATCCTTGCCTTCTCCTTGCTTCTTGCTGCGCCGCTCGCCGCGCAGGACGTGACGGTACCTGCGATGACGCTGCCGCCGTCCAGCCTGTTGAGTGCCGAAGCGAAACGCGTGATGATTCGGCAACAGGCGATCAAGCCGCCCGAGTTCGGCAACGACATCGACGCCGCGCGCGCCTTCTGGGGCCGGTACAATGACGAGCGGCTGGCCGAGATACGGCGGCATTTCCGCACCGTGGAGCGGCGCGAGACGATCGGCGGCGTGGCGGTGGACGTGGTGCGGCCGGCGGTGGGCGTCGCCCCGCGCAACCGGAACCGCGTGCTGATCAACGTGCATGGCGGCGCGTTCCTGTGGGGGGCGGGGAGCGGGGCGCTGGTCGAGGCGGTGCCGATCGCGGCCACGATGGGGATCGAGGTGGTGACGGTCGACTATCGCCTGGCGCCCGAACATCGCTTCCCGGCCGCGTCGCAGGACGTGGCGGCGGTCTATGCCGCGCTCCTCAAGCGCTATCGGCCGGAGAATATCGGCATCTACGGCTGTTCGGCGGGCGGGATCATCACCGCGCAGACGGTGGCGTGGCTGCAGCGCGAGAAGCTGCCGCGGCCGGGCGCGATCGGCACCTTCTGCGGCACCGGCGCGGCTTATGCCGGCGACAGCGCATACCTGTCGGATCCGCTGACGGCGGGAAAGCCGATGCGCGAGGGCGCACTGCCAAGCACGCTGCCGACGCCGTATCTCGCCGGCGTGGCGGCGGATGATCCGCTGGCCTATCCCTATGGCGACGACGCGGTGATGGCGGCGTTTCCGCCGGTGCTGCAGCTGGCGGGCAGCCGCGACTTCGCCGCCAGCATCCTCACCGCGCAGCATCGCAAGCTGACCGCGCTTGGCGTGCCGAGCGAGCTGCAGCTGTTCGACGGGCTGGGCCATGCCTTCTTCGTCTGGCCGGACATGCCGGAATCGATCGAGGCATATCGGCTTGTCGCCGGGTTCTTCGATCGGCATCTGGGGACGGCACAAGGCTCGAGGAAGTAGAAGATGATGCGTTCGCATTGGGCGCTGGCCGCCGCGCTGGCCGCCACCGCTCTGGTCGCCGGCCCGCTGCCGGCGCAGCAGGTGCAACAGGCTCAGCAGCAGCAGCAGCAGCAGCAGCAGCGCCCCTCGCCGGCGGACATTTACGGGCCGCTGTTCAGCGCGGTGCAGGTCGGGCGGATCTTCCCCGACGGGAAGACCTTCGTCGATGCAGTGCCCAAGCGCGCGCCGGACGCGATCATGGCGGATTATGCGCGCGTGGCGCCAAGGACGCCCGACGCGCTGCGCGCCTTCGTGCTCGAGAATTTCACGGTGCCCGGCGTCAACGACCGCGGGGCGGATGACCTGCGCAGCCATATCCGCAACCTGTGGCCGATGCTGGTGCGCCAGCCTGCGCCGGTGGCGACCGGCAGCTCCGCGCTGCCGATGACGGCGCCGTACGTGGTGCCCGGCGGCCGCTTCCGCGAGATCTATTACTGGGACAGCTATTTCACGATGCTGGGCCTCGCCGTGGACGGACAGCAGCCGCTGATCGAATCCATGCTGGCCGACTTTACCGACACGATCGAGCGATACGGCCACATCCCGAACGGCATGCGCACCTATTACCTCAGCCGCTCACAGCCGCCGTTCTTCGCGCTGATGCTGGATCTGTCGAAGGACGATGATCCCGCGCTCGCCGCGCGGCGGTTGGCGGCGCTGAAGCGGGAATATGCCTATTGGATGAAGGGCGCCAATTGCCTCGACGCGAGCGGCGCGTGCGAGCGGGTGGTGCGGATGCCCGACGGCACGCTGCTCAACCGCTACTGGGACGATCGCGCACTGCCGCGTGATGAATCCTATGCGGAGGATCTGATCACCGCGAAGGAGGATCCATCGCGCCCGGCAGAGACGCTGTACCGGCACCTGCGCGCGGGCGCGGAAAGCGGCTGGGACTATAGCAGCCGCTGGCTGTCGGACCCGCAGCGGCTGGCCTCGATCCGGACAACGGACATCGTGCCGGTCGACCTGAACAGCCTGATGCTGATCATGGAGGAGGCGATCGCGAAGCGCAGCGCGGCGGCCGGAGACCAGGCGACCGCCGCGGAGTTCACCCGGCTCGCCGCCAAGCGCAAGGCGGCGCTGAACCGCTATTTCTGGGTGGCCAAGGAAGGCCGCTACGCGGATTGGGACCGGACGACGCGCTCGCCGACGCCGCGGGTTTCCGCCGCGATGTTCTATCCGCTGTTCGCCGGCGCCGCGTCGCCGCAGCAGGCGGCGGCAGTTGCCGCGACGACCCGCCGGACGCTGCTGGCACCCGGCGGGGTGCGCACGACGCCGCTGCGCACCGGGCAACAATGGGACGCGCCGAACGGCTGGGCGCCGCTGCAATGGGTGGCGATCGCCGGCTTCGACAAGTCCGGCCAGCCGGACCTGGCGCGCGAGATCGCCAAGCGCTGGATCGACACGGTGGCGACCACCTATGGCGAGACCGGCAAGATGCTGGAGAAATATGACGTCGACGAGCGCAAGCCCGGCGGCGGCGGCGAGTATCCGACGCAGGACGGCTTCGGCTGGACCAACGGCGTCGCCAGCGCAATCCTGGAAAAATATGGCGCGGCGCTGAAATGAAGCGCTTTCGCGCGGCGCGGCGGCGTGTCTAGGGCAGGCACGCTCAGCCATTTTGCGGGGTGCGAGGGTGCCGATCTTCCAGCCATTACTTGCCGGCGCGAACCTTTCCGATCGCGTGATCGCGTGCCTGGGCGCCGCGATCGGCATCGCCGCGACGATCTTCGTCTGCGCCTTCTGGCCCTCCGACCTGGTCGACCTGCCGGTGATCGTCGCGCCGCTTGGCGCATCCGCGGTGCTGGTGTTCGCGGTGCCTGCCAGCCCGCTGGCGCAGCCCTGGCCGGTGGTGGGCGGGAACGTGATTTCCAGCCTGGTGGGCGTTGCGGTGTTCAAGCTGGTGCCGGACGTGATGATCGCGTCCGGCGTGGCGGTGGGACTGGCGATCCTCGTCATGTCATTGCTGCGCTGCCTCCACCCGCCGGGCGGCGCGGCCGCGCTGACCGCGGTGATCGGAAGCAACGGCATTCACGCCGCGGGCTTCGGCTTCGCCTTCGTGCCGGTGGGGATCAATTCGATCGCGCTGGTCCTTCTAGGCATCGCCTATCACCGCGTGACCCGCCGGTCATACCCGCACCAGCCGGTCGCGGCGCCGGCACTGCCGCCGGGCCTTCATCTCGCCGACATCGACGCGGCGCTGGGGGACATGCACGAGAGCTTCGACATCAGCCGAGAGGATCTGGATGCGCTGCTGTCACGCGCCGAGGCGCATGCGGAACGCCGCCGCGGGCGAGCGCCGGCGCCGCCCGGGTCGGTTCAGAAGCCGGTGCCGGCAGGACGAAGCACAAACACAGGCTGATGGCGCTTTGCGCTTCGTCCGCACCCAGCTGGCGATTCAGCGCTCCTGCGCGAACGGCAGCGTGTAATCGGCCATCCGCTGACGGATCAGCTTCTTGTCGATCTTGCCGGTGGCGCCGAGCGGGATCTCCTCCACGAACACGACGTCGTCGGGCATCCACCATTTGGCGATCTTGCCTTCGAGGAAGGTGAGGAGATCATCGCCCGTCGCGACCTCGCCGACCTTGAGCTGGCACAGCAGGATCGGGCGCTCGTCCCACTTGGGGTGCGCAACGCCGATGACGGCGGCGAGCGCGACCGAGGGGTGGCCGAGGGCGATATTCTCGATCTCGATCGAGCTGATCCATTCGCCACCGGACTTCACCACGTCCTTCGCGCGATCGGTGATCTGCATGTAGCCGCGCTGATCGATCGTCGCGACGTCGCCAGTGTCGAAATAGCCTTCCTCGTCGAGGATCTCGCCGCCCTCGCCGCCGAAATAGGAGGAGACGATCGTCGGCCCCTTGATCTTGAGGTGGCCGAAGGTCTCCCCATCGTGCGGCAGGGGATTGCCGTCATCATCGGTCAGCTTGAACTTGAGCCCGCACATCAGGCGGCCCTGCTTGATCGTGTGGGCGACGCGCGCGTCCTCGTCCATCGCCGCGACTTCGGCGCTGGGCGTGGAGAGCGTGGCGAGCGGGGACGTTTCGGTCATCCCCCAGCCTTGCGTCACCTCGACGCCATATTCGTCGCGGAAGGCGCGGACGAGCATCTCGGGCACGGCGGAGCCGCCAATCGTCACGCGCTGCAGTGAATCGATCCGCCGGCCCGAGCTGCGCAGATGTTGCAGCAGCCCCTGCCAGACGGTGGGCACGGCGGCGGAATACGTGACGCCTTCCGCCTCGATCAGGTCACAGATCGACTCGCCGTCCATCCGCGGCCCCGGCAGCACCAGCTTCGCGCCGACGGCGGGGGCGGAATAGACCACGCCCCAGGCGTTGGCATGGTACATCGGGACGACCAGCAGCACCGTGTCGCGCGCCGACAGCGCCAGCGCATCGGCCTGCAGCGTCAGCATGGTGTGGAGGTAATTGGAGCGGTGCGAATAGAGCACGCCCTTGGGGTTACCCGTCGTTCCGCTGGTATAGCAGAGGCCGCAGGCGAGATTCTCGTCGAACCCGCCCCAGGCATATTCCGCCGGCTCGCCAGCGATCCAATCGTCGAAGGCGGTGGCGGCATAGTCGGTCGCCGGCATCGAGGCCGCGTCGCACAGGAAGATCACTCGCTCTATCGAGGGCACCTGCGGCAGCAATTGCGCGACGGTCTCGGCGCAGTTCGGATCGGCGAACAGGATGCGATCGCCGGCGTGATTGGCGATATAGGCGATCTGTTCGAGGAACAGCCGCGGGTTCAGCGTGTGCAGCACCGCGCCCATGTTGGTGGCGCCATACCAGGCGGCGATGTGGCGATGCGTGTTCCAGCCCATGGTGGCGACGCGATCACCCTGGCGAATGCCGGCGCGGGCGAGCGCGGCGGACACCTGCTTCGCCATGTCGCGGATGCTGGCGTAATTGCTGCGCGTGACATGGCCGGCGGCGTCGCGCGACACGATTTCGCGCGTCGGCTGCCACGTGGCGGCATGATCGAGGAAGGTATCGACGGTCAGTTGCCCCGACTGCATCAGGCCCAGCATTACTCACACTCTCCTACATTAGGGGACACCAAGACTGGATCGCCGGCCCCTCAGGCGTTCCAAGGGTTGGAACAGGCGAGCCCCCCGGTCAAGCCCGGGGGGAAGAAGCAGGGCGCGGATCAGCCCTGCGCTGCCTTCCAATCCCGCTTCACCTTCTTCGCGAGGCTCCATTTGTGGACTTCAGTGGGGCCGTCATAGATGCGGAAGGCGCGCACCTCGCGGAACACCTGCTCGACGATTGTGTCGCCGCTGACGCCCGTCGCGCCCATCACCTGGACGCAGCGATCGGCGATGCGCATCAGCGCTTCGGACACGGCGACCTTCGCCATCGAGCTTTCCACCGTGCCGAGCACGCCGGTGTCGAGCACGTCGGCGCACCAGTCGATCATCAGCTCGGCCTGCTTCAGGTCGATGAGGTTCTCGGCCAGCATGAAACCGACACCCTCATGGTCGACCAGCGGCTTGCCGAAGGCGTGGCGGCGGTTGGCATAATCGGTCGCGATCTCATGCGCGCGGGCGCAGGCGCCATGCCAGCGCATGCAGTGCGTCAGCCGCGCGGGCGCCAGGCGGACCTGCGCCAGCTTGAAGCCGTCGCCGGGATCACCCAGCATCTGGTCGGCCGGCACGCGGAGGTTGTCGATCGTGACCACGGAGTGGCCGCCGGGCATCGAGCTGTCGATCGTGTCGAGAACGCGCTCGATGCGGATCGCCGGATCGGGCAGGTCGACGAGGAACATCGACGCGCCCTCATCGGCCTTGGCCATGACGATGCCGACCTTCGCGCCATCGGCGCCGGTGATGAAGGTCTTGCGGCCGTTGATGACCCAGTGATTGCCGTCGCGAACCGCGGTGGTCAGCATCATCGACGGGTCGGAACCGGCGCCGCCATCGGTTGCGGGCTCGGTCATGAAGAAGGCGCTGCGCGCCTCGCCGCTGACGAGCGGCTTGAGGAAGCGTTCCTTGAGTTCCGGGCTCGCTTTCTGGCCGAGGAGGTACATGTTGCCCTCGTCCGGCGCCATCACGTTTACCGCAAGGGGGCCCAGCGGCGACAGGCCCGACGCGCGCAGCACGTCGGCGGTTTCGCGGTGGGTCAGATGGCCGCCATCGGGCAGGATGTGCGGCGTCAGCACGCCGGCCGCGCGCGCCAGCCCGCGCATTTCCTGCACCAGTTCGTCGGACGGCCCGTGCGTGCCGCAGCGCGGATCACGCTCGAACGGCACGATCTTTTCGCGCACGAACGCCTCGACCCTGGCGGCGATCTCCTGGCCTCTCGTCATCCCCATTCCCGCATGATTGTTGTCAGATGGAGGCGCTAATGTCGTGTTTCGTTTCGTGTCGCCAGCCCTATCGGCGCGCAGCGCGCGGTGCGTTCCGTCGGATCACGTGCCGTGATAGGCTGCCTCAGGGGAGACCGGCGCATGATCATGATCATCATTGCGGTTGTGTACGGCGCGGCGATGCTCGGCGTGGCGCGGTGGGCGAACGTGCGGTTCCGACGTGAAGACCGGCTGCCGATGCAATGGCTGCTGAACGAGGACGTGACCTGGTCCGCGCCGCGGCGTGTGGCGCTGGCGTTCATGCCTGCGCTGTCGATCCCGATGCTCGCCGCGTTGACCTTGCTGTTCCTCAACGTGGCGCCGCGACCGGGCCAGGAGCATCTGGTGTTTCCGGTGTTCGTCGGGATCGGCGCATTGTTTGTGGCTTGCCAGTTGCTGCACGTCTGGCTGATCGACAGGACGCTGCGCCGGGCTGGTCGATAGCGCGGCCTTTAATCGACCAGCGCGAGCAGGCGGCGCGCGCTTTTCAGGTGCGGGGCGTCGATCATCTTGCCGTCAAGCTGCAGCGCGCCGGCGCCGGGGTTCGCCTCGAACGCGGCGATGACGGCGCGGGCGTGCGCCAGTTCGGCCTCGCTCGGCGTGAAGGCCTGGTTGATGACGGCGACCTGCGTCGGGTGGATCGCCAGCATGCCGGTGAACCCGTCGCGGCGGCCGCGCGCCGCATAGGCGGCGAGACCGTCGAGGTTACGGAAATCGGGAAACACCGTTTCGATCGCAGGCACCCCGGCGGCGTGCGCGCCGAACAGGGTGAGCGCACGGACCACGCGATAGGGATCGGTGTAGCTGCCGTCCTCCTCACGCGCGCTGGTCGCGCCGATCGCGGCGGGGAGATCCTCCGCGCCCCAGGTGACGCCGGCGAGGCGGCCCGCGACGCTGCCGAAGGTGCCGAGCTGGAACACCGCCGCGGCCGTCTCGCTGGCGACGGGCAGGATCGCGTAATCGCCCGGCAGGCGATCGGTGAGGGTGGCGACCGAGGACGCCCCTTCCGCCTTGGGCAGGACGATGCCGTCGAGCGACAGGCCGGCGAGCGCCTCCAGATCGGCGGCCACATCGTCGCTGTCGATCGGGTTGATGCGCACGAAGATGGCCGGGCCATCCTCGCGCGGGGCCTCGATCCAGGCGCGGACGGCGGCGCGCGCCTCGGGCTTGCGATCAGGGGCGACGGCGTCCTCGAGGTCGAGGATCAGCGCGTCAGCGCCGGTCGCCACTGCCTTGGGGAAGCGTTCCGGCCGGTCACCGGGGACGAACAGGAGCGATCGAAGCTTCATTTACCCATCTCCGCAAGCTTGCGTTCCCAGGCGAGCGCATCGCGCACGATGCCGTCGAGATCGGCGCGCTTCGGCTGCCAGTCGAGCCCGGCGAGGATCGCGCTGTTATCCGCCACCAGCTCCGCCGGGTCGCCCGCGCGGCGGCCCTCGATGCGGCGCTCGATCGTCATGTTGGTGACGCGATCAACCGCGTCGAGCACTTCGAGCACCGAGAAGCCGCGCCCATAGCCGCAATTGAAGGTGAAGCTTTCGGTCGGGGCGGCGATCAGCTGCTTCAAGGCGGCGACATGCGCATCGGCAAGGTCGGAGACGTGGATGTAGTCGCGCACACCGGTGCCGTCGCGGGTGGCGAAATCGGTGCCGAACACGCCGACGGCAGCGCGCTTGCCGGTCGCCGCCTCGACCGCGATCTTGATGAGGTGGGTGGCGCCAATGGTGGACTGGCCGCTGCGCGATTGCGGATCGGCGCCCGCGACGTTGAAGTAGCGGAGCGCGCCATAGTTCATCGGATGCACAGCGGCGACATCGCGCAGCATCGCCTCCGTCATCAGCTTCGACATGCCGTACGGATTGATGGGCAGTTGCGGGTCGGCCTCGGTGATCGGCGACTTCGTCGGGTTGCCGTAGGTCGCCGCGGTCGATGAGAAGATGAAGTGCGGTACGCCCTCGGCCACCGCGCTTTCGATCAGGCTGCGCGTCGCGGCGGTGTTGTTGCGATAATATTTGAGCGGGTTCTCGACCGATTCCGGCACCACGACCGAGCCGGCGAAATGCATGATCGCGCGGACGTTGTGATCGCGGATCACGTCGCGCACGCCCGGATCCTCGACCGCGATGTTGACGAAGGCGGCGCGCGGATCGACCGCCCAGTCGAACCCGGTGACGAGATTGTCGATCACGACGACGTCATGGCCGGAATCGAGCAGCGCCAGCACCGCGTGGCTGCCGATATAGCCGGCCCCGCCCGTCACCATCACCTTGCCGCCCAAAGTTTCGCCGCCAAGCGCCATGTCGATCTCCCTCTTTGCGTGCGACCTAGCGGCTTCCTACATGGGCCGCAAAGGAGACTGCATCCATGACCGAATATGCGACGCTTGCCGGTGGCTGCTTCTGGTGCACCGAGGCCGTGTTCAAGGACGTGATCGGCGTGGAAAGCGTCGAGAGCGGCTATATCGGCGGCACCGTGCCCAACCCGACGTACAAGCAGGTGTGCAGCGGCGATACCGGCCATGCCGAGGCGATCCGCGTCGGTTTCGATCCGCAGCAGATCAGCTATGGCGACCTGCTCGACATCTTCTTCGCGACGCATGATCCGACGCAGCTCAATCGCCAGGGCAATGACGTGGGCACGCAATACCGCTCCGCCATTTTCCCGATGACGGTGATGCAGGAGGAGCAGGCGAACCAGGCGATCGCGCGGGCGCAGGAAGACCATGACAAGCCGATCGTCACCACGATCGAATATGCCGACGAATGGTATCCGGCCGAGGATTACCACCAGGAATATTGGAACGGCGAGGGCCAGCGGAACCCGTACTGCCTGGCGGTGATCCCGCCCAAGCTGCAGAAGCTGCGCAAGAGCTTCGCGGCGCGATCCAAGGCCGCGACCGTCTCCGCCTGACGCGATGGCGTTCGACCTCCGCGCCGCGCTGCTGAAGAAGGCGGAGGTCGAAACCGCGCGGCTGGTGGACTTCGAGTTCCGGCTGCGCGCCCGCACGATGCGGGTGCTGGCGGCGCAGATCGGGGAGGATGCGGATGCGCTGGTCGGGCGCATCGTGCACGCGGACGATGCGGCGATCCTTGACGGGCTGGAGACAGCACGGGGGTTGCCGCCCGGGACGCTCGGAGCGGACTATCGCCGCAGCCTGGCCGAGGCGCGGGCGCAATTGATCGACGAGGTGGGCGATCCGTCGCCCTATCGGCTTGCCTGAGAACTAGCGGTGCGCGGCGCGGCGCAGGCGATCGTTGATCGCGGCGCCGATACCGTCGTCCGGCACGGGGGCGATGGCGATCTTCGCCCGGGGGGCAGTGTCAGCGCGGTGAAGTGCGTCGAACAGGCGGGCGGCGGCCTCTACCGGGTCGCCGGCGGCCGAGAGCGTGTCATCGCCGGCGATATCGCCATAGCCGATCAGCCATTCGTCGCCGTCACGCTCCGTCGCGTTGAGGCGTAGCGGCTTGGCGGGCGCATAGTGCGCGGCGAGCTGGCCGGGGGCAGTCACTTTCTGGCCGGGAACGGCCGCTGCGAGGCCGAGCTGCTCCGCGGTGATCGGGCCCGGGCGAAGGATCGTGCCATTTCCGACGATGGTGGATTCAAGGCCGGCGATCGTCGGGCCATCGTCGATGATCAGCGGCACGCGGGTGCCGAGGCTGGCGGCGACGTGTTCGGCGCGGGTCGGGCTGATCGCGTTGCTGGCGTTGGCGGAGGGGGCGGCGAGCGGGCGGCCGGAGGCGTGCAGCAGCGCCTGCATCGCGCGGTGGGCGGGCACCCGCAGCGCGATCGTGTCGAGGCCAGCGGTCACCAGGCCGGCGATCCCGGCGTCGGGGCGCAGCGGCAGGACGAGGGTCAGGGGCCCCGGCCACCAGCGCTTCGCGAGCGCGCGGGCGGCATCGTCGAACAATGCGATCCGTTCGGCGGCGGCGCGATCGGGCAGGTGGACGATCAGCGGGTTGAAGCTCGGCCGGCCCTTGGCGGCGTAGATCCGCGCGACGGCATCGGCATTGGTTGCGTCAGCGGCGAGCCCATATACCGTTTCCGTCGGCACGGCGACGATCCCGCCCGCGTGGATCAGCGCCGCCGCCTCGGTGATCGCAGCATCACCAAAGGGCAGGATTCGAGGGATTTGAGCCGTCATCGCGTGCCGGTATAGCGGCGCGACACTGGAGAAGAACATGCCTTACACCGCCCCGGTCGCCGAGCAGCGCTTCGTGCTCGAGCATATCGTGCGCATTGCCGAGCTTGCCGCTACGGAACGCTACCATGCCGCCAGCCCCGACGTGATCGAGGCGGTGCTGGAGGGAATCGGGCAGCTGGCCGAGGGCGAATGGGCGCCGCTGGCGCGCGCCGGCGACACCGTCGGGGCGAAGTGGACGCCGGACGGGGTGGTGATGCCCGACGGCTACAAGGCGGCGTACAAAGCCTATGTCGAAGGCGGCTGGGGCACGATCGGCGTGCCGGAGGAATTCGGCGGACAGGGCCTGCCCTTCGCCGTGCAATGCGCGGTGCTGGAGACTTTGGGCAGCGCCAACATGGGATTTGCGCTGGCGCCGATCCTGTCGGTGGGGGCGATCGAGGCGTTGCAGCATCACGGCACGCCCGAGCAGCAGGCGACGTGGCTGCCCAAGCTTGCCACCGGCGAGTGGACCGGCACGATGAACCTGACCGAGCCGCAGGCGGGCAGCGACGTCGGCGCGCTTCGGGCCACTGCCACGCCGCGCGGCGACGGCACCTATTCGATCAAGGGCACCAAGATCTTCATTTCGTTCGGCGACCATGACCTCGCCGACAACATCGTCCATCTGGTGCTCGCGCGCACGCCCGATGCACCCAAGGGAACGAAGGGCATTTCGCTGTTCCTGGTGCCCAAGGTGCGCAGCGACGGCACGCCCAACGACGTTCGCGTCGTGTCGATCGAGCACAAGATGGGGCTCCATGCCTCGCCCACCTGCGTGCTGTCGTTCGGCGACCATGACGAGTGCGTCGGCGAGCTGATCGGGCCGGAGTTCGGGGGCATGCGCGCGATGTTCACGATGATGAACAACGCCCGCCTCAACGTGGGCCTGCAGGGCGTGCAGGTGGCGGAGGCCGCGACACAGAAGGCGGTGGAATATGCCCGCGAGCGCATCCAGGGCGCGCGCGAGGGGCAGCCGGCGGCGATCATCGAGCATCCCGACGTGCGGCGCATGCTGATGCGGATGAAGGCGCAGACGCAGGCCGCGCGCGCGCTGGTCTATTATGCCGCAGGACAGGTGGACCGCGCCAATCTGGGCGATGCTGCGGCGCGTGACCGGCTGGAGATCGCCACGCCGCTTGCCAAGGCGCATGGCACCGACATCGGCAATGAGGTCGCCAGCCTTGGCGTGCAGGTGCACGGCGGCATGGGCTATATCGAGGAAACGGGCGCAGCGCAGTTCTTCCGCGATGCGCGGATCACCCCGATCTATGAAGGCACGAACGGGATCCAGGCGGCGGACCTTGTGGGCCGAAAGCTCTCGCTGTCGAACGGCGCGGCGTTCGCGACGCTGATCGAGGATCTGCGAAGTGCCTCCCATCTCGCGCTGGGCGATCTGGTCGATGCGTGCGACGCGGTCGGCCGGCGGTTGCAGACGGCGGATGCCGATGATCGGCTGGCGGCGAGCTATCCGTTCCTGACGATGCTGTCGGTCGCGACCTGCGGCTGGCTGTTGGAGCGCGAGGCGGCGGAGGCCGGCGACGACGCGTTCGGCAAGGCAAAGAAGGCGGTCGTTGCCTTCTACCTCGACCAGATCGTCCCCGAGGCGCTGGGCTTGCGCGCCGCGGCGGAGGCGCCGGCTGCGCCGCTCTACGCACTCGAGGCGGAGGCGTTTGCCGCATGAGCCTGCCGTTCAACCTGCCCGCCTATCTGGAGCGCATCCGCCTGCCGGCACGCGCGACGGTCGACCATCATGGCCTGTCGGCGGTGCAGCGCGCGCACCGACTGGCAATCCCGTTCGAGAATCTCGACGTGCCGCTGGGACGCGGGATCGACATTTCGTCCGACGCGGTGTTCGGCAAGCTCGTCGTCGCCGGGCGCGGCGGCTATTGTTTCGAGCATAACCGGCTGTTCCTGGATGCGCTGGAAGCGCTGGGGTTCGAGGCGCGGCCGCTGCTGGCGCGGGTGTGGCTGAACGGCGGCGGCGTGCCGCCCAAGACGCATACGCTGAGCCTCGTGACCTTCGGCGACGAGCAGTGGATCGCGGATCCGGGCTTTGGCGGCAGCTACACCCCGGTGATGCCGCTGGTGGATGGCGCCGAGGCGGAGGCGCCCGATGGCGCGACGTTCCGGCTGGTGCGCGATGCGGAGCATGGCTGGATGCTGCTGCGCGATGGGCATAGCGCGACCACCGACGGGCGTGGCGGGGGCGAGGGCTTCCAGCCGCAGTACAGCTTCACCACCGACACGGTGTGGCCGGCGGATCTGGAGATGGCGAACCGCTGGACGTCGACCGCGCCCGACACCCGCTTCACCACGCTGAAGGTGGTGAGCATCGTACTGCCGCACGGCTTGGCGACGCTGACCGACCGGCAGTATCGCCGGCGGGCGGGCGAGGAGGAGACGGCGGCGGTGATCGAGGATCCGCGCGTCTATCGCATGCGGCTGAGCATGATGTTCGGCATCGACCTGTCGAAAGAGGATGTCGCGGCGCTCGGGCTGTTCTGAGCGGGCGCGTCGCGAATAGCCGATACATGAACGCCGCGGTCCTGATGGAGGCCGCGGCGTTGGAGGATATGGGTTCCCGCCTTCGCGGGAATGACGGGTCGGCCGGGCGTTACGCGTCGACCTCGATCACGCCGTCGCTGAGTTCCTCGGTGAACAGCGCCTTCACAACATCGTCGCGCGCCGTCAGCGTCGCGCGCTGGTTGACATAGCCCTTGTCGGTGATCTCGCCGGCGTCGATCGACGGGGGCGTGCGCAGGATGGCGAAGCGGCGGATGCGGCGCGAGGAGCCGCCGGCGGCGGCGTTGAACGCCTCCAGCTTTTCCTTCACCAGCGCCTCAAGCGTCGGGATCGGATCGGCGCCGGGCGATGCCTCCGCCAGCGTCTGAAGCGCGGCCTGCGAGGGCCAGGCGAGGATGGCGATATAGGGCTTGTCCTGACCGGCGATCACCACGTCCTGAATGTACGGCGAGCAGGCGGCGCAGATGTCCGGGCGAAGCGTGCCGACCGAGACCCAGGTGCCGGTCGACAATTTGAAATCCTCGGTCACGCGGCCGTCGAACACAAGGCCGAGCTCGGGCCGCTCGGGATCAATGAACTTGGCCGCGTCGCCGAGCATGTAGAAACCTTCCTCGTCGAAGGCTGCGGCGGTCTTTTCCGGGTCATTGTGATAGCCTCTCGTGACGGTCGGACCCTTCACGCGAACTTCCAGCTTGGCGCCGTTGGGCACGAGCTTGAGCGTCGAGCCCGGCAGCGGCAGGCCGATCAGGCCGACGCGTTCCGATGCCCAGTGAACGACGGTGACGCCCAAGGTTTCCGTCGCGCCGTACATGGTGGTGAAGGGCATGCGCTCACCCGTCTCGGCGATCGCCAGCGCCTGCATGCGATCGTAGAGATCGTCGGACAGCGTCGCGCCGCCATAGCCCATGCCGCGCAGGTTCTTGAAAAACGCCTGGCGGAGTGTGGAATCGCGCTCCATCGCGTCGGCCAGCATGGCAAAGGCGACAGGGGCCGAACCGAAGCTCATTGGGGAGACTTCGCGCAGGTTCGCGATCGTCGTCTCGAACATGCCGGGGATCGGCTTGCCCTCATCGATGTAGAGCGTGCCGCCGCCGGCGATATTGGCGTTGAAGTGGATCGTGCCGGCGGAGATGTGGTTCCACGGCATCCAGTCGAGCGAGATCGGGTGATCGACCGGATCGGGATCGTCGCGCAGCCCCTCGGACGCGGCGATCAGGTTCACGAACATGCCCTGATGCTGCGGCACGCCCTTGGGCATGCCGGTCGAGCCAGAGGTGAAGAGATATTTGCCGACCGTCTCGTGCGTCAGCGCCTCGCGCGCTTCGTCCACCTTCTGGGTAGCGACGGTGTCGGTCAGCTCGGCAAAGGGGATGGTGCCGGCGCTGCCGTCCATGGTGACGAAGGTGAGGGAGGGATCGAGGCTGCGCAGCGTGGCGAAGGCGCGTTCAAACTGCGCGGCATTTTCGGCAAAGACGATGCGCGGGCGGACGGTGTTGAAGCAATGCTTCAGCTTGGCGTGATCGGTCGAGATCAGGCTGTACGCGGGACTCAAGGGTGCGATCGGCACGCCGGCGGTGAAGCAGCCGAGCATCAGGATGCCGTGCGCGACCGAATTGCCGCTGATGCACATCACCGCGTCGTTCGCGCCAAGGCCGCGATCGAGCAGCCATTGCGCGACGCTGTCTGCGGCGGCCTTGCCTTGCGCATAGGTGACGCCCTGCCATGGGCCGTGGTTGGGCGCACGCTGCATCAGCCAGGGGCGATCCGGGTGGAGCGCGGCCTTCTCCGCCATGAGGTGCGGGATGGAGCGCGGCGGCCTGCCCATGGCGTGGTTCGAGCTGATCAGAATCGTGCCGTCCGGACGATGCTCGACCGAAATGTCCGGCCCCTTCTGCGGGAGGCGCTTGAACGGCGGCTGGCTGGGCATGGCGGGGGCGGTTGCCATCGGGGTCTCTCCTGGATTTTGCCCCGATATAAGCCAGGTGTATTAGTTTCGCCTAGCGCTGAATCGCCTTCGCCTTGCCGCCTTCGCGTATCGACACGCCGACGAGGACCGCGGTGGAGAGGAGGATCGAGGAGACGAGCGCACCGACCGCCAGCAGGCCCTCACTCGTCATTTCGACACGGGCGCAAAGACGCGCGCGCTTGCCGAGGCGCAGGGTGAGCTTCGCGCGCTGGCTCTGGTGGTGCGGCAGGGGAACAAGATCATAGGCCATGGCGCATCAACGCCTTGGGCTGGGCGCGCGGTTCCGCCGTTTCAGATCCTCGCCCAGCACGCCTTGCCGACCGCATCGTAGCGGCGCATCGCCGCGACCTGCTCGGCGCGCAGGCCGGTATCCACCAAGGCGGCCGGCAGCAGCGGATCGCGGTTGATCGCGCGGATCACGGCCTGCCCGAGCAACAGCGTCTCGCGCGCCGCTTCCTCATCGGACATTGTGGGCAGGCGATCGAGGCTGACGGCCATCTCGTCGATCCAGTGGCGATAGCCCCGTTCGAGCGCCGCGGCGGGCCACAGGGTGCGCCAAGTCTCGTCCTCGGCCGGCAAGGTGGCGGCGTCGCCGATGACCGTCGCGTCGGGGTCTAGGCCGATCGCGGTAAGGTTCGCAGCGAGGTCGGGCAGCGGATCGGCGAGGTTGTCGGGACGCAGCCACGCGCCCGATGCCGTGCGGGCAAAGCCGTAGAGCAATAGCGCGCGCTCGCGCAGCCGGAGGCGGCGGCGGTCGGTGCGGCCGAGATGATCGGCGAGCACCATCACCCAGCGGCCGTTCCACTCGCGCACGCGTGCTTCCGCATCGGCCCAACTGCGGGCGCGTCGATCGAGCGCCACGCCTGCCGGGCCGATCGCGTAGAGCCCGCGCTCCACCTGTTCGACGATCCCCTCACGGCAAAGCCGGCCGAGCGCCACCCGCATTGCGGCGCCATCGACCTGCATGATCGCGGCACGGCGGACGAGATCGGCAACCCGCATCGGCTCGTGCGACGACGACAGGAAGCCCAGAGCCAGCACGCGCGCGGGGATCGGGCGGCGCCAGTCTTGTAACGCAAATTGACTCATGCCGCGCTCATGCGTTATATTTTCCACTGCGTCACTGGTAGGATCCATCGTCATGAAGCCTGCGCCGCTTACCGATTATATCTCGAAGGAAGAACTGGCCGTGCTGATGCGGCCGTCGAATGCGCGCGGCTGGTGGGTGGTGGCGGCCAACTGGGCGATCATTGCCGGCGCGTTCGCGCTCGCGATTGCCTGGCCCAATCCGCTGACGATCGTGCTGGCGGTGCTGTTGATCGCGGGACGGCAGCTGGGGCTTGGCATCATCGTCCATGATTGCGCGCATCACGCGCTGTTCGCCTCGCGCACGCTGAACGAGCGGGTGGGGCAATGGCTGGCGGGCAATCCGATGAACACGTCGCTGGCGAAATATCGCAGCTATCACCTGAAGCATCATCGGTTCGCGGGCACGCCGCAGGACCCGGACATCATCTTCGTCCACGCTTATCCGATCACGCGTGACTCGCTGAAGCGCAAGTTCGCGCGTGATCTGACGGGGCGGACGGGCTTTCGCGACCTGATGCGGGAACTGCGCCAGTTCCGCTTTGCGGCCCAGTGGCCATGGCTTGCCTTCCACGTCGGGCTGTTCACGGCGCTAACGCTGGCGGGGGGCTGGTGGGCCTATGGCCTGTGGTGGGTGGCGCAATTGTTCGTCTATCCCGCGATCGTGCGACTGCGGCAGATCGGCGAGCATGGCGTGGCGGCGGAGCGCAGTGACCTTGATCCGCGCCGCAATACCTCGACGACGGTGGCGCGCTGGTGGGAGAGGCTGTTCGTCGCGCCGAACCATGTGCATTATCATCTGGAGCATCACCTGGCCGCCGGCGTGCCGCCCTATCGCCTCGCCGCGATGCACCGCCTGCTCGTCTCGCGCGGCTATTATGACGGCTACACCTGCGTATCGAACGGGTACGCCGATGTCATTCGCCGCGCGGTGAAGCCGATGCCGGCGGTTGCCTGACGCGCCCGCCGCACTTAGCCGCTCCGAGGAACGGCCAAGTGGAGAGGGTTGATGCAGGAGTTCGACGGCTGGACGCCAACGGTGAGCGAGCAGCAGGACGATCTGGTCGCGGCGCCGCTGCGTCGGCTGGCGGCGCTGTTCGATCATGACGGGGCGCACTGGCCAGCGGGCGAGCTGCCGCCGCTCGCGCACTGGATGTATTTTCTGCCCGAGGCGCCGCAATCGACCATCGGCGTCGATGGCCATCCGGCGCGGGGCGCCGCGCTGCCGCCGATCGAGGCGCCGCGGCGGATGTGGGCCGGCGGCCGCCTGACGTTCCACGCGCCGCTGCCGATCGGTGCCAGCGCGACACGGCGAAGCATCGTCACCGACGTGAAGGTGAAGGATGGGCGATCTGGCCGGCTGACCTTCGTCACGGTGCGGCACGACATCATGATCGATGGCGCGGCAGCAGTGGTGGAGGAACAGGATCTGGTGTTCCGCGGTGACGGCAACGGCACACCGCCCGCCGCCCCCGCGGACCCGCGCGAGGCGAGCGCGCGGCGCGCCATTGCCCCCGATGCGACGGCGCTGTTCCGCTTCTCCGCGCTGACCTTCAACGCGCATCGCATCCATTACGACCGGCAATATGCCGTCGAGCAGGAGCGTTATCCCGATCTTGTCGTCCACGGTCCGTATCAGGCGATGCTGCTGGCGGACCATTTGCTGCGCACCCGGCCGGGCGAGCGCCTGACCCGTTTCTCGTTCCGCGGGGTGCGCCCGCTGTTCGTGAACCAGCCGGCGGCGCTCAATCTCGCCGGCGAGGGCAAGGTGGCGCTGTGGACCACTGACCAGGACGGCTGTGCCTGCATGGAGGCCGAGGCGGAAATCCAGGCCACGCCTGGGACACAATGACCAAGTGACGCGGCTGGCGCCGACCGCTAATCCGGCGGCGTGACTGCGCTTCGCCGCCTCCTGGCGCAACGCCATCTGGCGGTGCTGATCCTTGCCGCGGCGCTGGCGATGAAGCTGCTCATCCCGGGTGGTTACATGCTCTCCGTGGAGCATGGCCGGATGGCGATCACGCTTTGCCCCGGCACGGTGCCGGTGCCCAAGCCCAATCCGATGCCGATGGCCGGCATGCACGGCGATGGTGCCGGGCATCATGACGACAAGCCGGTGCATGCGCAGGCGGAGATGCCCTGCGCCTTTGCCGGCCTGTCGCATCAGGCGCTGGGCGCGATCGACCCGATCCTGATCGCAGGCCTGATCGCCTTCATCATGGCGCTGGGCGCCGCCCCTTCGCCCCCGCTTTCGGTGGCGCAGGCGCGCCGCTTGCGGCCGCCGCTGCGCGGCCCGCCCCTTCTTCCTCTGACCTGATCCCCAGCGACAGGCGCCGCGCCGCGCCGCGCGCGCCTGTGCCCCATCACGCCTCCGTGCCGCCGGCGCGGGGCGACCAGAGGTATTGTCGATGTTCCGCGTTTCCATGTTGCTCGGCGCAGTGGCGCCGGGCCTGTTGCTTGTGCCTGTGTCGGCCCATGCCGAAGCCCCTGATCCAGCCGACCGCGACCTCGCCACTCGCGACATCGTCGTCACCGCCGAGCGGGAGCACCGCCACCTGGATACGCCGTCCGATGTCGGCAGCCGCCTTGGTCTGACGCTGCGCGAAACGCCGGCCACCGTCGATGTGGTCACGCAGGAAGCGTTGCAGGCGAAGGGCCTGCGCACCGCGGTGGAGGCGTATGGCAGCGTGCCGGGCGTGGTCGCGGGGCTGCTGCCGGGGGAGCCGGCGAGCGCCAGCATCCGCGGCTTTTCGACCGGCGCGGTATCCTATCTGTTCGACGGGATGCGGATCGCGGATTCGACGATCCTCAACCGCAATTACGACAGCTTCAACTTCGCGCGGGTCGAGGTGCTGAAGGGCCCTGCCTCGATCCTCTATGGCGAAGGTGCGCTGGCCGGCACGATCAACCTAGTGCCCAAGAAGCCGAGCTTCGACGCGCAGGCGATCGACATGCTGGCAAGCTACGGCAGCTTCGACAGCGCGCGGATCGGGCTGGGGATCAACCAGCCGCTGGTCCGGAACGTGGCGCTGCGCAGCGACCTGTCGGTGGCGCGCAGCGACGGTTACGCCGACGACACCGGTACGCGCACCATCCAGTCGACATCGAGCCTTGCCTGGCAGGCGAGCGAGCGGCTGTCGGTTTCGCTGGCGTTTGACTATTTCCAGGATCGCGCACGCACGCCCTATCAGGGCACGCCGCTGGTGCCGGCGAGCGTGGCGCGTGACCCGAGCGGGATCGTGACGGCGCCGGGCGGTTATGTGCTCGATCGCGCAATGCGGAACCGCAACTACAATGTCGCCGACGGGCGAATGGATTCGGACAGTTACTGGGGCCGGGCGCGGATCGCTTATGATCTGGGCGGTGGCTGGACGCTGACCGACGAGGCGAGCCTGTATCGCGGGAATCGCGAATGGGAGAATTCGGAGGATTTCACCTTCGACGAGGGCTCACGCCTGCTCGATCGCGGCACCACGCGGATCGCACATGATCACGATTTCTGGTCGAACCGCGCCTATCTTGGCGGCGACTTCGCGCTCGCTGGCATGCGCCACCGCATCAACATCGGCGTGGAATATGGCGGGACTCGCTTTGGTACGCAGCGGCGCTTCGGCACCGCGGCACCCGTCGATCCTTTCAACCCGGCGCGCGGCGTATTTCCGGCGGACACGGCGGCGAACTTCCCGGGGCCAGGCAATCGCGCCGATTTCACCTCCCGGGTGAAGAGCTGGGCGCTGTTTGCGGATGACGCGGTGAACGTTGCGGATCGCTGGCTGCTGCTGGGCGGGCTGCGCTTCGACCGCATCACGCTCGACCGGCGGATCGACGATCTGAACCTTGGGACGACGCAGCGGTTCGGGCGCAGCTACAGCGCGCTGTCGGGCCGGATCGGCAGCGTCTATGACGTGGCGCCGAGGACGCAGCTCTATGCGCAATACAGCCATGCCGTGGCACCGGTCGGCTCGCTGCTCCTGTCGAACGTGCTGCGCGCGAGTGTCGACCTGACCAAGGGCAATTCGATCGAGGGCGGGATCAAGACGAGCCTGTTCGGCGACCGGATGACGCTGACCGCCGCGGGATACTGGATCCGGCAGGACGGGATCATCACGCGAGATCCAATGCGGCCGAGCGTGCAGGTGCAGGGCGGGGCGCAATCCTCGCGCGGCGTGGAAGTGTCGCTGTCGGGCGCGATCACGCGGCACCTGTCGATCGACGCCAATGGCGCGCTGCTGAAGGCGCGATACGACGATCTGACCGGCGCGGGGGGCGTCGACCTCAGCGGCAACCGGCCGGTCAACGTACCGCAGCGGCTGGCGAACCTGACGCTTTATTATGAGCTGCCGGGCACGCCGCTGACCGCGAGCGGGGCGGTACGGCACGTCGGCAATCTCTACACGGGGACAGACAATGCGATCCGCGTGGATGGCTATACGATCCTCGATGCGGCGCTGACCTATCGCGCCGACTGGGGGAGCGTCACCGTGCGCGGACGCAACCTTGCCAATCGTTTCTACGGCTATTGGTCCGGCTATAGCCCGAGCCAGATCTATGTCGGTGCGCCGCGCAGCGTCGACGTGACGCTTGCGACGCGATTTTGAGGGGGCGGGGATGAGCGACGCACTTGCCACGTCCCGAGCCTATCGGGCGATCTGGCGATGGCATTTCTATGCCGGGCTGATCGTGGCGCCGTTCCTGCTGATCCTGTCGGTGACCGGCGCGATCTACCTGTTCAACGACGAGCTGAACGCGGCGCTCAGCCCTCAGCTGTACCGCGTCGCGCCGCATGCGAAGAGCGCGCCGCCGTCACGGATGGTGGAAGCGGCGCTGCACGTGCATCCGGGCACCGTCACGCGCATCGACCTCCCGGAGCGGACGGATCGATCGGCCATCGTCTTCATCACGCCGGCGAACGGGGAGCCGGTGCGGGTGGCGGTCGACCCGGGAAGCGGGCGTGTGCTCGGCTCGTTCGTCTATGTGCGCACATTGGTGGGCTTTGCCGATACGATGCACGGATCGCTGATGATGGGCACGACTGGGGAGCTGATCGTCGAGCTAGCCGCCTGCTGGGCGCTCGTCCTCATCGCGACCGGGCTGTACTTGTGGTGGCCGCGCGGATCACGGCGGTTCGGCGGCGTGCTGTTCCCGCGGCTGCGCGCGCGGGGGCGGCTGTTCTGGCGCGACCTGCATGCGACGACAGGCGTGTGGGGGATCGCGCTGATCGCCTTCCTGCTGCTGACCGGGCTTCCCTGGGCATTGGTGCAAGGCGAGGTGATGCAGCGCGGCGCGGGGGCGCTCGGCCTCGGTTATCCGGCGGCGCATCGCACCTACAGCGTGCCGAACAGCCCGACAATGAAGGGCGCGCTGGGCGAAGCGGCATGGACGATGGAGAAGGCGCCGATGCCGGCGTCCCAGGCGCATGCGGCGCCGGGTCATGCCGGGCACGCCCCGGCGAGCGGCGGCACGGATCACACGGCAGTGGCCGGGCTGGATGCGATCGCGGCCAAGCTCGCGCGGGAGCATGGACTGGCCGGCGGATACCGGCTGTTTCCGCCGACCGACCCCACCGGCGTCTATACCGCGTACAGCTATCCCGATCGGCCGCAGGGGCAGCGCACGCTCTATTTCGATCGCTACAATCACCACCTCATCGGCGAGGTGGGGTTCGCCGACTACGGGGTGGTCGCGAAAACGATCGAGCTCGGCGTGCAGCTGCACATGGGCAATTATTTCGGGCTGGTGAACCAGCTGGTGATGCTGGCGACGTGCGTCGCGATCATCCTGCTGGTGGTGAGCGGCGCGGTGATGTGGTGGCGCAGGCGACCGCAGGGCACATTGGCCGCGCCGCCGCGCGTTCCGCAGGCGCGGATCGTGGGCGCGATGGTGATGCTGACGGTGGCGGGCGTACTGTTCCCGCTGCTGGGCGCGTCGCTGATCGTGGTGGCGGCGATCGAGTGGATCGTCGGCGTGGTCGCGCGGCGGCCGTCGCCGGCCTGAGCGCGCGCCGGAACGCGGACATCAAAAAACCCGCCAAGCCGATGGCCTGGCGGGTTTTTTAAATGGTGGGCGTGGCAAGGATTGAACTTGCGACCCCTGCGATGTCAACACAGTGCTCTACCACTGAGCTACACGCCCCCCGGGAGCGGGGCCATTAGCCGGACGTGGCGGCCGGCGCAAGCCCGTCAATTCAATCCGGCAAATTCGCCCACTTCGAACATGCGATCGACCTCCAGCACGAGATCGCGCAGGTGGAACGGCTTGGAGAGGACGCGCGCCTGCGGCATCGTCTTGCCCGCCTTCAGCGTGACGGCGGCAAAGCCGGTGATGAACATGACGCGCAGGTGCGGGCGAAGCTCGCTGGCCTTTTGCGCCAGTTCGATGCCGTCCATCTCCGGCATGACGATATCGGTGAGCAGAAGGTCGAACTCCTCCTCCTCGACCAGCGGGAGCGCGGCGGTGCCGCGATCGACGGCGGTTACGGCGTAGCCGGACTTCTCCAGGGCGCGGGCGAGATACTCGCGCATCACCTGGTCATCCTCGGCCAACAGAATTCGGATCATCAAACGGTTCCTGCCCTTCGATGGCCGAGTATGCGGAAACGTCTTAACATTTCCAGACGATTGGCCTTCGGAGTGTCCCGGATTGCGGCACTTCCACTTGTTCCATAGGCTGAGCCGCAATGCGCCCTTCCTACGATCTGATCGGCGAGGTTCCGCCGGCAAGCCCGGTGATCCTTTCCGTGCCGCATGCGGGGCGCGACTATCCACCGACGGTGCAATCCTTCGCCCGCGTACCGTTGGCGGCGCTCACGGGGCTGGAGGACCGGCATGTCGACGCGGTCGCGCTGGCGGCGCGGGGCGTGGAGACGATGATCGTGCAGCGCGTCGCGCGCGCCTGGATCGACCTTAACCGGGCCGAGCATGACCGCGATCCGCGAATCGACGACGGCGCACCGGCCGGCCATTTGAGCGCCAAGGTGCGCAGTGGGCTCGGGCTGGTGCCGCGGCGGACCAGCGCCGCCGGGGAATTGTGGCGGCGCAGGCTGAGCGGCGACGAGGTGGTGGCGCGGATCGAGAGCACGCATCGGCCCTATCATGCGGCGCTGGAGGCAGCGCTAAAGGCGGCGCAGGCGCGGTTCGGCGTCGCGGTGCTGCTGGACATCCATTCGATGCCCCCGATCGCGGGCAGCGGTGCGCGGATCGTGATCGGCGATCGCTTGGGCCGAGCGGCGGCGAGCCGCTTCGTCGGCCGCATTAGAGACGAACTGGTCGGCTGGGGCATCGAATATGCAGTGAATGCGCCTTACGCCGGCGGGCATATCCTGGAGCGGCATGGCCGCCCCGGTGCGCAGATCCACGCCGTGCAGCTGGAGATCGACCGGACGCTCTATCTCGATTCGCGGCTCGACCAGCCCGGCGCGGGGTTCGACCAGGTAGTGCAGCTGGTGCGGGGGATTATCGACGTGCTGGCGGACGAGGCGATCGCCCTGCCTTCATCGCTGGCCGCGGAATAAAAAAACCACCTCGGGCGAGGCCCGAGGTGGCCAAGGTTCAGGGAGGAGACACACCCGAAGGCGTGTCATACGGTTCCGCGAAAGGGGGGACACGGAAACCGTACCTCAATAACTTAGGAAGCCGGCATTTGGTTTCAAGCTGATTCGCGAGCCACTCGTCGCAACGGCAGAACGGCGGAGACGCTGTTCGCGGCCCCGGCGTTCAGTCATCGCAATTCCGCCGGCGGCCGGACGGATCCGGCGCCGCCGAGCCGCTATCAGACCAGCGGGTTCGGCGCCGGGATCTTGCCCAGATTCACCTGGCGCGCGAACACGTCACGCATCAGCGACAGCGAGAAGAGGTGCGCGTACAGCAGCGGGAGCATGCCGTTCTTGGTCATCTTGCGCAGCTGATCGCCGCGCAGGTCCGCGAGCTTCTCTTCGTTCACCATCTGGAAGCCGCGATAGACGAATGGCTGCGGATTGCTCTCGTGCTGGATCGAGACCTCGCCGTCCATCAGCAGCTCGGCCTCGCGAAGGTCGTTCATGAACGCCGAGGTGCGGGCGCCGGCCTGCTCGAACTGCTCGTTGAACTGCAGGATGTTCTTGGTCGCTTCGCTCGGCTGGCCATCGACGAACAGCGGCTCGCCTTCGTCGAAGCGGCCGATCGTGTCCGAGGTGGGATCGAAACAGAGCGACAGCTCCTCCGCATCCGGGCGCAGCCGGGCGAGGAGGTACGGATAGCGGCGGACGTAAGCGGGCACGTAGAAATTCTCGTCGCGCAGCTTGCCTTCGTCATCGACGAAGACGTTGACGCCCTCGTTCAGGCCCATCAGCGCGATCGGGATCGCATCGTCACCTGCCGAGAAGACGATCGGCATGAAACGCTGCACCAAAGTGAATTCGTCCACCGTCACCGGCACGGCATGCTGCGTCGCGAGGAACGCCGCCGAGGTTGCGGGACGGACGCGGTAATCGGCGTGCAGCTCGCTCGAGAGCGGCTCCAGGCCGTTGTAGAAGAGCGGAAGTGGCGGCTGCGGCGCGGTGGCCATTGAATCTCTCCGGATACTGGGCGGGCGGCCCCAGCCACCCGGATGAACCGCGCCCTATTCGCCCCCTGCGCGCGGCGCAAGCGTGACAAGCTTCCCGGGATTGAACAGTTCATTCGGATCGAAGGCGGCCTTGATCGCGCGCAGGGCAGCCATACGGGCCGGGGATGAGAGCCGTTCAAGCTCGCTAACTTTCATCTGGCCGATGCCGTGCTCCGCCGAAATCGAGCCGCCGGCGGCCACCACCAGATCATCGACGAAGCGGGTGACGACCGGCGCTTCCTCCGCCAGCCAGCGGGCACGATCCGCGCCCTTGGGTGCGCGCACGTGGAAATGGACGTTGCCGTCACCGAGATGCCCGAAGCCGCTGGCGCGCGTGCCGGGGAAGCGCGCCTCGCACGCCGCCGACGCCTCGATCATGAAGCGCGGCATGGTTTCGACCGGGACGGAGATGTCGTGCTGTGCCGCCGGACCCGTGGCGCGCTCCGCGTCGGAGATCGAATCGCGGATGCGCCAGAACGCCTCCGCCTGTGCCTCGCTGGCGGCGATCGTCGCGTCCGCAACGATGCCGTCCGCAATGGCGGCGGCGAGCACCTGTTCGACGACCGACTGGGGCGAAGCGTCGCTGCCCGACACCGCCTCTATCAGGACGTGCCACGGATGGTCGTCCGACAGCGGCGCGCGGGCGCCCGGCACATGCGCCAATACCGCAGCGAGCGATTCGGCCGGCAGCAGCTCGAAGCTTTCCACCGCCTCCGTCGTCGCCTGAAAGCGGCGCAGCAGGGTGAGCGCGGCGTCGGGCGAGGCGAGGCCGACCCATGCCACGGTGCGCGCGATGATGGCGGGCGCAAGCCGGAGCGTCGCCGCGGTGACGACGCCGACCGTGCCTTCGGCGCCGATCAGCAGTTGCGTCAGATCATAGCCGCGATTGTCCTTCTTCAGCGCGGACAGGCCCTGGTACAGGCTGCCATCGGGCAGCACCGCCTCGATCCCCGCGACGAGCCCGCGCATCGTTCCCCAGCGCAGCACCTGCGTGCCGCCGGCATTGGTGGAGACGAGGCCGCCGATCGTCGCCGAGCCGCGGCTGCCGAGCGTCAGCGGGAAGCGGCGGCCGGCCCGGTGCGCGGCCTCGTGCAGGTCGGCGAGGATGACGCCGGCCTCGGCCACCGCAAGGTTCGCTTCGGCATCGATGGCGCGAATCGCGTTCAGGCGGCGCAGCGACAGGATGGCGGCGCTGCCGTCCGGCGGCGGCGTCGCGCCGCCCACCATCGAGGTGTTGCCGCCCTGCGGCACCAGCGGCACGCCGGCGGCCGACGCCGCGGTGACGATCGCCTGCACTTCGGCCACGGAGGCGGGCTGGAGCAGGATCGCAGCGTGGCCGTGCCAGCGCTGGCGCCAGTCCGTTTCCCACGGGCTGATGAGATCACGGTCGGTGACGATCGCTGCGGGCGGCACGACCGGCGCAAGCGATTGCAGAAGACGGGTTTGAGAAGGGGTCACTGCCATATATTCGCCCCAATTCATCCGATGTTCAAACAGTTCAGGCCACCGACCGCCCGATCCGATGTCATTCCTTGCCCGTCCTGCCCTGCCCCTCGCGCTACTTGCCCCGATCGTCGTTTCGGCGAGCGGGCCGCGTAGCATGGAGGGCGCGGCGGTCGCGCAGATCGGCTTTCGCGAGCGCGTGGTGATCCGGATCCCGCGCCTGCCGCCGCGTCGCGCTTCGGCGGACGAGGGGATCACCTGGCACGAACGCAAGGCGCCAAAGTGCGTTGCCGCGTCGACCCTGGCGAGCGCGGCGATCGCGGAGACCGGCGACGTCGACTTGATCGTCACCGACGGACGGCGTCTGCGTGCCAAGCTCGACGATGATTGCCCCACGTTGAACTTCTACACCGGCTTCTACATCAAGCGCGCGCCGGACGGGATGGTCTGTGCGAAGCGCGACGCGCTGCGTTCGCGATCGGGCGCGCGGTGCCAGATAAGCCGTTTTCGGACGCTGCAGCCAAAGAATAGCGGGAAATAGCCGGGAAATTTCCCGTTTTCCTTGACAACACGGGCGCAATCGCGTCTCGCGCGCAAGATCAGGCGCGGCATCGACCCGCGCTCTTTTCAGGATCGCCATGAGCTTCGCCGACCTCGGCCTATCAGACGAACTTCTCCGCGCCGTTGGTGACACCGGCTATACGGAGCCGACGCCGATCCAGGCGTCCGCCATCCCCAGCGTGCTGATGATGCGCGACATCATCGGAATCGCCCAGACGGGCACCGGAAAGACCGCGTCTTTCGTGCTGCCGATGATCGACATCCTGGCCCACGGCCGGGCCCGAGCGCTGATGCCGCGCAGCCTGATCCTGGAGCCGACTCGCGAACTTGCCGCGCAGGTCGCCGAAAATTTCGAGATTTACGGCAAGTATCACAAGCTCTCGATGGCGCTGCTGATCGGCGGTGTTCAGATGGGCGATCAGGTGAAGGCGCTGGAAAAGGGCGTCGACGTGCTGATCGCGACGCCGGGCCGCCTGATGGACCTGTTCAGCCGCGGCAAGATACTGCTCAACGGCTGCAACATGCTCGTCATCGACGAGGCGGATCGCATGCTCGACATGGGGTTCATCCCCGACATCGAAGAAATCTGCACCAAGCTGCCCAAGCAGCGCCAGACGTTGCTGTTCTCGGCCACGATGCCGCCGCCGATCAAGAAGCTGGCCGACAAGTTCCTCAGCAATCCCAAGACGATCGAAGTCGCGCGCCCCGCCTCCACCAACATCAACATCACCCAGTGGGTGGTGCCGGTGAAGGGATCGGCCTTCGACAAGCGCGAGCGGCTGCGCGATCTGCTGCGCGCCGAAGACGTCACCAACGCGATCATCTTCTGCAACCGCAAGACGACCGTGCGCGAGCTCAACAAGAGCCTGAAGAAGCATGGCTTCCGGGCCGGTGAGATCCATGGCGACATGGAGCAGTCGGCGCGCATTGCGGAGCTCGACCGGTTCAAGCGCGGTGAGATCAACATCCTCGTCGCCTCCGACGTCGCGGCACGCGGGCTCGACATCAAGGGCGTGAGCCACGTCTTCAACTTCGATGCGCCGTGGCACCCGGACGATTACGTTCACCGCATCGGCCGCACCGGCCGCGCTGGGGCCACCGGCACCGCTTACACGATGGTCGGGCCGGATGATGCCGAGAACATCGAGAATATCGAGAAGCTGACCGGCCAGAAGATCCCGCGGCTGGCGGCGTCTGCGGCTCCTTCGGCCCCTGCTGCTGACGAGGCGGGAGAGGCACCGCGGCGTGGTTCGCGCCGTAGGGGCGGGGCGAAGCCGGCGGCGGACGAGCGGGCGGCACCGATTGCACCGGCAGCGCAGGAACCTCGCGCACCGCGGCGTGAGGAGAAGGCGCCGGCCCGCGCTCGCGACGAGCGGCGCGAGCAACCGCAGCGCGATGACGGCGCGGCCGACGATGGCTGGAACGGGCCGATCCCTGCATTCCTGAGCGTCTCGCTCGGCAGCTGACGATGGTGGCATGGCGCTACCGGATCGCCGGGCGCGTCATGCGGCTCTACTGGCGTGTCGCCCGCCCGCGGACTTTCGGCGTGCGCGCGGTGCTGCGGGATCCGCAGGGGCGGATCGCGCTGGTGCGGCACCATTATGTCGCAGGCTGGTACCTGCCGGGCGGCGGGGTCGACAAGCGCGAGAGTGCGGAAGAGGCGATCCGGCGCGAATTGCGCGAGGAAGTGGCCGTGGCGGAGGCGCAGATCGCCGGGGTGCTGGGGGTCTATCACAACCGGGTGGAAGCGAAGGACGATCACGTGATCGTGTTCATCGCCGATGTGGCACGGCCGGATGAGCTGCGCGCCGCCGATCCGCGCGAGATTGCCGAGGCCGGATGGTTTGCGCCTGATGCGCTGCCGGAAAGAACCTCGCCCGCTACGCGACGGCGGATCGCGGAGTTGCTGGGCGGGCGGCAGGGGCATGGGACGTGGTGAGCGACGCGTCGCCCCAATCGCCGCCGTCGCCGTGCATCGGCGTGTGCCGGCTGGATGCAGCGGGCGCGATGTGCCTTGGCTGCTTCCGTACCTTAGTAGAAATCGGCGACTGGTCGGGGGCGGACGCGGCCCGGCGGCAAAAGATCGTCAGTGCAGCCGAGGAGCGGCGGTTCGAGCAGGCGACGTCACCACGGGGTTAGGCGGCGGCGGCGGACGGTTTCCACCGTCTCGACCGTGTCGGCCTCCACTTCCCATGTGTGATTCTCGACGATGGTCGATTCGACCGGGCGGCCGGCGGCGTCGCGCGAGGGGCGGTAGCGGAAGCGTTCGCGGATCAGGCGGCAGGTGATGGCGTCGACCGTGGCGTTGCCGCTGGAGCGGGTGACCTCGCAGTAAGGCACGCGGCCGCTACGGTCGACGACATAGCGGACGCCGACCGTGCCGTTGAAGCCAGTGACGAACAGCTCCTCAGGAAGGTCGGAGGTGCTCATCCGTCCGCGCAGGAAGCGGGGCGGGGTCTCGCCGGCGTCGCGGCCGCGCGAACCATCGCCGTCGCCATCACCGCCGCTGCCGAAGCCGTCACCCGAACCGCCGGCGCCGGTGCCCGGCCCGCGCACCAAGGCGGAGCCCGAGGTGGGATCGTTCTGGGTGAAGGGCTTGGGTGCAACAACCACGGGTGGCGGGGGCACGGGGATGACCACCTCCGGCTCCGGGGCTGCGATTTCCGTGGCGCGGCTGCGCAAATTCGGTGCCGATGCGCGCCCTTCCGGTCGTTTGGCGGCGAGCTTTGGTGCAGGGATGGTGCGCGGTGGTGGCGGTTTGGGTGGCGATTCCGCCGAAAAGAGCTTCAAACTCTGCTCGACCGCGTCCGGAAACCGCACCGAGAGGCCGCGGATCAGCGCATAGCCAAGCGCCAGCTGGACCGCGATCGCGAGCAACGCGGCGACGACGCGGTCCCGGTTCCAGGGATGACGATGCGGCACGGCATAGGCCATGCGCGGCTAAACGCATGACGCTGCTGAACGGCTGCTGGCCGAACCTATCGGCCCGGCAGCGCTATTGCTGCTGGCCGGCGATGAGCGCGTCGTCGATCTCGCGGGCACGGACCGCCGCGGGGCGATCATTGATCCGCGCGAGATAGGCGTCGAACACATCGGACTTTGGCAGCGAGCCGAACTGCACGCCCCAGCCGATGTGGCTGCCGACATAGACGTCCGCCGCAGTGAAGCGGTCGCCGGCAATAAAGTCGTGCGCGCTGACCGCCTTTGTCAGCGTATCGACCACGCGATCGAGATCGCCATAGCCGACCATCGCCTTCTGATCGTCGTTCACCGTTACGCCTAGCGCGCGATCAGTGGTTGCGGCCTCGACCGGCCCGGCGGCGAAGAACATCCAGCGATAATAATCCGCGCGTTCGTCCACGGTCGGCGCGAGGCCTGCTTCGGGGAAGCTATCCGCCAGATAGGCGATGATCGCGCCGCATTCGGTGACGACGCGGCCCTTGTGGACGATGGTGGGCACCTTCGCCATCGGATTGGCGGCGAGGAAGTCATCAGGCTTCGCCGTCCAGTCGACGAGCCGCGTCTCGTACGGCGCGCCGACTTCCTCCAGCATCCAGCGGGCGATCCGCCCGCGCGACATAGGGTTGGTGTAGAAGATCAAGTCCGCCACGGCATCTCTCCCGGCCGATTCTTTCGCGAACAGAATAGGAACAAAGATCCCCTAGCCGTCAAGATGTTTATGCAGGAACGCGGTGGTTCGGCCCCAGGCGAGATCGGCCGCAGCCTTGTTGTAGCGGGCGGCCGAGGTGTCGTTGTTGAAGGCGTGATCGACGTTGGGATAGGTGAACGCCTCGACCGGCTTGCCGGCTGCCTTGAGCGCGGCGACCCATGGCTCGCCGGTCTGCGCGACGCGGGCGTCGGTGCCGGCATAATGGAGCATCAGCGGGACAGAGACGCGGGCAGCTTCGGACGGAGCGGGGGCCGGGCCGTAATAGGAGACGCCGGCGTCGATCCCGCCGGCCACCGCCATGCGGTTCACGAAGGCGCCGCCCCAGCAGAAGCCGATCATGCCGACCTTTCCGTCGCTGCGCGGCAGGCGGCGCGCCTCATCGGCAAAGGCACGCGCCTGGGCCAGCGCGAGATCATAGTCGACGCTGCCGATCAGTGCGCGCGCCTTGTCCTCATCCGCCGGGGTGCCGCCCTGCGGCGCGAGGAGGTCGGGCGCGATGGCGATGAAGCCGTCCAGCGCCACGCGGCGCGCGACATCTTGGATATGCGAGGTGAGGCCGCGGTTCTCGTGTATGACGAGGACCACGCCGAGCTTCTTCTTGCCCCTGGGCATGGCGACATAGGCGCGCGCGGGTTTTCCCGCCTGCGTGCCGGTGCGCATTTCCGTCTCCAGCCGCTTGTCGGCGGGATCGATGATCGCGGCCGCGGCTGGCGAAGCAGCGATCCCGGCGATCAGCGCCTCCGCCGCGACCGCCGACCCGGCGAGCGCGGTCATCTGGCGCAGCAGCGTGCGGCGATCGCGATGTTCGTGGGTGAAGGCATCGTAAAGCTGGACGGCGCGGTCGCGCAGCGAAGGATCGGTCACACGTCTCTCCTCGAATCGGCCTCCACCCCGGGGCTCGGCGGCAGGCTAGCGGTGGAGAGATGGAGGTGAAAGGTTGGCAACGGTTCGCCGCTCACTTCGGACGAATGTGAACGGCCATGTTGTTTCGCCGAACGTGGAATTTTCCGCATTTCTCGATGAGCGTTGCCATCTTCGGGCAGCCATAGCTGCGGGGATCGAAGTCTGGCGTCAGCACCTTCAAACGGTTTCCCAGCGCGCCTAGCGCGTACCAGCCGTTTGCGTGATCAACGTCACTCAGGGCCGACATGATCAGCGGGACAGCTGCTGACGGCGGGTGTTTGCCAGGTTCCGTCGGGGTCGGTGGCACCGGAATCGCGGGCCTCAGGTTTGCTGACTCCGGAGCAGGATCGAGCTTTTCGATGTAGATGAAGCGCTTGCACGCTTTCCTGAAACTCTCCGGCGTGTTGCGTGCGCCGAACCCGAAAACATCGACACCTTGTTCACGGATGCGCGCCGCCAGCCGAGTGAAGTCGCTGTCGGACGATATGAGGCAGAAGCCGTCGAACCTGCCGGAGAAGAGAAGATCCATCGCATCGATGACGAGCGCGATGTCGGACGCGTTCTTGCCCACGGCATAGGCAAAGGTCTGGCCGGGAAGAATGGCGTGGACTGACATGATGTCCGTCCATGGCTTCAGCCGAGCTTCGGTGAAATCGCCGTAGGCTCTGCGCACGCTGGCCTCGCCGAGTGTAGCGATCTTCTCGAACAGCGGCGATGCGATCCGCGCCGGTATATTGTCGGCGTCGATCAGGACGGCGAGTCGGGGAAGGCGATCGGCAATCGACGTCATTTGCCCAAGCTAGGATGTACTGGTGATGCAAAGATTAAACCTGCGCACCATTCGTTCTGGTCAAGGAAGATCCATTTACGACCCGGACAGTTCGACCGTCAGCCGCCGCCGGACTTGGAGAGGATGAAGGCGAGGAGGAAGCCGGTGACGGCGATGAGGCCGGAGAATTCGTGAGTCTTCTCGGTCGCTTCCGGGATCATCGTATCGACCAGCATCGCGAGGATCGCGCCGGCAGCGAGCGCGGTGACGGTGGAGATGACGGCGGGGCTTGTGCCGGCCAGCGCGACGTTGCCGATCATCGCGGCGAGGCCCGAGGCGAGCGCGATCCCGCCCCACACGCCGAAGACGTAAGCGGCGCTGCGGCCGGCCCTCTTCATGCCCGCCGCGCTCGACAGGCCTTCGGGCACGTTCGACAGGAAGACGGCGGCGACGGTGACCGCGCTGACCTTGCCGCCGCCGAGCAGGCTGACGCCGATGACGACCGATTCCGGGACCCCATCGAGCAGCGCGCCGACCGCGATAGCCGTGCCGGAGCCTTCGCTGGCATGCGCCTGGCGTTCATCAGGATTGGACCCGGAGCGCTTGCGGTGGCGCGCGCCTCGGCGCGAGATGACGACATTGGCGGCGGTGTAGAGCGCGGCGCCGGCTAGGAAGCCGAGCGCGGTGGAGCCGAAGCCGCCCTGTTCGAGCGCTTCGTCCATCAGATCGAAGGCGACCGCAGAGATCAGCACGCCCGCGCCGATCGCCATCACGGCGGCGATCAGCCGCTGCGGCAGCGAGGCGAACCAGGCGATGGCAGCGCCGAGGATCAGCGCCGAGCCGCCGACCGCGCCCCAGAAGCCAGCCGCCCACATCGTGCCCATGCCCTCATCCCCCTGCCGCGCGATGCGCCGGGGGGTGCAACGCACGGGAGGCGCAAGCTCTCCCGCAGGCGCTACAGCGCGAGCGTCATGAAGCGGTTGTGCGGGCTTTCGGGATAGCCGCCGAATACCGGGCCATCGACGAAGCCGGCGGCCTCGTACATCCGGTTGGCAGCGTCGAACATCGGCGCGGTGCCGGTTTCGAGGCTGATGCGGGAATAGCCGCGGGTGCGCGCGAGCGACACCAGGTGGTGGAGGATCGCGCGGCCGACGCCGCGGCGCAAATGGCCGGGCGCGGTGCGCATCGACTTGATCTCACCATGATCGGGCGCGAGCTGCCGCAGCGCGCCGATGCCGAGCAACATTTCGCCTTCCCACAGGCCCCAGAAGCTGATGTCGGGGCGGCGCAACGCCTCGGCACCCATCGCGTGAGCGTTGTCTGCTGGCGTCGTGCCGCGCGCCTCGGCGAGATGGTGCGCGATCAGCGCCACGACACGGGGATCGTCGAGGCCGCCTTCGCGCATTTCCATCACACTTCTCCGATCATCCCGGTGATCACTTCGAGGCACGCGACGCCAAGCTTCGCCGAGCGCTCGGGCGACCAGCCGTGGACCGGATCCGGATTGGGATCGTGATCCTTGAACGGCATCTCCAGCGTGACGCTGACCGCGCCGAAGCGCTCCGCGACCTGGTTGGTCGACATGGACAGGTTCGCGCGGCCGGGCTGCGCGACATCATAGCCGAGCTTGGTCTGGAAATCGGGCGTGTGCGCGGCGAGTCGCTGGCCGAACTGGAGGAATGCCTCGCTCTGGCGCGGGGTGAGCGAGGGGATGCCTTCGAAGCCGGCGATGAAGTTCGCCGGGATCGCCTCGTCGCCATGGACGTCCATCGCGAAATCGACGCCGCTCTCGTCCATTGCGGCGAGGACGTGGAACACCTCCGGGCTGCGATCGAGCGAGGGGGCGTGCCATTCGCGGTTGAGGTTCACGCCGGCGGCATTGGTGCGCAAATGGCCACGGCGCGTGCCATCCGGGTTCATGTTCGGCACGACATGCACCGTCGCGGCCTCGAGCAGCGCGGCGGCGGCGGGGCTGGTGAGCCAGTCGAGCGCGCCGTCCATCCAATATTCCGCCATCGATTCGCCCGGATGCTGGCGGGCGTAGAGCCACACCTGCTTGGGCCCCGAGCCGAGGCGGAAATAGTCGATCGCCTGGCCATCGAGCGTGGTGCCGAGTTCACGATGCGTGACGCCGGGGCGCGCGGCGATGCGCGCGACGAGATCGGCGTGCTGCTCCATCGTGTAGGGCGCGAAATAGGCGAACCAGGCGATCGGCGCGTCGCCCGACCAATCAAATTCGAGCACGCCATCGACATAGCGCGTCTCGATCATCCGCCACTCGCGCCGATCCGTGGAGACGCGGGTGCGATAGCCGGGCCAGCCGAAGGGGTAGGCTGATTGCGCGGCGTTGAGGATGCGGAAGGTAAGGCGGCGGGGCCCGCCCGCATTGGCCCCCACCGCGTCGCCGAGGCCGGCGACGCGGAAGTAGAACCACTGGAAGAAATCGGACTGGTGATCCTTGACGATCTCCAGATCGACCCGATCGCCATCGATCGCGACGAGGCGAATATTGCCGCTGTCGAAGGCGGCGTTGATGCTGAGACTCATGGCACCTGGATAGTGCGCCCACTCTCTCCGGGGAAGCCGGTGAACAGCGCGCGGGCGAGCCGGCGCGCGATGGCGGGCGTATCCGCATCGGCGGCGCTGGCGTCGGTCAGCGACTGTGCCTGGCCTTCCCAGACGGCGTCGGCGCCGTGGCGGATGCGCACCGACAGCTCGGTGAGGATGCCTTCGCCGGCACCTGACCCGCCGACCGGGAAGCTGACGCCGCCGCCGAGCCCGACACCGCCGCCGCGCCCGCCGCTGATCCCGCCGCCGCCAAGGCCGATTGACACCGGCGAGCGGCGCGGCGGCAGCGGCCGTGCGACTCGGCTGAACGAGACGGTGGCGAGGAACTGGGGCGTCGTGCCGGGCGGCGGGGGCGTATAGCCGAGCCGCAGCAGCTCGCTTTCCACGGCGGCGGCATAGGTCTTGTACTCGATACTGGCCATGCCGCTGCCGGCGAGCGGCTCCACCGCGATGGTGCCGCGATCCGTCATCGCGTTGAAGTGATAGCGGGTTGCCTGCACCGGGAAACGGCTTGGGCCGGTGGCGCAGCCGCCCAGGGCGGCAGCCAGGCCGATCATGATCAATCCCTTGCGCATCGCCAATTCCCCTGTTGTTACGCAACCTCAACGCACGGCGCTGTCGCCCGCTCCGACTTGACTTGCAAGGGGGGTGGCACTAGGCGCGCACGCTTTCCGATCACGCCTATTATAAAGAAGCGAATCCGCCATGAAGATCCGCAACAGCCTGAAGTCGCTCAAGGACCGCCATCGCGACAACCGCGTCATCCGTCGTCGCGGCCGGACCTATGTCATCAACAAGACGAACCGCCGCTTCAAGGCCCGCCAGGGCTGATTCAAGCGGCTGTCGTCATGTCGAGGCCGACTGCCGTCGTCTTCGACATCGGCAACGTCCTGTACGATTGGGACCCGCGGGTCCTCTACCGGCGCCTCATCCCCGATGATGAGGCGCTGGACGCGTTCCTGCGCGACGTGTGCACCAAGGAATGGCATTTCCAGCATGATGCCGGGCGGCCGTTCGCGGAAACGTCGGCGGAGCTGAGCGCGCAATATCCCGAGCATGCGCATCTGATCGCGCAATGGGGGCCGCGCTTTTCCGAACAGATCCCGGGGCCGGTGGCGGGGATGCCCGAACTGGTCGCTGAGCTGGATGACGCGGGGGTGCCGCTCTACGCGATCACCAACTTCTCCGACGAGTTCTTCGCGCCGTTCCGCGCGCAGGAAGCGGCGATGTTCGGCCATTTCCGCGACATCGTGGTATCGGGCGCGGAGCGGCTGGTGAAGCCGCATGCGCCGATCTACGAACTGGCGCTGAAGCGCTTCGACCTGGCGCCGGACGAGGCGCTGTTCGTCGATGATCGGCAGGACAATGTCGACGGCGCGGCGGCCGTCGGCATGCATGCGGTGCTGTTCACGGACGCCGCGACGCTGCGCGCGGACCTCAGGCGCTTCGGGCTGCTCGACTAGCCGCGGCCGGGCGACCCGCGGCCGCCCGGCGCCGGATCAGCCGTAACCCTTCAGTTCGTCACCCACGATGCGCACGACGTGGATCACGTTGGTGGAGCCGGGCGTGCGGAAGGGGACGCCCGCGGTGATGATCACCCGGTCGCCCGGTTCGACGATGCGGTGGCGCAGCGCCATGCGCTTGGCCTTGGCAACCATCTCCTCGAACGAATCGACGTCGCGGGTGTGGACCGCGTGGGTGCCCCACAGGAGGCCCATGCGACGCGCCGTCTCCATCCTGGGCGTCAGCACGAGGAGCGGAACCGAGGGCCGCTCGCGCGCGATGCGCCGCGCGGTGGAGCCCGAGGTGGTGAAGCAGATGATCGCCCGGGCCGAGATGGTGATGGCGATGTTCTTCGCCGCTTCCGCCAGCGCGTCCGCGGTCGTCGGATCGGGGCGGGTGACGGTGAAGCGCACGCGATCGCCGTGCATCGGATCGCGTTCCACCGCCTCGCCGATCGCGTTCATCATCGCGACCGATTCGACCGGCCAATTGCCGGCCGCGCTTTCGGCCGAGAGCATGATCGCGTCCGCGCCGTCGTAGATCGCAGTCGCGACGTCCGACACCTCGGCGCGCGTCGGCGAGGGCGAGGTGATCATCGATTCGAGCATCTGCGTCGCGACCACTACCGGACGACCCTGACGCCGCGCCGTCTCGACGATGCGCTTCTGCAGTGGCGGCACCGATTGCGGCGGGAGTTCGACGCCGAGGTCACCGCGCGCGACCATGACGCCGTCGCACATCTCGACGATTTCCTCGAGCCGCTCGATCGCGGCCGGCTTCTCGATCTTGGCGAGGAGCGCGGCGCGGCCGCCGATGAGCTTGCGCGCCTCGGCGAGATCCTCGGGCCGCTGCACGAAGGAAAGCGCGATCCAGTCGACGCCTTCCTCGATCGCAAAGGCAAGGTCCGAGCGATCCTTGTCGGTCAGCGCCGCCATGGGCACGACGACGTCGGGGACGTTCAGGCCCTTGTTGTTGCTCAAGGGGCCGCCGATCTCGACCCGCGTGACGATGCGATCGGCATCGTGTTCGGTGACGCGCAGCACCAGCTTGCCATCGTCGAGCAGCAGGCGGGCGCCCGGCTCGATCGCCTCGAAGATCTCGCGGTGCGGCAGCTCGACACGGGTCGAATCGCCAAGGTCAGGATTGCGATCGAGCGTGAAGGTGGCGCCCTGCGACAGCACGACGCGGCCATCGACGAAGCGGCCGACGCGGAGCTTGGGCCCCTGCAGATCGGCGAGGATGGTCGTGGGGCGGCCGAACTTCTTTTCCAGCGCGCGAATCGCCTTGATCACGCCCACCTTCGAGGCCTGATCGCCGTGGCTCATGTTGATGCGGAACGCGTCGGCACCCGCCTCGTACAAGTGCGAGATCATTTCCGGCGTGTTGCTTGCCGGGCCCAACGTCGCGAGCACGCGTACCTTGCGGCTGCGGGGGCTGATCGCTCTGGTCATGATATTCGTTCCTCGGCTTTGCCGCGGCCGGCCCTAGCCTCTATCTCCACCGGATCAACCGTGGAGAATGACATGGACCCGATCGACGCGATCGACGACCACGCGGCAGCCGAGGCCTTTCGCCGCCTCGTGCGGCATCTGAGGCACCGGACCGACGCGCAGAATGTCGACTTGATGGGCCTTGCCGGCTTCTGCCGCAACTGCCTGTCGGACTGGATCGGCGAGGCGGGCGACCTGTCCAAGGATCAGGCGCGCGAGGCGATCTACGGCATGCCCTATGCGCAGTGGAAGGCGGAGCATCAGGCGGAGGCGACGCCCGAGCAGTTGCGCCGGATGGAGGAAAGCGTGGCGAAGAACGCCGCCTGAACGCGATTCGCCGGTGTCGGGGCGAGCAGCGCGCTTGTTTCGCCCCTGCACTTTCTTCTAGGCCGCTTGCCGAATGACGCCCCCGCAGCGGGCGGCGCAAACGGGGGGTGGCAATGATTCGAACGATTGCGATGGTAGCCGGCGTGATGGCGGCCGCACCGGCGGCGGCGCAGACCGCAAGCCCGGCAGCAGCACCGGCCGAGGCCGCAGGCGCGACGCCGGTCGCGACGGCACCCGCTGCATCCGTGCCCGCGGCGCAGAAGACCAGCTACATCCATGCCGGCGCGCTGCTCGCCCGCGCGGGCCAGCCGCCGCGCGCCAACAGCACGATCATCGTGCGCGCCGGCAAGATCGCCGAAATCCGCGACGGCTTCGTGGCGCCGGAACCGGGCGCGGAACTGATCGACCTCAAGGACAAGTTCGTCCTGCCGGGCCTGATCGATCTTCACGTCCATCTGCTGGGCATCGGCGGCGATCCGATGCGCGCGCGCCTGACCGCGCTCAACACCGAACAGGCCGACGACCTGCTCTATGGCGCGGGCAATGCGCGTACGACGCTGCGGTCCGGCTTCACCACGGTGCGCGACCTGGGCGGTGATCCGCGCGCGATCCGGGCGCTGCGCGATGCGATCGCGCGCGGCGACGTCGACGGACCGACGATCATCAACGCGGGCGCGCCGATTTCCGTCACCGGCGGGCATGGCGACCCGCTGAACGGCATTGCGGAACCGTTCGCCCATGCGATCGCGCCGACGGTGGAGAATACCTGCGACGGCGTCGACGACTGCGTCCGCGCGACGCGGCGCCAGGTTGGCCTTGGCGCACAGGTGATCAAGATCACCGCGACAGGGGGCGTGCTGTCGAACGTGTCCGGCGGGCTTGGCCGCGCCTTCACGCCCGAGGAGATGAAGGCGATCGTCGACACCGCGCACGGGCTTGGCCGCAAGGTTGCCGCGCACAGCCATGCGGCCGAGGGCACGAAGGCGGCGCTGCTCGCCGGCGTCGACACGATCGAGCATGGCAGCTTCCTCGACGACGAGACGATCGCGCTGCTGCGGCGCACGGGCGCCTATCTGGTGCCGACCGAGATCGCGCCCGTGGCCGCGCTGGCGCAGGCGCGCGCCGGGGCGCTGCCGGCCGCGACCATCCCCAAGGCGGAAGCGGCCGCCGCGGCGATGCAGGAAAGCCATCGCAAGGCCTACAAGGCCGGCGTGCGCTTCGCCTTCGGCACCGACAGCGGTGTTTCCCATCATGGCGAGAACGGGACCGAATTTGCTTTGCTGGTCGACAAGGTGGGGATGAGCCCCACCGAGGCGATCCGCAGCGCGACGCTGACCGCCGCGGAGGTGCTGGGCCAGGGCACCACGATCGGCAGCATCGAGCCGGGGAAGAATGCCGACATCATCGCGGTGGACGCCTCGCCGCTTGGTGACGTGCGCGAACTGGAGCGCGTGCGCTTCGTGATGCGCAATGGCGCCGTCGCCCGCCGCATCGGTGAATAGCGGCTGATCGCATAAGATTTGATCGCGGCGGCGCCTTTCCATAAAGGCCGCCGCCGCAACCGACACGATCAATTGCTCCGCCACTCGCACGTCACCCGCGCGAGGCTGGCGGCGCTTCAATTTCATGGGGATATTCGATGGTCGAGGAACGTGGTGAGGGCATGGGTGGCGGCCAGGTGGCAGCCGAAGAACTGCGCCTGCTGATCGAGCGCGCGGAGCGGCTCGAGGAAGAGAAGAAGGGCATCGCGGACGACATCAAGGACGTGTTCGCCGAGGCGAAGAGCCGCGGATACGACCCGAAGGCGATCAAGAAGATCATGTCGATCCGCAAGAAGAAGCGCGAGGAATATCAGGAAGAGGAAGCGATCCTCGAAACCTACATGCAGGCGCTTGGCATGCTTTGATTCGATGCCGGGGCGGCCCCTTCCCCTGTTCCAACGTGGAAGGGGTGGCCGGTTCGAGGGAATTAGCCGTGCGCGCGCCTCAGGCGGCTTCCGCGGCGGCGGTGGTCCAGCCCAGGCGGGCGATGGTGATCGAGCGCTTCCCCGACAGATCGGTGCGGGTGATGATGAGATCGCGGCTTTCGATATAGGTCATTAGTCGGCGGACGCGGCCGAGCGAGGACGTGCCGTAGGTTCGGGCCAGCGCGGCGTCGCTGGGGCAGGGGGAGCCTTCGCGCGCGGCCTTGGCGACGAGCAGGAACGGGCCGACCATCTCGTCCGGCAAGGCGCCGGCGAGCGCGATCGCCTCCGCCCATTGCGGATCGTGGATGTCGAAGATGCCGGCCCGCGCGCACGACAGGCGGCGGGTAAAATCGCCGAGGTCGACGCCCGAGCGCGAGAGCCCCTGCATGCGGCAGCGGACCTGGAAATCCTGGAACAGCACCGATGCCGGGCGTCCGGCCGATTCGGGATCCTCGACGATCGCCTGCAGCACATTGGCGACGATCGCCAAAATTTCCTCCGGCGTGCGTTCCGGCTCCGACGGGAGCGCTGTGGGCGCGGGGCGGGCCATGTCGGCGATGATCTCGTCCGCCGGTACGCGGCGCGGGCGCGCTTCGAACGCCATCGGCAGCTGGGGCGCGGCCTCCGGCTCCGGTGCGGCGAAGATCAGTTCCTGCAGGTCCGCCGGCGGGGCGGAGGGGAGCGGCGTCAGCTTCGGGCTGCCGCTGCGCGCGCTGGTTTCGACCGCGCCGATCTTCACCGTCAGCGGGCGGCGGCAGACCGCGGGGCCGAGCGCGAGGAAGGTGCCGCGCGGCAGATCGCGGATCGCCTCCGCCTGGCGGCGCTCCATGCCGAGGAGATCGGCGGCGCGGGCCATGTCGATATCGAGGAAGGTGCGGCCCATCAGGAAGTTCGACGCTTCGGCGGCGACGTTCTTGGCGAGCTTCGCCAACCGCTGAGTCGCGATGACGCCGGCGAGGCCGCGCTTGCGGCCGCGGCACATGAGGTTCGTCATCGCAGATAGCGACGCGCGGCGCACGTCCTCGGCCACTTCGCCGCCGGTGGTGGGGGCGAAGAGCTGCGCCTCGTCGACCACGACGAGCGCGGGATACCAGTGTTCGCGCGGGGCATCGAACATCGCCGAGAGGAAGGTGGCGGCGCAGCGCATCTGGCCCTCCGCTTCCAGCCCTTCGAGGCTGAGCACCACGGACGCGCGGTGTTCGCGCAGGCGGCCGGCGATTCGCGCGATCTCGCGTTCCGAATAGTCCGTCGCCTCGACCACGACATGGCCGTAGGCTGGCCCGAGCGTGACGAAATCACCCTCCGGGTCGATCACCACCTGCTGCACCTGGCCGGCCGACCGCTCCAGGAGGCGGCGCAGCAGGTGCGACTTTCCCGAGCCCGAATTGCCCTGAACAAGCAATCGGGTGGCCAGCAATTCCTCAAGGTCGATCAGGACCGGCGCGCCCGAGGCATCGGCGCCCATGTCCACCGCTATCGTCATGGGCGTGCGTTTGGCCGAAACCGGCCAGCAGGGGAAGATGTTTGCGAAAATGCCAGCGCCGCCATAGCGATACGAGGTAGCCGGAGAATGCGCGATGCAGGAGCACAGGGCGGACCTCGAGGAGCTGGCGCGGCACCTGCTCGGCAAGCCATCGTCGGCGCTCGACGAGGAGGAACGGCGGGTCCTGTCGGCGATCGCGTCGGGCACGACGGGGGTACGCGATGCGTCCGACGTTGCCGAGGAACAGGCGACATTCGGCGAGCGGCTGGCCGACCGGGTGGCGGCCGTCGGCGGCTCCTGGGGCTTCATCGGCACCTTCACCGTGGTGCTGCTGGGCTGGATGGTGCTGAACAGCAACGTGCTGGGGCGGCTGGGGCTGGTGTTCGACCCCTATCCCTACATCTTCCTCAACCTGATGCTGTCGACGCTGGCGGCGGTGCAGGCACCCGTCATCATGATGAGCCAGAACCGGCAGGCGGCGAAGGACCGGCTGACCGCCGCGCTGGATTACGAGACCAACCTTCGGGCGGAACTGGAAATCCTGCGGCTGCATCGCAAGATGGACGAGGGTGTGATCGCGCGACTGACGCGGATCGAGGCAATGGTGGCGGAAAAAGGCAACGGCGGATGAGCGCAGCGACTTGAGCAGGGCACATATCCGGCGCTAGAGGCGCGCACATGGCAGGTCATTCCAAGTTCAAGAACATCATGCACCGCAAGGGTGCACAGGATAAGAAGCGTTCGGGCATGTTCTCGAAGCTTTCCCGCGAAATCACCGTCGCGGCAAAGATGGGTTTGCCTGATCCGGACATGAATCCACGCCTGCGCGCCGCGGTGAATGCCGCCAAGGCGCAGTCGATGCCCAAGGACAACATCCAGCGCGCGATCGACAAGGCGAGCCGCGGCGACGCGGAGAATTACGAGGAAATCCGCTACGAGGGTTTCGGCCCCGGCGGCGTCAGCCTGATCATCGAGGCGCTGAGCGACAATCGCAACCGCACCGCGACGAACGTGCGCACCGCGGTGAGCAAGAACGGCGGCAACCTCGGCGCGTCCGGCTCCGTCAGCCACGGCTTCGATCGCATGGGCCTGATCAACTATCCGGCGAGCGCGGGCGACGCGGACAAGGTGTTCGAGGCGGCGCTGGAGGCGGGTGCCGAGGACGTGACGTCGAGCGAGGACGGCCACGAGATCTGGACCGCGCAGGGCGATCTCCACGAAGTCGCCAAGGCGTTGGAGCCAGTGCTGGGCGAGGCGGAAAGCGCGAAGCTCGCGTGGCGGCCGCAGACCATGGTGGCGGTGGACGAAAGCGACGCGGCGACCCTGTTCAAGCTGATCGACGCGCTGGACGATGACGACGACGTCCAGCAGGTGTGGGGCAATTACGAAGTCTCCGACGAGGTGATGGCGAAGCTGGGCTGATGGCCCGGCGATGATCATCCTTGGCCTCGATCCGGGTCTTGGCACCACCGGCTGGGGCGTGATCGCGGCCGAGGGCAATCGGTTGCGGCATCTCGCCAACGGGCAGATTCGCACCGATCCGTCGATGCCGCTGCCGCGGCGGCTGGCCAACCTCTACAATGCGCTGATCGACGTGATCCGGGCGGAGCGGCCCGATGGCGCGGCGGTGGAAGAGGTGCTGGGCAATACCAATGCCCAGTCGACGCTGAAGCTGGGCCAGGCGCGGGGCGTGGTGCTGCTGGCCGCGGCTGGCGCCGGGCTCACCATCGGCGAATATCATCCCTCCACGGTGAAGAAGGCGGTGGTGGGTACCGGCGGCGCGGAGAAACGGCAGATCCAGGCGATGATGGGCGTGCTGCTGCCGGGCGCGAAGCTTGCCGGGCCTGACGCGGCGGACGCGCTGGCGGTGGCGATCTGCCACGCGCATCACCAGGCGAGCGCGGCGGGGATGATGCGGCGGGCGCGGCACGACTGAGGCGATGGCCCGCCCGCGCGGGTGTTGGCCGCCACTGGCGGACCCGCTATTGCCCCGATCCATGACGGACAGCAGCCGGTGATCGCCTATCTAAAGGGCGTGCTCCACAGCACGACCGCCGACCATGCGGTGATCGAGGTGGGCGGGATCGGCTATTTCGTCGGTGCCTCGTCGCGCACGCTCGCGGCGCTCGGCCCCGTCGGCGAGGCAGTGATGGTGCATACCGAGATGCTCGTCGGCGAGGATTTCCAGCGGCTGGTTGGCTTTGCCAGTGCGGACGAGCGCGACTGGTTCCGCCTGCTGACCGGCGTTCAGGGCGTTGGCGCGCGGGTCGCGCTGGCGATCCTGTCCGCACTGGAGCCGGCCGAGCTCAACCGCGCGGTCGCGGCGCAGGACAAGGCGATGGTGGCGCGCGCCAATGGCGTCGGCCCGAAGCTTGCCGAGCGGATCGTGCGCGAGCTGAAGGACAAGGCCGGCGGGATCACGCTGGGCCCTGCGGCGGCCGCGCAGGTGGCGCCGGTGGGCGCGAGCGGAGACGCGGTATCGGCGTTGCTCAACCTGGGTTTCCGCCCGGCGGAGGCGAGCGCGGCGGTGGCGGCGGCGGAGGACGAGCTTGGTGTCGGCGCGACGCTGGACGCACTTGTCCGCCTCGCCCTGCGCAAGGCGGCGAAGTGAGCGGGGTGCGCTGCGCCAGGGTGATGACAAGCGGCGCTGGCGTGCCGGCGAAACTGCGGTATCGAGCCGGCAATGAGTGACGAGGATCGCCTGATCACGCCGGCGCGCCGGGCCGAGGACGCCGATGCGGCGCTGCGCCCCAAGCGGCTGGACGAATTCGTCGGCCAGGCCGCGGCGCGCGACAATCTGCGCGTGTTCATCGAGGCGGCGCGATCGCGTGGCGATGCGCTGGACCATGTGCTGTTCTTCGGCCCGCCGGGCCTGGGCAAGACGACGCTGGCGCAGATCGTGGCGCGCGAGATGGGCGTCGGCTTCCGCGCGACATCGGGCCCGGTGATCGCCAAGTCGGGCGACCTGGCGGCGCTGCTCACCAACCTCGAGGATGGCGACGTCCTGTTCATCGACGAGATCCACCGGCTGCAGCCGGCGGTCGAGGAAGTGCTGTACCCGGCGATGGAGGATCGCGCGCTGGACCTCATGATCGGCGAGGGGCCGTCGGCGCGCAGCGTGCGGATCGACCTGCCGCGCTTCACCCTGGTCGGCGCGACGACGCGGCAGGGGCTGTTGACGACGCCGCTGCGCGACCGGTTCGGCATCCCGATCCGGCTGCAATTCTATACGGTGGAGGAGCTGACCCGCGTCGTGACGCGTGCCGCGTCGATGCTCGACCTGCACATTGCGCCTGATGGAGCGGCGGAAGTGGCGCGCCGCTCGCGGGGCACGCCGCGCATTGCCGGACGGCTGCTGCGCCGGGTGCGCGACTTCGCCAATGTTGCCGGCGTCATCGAGGTGGATGCCGTGGCGGCGGACCGGGCGCTCAACCGCCTGGAAGTCGACAAGCTTGGCCTTGATGCGATGGACCGGCGCTATCTGACGATGATCGCGGATATCTATCGCGGCGGCCCGGTGGGCGTGGAGACGCTGGCGGCGGGGCTTTCCGAGCCGCGTGACACGATCGAGGAAGTGATCGAGCCCTATCTGATCCAGCTCGGCCTCGTCGCGCGGACGGCGCGCGGACGCGTGCTGAATGCCGGCGGATGGAAGCACCTAGGGCTCGATCCGCCGAGCGGAAGCCAGGATGGACTGTTCGATTGAGCGGGAGCCGCTGTCGGCCAGCGGCGTTCATTCATTTCTAGCAAGAGGATGACGATGTCTCACACGCCGCCCGTACCCCCCGGTAACCAGTCCCCCTTCCCGATCCAGGAACCGCCGCACGCGCCGACCGAATCGGAAATCCCGGTCGCCGCTGCACCCGAGGCAACGGGACCTGAGAATAGCGGGCCTGAGAAGACGGGAGAGCCCGAAGCGCTGGTGAAGACGGCGGCCAAAACGTCGCAGCCATCGGACGATGCCGAGGGCTGGGCCGCGCCGGAGGCGAAGCGCGGCTGGTCGCTCGGCCGGATCGTGGGTGCGGCTGCCGGCGTCGGTGCGGTAGCGATCGGGGTTGCCGCAGTGCTGTTCCCGCGCGAGGCACCGGCCAAGGACAAGCCCAAGCCGAAGCCGAAGGCCAAGAAGCAGGCCAAGTGACATGATGCTGAGCGCCGCCGGAACCTCGCAAGTGCGCGGTTTTTCCGGCGGTGCAGCAAACAAATGTTGCGTGGCACCCATGGCACCCGCCTGCTAGCCAAGCGCCCATGCCGCTTTCCGCCGCCGCCTCCGCCCGCGAGATCCTGGTCAATCTGCATGACGTGATGGCCGCGCGTACCAATGCGCAGGCCAAGCTGAACCAGGTCGTCGACATCATCGGCGAGGCGCTGGATAGCGAAGTCTGCTCGATCTACCTCCTGCGCGAAGGGGTGCTGGAGCTGTTCGCGACGCGCGGGCTGGACCCGGCGGCGGTGCACGTCACGAAGCTGGCGCTGGGCGAAGGCCTGGTCGGGACGATCGCGGAAACGGGCGAGGTGCTGAACCTCGACCAGGCGGCGAGCCACCCCGATTTCGCCTACAAGCCTGAAACGGGCGAGGATCGATTCCACAGTTTTGCCGGCGTGCCGATCATCCGGCGTGAGCGTTCGGTCGGCGTGCTCGCAGTGCAGCATGCCGAGCCGCGCCGCTACGCCGATGTCGAGATAGAGGCGCTGCAGACCGTCGCCATGGTGCTGAGCGAGCTGATCGCCAATGCCGGCCTCATCGACCAGGGTGGTCCGAAGGATCGGCCGCAGCAGTCGACCGCGACGGTGCGGCTGCCCGGCCAGAAGCTCGTCGACGGGATGGCCGCCGGATACGCGGTGTTCCACCAGCCGCGGATCGTGATCGAGCATACCGTGGCGGAGGACACCGAGGCGGAGCGCCACCGCGTCTATGCCGCGTTCGACAAGATGCGCGAGCAGATCGACCGCATGACGCGCGAGGCCGAGTTCGGCGTCGGCGGCGAGCATGAGGAGGTGCTCGAGACGTACAAGATGTTCGCCTATGACGAGGGCTGGTCACGGCGGATCAACGAGGCGATCGACAGCGGGCTGACCGCGGAGGCGGCGATCGAGCGCGTGCAGCAGCGCACGCGTCAGCGGATGCGGCAGATCGACGACCCGTTGCTCGCCGACCGGATGCACGACCTGGAGGATCTGTCGAACCGCCTGCTGCGGATAGTTTCGGGTCAGATGGGCACGGCGGCGCAGATGGGCCTTCGCCAGGACACGATCCTGATCGCGCGAAACCTGGGGCCGGCGGAACTGCTGGAATACGATCGCCGGCGGCTGAAGGGCGTGATCCTGGAGGAAGGATCGCTGACCGCGCACGTCACCATTGTGGCGCGCGCGATGGGCGTGCCCGTGCTTGGCCGGGTGCGGGACGTGCGCCGGGTGATCGTGGAAGGCGACCTGCTGCTGCTGGACGTTGGCGAGGGATCGGTGCTCGTTCGCCCGTCGACGGCGATGGAGGAAGCGTTCGAGGCCAAGCTGGCGCTGCGCCAGAAGCGCCGCGCTGCTTATGCCGCGCTGCGCGATGTGGCACCCGAGACGAAGGACGGCCATCGCATCCGCGTGATGGTGAATGCGGGCCTGCGCGATGACGTCGCAGCGCTGGACGTGACCGGCGCCGACGGGATCGGGCTGTTCCGCACCGAGTTCCAGTTCTTGGTCAGCGCGACGCTGCCGCAGCGCGAGCGCCAGCAGCGGTTGTACCGCGAGGTGCTGGACGTGGCCGGCGACCGGCCGGTGATCTTCCGCACTGTCGATATTGGCGGGGACAAGGCGCTGCCGTACCTGACGCAGGACCATGCCGACGAGGAAAACCCGGCGATGGGTTGGCGCGCGCTGCGGTTGGCGCTGGAGCGCAACGGTCTGATGAAGGCGCAGGCGCGCGCGCTGCTGGAAGCGGCGGCGGGGCGGACGCTGAACGTCATGTTCCCGATGGTCAGCGAGGCTTGGGAATTCGCCGAGGCTCGCGCCTTGTTCGAGAAGCAGCGCGAGTGGATCGCCTCACGCAACCGCCGCCTGCCGCTGGAGGTGCGTTATGGCGCGATGCTGGAGGTGCCGAGCCTTGCCTATCAACTGGACCTCTTGCTGCCGCAGGTGGATTTCCTGTCGATCGGCACCAACGACCTGACGCAGTTCCTGTTTGCGGCGGATCGCGCCAATCCGAAGCTCGCCGAGCGGTACGACTGGCTTTCCGCCTCGATCCTGCGCTTCCTGGCGCGCGTGATCGAACCGTGTCGTGCGGCAGGCGTGCCGCTCGCCGTATGCGGCGAGATGGGTGGGCGGCCGCTGGAGGCGCTGGCGCTGATCGGCATCGGCATCGAGCGCCTCTCCATCACGCCTGCCGCGGTTGGCCCGATCAAGGCGATGATCCGGTCGCTCGATCGCGCCGCCATCACCGCGGAGATGACGCGCCTGCTGGCGGACCCGCCACGCGACATGCGCGGCGCCTTGTCGCACTGGGCCGAGGCGCAAGGTGTTGAACTGGGCTGAGTTGCCCCGTCGGGCTATCCTGCCGGGCCGAAGTCACGCCGAATTGCGGTGAACCGTCAAACGAAAGCGGTGTGGCTCGATTGACACAGGTAGCCTGCTCTGTGACACGTGCGGGGGCAAGGGTGGACAGGGTCGATCCGCCCGGAGCGGAGATCTGAATGACTGAGGCCGAGCGCGGCGAGAAGGCGACGCTCTTTCCCCAACCCGTCGGCGAGAGGCTGCGCGAGGCTCGCGAGCGGCTTGGCATGTCCTTGTCCGAAATCGCGGCACGCACGCGCGTGCCGCTGCGGCACCTCGAGGCGATCGAGGCATCCAATTACGGGGCGCTGCCGTCTTCCACCTACGCCGTCGGCTTCGTCCGGGCCTATGCCCGCGCGGTCGGCGAAGACGAGGTGGCGCTGGCGCGGGACGTGCGCGTCGAAGCGATGAACGCGCCGCGCGAGAAGCCGCGCTACGAACCGTATGAAGTCGCCGATCCGACGCGCGTGCCGAGCCGCGGGCTGGTGATTGCGGCTGCCGGCGTCGCGCTGGCGATCGTCGTGCTGGCGGTTCTTTGGTTCGCGACCGGGCTGATGCGCGGCGGCGATGCGGATGCGCCCGCGGGCGCGCCCTCCGTCGCAGTCGCGGTGCCGGCAGCGCAGCCATCCACCGCGCCGAGCCCGGCGAGCGGTGGCCAGGTCGCGCTGGTGGCGACCGACGAGGTGTGGCTGCGCGTCTACGACAAGGCGGACAAGACGCTGTTCACCGGCACGCTGAAGAAGGGCGAGCGGTTCGACGTACCGCCGGATGCGGACGCACCGATGATCAACGTCGGCCGGCCGGACAAGCTGCAGGTGACGCTGAACGGATCGGTGCTGCCGCCGCTCGGCACGGGCGAGCGCCCGATCAAGAACGTGCCGGTGGGTGCGGCGGCGCTGCTCGCCAAGTCGAACGGCCAGGCCGAGACGGCGAGCGCCGCTATGGCGCCGGCCGCGGTGCCGGTGCGCCGCACCGACACGGCCGTGCCGCCGGCATTTGCGGGATCGGGCAGTGATCCCGCGCAACCTTAAGCCTGGAGACAGGATCGCGAAGCTAGCTATAGCGCGCTGGCAAGATCATGCCGGGGGGTGTCGTTGATGCGTAAGTTCCTGATCGCCGTCACGCTGGCTGGGTGCGCGACGCCGGCATTCGCCCAGTCGGGGCTGGAAGGCCGGGTGGGCAAGCTCGAGAGCGAGATGCGCGCGGTGCAGCGCAAGGTGTTCCCGGGCGGCGCAGGCGCGTATCTCGAGCCGCAGGTACGCCCGACCGAGACGCCGCGCGAGGTGATCGGCGCGCCCTCGTCGAGCGCGGTCGACGATTTGACGCAGCGCGTGTCATCGCTGGAATCGCAGATCGCTTCGATGACCGGGCAGATCGAGCAGGCGCAGTTCCGGCTGCGGCAGCTGGAAGAGCAGTTCAACGCCTACAAGCAATCCACCGACGCGCGGCTGAGCAGCGGTGCGCCCGTGCCGATGGGTGGCGGCGTCGAAATGACAGGCCCCGTCGTGCCGCCGCCACCGCGCGCGACCGGCACCACGCCGGCGCGCCCCGGCATTCGCCCGCCAGGGAGCCTTGAGGCGCAGCTCGGCGAAACGACGCCCGCCGCGCGCCCGGCAGCAGCGGGCGGGATCGAGAAGCCCTCGACCGGCCAGCCGGACGAGGACGAATATATCTACGGCTACCGTCTGTGGGCGGCGAAGCGCTACGCCGAGGCGGCGGAGCAGCTGAAGAAGGTGGTGGCGACTTACCCGCGGTCGCGCCGCGCGAGCTACGCACAGAACCTGCTTGGCCGCTCATATCTCGACGACGGCAAGCCAAGCCTCGCCTCGATCGCCTTCTACGACAATTACAAGAAATATCCGGATGGCGAGCGTGCGCCCGAGAGCCTCTATTTCCTCGGCCAGGCGCTCTTGAAGCTCAACAAGCCGGCGGATGCGTGCAAGGTCTATGGCGAACTGAGCGATGTCTATGGCGACAAGATCGGCCAGGGCATGAAGGACAATGTCGCGCGCGCCCGCACCTCCGCAAAGTGCAAGTGAGCGGGTGGCCGACCCGGCCGATGTCGAGCGTTTCCGCACCGATCTGATCGCCCTTACCGGCGAGGCGCCGAGCTTCGCGCGGCCGATTGGCGTCGCCGTATCTGGAGGCCCGGACAGCATGGCGCTGCTGGTGCTGGCGGCGCGCGCCTTTCCGCAGGCCTGTATCGCGGCAACGGTGGATCATGGGCTGCGCGAGAGTGCGGCGAGCGAAGCGCGGATGGTGGCGGGGCAGGCCGAAGCGCTCGGCGTGCCGCATACGACGCTGACCGTTGCGACACCGATCACTGGCGCGAGCATGCAGGGGCAGGCACGCCGCGCGCGCTACCAGCTGCTGGCCGGTTGGGCGGAGGAGATGAAGGCGCTGGCGGTGGCGACCGCCCATCATGCCGACGATCAGGCCGAAACCTTTTTGATGCGCGCCGGGCGTGCCTCCGGCATCACCGGGCTTGCGGCGATCCGGCCGCGAGCGACGGTGGCGGGGGCCACGCTGGTGCGGCCGCTGCTCGGCTGGCGGCGCGCGGCGCTGCGCGCGATCGTGCGGCGCGAGGGCGTGTCGTTCGTCGACGACCCGTCGAACGCCGATCCGCGACATGACCGTACGCGCTACCGCCGCCTGCTCGACCAGAACGAGTGGCTCGATCCGCCGGCGCTGGCGCGCACGGCGGCCTGGGTGGGCGAGGCGGAGCGCGACCTGGCGGCGATCGGCGCGCTGATGTGGCGTGAGCGGGCACAGGTGACCGAGGGGAACGTGACGTTTGTGCCCGATGACCTGCCGCGTGACACGCTGCGGCGGATGGCGCGGCGGGCGATCACGACCGTGCGCGAGCACCACGGAATCACCACCCCCCCGTTCGAGGCGGGCGCCAATATCGAGCCGCTGCTCGATTCGCTGCTGATGGGCAAAAGAGCGACTCACGCAGAGGTGATCGCGGCGGCGCGCAAGACCGGCTGGCACTTCCGCCCCGCCCCGCCGCGTCGATCACTCTGACCGGGGAAATGGCGCGGAAATCCGCGCTCCGTTCCATTGCCATTAACATCGCGCAGCCTACATTGCAGGCGTTGAAAGGTAACGCATGAACGACAACGACAAGCAGTCTGGCGGCGACAACGGCGGCAATGGCCCCAACCCCTGGATGAAGAGCCTGCTCATCTGGGTGGGCATCCTGCTGTCGCTGGCAATCGTGGTCACGATGTTCGACGGCCGCACTGCGGCTGGCGGCGGCACGTCGATCGCCTATTCGCAGTTCCTCGACAAGGTCGATGAAGGCACCGTCAAGGACGTCACGATCTCGCGCGAGCAGATCAGCGGCACCCTTTCGAGCGGCGAGAAGTTCCGCACCGATCCGGTGAGCGATCCGCAGCTTACCGACCGCCTGCGCAAGGCGGGCGTCGAGATTTCGGGTAAGCGCGACGATGGCCCGTCGATCTGGATGGTGCTGCTGTACCAGTCGCTGCCGTTCCTCCTGTTCCTGGGCATCGCTTTCTTCGTGGTGCGCCAGATGCAGAAGGGTGGCGGCGCAGGCGGCGCGATGGGCTTTGGCAAGAGCCGCGCGAAGATGCTGACGCAGAAGGAAGGCAAGGTCACCTTTGCCGACGTCGCGGGCATCGACGAGGCGCGCGAGGAGCTGGAGGAAATCGTCGAGTTTCTGAAGGACCCGTCGAAGTTCGCCCGTCTTGGCGGCAAGATCCCGAAGGGCGCGCTGCTGGTCGGCTCGCCCGGTACCGGCAAGACGCTGCTTGCCCGCGCGATCGCGGGTGAGGCGGGCGTGCCGTTCTTCACCATCTCGGGCTCGGACTTCGTCGAGATGTTCGTCGGCGTCGGTGCCAGCCGCGTGCGCGACATGTTCGAACAGGCCAAGAAGAGCGCGCCATGCATCGTCTTCATCGACGAAATCGACGCGGTCGGCCGTCATCGCGGTGCCGGCCTCGGCAATGGCAATGACGAGCGCGAGCAGACGCTGAACCAGCTTCTGGTGGAGATGGACGGCTTCGAGGCGAACGAAGGCATCATCATCATCGCGGCGACCAACCGCCCCGACGTGCTTGACCCCGCGCTGCTGCGCCCGGGCCGCTTCGACCGCCAGGTCGTGGTGCCGCGCCCGGACATCGAGGGCCGCGTGAAGATCCTCGAAGTGCACATGAAGAAGGTGCCGCTGGCGCCGGACGTCGACAGCCGCACCATCGCGCGTGGCACGCCGGGCTTCTCGGGCGCGGATCTCGCCAACCTCGTCAACGAGGCGGCGCTGACGGCGGCGCGCAAGGGCAAGCGCCTGGTTGCCATGGCCGAGTTCGAAGAGGCCAAGGACAAGGTCATGATGGGTGCCGAGCGGCGCTCCATGGTGATGACCGAGGACGAGAAGCGCATGACCGCCTATCACGAGGCGGGCCACGCGATCGTTGCGCTGCACGAGCCGGCGTCCGACCCGATCCACAAGGCGACGATCATCCCGCGCGGCCGCGCGCTGGGCATGGTGATGCGCCTGCCGGAACGCGACAGCTACAGCTACCATCGCGACAAGATGTACGCGAACCTGGCGGTGGCGATGGGCGGCCGCGTCGCGGAAGAAATCATCTTCGGGTACGACAAGGTTTCGTCGGGCGCGTCTGGTGACATCCAATATGCCACGGGTCTCGCACGCGACATGGTTACCAAGTGGGGCATGTCGGACAAGGTCGGCCCGGTCGACTATGCACAGCCCGAGGGCGAGAGCTTCCTAGGCTATTCGTCCTCGCAGCCGACGCACATGTCGAACGAGACGGCGCAGCTGATCGATCATGAGATTAAGACGATCGTCGAGGGCGGGCTGTCACGCGCGAAGACGGTGCTGACCGAGAACATCGACCAGCTTCACCTGCTGGCCGGCGCGCTGCTCGAGTATGAGACGCTGTCGGGCGACGAGATCAAGAAGCTGATCGCGGGCGAGAATATCGGCCGCATCGATCAGGGGCCGAAGAAGGCCGCGATCCCGTCGGTCGGCACGTCGATCCCCAAGACGCACCGCCCGCAGGGGCCGTTCGGCAACCCGTCTCCGGCGGGCGCCTGACGCGCCGCCGGGCCGCGCCGGTGTGGCGCGGGCCTGGTGAGCTAGAGAATAAATGGCGGATGCCGTGCGATGGCTCGGCATCCGCTTTTTTGTGCCCGTAGCGGGCCGGCGTGAGTGTGACTGAGGGAGAAGCGGGACCCCGGCTCAAGGCCGGGGTGACGTGTACCAGCCGCCCGTCAGGCGAGGCCGAGGTAGAGGAGCAGCAGCGCGAAGGACGGGACGACGCCGCCGACGATGAGCATCACGAGCAAGGTGGTGCGCACCAGCGCGCCGGTGCGGCCGAGGCGATACGCGCCCTTCATCTGCTTGTAGATGTGGAAGGGCGGGATCAGCACTGCGGCGGTAAACAGGATGCCGGGCGAGACGCCGAGCGTGCCGAGGATCGCCAGTGCGATCGTCAGCAGCGACATGAAGGTGAGCGAATAGGTGGTGAACACCGCGTGATCATACAGGCCGAAGCGGCGGCTGAAGGGGAACAGGAGCCACAGGAACGGGATCGACAGCGGGATCAGTGCCCAGCTGAACTTATAGGCCGAGGTCTTGAGCTTGTAGAGCAGCAGCGTCGGGTTCTCGCGCGCGTGGCGAACCTTGGCCTGCAGCCAGTTGTCGCCGTCCGCGGCGGGCGCACCTTCAACGTCGAAGGTGGTGGCGAGCGGCAAGATCCGTTCGGCCTCCGCCAGCTGGCGCCGCGATTCGGTGGCCTTAGCGAGCCGCTGTTCGAGCCGGGCGATATCCTCGGCATCGGGGCTGGCGGCGGCGCGCTCCCGACCAAGGGACTTCGTGATCTTCGCCACTTCGGCATCGGCGCGGGTGCGCTCCTGCGTCAGCTTGGCGCGCGCATCGGCAATGCCGCCGTTCAGGCCCGGCTTCAGGAAGTCGGGCCCGCCAAAGCTCCAGCCCGGCAGGTTCGCCACAATGGCGAACATCAGGAAGACGGTGAACAGGAACATCGCGAGCGGCGAGACGAAGCGCGCGCGTTCGCCGTCGACGTAGCGGCGGGTAAGCTCGCCCGGCCGCCGGATGAGCATCGGCAGCGTGTGCCAGGCCTTGCCCTCGAAGTGGAACACGCCGTGGGCGATATCATGGAGGATCGCGCCGGCGGTGCGGTGCACGTGCGCCGACTGGCCGCAATTGTGGCAGTGCGCGCCGATCAGGCCGGTGCCGCAGTTGAGACAATTGGCAGGATGAGCGTGCGTGTCCGCGGAAGATAACGCACCAGCGTGCGGCTCCACGGCGCGGCCGATCAGCCCGCCGGTCACGATATCAACCCCTGCTTCAAACCCGTCGGCCATGCCCCCGCCTCCGCCTGCTCTGCCTTCATAAGGGCGGGCAGGGGCAAAGCAAAGCGGCCGCCGGACGAGCGGCGGCCGCAATGGCTCAGGGATCAGCCGATCAGTATTTGCTGATTTCCACCGGCAGCTTGCGATAGCCGTGGACGAAGCAGGCGGCGACCCGCTCCGGCGCGCCGGTGACATTCACGCGCATCCGCCGCTTGGCCATTTCTTCCAGCAGGATGCCGATCTGGAGCTCCGCGAGGCGCGCCCCGACGCAGCGGTGGATGCCGTGGCCGAAGGCGAGGTGACGGCGGGCGTTGGGGCGATCGACGACCAGCTTGTCGGCGTCCTCACCAAACACGCTCTGGTCGCGGTTACCCGAAATGTACCACATGGCGAGCTTGTCACCGGCCTTGATCTGCTGGCCCATCAGCTCGGTATCCTGCGTCGCCGTGCGGCGCATATGCGCGAGCGGCGTCTGCCAGCGGATGATCTCGCTGACGGCGTTGGGGATAAGCGAGGGATCAGCCTCCAGCTTGGCGCGCTGGTCAGGATATTTGTCGAGGCCATAGGCGAGGCCCGACATGGTGTTGCGCGTCGTATCGTTGCCGCCGACGATCAGCAGGATGAGGTTCCCGAGGAACTCATGGTCGTCCATCTCGCGCATGGCATCGGAATGGATCATCATGCTGATGAGATCGGGCTGCGGCGGCTTGTTCAGCTTCTCGTTCCAGAGGCCGCGGAAATAGGTGCCGCACTCATACATGTGCATCAGCCGCTGCTGGCGCAGATCCGGGTTCTTGATGATCTCGATATCGCCGGCCCAATCGGACCAGAAGGTGAGCTTGCGGCGATCCTCCCACGGGAAGTCGAACAGGATCGCCAGCATCTGCGTGGTGAGTTCGATCGAGACGGTGTCCACCCAGTCGAAGGGCTGGCCCCAGGGGAGCGTATCGAGCACCTCTTCGGTGCGGCGGCGGATGTCGGAGGAGAGGCGCGTCATTTCCGACGGGGTGAAGGCGGGCGCAACCGTTCGGCGCTGCGCCGTGTGGACCGGGCGATCGCGCGCGATGAACATCGGCATGCGCACCGCGTTGGGATCCTCGGCGTCGAAATTGGCGATCGTGATGCCGCCTGCTTCCGAGGAATAGAGATCGGGAAGCGATTCGACTTCGACGATCGGCTTGTAGGAGGAGACCGACCAGTACGGCCCGAATTCGGAATCCGCGACATAGTGGACGGGCGCCTCGGCGCGCAGCTTTGCGAAGGGTTCGCGCCAGGTATCGTCCCGATACAGTTCCGGCCGGCTGACGTCGAAGGGGTCGACTGCCCGCGTTTCCGCCACGTTCTTGGCAAGCGTCGCCATCAATTCTCTCCCGCGTCTATTTCAGTTGCGAGAGAAAACCTAACTGACAGTCTTGTCAATACGTGGCGCGATCCTTCGCGTTACGGTTGCGACCAAACCGTCTCTTCCAAGCGCCAGCCGGGCTTCCGGATTGCAGCACGCCGCGGCGGAACAGCCGCGCGCCGACCCAGATGAAGATCGCCACCCACAGCAATTGCCAGGCAAGCGCGACGATGTGCGGCCAGATTTCGGGCGAGTTCGCGGCGCGGCCGGCCATGGCGAAGGGCGAGGAAAGCGGGAACCATTCCGCAACGCGCGCGACCCAGCCGTCCGGGTTCGACGCCGCCGCCGAGGCGAGCGCGAACATCGCCACCTGGAGGATGGTGATCGGCAGCGAGAGCATCTGGATCTCGCGCATCGTCGATGCCTGTGCGCCGACGCCAAGGAAGACCGAGCCGAGCAGCAGATAGGCGGTGGTGAAATAGGCCGCGAAGAGGATCGCGAAGGTGCCGAAGCCGACTGCCGGGGTAAGCTCTGCAATGCCGGCGCTGGCCGGGAGCAGCGCGCCGATCTGGCTGACGATCGTGCCCCAGAAGGCGACGAAGAGCACCGCGACGCCGAACATGCCGAGGAGCTTGCCGAGGAAGACACTCTCCAGCGGCACCGCGGCGGCGAGCACCTCGATGACCTTGTTGTTGCGCTCCTCCGCCATGGTGCCGACGACCTGGCCGGAGAGGAACAGCGTCAGGAAGAAGATGCCGAACACGGCGAAGAAGCCCGAGGCGTTGCGCCCGCCCAGCGATGGCGAACTGCGTTCGGCACGTACCAGCATCGGCGTGCTCACCTGCTCTACGCCGCTGCGGTTGATGCGCAGGGCCTGTTCGGCGAGCGCGGCGAGATAGAGCGCGGGGCGGCGGCTCTGGCCGTAAAGGATCTGCGGTCTCTCAAGCGGGCCGCTCATCACGGCGGCGACGTCGACGTCGCGTGAGTCGAGCGCGGTGCGTGCCTGGTGCGAGACGTTGCTGGCCGACGGGCGCAGATCGAGCACGGGGGGCCTGGCATCGGCGCTGAACAGCGGGCGCAATGCGCGATCGGCGGCGACGAGCGCCCCGGCTTCCGCAGGCGACGCGATCACCACCAGCCGCTCCTTGTCCGCAGAGCCGGCGGAGACCGAGGCGGCGCCAAGGCCGCCGATCGCGCCGAACGAGCCCATGATGACGGGCGCGAAGAGAAACAGGAGGAAGATCGGCGTGAAGACCGTGGCGACGAAATCGCGGCGTGCGATCGTCAGCGTTTGGCGCAGGCGCCGGCGGATGTTGCCGGAGGCGCTCATGCGGCGTGCTCCGGCGCGGCGGGCGCAGCAGCGGCTTCGCCGACGATCCGCACGAATGCCTCGTGCAGACCCGGGCGCTCGATCGAGAGGCCGGAGATGCCATAGCCAGCGTCGATCAGGCGCTTCAGCAGCCCTTCGATCCCCTCGCGCGGGAGCTCGAACGTCCAGCCGTCGCCATCGGCCACCGCATCCCGCGGGAGTTGTTCGCTGAGGCCCGGATTGGGGAAGTGCGGCACGTAATGGACCTGTTGCGGGAGCATGCCGCGCGCCTCGTTGACCGTGCCTTCGAACCGGCGCTTGCCGCCGGCGATGATCGCCAGCCGATCACACAATCTCTGGGCGTGGGCCATGACATGGGTGGAGAAGAGGATCGTCGCGCCGCGATCGCGTTCCTTGAGAATGAGCGCCTCCAGCCGTTCCTGATTGACCGGATCAAGGCCGGAAAAGGGCTCGTCGAGGACGAGGAGATCGGGCTGATGGACGATCGAGCCCAGCAACTGCACGAGTTGCGCCATGCCCTTTGAAAGCTTGCGGATCTTCTGGTCACTCGCATGTCCCAGGCCGGCTGATTCGAGGAGTGTGCCGGCGCGTGCGCGCCCTTCCCGCCACGGCAGGCCGCGAAGGGCGCCCATGAAGGCGATCGCGTCGCGCGCTTTCATCGCGGGGTAAAGACCGCGTTCCTCGGGAAGGTAGCCGACCCGGTCGCTGGCGTCGCGCGGATGCGGCGTGCCGAGCAGCGTGCGGGTGCCGCTGTCGGGCTCGATGATGCCCAGCAGCATGCGCAGCGTCGTCGTCTTGCCGGCGCCGTTCGGGCCGAGCACGCCATAGACGGCGCCGCGTGGCACGACGAGATCGATGCCGTCCACGACGGGGCGGTCACCAAAGCGTTTCACCAGACCGCTGGCGATGATGGCGGGATCGGACACGTCGTTCACTATCCTCGTAACGTGCGCTGGCGAGGCGGACGTGTCTTCGCAGGCGTCTCGTGGTAGCGGGGCGTCATGTCGCAAGACAAGCTTGAAGCAGCGTTAAAGGCGAAGGCGACGGAGCTTGGCTTCGCGGCGTGCGGGATCGCGCGCGCCGATGCCGCGCCGCGCGCGGGCGAACGGCTGCGCCAGTGGCTGGCCGAGGGCTGCCACGGCGACATGATGTGGATGGAGGCGCGTGCGCACCATCGCGAATCGCCCGCTGGGCTCTGGCCGGAGGCGAAGAGCGTCATCGCCCTCGGCATGAGCTATACCCCCGCAGAGGACCCGCTGCGGCTGGCCGGCGAGGGGAGCATCGGGCGCATCTCCACTTATGCACAGGGCGCGGATTACCACGATGTCGTCAAGAAGGCGCTGAAGGCGCTCGCGCGGTGGCTGGTGACGGTCGCGGATGGTGACCTGAAGGTGTTCGTCGACACCGCGCCGGTGATGGAGAAGCCGCTGGCGGAAGCAGCCGGCCTCGGATGGCAGGGCAAGCACACCAACCTAGTCAGCCGCACGGACGGCAGCTGGCTGTTCCTGGGCGCGATCTACACCACCATTGCGCTGGAGCCCGACCAGCCGGGCCAGCCTTCCTGCGGATCGTGCGACGCCTGCCAACGGGCCTGCCCGACCAACGCCTTTCCGGCGCCATATCGGCTGGATGCGCGGCGGTGTATCTCGTACCTCACGATCGAATATGCCGGCCCGATTCCGCACGAGTTCCGGCATGCGATGGGCAATCGCATCTATGGTTGTGACGATTGCCTGGCAGTGTGCCCGTGGAACAAGTTCGCCGCGACGGGGCGGGCGAACCGGGCATTCGCGCCGCGCGCCGAGCTCGCCGCGCCGGAACTTGCCGACCTGCTGGCGCTGGATGACGCGGGGTTCCGCCAGGTGTTCTCGGGATCGCCAATCAAGCGGATCGGGCGCAACCGGATGATGCGCAACTGCCTGATCGCGGCCGGCAACAGCGGCGACGCGGCGCTGATCGCTCCCGCCACCCGGCTGCTGGACGATCCTGATCCGGTGGTGGCGGAAGCCGCCGGGTGGGCTATTTCCCGCCTTCGCGGCGGGTGAGCGCGGCGACGCAGCTGGCGCGATCGATCGCACGGCCATCGGGCTGGCGCGCATCGACATAGGTGACGCGGGGCTCGGACGAGCCCTTGGGATAGAGATAGGTATCGAGCACGCAGATCCGGCTCTGGAACTGGAGCTTGCGGGCGTTGCCTTCGCGCACATCGGCATTCGGCGCGCCGAACAGGCGGGTAAGCGCGGCGGCGTCCTGCCCGATCACGCGCTCGAGGCCAGCGCTGGTGAAGGGGAGTGGCACGCGATCCGCCGGCACTGCCCCGCCGCCGGGCGCGGTGGCGCAGCCCGAGGCGAGCAGGAGGATGACAGCGGGGGCGAGAAACTTCATCGACGACTCCGGTGGAACAGATGCGTGGCCATCGCCGCGCCGAGCACCGGCGCGAGGAAGTTGGCCACGGGCACGAGGAACAGGCCTGCTGCGGCAAGCCCCAGGAGGAAGCGGCGTGCCGCAGTGGCGCGGCGCCACGCCGGCATATCGGCAGGCGACAAATGGCGCGCCGCGACCATGTCGCCGAGGTCGCGGCCGAGCAACCAGGCATTGACCGCGAGGAACAGTGCCGCGGTGCCGATGCCGGTTGCGAGCAGCACCACATAGAGCGGCAGCAGCAGGAGGTTGATCGCGACGAACCGAACCGCGGAGCCGATGCCCATCCGCAGCGAAACGGCGAGCGGCACATCGCGGGCGCTCGCCAGCGCGTCACGATAATATTTCGCCTCGACCGCGGCGACGATCGTGTCGGCGAACAGGCCGACGACCGCGACCGCGACAGCGCGGAACAGCAGCCAGAGCGCGAGCGCGGTGACCACCACCGATGCCGCGGCGGCAAGCGCATTGCCCCACGACCAAGTGGCGAGGAATGCATCCATGCCCCACCAGACGCCAGCGCCAAGCACGAGGAACAGCGCCAGCGTCAGCGCGATGCTGCGCGCGAGCACGCCGAGCACCGCACGATCGCCGAGCTGTCCGAGGCTGAGAGCGAAGGCACCGAGCATTGCGGCGGGAATTGCGCGCAACCCGCCAGTTGCGCAAGGGACTGGGCACAGTTACGGCGCGCGCAACCCTCAACCCGTTCCGGATGAGCCTGTCCCGCCGTTGCGTGCGACCCACGCAGGCGGTGATCGGCGCCAAGGAGCGGCATTGTTCCAGGACCGCTCTTCTTGACCCAGCCTGCTTACGACATCGTCGCGATCGGCAATGCCATCGTCGATATTCTTTCGCCCGCGACCGATACCTTCGTTGCCGACAATGGCATGACCAAGGGCGCGATGGCGCTGGTCTTCTCACCCGAGGAAGCGGACGCGCTCTACGCCAAGATGGGCCCGGGGCAGGAAGTGTCCGGCGGTTCGGCGGCGAACACGATCGCAGGCATGGCGGCGCTGGGCGGCAAGTGCGCCTTCATCGGCCAGGTGGCCGACGATCAGCTGGGCAATGTCTTCGCGCATGACATCCGGGCGGCCGGCATCCGCTTCGATACCGAGGCGCGGCCGGGCAGCCCGACCACGGGCCGCTGCCTGATCTTCGTGACGCCGGACGGCCAGCGCACGATGAACACCTTCCTCGGCGCGTCGCACTATTTGCCCGAAGCGGCGCTTGACCGCACGTTGATCGCGGATGCCAAGTACCTCTACCTCGAGGGCTATCTCTGGGACCCGGAAGAGCCGCGCGCTGCCATGCGTGCCGCGATCGACGTGGCGCGGGCCGCTGGTCGCAAGGTGGCCTTCACCCTGTCGGCGGAATTCGTGATCGACCGCCACCGCGCGGCGTTCCTCCAGCTGATCGAGGATGGCCTCATTGACGTTCTGTTCGCCAACCAGGCGGAGATCATCTCGCTGACCGAGGCGGCCGACGCCGATGCCGCGATCGCCGCGGTGAAGGGCAAGGTGCCGCTGCTCGTCGTGACGATGAGCGAGGAGGGCGCCTGCGCCATTGCCGGTGACGAGCATGTGCGGGTACCTGCGGCGCCGGTCGACAAGGTGGTCGACACCACCGGTGCGGGCGATCTGTTTGCGGCCGGCTTCCTCCACGGCCAGGCGCAGGGCTGGGACCTGGAACGTTCGCTGAAGCTTGGCGCGGTGTGCGCGGCGGAAGTGATCAGCCACTTCGGTGCGCGGCCGCTGGCCGATCTGAAGGCGCTCGCCACCCACGTGTAGGGGGAAGGGGCGCCGCACGCTCCTCGGTTGCAACGTTGGAACGCTTCGCCGGCACCGCTCGTATCCTCCGCGGCAAGAGGAGGAGGCGGGCGATGATCGGCAGAGCTCTGGTTGTTGGAGCGGGGCTTGTCGCGGTCCCGGCCGCGGCACAGCAGGCGGCGCCGCTGGCCATGACCTGTCATCTGAAGATCGGCGGCCTTCCTTCACCCCGGATGACGACGTTCACGCTGTCCGGTAATACCCTGTTCTCCGATGCCGGCGGCGAACGGCGGCGGATCTCCACTGCCGGCACGCCGCTGTTCCTGGATCGCAGCACGGACAAAGACGGCGTGACCCTGTCCTACGCGTCGCATGTGCGCGACGGCACGACGGTCAGGCGGAACGTCTACTGGAAGACCGGCAGCAAGCCGCGCTACCTGCGCTTCAGCGAAACCTATGACTTCAAGCGCCAGACCATCACCACGACCGGCGAGCCCGGCGACAGCTGCCACCACGACGGGCGCTAAGCCGACGCGTCGGCCGAACGGCGGCGCGCGATGAGCGAGGCGCTGCCGATCCACGCGGTGTTGCCGGATCTGCTGGAGACGCTGCGCGCACGTTCCTCAGCGGTGCTTGTCGCGCCTCCAGGCGCCGGCAAGACGACGGCGGTGGCGCCGGCGCTGCTGGGCGAGGAATGGTGCACTGGCGAGATCCTGCTGCTGTCGCCGCGGCGGCTGGCAGCGCGAGCAGCGGCCGAGCGGATGGCGGCGCTGGCGGAAGAGCCGGTGGGGCGGACGTTCGGCTATGCGACCCGGCTCGACACGAAGAGATCGGCCGAGACGCGCGTCACCGTCGTCACCGAGGGGATCTTCACCGCGCGGATCCAGCGCGACCCGGAACTGGCGGGCGTGTCCGCAGTGCTGTTCGACGAGGTGCATGAACGCAGCCTCGACGGGGACTTCGGGCTGGCGCTGGCACTGGATGCGCAAGGCGGCCTGCGCGAGGATCTGCGCATCCTTGCCATGTCGGCAACGCTCGATGGGGCGCGGTTCGCCGCGCTGATGGATGGCGCGCCGGTGATCGAGAGCGAGGGGCGAAGCTGGCCGCTGGCGCTGCGCCACGTCGGCCGCACCCATGAACGAATCGAGGACGCGGTGGCGGCGGCGGTGCGGCAGGCGCTGTCGGAGGCGGAGGGCGGCGTGCTCGCCTTCCTGCCGGGGGTGGCGGAGATCGAGCGGACGGCGGAGCGGCTGGAGGGGATCGCCGGCGTGGCGCTTCACCGGCTTCACGGCAGCCTCGACCCGGCAGCGCAGCGCGCGGCGATCCGCGCCGAGCCGGATGGACGACGCAAGCTGGTGCTGGCGACCTCGATCGCGGAGACGAGCCTGACGCTGGACGGAATCCGCATCGTCGTCGATTCGGGGCTGGCGCGCCGCCCGCGCTACGACCGGGCGGCGGGGATGACCCGGCTGGTGACCGAGCGGGCAAGCCAGGCGGCAGTGACGCAGCGTGCGGGGCGCGCGGCGCGGCAGGGGCCGGGTGTCGCCTATCGCCTGTGGGAGGAAGCGGCGACCTCGGGGTTGCCGCGCTTCGACCCGCCGGAGATACTGGAAGCGGACCTTTCCGCGCTGGTGCTGGCAAGCGCGATCTGGGGCGTTGCCGATCCGCGCGACCTGAAGTGGATCGACCCCCCGCCGGCCTCCGCAGTGGCGGAGGCGCAGACGCGGCTGGCGAGTCTGGACGCGGTGGACGATGCCGGCCGCCCGACTGCGCACGGCCGGGCGATGGCCGCGCTGCCGATGCCGCCGCGGCTCGCCCACATGCTGCTGCGCGCAGGCGAGATCGGGCTGGGCGGCGTGGCAGCCGAAGTCGCGGTGCTGCTCGGCGAGCGCGGGCTTGGCGGTAGCGACGTTGACCTGGAATTGCGGCTACGGCGCTGGCGCAGTGACCGCTCCCCTAAGGCGCAAGCGGCGCGCAAGCTCGCCGAGCGCTGGGCGCGGGCGGTGCCGCGTGGCGGCGGCGAGCGCTCGCCGGTGCTCGATCTGGCAAGCGCGAGCGGAGTCGAGGTGGCGGTGGCGCTCGCTTTTCCCGATCGGGTGGCGAAGCGACGCGATTCGTCGGGCGAGCGCTGGGCCTCGGTGGGCGGGCGTGGGTTCCGGCTTGATCCGACCGCGTCGCTGGCGCGCGAACCTTGGCTGACGGTAGCGGAAACGCAGGGCATGGCGGCCGGCGCGCGGATCCTCTCCGCCGCGCCGATCGAGGAGGCGGTCGTGGAGGCGCTGTTCGCCGACCGGATCGAGACGCGACGGACGGCCGATTTCGACCCCGCGACCGGCGGGGTGCGGCCGGTGCGCGAGCGGCGGCTGGGGGCGATACGCCTGTCCGGCGGTCCTGACAGCGATGCCGATCCCGTCGCGCTCGAGACGGCGCTGGTGACGGGGGTACGGGAGCATGGGCTGGCGCTGCTGCCGTGGAGCAAGGACATGGCGGCGTATCGCCAGCGCGCTGTTTATGCGGGCGTGCCGCTCGACGATGAGGCGCTGCTCGAGCGGCTCGACGAGTGGCTGCCGCCGCTGGTGGCGGGGCGGCGTAGGCTGGATGCCATCCCCGCGGGTGCGCTCAGGGAGGCGGTGCGCGGGCTGCTTTCCTGGGACGAGCAGCAGCGGATCGAGCGGATCGCCCCGTCGCATTTCACCAGTCCCGCGGGCAGCAGCCACCCGATCGATTATGCTGCGGAAGGCGGCCCGCGCGTCGAGCTGCGCGTGCAGGCGCTGTTCGGGCTGGCGGAGCATCCCACGATCGGCGCCGAGCGTGTGCCACTGGTACTGTCGCTCACTTCGCCGGCCGGTCGACCGATCCAGACGACGCGCGACCTGCCGGGTTTCTGGGCCGGCAGCTGGGCCGCGGTGGCGAAGGAAATGCGCGGCCGTTATCCGCGCCATCCTTGGCCGGACGATCCGGCGAGCGCGGCGGCGACGCTTCGGACGAAAAATGCCGATGCACGCGCGCGCAGTTCGCGGTAAGGCAGGCCCATGTCGACCGCCCGCATCTATCAGCGCCCGAAGAATGCCATGCAATCGGGCAAGTCTCGCACCGACCTCTGGCAGCTGGATTTCGCGTCCGACGACCCCAAGCGGCCCGATCCGCTGACCGGCTGGGCCGGCGGGGCGGAGACGCGCGAGCAGGTTCGGCTCGGCTTCCCGACGCGGGAGGCAGCAATCGCCTACGCCGAACGCGAGGGAATCCCTTACACCGTGATCCCCGCACCCGAGCGCAAGCTGAAGCTGCAGAGCTACGCCGACAATTTCCGCTGACGGCTGGATCGCCCCCCGGTCGCCCCGGGGGTGATCGCCACTAACGGCGTTACTCGTCCTCCGGCTCGGGGATCGGCGGGTGAAGGCGCACGCGATTGACGCGTCGCTCGTCGGCATCGACCACCTCGATCTTCCAGCCGCTCGGATGGTCCAGCCACTCGCCGGGCTCGGGCACCCGGCCGGCCAGCACTGCCGTCAGGCCGCCGATCGTATCGACGTCGCTGTCCGCCTCGGCGAGACGCTCGTCGACCGCCTCCCCGATATCCTCGAGTTCGACGCGGGCATCGGCTTCCCAGGCGCCGCCCTCAAGCGGGAACAGCAGGCGTGCGGGCGCCTCGTCATGCTCGTCCTCGATCTCACCGACGATTTCCTCGATCAGATCCTCGATCGTGACGAGGCCTTCGGTGCCGGAATATTCGTCCAGCACGATGGCGAGGTGGACGCGGGTCTGGCGCATGTCGGCAAGCAGATCCAGCGCGCCGCGGCTCATCGGCACGAACAGCGGCTGACGGATCAGTGCCGAAATGTCCGCTGGGTGCGGGGCGCCACTCGCCAGGATCGTGAACACGTCCTTGATGTGGACCATGCCGACGATCGTATCGAGCCGTTCGCGATAGACCGGCAGGCGGCTGACGCCAGCGTCGGCGAAGACGTTCACCAGCTCGGCAAAGGTCGTCTGTTCCTCGATCGCGATGATATCGGCGCGCGGCACGCCGACGTCGCCGGCATCGCGCTCGCCGAAATGGAGCAGGTTGCGGACCATCTGCCGCTCCAGAAGCGTCAGATCGCCCTTTGCCTCTGGCGCGGGATCGTCCTCGTGACGATCGATGGCATCTTCCAGCTGATCACGCAGCCGCCCTTCGGACGTGTCGCCGAAAATGAGGGAGCGCAAGCTGCGCCAGATGCCGGATTCATTGGAGTCGCCGTTTCCGGCGCTACTTCGGTCTTCGGACACTTAGTCCTCTCGTATGGCGTAGGGATCCGCAATGCCAAGCGTGGCGAGCGCGTCACGCTCGATCGCCTCCATCGCATCACCCTCTTCGTCGGTCATGTGATCATAACCTAGCAGATGCAGCGTGCCGTGCACGATCAAATGCGAGAGATGATCCTCGGTGGAGATGTTCCGCTCCGCCGCCTCCGCAAGGCAGACACCGCGGGCGAGCACGATGTCACCAAGCAGCACCTCGCCGTCGTCGGAATTCTGGCTGACGGTGTCGATCAGGTCCGGCTGCACCATCGGGAAGGACAGGACGTTGGTGGGCTTGTCCTTGTCGCGATACTGCCGGTTCAGCGCGTGCACCTCGTCATCCGACGTCAGCCGGACGCTGATTTCGACCGAGGCGTCGGTGGTGAGGATGGTGCCGTACGGGGTGGCGCCCACGGCGGCACGTGCGGCGGCGGTGGCGAGTTCCTCCCACGGCCCGCCTGGCCAGGACTCGTCCGTCGACAAAGCAATTTCGATCATGTCCTGCCTGTGTGCATCAAATCCGGGCGCTTGTGGAGCGACTTTGCGTGCGCCGATCAGGCTTCACGGCCCTCATAGGCCTCGACGATCCGTCCGACGATCGGGTGGCGCACCACGTCAGCCGCGCTGAAGCGGACGAGCGAGATACCCTCGACGCCTTCCAGCCGCATCGTCGCATCGGCAAGACCGCTTGCCGCGACGCCGCCGGGAAGATCGGTCTGGTTCGGATCGCCGCAGATCACCATCCGGCTGTTCTGGCCGAAGCGGGTAAGGAACATCTTCATCTGCGCCGGCGTGGTATTCTGCGCCTCGTCGAGGATGACGAAGGCGTCGGCGAGCGTGCGGCCGCGCATGAAGGCGATCGGCGCGATCTCGATCTCGCCCGATGCGATGCGCCGCTCGACCTGCTCGGCGGGGAGGCAATCGTAGAGCGCGTCGTAGAGCGGGCGCAGGTACGGGTCGACTTTCTCCTTCATGTCGCCCGGAAGGAAGCCGAGCCGCTCGCCTGCCTCGACGGCGGGACGGGAGAGGATCAGCCGCTGCACGCTGCCCGTGATGAGCTGCGCCACCGCCTGCGCGACCGCCAGATACGTCTTGCCGGTACCCGCCGGGCCGAGCGCGAAGATCATGTCGTTGCTGACCAGTTCGCGCATGTAATGCGCCTGCGCCGGCGTGCGCGGCACGATCGTCTTCTTGCGCGTGCGGATCATGATCGACGGCGGGCCGCCGTTGCTGCGCTCGGCAGAGATGATGCCGTCGAGCGTCGGTTCGGACGCCATGGCGATCGAGGCATCGACGAGGCCGCCATCGATCTCCTCGCCGCGCTGGATGCGCTGATACAGATCGTTCAGCACGTCGCGGGCGAGCGCGACCTGTTCGGCGCTCCCTTCCAGACCGACGCGGTTGCCCCGAGCCGTAATGTACACGCCGAGGCGGTTTTCGAGCGCAACGAGATTTCGGTCGTACTGGCCGAAGAGCACGCTCAGCAATTGGGGCCGATCGAAGGTGAGTTCGGTACGGCTGCGATCGCCCGGCTGGGCGGGTACGGGCTTGCGGCTCATCTTGCTCCTTGGCGGCGCGTCATCCGTGCCATTTCTGACAGCGCCAACAAGTTCGCGTAAGCCCCTTTCGTTCCGTCACGAAAAAGGCCCGGAAGTACCGCAACGATGGCGCGGCAGTCCGGGGCCATGATCGATGAAGGGACCGACGTTGTGCGATGTAAAAGGTGTATCCCTTTCGTGTGCGACCGGAGAACTTTGCACCCCGGAGACCATCGTCAGCCCGTTCAAGTCACGCGACAAAAGAAAGCTTCGGGACACCAGCAAGAGAGTTCGGGCCCGCCTGAACCAGGGTGACCGACACCAAGTCTCCGATCGCGTGGGCGCCGGAAAGATGAACGGATTGCAGCCACGGCGATTTGCCCAGCATCTGGCCCGGATGCTTGCCGGCGCGTTCGATCAGGACGTCGCACGTACGGCCCACGGTGCTGCGGTTGAAGGCATGCTGATCGCGGTTGAGCGCAGCTTGCAGGCGCTGTAGCCGATCATCCATCACGTCTTGCGGGATCTGCCCGTCGAGATCGGCAGCGGGGGTGCCGGGGCGCGGGCTGTACTTGAAGCTGAACGCCTGCGCGTATCCCACCGCATCCACGAGGCTCAGCGTCTCGGCGAACTCCGCCTCCGTCTCGCCGGGGAAACCGACGATGAAATCGCCGGAGAGCGCGATGTCCGGCCGGGCGGCGCGGATGCGATCGAGCAGGCGCAGGTACGAGTCGCGCGTGTGGCTGCGGTTCATCGCCTTCAGCACGCGATCACTGCCAGCCTGTACCGGTAGGTGGAGGAAGGGCATTAGGCTTTCGACGTCTCGGTGGGCGTCGATCAGGCCCTGTTTCATGTCATTGGGATGGCTGGTCGTATAGCGGATCCGCGCGAGGCCGGGGATGCGATCCAGCGTGCGGATAAGATCGTGGAGGCCGCGGCCATCCTCGTCTTCCCACGCGTTCACATTCTGCCCAAGCAAGGTGATCTCGCGCGCGCCAGCGTCTACCAATGCCCTAGCCTCGTCGACGATCGCGGTGAAGAAGCGGCTGACCTCTGCACCTCGCGTGTAGGGCACCACGCAATATGTGCAGAACTTATCGCAGCCTTCCTGCACGGTGAGGAAGGCGGTGGGTCCCACCTTGCGGCGTGCGGGGAGCGCGCCGAACTTGGACGCGATCGGCATGTCGGTGTCGACCGCGGCGGTGCCGGCAGCGGCGGCGGCGACGAGCTTCGGCAAATTGTGATAGGCTTGCGGGCCGACGACCACGTCGACCTTCGCGCGGCGGACGATCTCCTCCCCCTCCGCCTGGGCGACGCAGCCAGCGACCGCGATCATCGGCGCCTGTTCGCCGCGCCCGAGGCGATCCTTGCGCAGCCGCCCGATGTCCGAGAAGACCTTCTCGGTCGCTTTCTCGCGGATGTGGCAGGTGTTGAGCACCACCAGATCGGCGTCTGCGGCGTCGGCCGGGGTCAGGCCCTCGCCCGCCATCAACTCGGCCATGCGTTCGCCGTCATAGACGTTCATCTGGCAGCCGAACGATTTGACCGCGAAGGTCTTTGGCGTTGCTGGGGTTTTGGGGGTAGGCTTCATGGGGCCGCGCCTATAGCGCGCGCGGCGCCTCTCCGCCACCGGCCGCCGCGATCCGTGCGCGCGCCTCGGCAGCGGTGGCCTTGCGGCCCGGATAATCGTGCGGGTCGAAGGGATCGCAGAAGGTGAGGGTGGCCGTGAAGGTGCCGCGGCGGCGAAGCACGCGCAGCGCATGCGATTGGCCCGGCTCGTCACCGATCCAGGCGAGTTCACCGGTGGCGGCGCCGTAATCGATCCGGACCGGCTGGACGAGGACACCCGGCGGCGGGGGATCGAGCACCGCGAGGAGGGCGGCCTTGAACGGCAGCAGCGCCGTGCCGTCGCCGGTGGTGCCTTCGGGGAAGATGGCGATCGCCCAGGTTTCCGCGAGTGCGTCGCGCAAGGCGTTGATCTGGTCGGCGACCGCCATGCGATCCTCCCGACGGACGAAGAGCGTGCGGTTCAGCGTGCACAGCCAGCCAACCAGCGGCACCTCGCGAAGCTCCGCCTTGGCGACGAAAGCGGTGCCAGTGCGCCCGGCGAGGATCGGGATATCCATCCAGCTCAAGTGATTGGCGACGAACACGACGTCGCGCTTCAGCGGCGTACCGACAGTGCGTGCGCGCGCGCCGATGATCCGGCCGAGTACGCCCAGGAACAGGCGCGGCCATGGCGACGGCAGGCGGAACAGCCGCCACAGCAGATGAAGCGGCAGCGCGAGGAGCAGCGCTGCGACGAGCGCGGCCAACCGGAGGATCACGCGCGCCATCGGCGGATCAGGCGGGATCGAGACCCGGTTCGCCCGCGGCCCGGGCCCGCTCCTCGCGCGTGGCTTCGGCGCGCGGCACCAGCTTGAACGCCGCGATCGAGGCCCCGAGGGTGATCGGCACGGTGACGAGCAGCGACAGCATGCCGGTCGAGAGACTGTCGGTAAGCGTTGAGACGCGGCCCGCCAGATACGGCCCCAGCGCGAGGCCAAGCAGCGTCGTGCCAATGAAATAGGTGGCGGTGGCCGCTCCACGCATACGCGGCAGGACGAGATCCTGCGTCGTCGCGGCGGAATTACCCAAGGCCCAGCTGGCGGTGAATTGGGCAATGAAGAGGCAGACGTAGAGGATGATCGGCGTATCGGTGGTGAAGGCGATCGCCAGGAACGGCGTCGGTACCACGGCGCCCAGCGCCACCATGATGAGGCGGCCGCCGGGGTGCTTCTGGCGCAACTTGTCACCGAGGATGCCGCCGATGGTGACACCGAGGAACCCGGACAGCGCGCCTTGCCCGCCCAGGATCAGCCCGGCCTCGGCCGGTGAGATGCCGAGGTCGCGCATCGCATAAGGCGCGGCCCAGAAGCCTGCCGCATAGCTGAGGAAGGCGTTCAGGCCGTAAGCGACGACGGTGCAGAGAAATGCGGGCGTACCGATGATCAGTGCAAAAGTGGGCGCGTCGCGGTGGCGGAGGGTGATAGCCCAGGAGAAAACCGCATAGCAGCCGATGCCGACCGCGATCCATTGTGGCAGCGGTTCGCCCAGGCTGACCAGCAAGACGACTGCAGCCACGGTGACGGCCAAGCCGACGATGTTCCACATCAGCGTCCTGCCGCCGCAACGTGCCGCGCCGATCAGCGTTAGCGGTGGGATGATCGTCAGCAATTCTTCGAAGAACGCCTTGAACGGCGCAGGGTGCGGCGGCTGCGTCAGGCCTTCGGAAAGGCCGCGCACCGGTTCACGGATGGTGGCGATCCACAGTGCAAGGATGACGCCGGGGAAGCCGACGGCCATGAACGCGGCCTGCCAGCCGACCAGCCCGAATGGGCCGCCGTTCGGATAGGCCGCGTTCCAGCTCTGAACGATCAGGCCGCCGATGAAGAGCGAGATGCCCGCGCCGACATAGATGCCGGCGGAATAAATCGAGAGCGCGGTGCCGCGCAGCTTCTTGGGGAAATAATCCGAGATCAGCGAATAGGCCGACGGGCTGGCGGTCGCCTCGCCGATGCCGACGCCGATACGCGCGGCGGCCAGCTGGCCGCCGGACCGCGACAGGCCCGACAGCATCGTCATGGTCGACCAGAGCGCAAGGCCGCCACTGATCAGGCGCACGCGGTGCCAGCTGTCAGCGAGGCGGCCGAGCGGGATGCCGAACAGCGCGTAAAAGACACCGAAAGCCGTGCCATAGAGGAAGCCCAGGTCCTCGTCGCGCAGGCCGAGGTCCCGCTTGATATCCTCGGCGAGGATCGAGATCACCTGCCGGTCGATGAAATTGAGGATGTACACGACGAACAGGATCGCCAGCACGTACCAGGCGTAGCCGGTGGCACGATATTCGCCTTGCTGTTCCTCGACCGGCGTGGCTGCCATCCGCTCCCCCCAATTACTCACGACACGTTCCCCGCGCGTAACAGAGCTTCAGCCGAGGGGCCAGCGGGCGATCGGTTCATAGTGCGCGCCGTCATGCGCCAGATGGCTTTCATAGAGGATGAGGTGCGTCAGCGGAAAAGGCGCACTGGTGAGGGCCGCGTTGCGAGCGAGCCAGCGCTCCACTTCCAGTTCCGCGGACGCGCCGCGGGCGAGCCGCGCAACGGTTATATGGGGCAGGTAGGCGCGGTGCTCCGGCTGGAGCCCGGCACGGATGATCGCCTGATCGACCTTGCGGTGAAGCGCCGCCAGCGCCTCGTGCGGTGTGGCGGCGGCCCACAATATGGCGGTACGGCCGCGCCGGTCGAACCGGCCCACGCCGGCGAGCGATACCACGGGCTCCGGTGCGTGGATCGTGGCGAGCGCCGCTGCGATATCCTCCGCCACAGGGCGATCGACAGCGCCGATGAAGCGGAGCGTCAGGTGCAGTTGCTCGTCATCCTGCCATCGCGCATCGGCAATGCCGTCCATCGTGTCGAGCAGCGCGTCACGGATGGCCGTTGGCGGGCGCAGTGCGACGAACAAACGGTGCATGGCGGACCCTTCCGCTGTGACGAACTGTTGCTGGCCCGCGCCAAACTTGAAATTTTGGCACTTGCGCGCGATATTCAGGACGTGTCCGGCCCCTTGCCGGACGAAGGAGCGAACTGACAATGGCTAACTGGTCCGACCCCCGTCCGACGGCCACCGCCTTCGGCGCGAGCGTGCCGGGCACGCGTGGGACGACGTATGATGCGGGTCTCCGCAAGTACATGCTTTCCGTTTACAATTACATGGCGTCGGGCGTTCTGCTGACCGGCATCGTGGCGATGTTGTTCGCCAGCGGCGGTCGCGAAAGCCTGGCGGCGCAGGTGTTCCTGACGCCGGGGCCGCTGAAGTACATCATCATGTTCTCGCCGCTGGCGTTCGTGATGGTGCTGAGCTTCGGCATCAACCGCCTGTCCACCGGCACTGCGCAGCTGCTGTTCTGGGCATTTGCAGGCATCATGGGCCTGTCGATGTCGACGATCTTCCTCGTCTATACGGGCAGCTCGATCGCCTCCACCTTCTTCGCCACCGCAGTCGCCTTCCTGTCGCTGAGCATCTACGGCTACACGACGAAGCGTAATTTGCAGGCATTCGGCACGTTCCTGATCATGGGCGTCGTCGGCCTGATCGTCGCGTCGCTGCTGAACCTGTGGATGCAGAGCTCGGCGCTGCAGATGGGCATCAGCGCGATCGGCGTGCTGCTGTTCGCTGGCCTGACCGCCTATGACACGCAGCGCATCAAGGAAATGTATGCGCACGTGGCGGGTACAGACATGATGGGCAAGGCCGTGATCATGGGCGCACTGTCGCTCTATCTGGACTTCATCAACATGTTCCAGTTCCTGCTCTCGTTCCTCGGCAGCCGCGAATAAGCGCGCAGCGAGGACAGGTTCGAGGGGCCCGGCGGATGATCCGCCGGGCCCTTTTCTTTTGGCCATCTCTCAAGGGCAGCGACCATGCGGATCGCCATCGACGTCCACCTCGACTATCGTTTTCCCGAAGTGGCGGACGTGCTGCTGCAGATCGAAGCTGCAGCGATGGCCGACCAGCGTATAGAGGCCGAATCGCTGGTCATCCGATCCGACCATCCAATCCGCGCCGTCTGCGGCGAAGAAGGGATCGGGCAACGCTGCTGGGCGCGCGCGGAGCAGCGGCTGGAGGCGAACTATCACGCCATCGTGCGCGTGGAGCGCCAGCCGATCGATCTCGCGGCGCTGAAGAACGGCCCGGTGCGCGATCTGCCAAGCGACCTGGTGCGCTATCTGTTGCCCAGCCGCTATTGCGAATCCGACCGACTGGAGCATTTCGTGCGCCGCGAATTTGCCGGCCTGAGCGACGGCGCGTTGGCGGTGGCGCTGCTCGACTGGGTCCGCGGTACGATCGAGTATTGCAGCGCTGCGACTGAGCCGCGCGGCACCGCGCTGACCACCTTTGCCGAGCGCCGCGGCGTGTGCCGCGACTATGCCCATCTGCTGGTGGCGCTGGCGCGGGCGGGCGAGATCCCGGCGCGCTGCGTCTCGGCCTACGCACCCGGCGTCGACCCGCCCGATTTTCATGCGGTGGCGGAACTGTGGCTCGACGGGCAATGGCGGCTGGTCGACCCCACCGGCATGGCAACGGCCAACGATCTGGTTCGCGTTGCGGTCGGACGGGATGCGACTGACATTGCGTTCATGACGATCTTCGGCACGGCAACGCTCCGGGCGCAGCGTGTATCGGTGACGCGGCTGGTTGAGGGCGCGGCGCCTAAGGAACAGGTCGCCGTACTGGGCCGTTGAGCTTGCGTTACGAAAGGAGTGGCTCATGCCGACGAACCCAACGCCAGACCAGGATGCGGGCCGCGACAAATCGATTGCCAAGCGGCTCGAAAAGCATCCCGAAAGCAAGGATGCGCAGCTCGACAATGCGCTGGATGAATCAATGGACGCGTCGGACCCGCCGCAGACGACGCAGCCCGGGCGCGATGGTCCGGCGGAATCCTCTGGCTATGACGAAGAGGCGGAGCGGCAACGCGGTGCCTGATTGTTGCGCGCGGGACGCACCTATCAGTAATTTGTGACAATTTAACTCGGCTCGTCGCATCGCATGTTGCGGTGCGGCATCCGGCATGATCCTATTCGAAACAGGCACATCAGCGTCAAGGCGGCTGTCGCCGCCCTGCCGCATGATGCGTCGGTTCGGATGCTCTGGGCGGGGTGGTCGAGATGAGTGCCAAGATGAGGCCGGCCGAAGGTGCCATGACACTGGCCGAGATGAAGGAATTCGCGAGCTTCCCGGGGGCGACGCAGCGTTACATACGCCGCAGCCTGGATATCGGACTGGAGCGGGAGGACGCGATGGAACGCTGGTCCCGCGATCTGGTGGAGGCAGCCAGCATCCGGGCACAAGCGCGGCATTATCAGCGCTTTTCCGACATTCGCGCGATGGTGCCCGACGACAGCGGCCTCGATGCGGTGGAGCCGTTCCTGGCGCCGCTCGTCACGGTGACAGCGTTTGACTTGGGGCAGGGGCGGATCACGACATTCTCCGCCTACCGCTTCCTGTACGAGCGGCTGATCGGCGCGGCCGTGCGGCCGTGGCTGCCGGGCGCCTTCTGTGCTGCGGCGGCGCTGCCGCACCTTCACCCTGAGTTGCGCCGCAAGTTGCTGCAATCGATCAGCGAGGCAGCGGCGACAGCATCGGGATGGTCGGCACGGCAGCCGGCGTTCTTCCCGCACTGGGTGGAGAAGGTCGAGGCCGGCGCGCTGCCGCACTGAGGGGCGCGATGAGGCCTAGCGGCAGGAGCGCCAACCCACCGCGCCGCGATCCGCCTGATCAAGGTGCAGGTGATCGCGGTGCGCCGCATTATAGTCGGGCGACAGGACGGTGGCAAAGACGCCGCAGGCGCCATCCCGCACATCGCGCAGGAACCGGGCGCGCGGGCCATCCTTCTTCCAGTCGTCGAGCAGCGAGATGCGGGTTCCGTCCGCCAGGCGGAAGGCGGCGATGTCGACGGCATCGGCAGTGGCGTGCTGGCTGAAATCGCCTTGGCTACGGCCATAGAGGCGGCGGCAATTGTAGCTGCCGAGATGCTCGATGCGGGAGACCCGCATGCGGAAATGGCGTTCGGCGGCGGGCTGGACGACTTCCCATTGCCACAGTGCGAGCGCGGCCGCGACCGGACAAGCGACGCCCAGGTTCGCCGGGCTGAACGGCGTGATCCGCGGTTCCTCCGCTGCGAAGCGCACGCCGTCGGTATAGCCGCAGTTCGGGCCGTCGCGCCGTTCGGGAAGCACGGTATAGCTGACGCCGGCGCGATCGAGCAGTGCCTGGCAGCGGGGGAGATCCTGACTGAGCGCGACGAGCTTGCGCCCGGTGAACATGCCGATCGGCTGCGCGAGGTCTAGCGGCGCCCAGGGCGTGTCCTGAGGATGCCGGACCAGCCAGCTGTAGCCGAGCAGCGCGAGCACCGCCGCGACGGCCAGCGCGACGATCACGCGAAGCGTGCGACGGACGCGCCGGGCCGCGCGATCACGCCGGCGCATCAGCCTCGCATGGCGCTGGAGATCGCCTCTGCCGCAACGGGATAGCCAGCATCGTCCGGAATGCAGAGATAATCCTGGCCGTCGCGGGTTTCCGGCCACGGGGTGATCGTCTTGACCGGAGTGGCATGGGCGTGCGCCACCGTCTCGGCGTAGCTGCCGAACTGCGCCAATCGTTCGAGGTTGCGCCGTGTCGGGAAGATCACCTCGAGCTTGCCGGCATCGGCATCGTCAAGCACTTGCTGGGCGGTGGACCACACCAGTCGTACGTTCTCCGTATGGTCGACGCTGGCATGCGGCGCATCCTTCGGCAATTCAGCAAGGTAGAAGCGGGTGTCGAAGATCCGCATGTGCGCATGAGCCGGACGCCAGCGCGCCCAGGGCGTGAGCAGATCAAGATCGAGCCTTGCACCGGCGGCGGCGAGTGCCTCGGCGAACGGCTTGCTGTCGTGAAGCGCGGCGCGCATCTCGGCTAGCGCGTCTGCCGTTGGCATCTCAGCGAGACCGACCGGTAGGCCCGCCTCCTCGATCGTCTCGCGCACCGCCGCGATGCGTGCGGCCGTCTCATCATCGCCGCCGAGCAGTTCCGCCAGGACATGATCGCCGGGATCGATACGCCCACCCGGGAAAACCATCGCACCGCCAGCGAACACCATCGCCTTGGCGCGCTCGACCATCAGGATCTCGGGCGGCCCATCGCCAGCATCGCGGAAGATGATGAGGGTCGCGGCGGGGATCGGATCGGGCAGCTTATCACTCATACGATCGACTTAAACGACGCTCGGGCAAGAAAGTCACGCGCTACGGCGCGAAATCTGCGGAACATGATGAACGGGCAGCCGAACGCGCGCTATTCCGGGCCGCCATCATGATGAGGATGCGAGGGGAAGGTAGGCGGGTAGAGCCGAAAGCGATCGAACCTCACCTGTGCAGTGCAATCGCAGCGTCAACCCCATTTCGCACGCAAAACTGCACGTTTCAGAAAGCGAATACGCTTCCGAACGATGCTCAAGGCGCAAGTCACGCTACGCGCATGATACGCGGCTGGCTCGAAGTTGGCCCAGCAGGCACGCACAAGAGCGCGACAGTGATGATTTTATTGGCCTTCGGCGGCCGCTACCACCGTTCGACGACCATGACTTCACCATGCACTGGCACATATTTCAACATGGGGTCGATCAGTAGTTGGCAGTTGCATCCGTCCGTGGCGGGCCACGGCGCGCCAGTAGTGTAATGCGCTGACCGTTCATGTCAGAATGGGTGCGGATTCGCGTCGCGCCGGGAGGGCTCATGTGGGTAGCGGGGGAGACGCGAGGTCTTCTGCCAGCCCGCGCGCGGTCGCGAGACGTTTCCGGCTCAGCCCTGCGCCGGAAAACCAAATGCGCTGGCCTGCCCATGCCTCGGCCGGTGGCGCGGAAGCAGGATTGATCGCATCATCCGGCGGCCGCGATGAGGAGCACCGACAGCTGCCCTGCGTAGGTCGCAAAGCCCAGACAGTCTCCCGTGCTGCCGCCGATGCGATCGCGCAGGAATTTCACGATCCACAGGAGGAAGGCCAGCCCGATTGCGGCGCTGAGCAGCAGCACGCCGGGCCGGATCAACGCCAGAGGCACGCAGCCGGGAATGGCCAGCAGAACGCCGCGAACCGCGCACGAGCGTGGGATGCTGCGTCCCATTCGGGTAGCGGTGTCGCCGTCGCTGGAAGGTGGCGGCAGGATCACGTTGAGCAGCACCGCCCATAGACGCCCGATCGTTGCCGCTGCGATGACCGCAGCGACGACAAGGCTGGGGGAGAGCGTCACAAATGCTGCCACGCGCAACCCCAGTGCCAGCGTCAAACCAACAGTGCCATAGCTACCGATGCGACTGTCGCGCATGATGCGAAGCGCGTTCTCACCGCGCGCGGTGCCGCCAAACGCATCGAAGAAGTCCGCGACCGCGTCTTCATGAAAGAAGCCGGTCAGCAACACTTCAACGCCGAGCGATAGCAGCGCGGCAATGATTGCCGGCCAGACCATGCTTGCCACGACAAACACTGCCGCAGAAGTGAGGCCGATCAACGTTCCGACCAGCGGTAACCACGCCATAGCCCGAGCGAGCCCGTCATCGACCTGCTCCCGGCTGAGCTTCGCGAGGACCGGTACCGGAATGCGCGTTAGGAACTGCACGGCAAGCAGCGGCGGCGCCCACGCAGGCGAACGGCTAGTGAAGGGGACGGTGTGCGCCATCTCAGTCTTTACGCGTGACACCGAGGGCGTTTAGCCGTGCGACACCTGTCAGCAGCGCGGCCGCGGCGTCGAGGAGCGGCAATGCGGTGAGCGCACCGCTTCCTTCGCCGAGGCGCATGCCCCATTCGAGGATAGGCGTCAGGCGGAGCGCTGCGAGCGCCGCGGCGTGACCCGGTTCGGCCGACTGATGGCCGGCGATCATCGCGCTCGCGCTGCCCGGTGCAATCCGCTCGGCGATCAGCGCCGCTGCGGTGGTGACATAGCCGTCGAGCAGCAGCGTGGCACCAGCCCTTGCGCCCTGCGCATAAAAGCCGGCCATGGCGGCGATCTCGTAACCTGCAACGGCAGCGATCGCGGCGACCGGGTCATCAGCCAGCAGCGGTCGGGCGTGCTGCAGGGCATCGTTCACGACACGGCGTTTGATGCCCAGCAGCGTATCGTCGCCGCCAGCGCCGCGACCGACCGCATCCGCAGGGGGGACGTCCGCGAGCAATGCAGTGATCGCGGCGGCAGGCGTCGTGTTGCCGATGCCCATTTCGCCAGCGATCAGGACCACTGCGCCGCCGTCGATTGCACGATCGGCTTCTTCACAGCCGACGCGCCAGGCTGCATGAAAATGCTCGGGCTGCATCGCTGGACCGTTCGCCATACTCCTCGTGCCGTCTGCGATGCGAGCGTCGCGGAAGAAGGCGGCTGGACTGACAATGTGCGGGCCGGCAACACCGACGTCGATCAGACGCAAGGCGCAGCCGGTGGCCGCCGCCAAAGCATTGCTTGTCGCTTTGTCTTCCAGGACGGCGCCGACCAGCGCGCGGGTAACATCCGAAGGCCAGGCGGAAACGCCATCGGCGACACAGCCGTGATCGCCCGCAAATAGCGCAATCATGCGCGGTCGAGTCTTAGGCGCGAGCTGTTGCTGGGACGTGGCGAGACGAACGGCGATTTCCTCAAGCCGGCCTAGGCTGCGCTGCGGCTTAGCCAGCGCGTCGAGGTGATCCCAGACGTTGTGCGGTTCGATCATGCGGCAGCGGTTCCGATGGAGATCAGGGCGGGGATGTCGAGCACGCGCTCCAGTGTGCTCGCGATCTCCTCGAGCGCGCTGTCGACAATGTCGTGCTGGGCGATGCCGTGCGACTGAGCGCCAAGCGGCGCGAGAAGCGCGGCACGCGCGGCTGGGTGATCAAACAGGCCATGGATATAACAGCCGGAAATCTGGCCTCCTCGGGTGACTGCGCCATCGATGGTGCCGTCCTCAAACCGCAGCATCGGGAGCGTGCCTGGCTCGACGTGCGTGATGCCAGCATGGATCTCGTAACCGTCGAAGCAGGCCTCGTCGTGTGCGAGCATGCCGGTGATCCGGCGGGTGTGCTTGGCAGCGCTGATGGTGGTGTGAATCGGTAGCAGGTCGAGGCCCTCGACGGTGCCCGACATACCCTCGATCCCGTCTCGATCCGCGATCGTGCGCCCAAGCATCTGGTAACCGCCGCAGATGCCGAGCACGCGGCCGCCGCGGCGCACATGTGCCGCGAGATCGATGTCCCAGCCTTGCGCGCGGAAGAAGGCGAGATCCGCGATAGTCGCCTTGGTGCCCGGCAGGACGACAAGCGCGGCGTCGCCGGGAAGTGGCTGCCCGGGCGGGATCATGCACAGGCGCACACCGGGTTCGGCGGCGAGCGCATCAAAATCATCGAAGTTGGCGATCCGCGATAGCATGGGGATGGCGATCAGAGGACCTGCGCCGCGGTGTCCCGGTTGGTCGAGCGCCACTGCGTCCTCTGCGGGAAGACGTACCGCTGCGGGAAGCCAGGGTACCATTCCGATGCATTGCCAGCCGGTGCTCGCAGCGATCGTTTCGAGGCCAGCGTTAAATAGCGCGGGGTCACCGCGGAACTTGTTGACGATGAAGCCCCGGATCATCGCGGCGTCGCCCGCATCGATCACCCCTTGGGTGCCGACAAGGGATGCAATGACGCCGCCGCGATCGATGTCTCCAACCATCACCACGGGCACGCCGGCGGCGCGGGCGAAACCCATGTTTGCGATGTCGCGGTGGCGCAGGTTGACCTCGGCGGGGGAGCCGGCGCCCTCCACCACGACGATGTCAGCTTCGGCAGACAGGCGATTGTAGGCGTCGAGCACTGCACCCAGCAGCGATGGCCGGCGGGTCCAATGGTCAGCCGCGGAAACGACTCCCACCGGCCTGCCGGCGACGATCAGCTGCGAGGTCCGGTCGCTCTGAGGCTTGAGCAGCACTGGGTTCATGTTGGCCGAGGGCGGAACCCGCGCTGCGATCGCCTGCAGCGCCTGCGCGCGGCCGATCTCGCCGCCGTCATCGGCAACGGCAGCGTTGTTCGACATGTTCTGCGGCTTGAACGGCCGCACCCGATAGCCGCGGTTAGCTAACGCGCGGCATAGCCCGGCGACCAGTACTGATTTGCCCACATCCGAGCCGGTCCCCTGCAGCATCACAGCAGCCATGCGACACCTCCGACCACCAACCACAGGCAGAAGCAGGCGCCGCGGTAGACAGTGAGCGCACGAGCGAGCGAGGCACAATCCGGCATAGCGCCCCCTCCCAGAACAGCACGATCTGCCGGCTCGCCATCATAACTGACCGCGCCGCCCAGCCTGCGGACAAGCACACCAGCCATGGCCGCCTCGGGCCAGCCTCCGTTCGGCGATGCATGCAGGCGAGCGTCACGCGCCATCACGGCCCATCCACCGCGGCCGGCAAGGCAGATCAACGCTCCCGATACGCGCGCTGGGATCCAGTTCATCGCATCATCCGCGCGCGCCGCCGCCCAGCCGAACCAGCGCAGCTGCGGCGTACGGTGGCCGACGAGCGAATCCGCGGTGTTGATCGCCTTCACCGCGAATAGCCCTGGCAGCCCTGCGACGAGGAACCAGAAGGCGGGTGCGACCACCCCATCGCAGAAGCTCTCGGCGAGGCTTTCGATCGCAGCCGTCGCTACGCCCGCCATGTCAACCGTCGCGGTGTCCCGACCAACGATCATTGAGACGGCGGCGCGCGCCGTGTGCAGATCGCCTGCCGCTAGCGGGGCATGCACCGCCGCGACATGGTCGTGCAGGCTGCGCTGCGCGAGTCCCGTGGTCCCGATCGCGATCACCAGCACTGCGCCCAAAGGCCCGTCCGCAGCGCCCTCAACGACCTTGCCCAACGCGACGGACGCGGTGAGCAACACAACAACCAGCGCGACTCCGCCGAGCCGCTGGCGGCGCTGGCTCCCGCGGTTCCATCGCGCCCCCAGCGCACAGATCAACGCGCCGGCGGCCATCACCGGGTGCATCCAGCGCCGCGGGTAGCCGAGTATGGCCTCCGCGACGAGGATCGAGAGAAGGGTGGCAGCGGGGTTCACCGCGCCACCGGCAGGATGAACCGCTGCCCGCGCGGTGTCGTGCCGATCTCGACGGCGACGCGGTAGGTTGCCTCGATCAGTGGCTCGGTCAGCATCGCCTGCGCGGTGCCGGCAGCGACGACCCTCCCTTGACGCAGCAGCACGACATCGTCGGCGATCTGCGCGGCGAGGTGCAGATCGTGCACCACCAGAATGACCCCACGCCCTTGCAAGGCGACGCCGCGCAGCCGCGCGAGCACGTCAAGCTGATGGGCGGGATCGAGGCTGGCGAGCGGTTCGTCGGCCAACAGCCAGTGGGGTTCTCCGGCGAGCACGCGTGCAAGCAGCGCGCGGCTGCGCTCGCCACCTGACAGATGCGCGACGCCGCGATTTGAGAGCGCAGCCATGTCGGCGGCAGCTAGCGCGCGCGCGACGGCAGCGCGGTCAGCGTCGGTTTCGCCCCATCGGCTGCGATGCGGGAAGCGGCCAAGCGCCACCAGCGTCGCGACATCGATATTCCAATGCACGTCGGCGGCCTGGGGCAGCAGGCCGATCGCGCGGGCACGAACGCGGCGGTCGAGCAGGCTCACTTCGTTGCCGTCGAGCCGCGCTGCGCCGCGATCGGGCACACGCAGGGCCGCAAGGCAGGCGAGCAGTGTGCTCTTACCGGCGCCATTGGCGCCAAGCAGCGCGGTCACCCGCCCAGGGCGAAAGGTGAAGCTGACATCGTCAAGGATGATCGTGTCGCCCAATGACAGGCTGATCGCATCGGCAGTGAGCACGCTCATGCAAGTTTCCGCCGCATCGAGATCAGGAGCCAGAGGAAGAATGGCCCGCCGAGCAGCGACATTGCGATTCCAAGCCTCAGCTCGCTGATGGTCGGGGCGATGCGCACCAACGTGTCCGCCAGCGTCAGCAGCAGCGCGCCGCCAAGCGCCGATGGCAGCAGAATTGCTGATGGGCGGTTGCCCGCGAGTGGACGCACGAGATGCGGCACCATCAGCCCCACAAAGCCGATCACCCCGGCCGTGGCGACCGACGCGCCGACCGTGAATGCGACACCGATGATGACCAGTGCCTGCAGCCGCCATGGCGCTATCCCCATCGAGCGGGCGGCCTGCTCGCCGAGCGTCAGTGCATCGAGCGAACGACCCAACGTCGCCAGCACTGCCGCACCAATGAGGATCAGTGGCAGCGCTACCGTCACGTCATCCCAGCTGCGATCGGTAAGCGCGCCCATCAGCCAGGTGACGATCTGTGACGATACGAATGGGGTAGGCGCGAGGCTGATCGCAAGCGCGGTCAACGACCCGGCGATGCTGGTGATGATCATTCCGGCGAGGGTAAACAGGATCAGACTGCCCGAACGTCCTGCAATGGCGGCAAGCAGCACCGTTGTCGCGGCGGCGCCGGCCAGCGCGAAGGCAGGCAGCAACCAGAGCTGAGCTGCGTAGCCGAAGTAGAGCGACAGCACCGCGCCCAGCGCAGCGCCCGAAGATACGCCGAACAGGCCGGGGTCGGCCAGCGGATTACGCAGATATCCTTGCATCACCGCGCCCGACAAGCCGAGTGCCGCGCCTACGAGGATTGCGAGCACTGTGCGCGGCAGGCGCAGCTCAATGATGATGATTGAACGCGGGTCAGCGGCCGTCCAGGCGTCGAGCGGCACCCACACCTTGCCAGCGGCAACCGACAGGGACGCGACGAGCAGCAGCGCGGCGAGCAGCCCTACCGTCGGCCTACTCATGGCGCCACCGCTCGACGGACGTCGCGCATCCGCGCCATCGCTGCGATGATCGTCGGGCCGCCGCAGTTCATCAGGCGGCCTGGGTATGGAGCGACCGTGATCTGCCGGGCGAGGCGCCGGACGGCGGGGTGCGCCGTGACGCGATCCGCGCCCGCATGCGCTGCGCCGATCGACAGGATCACGCGCGGCGGCTGTGCCACCAGATATTCGAGTGGCAGGACATCCCATTTCCTGAGCCCGTAGGTCGTGCTCATGTTGGCGAAGCCAGCGCGGGCGAGAAGGTCGTCGGTCAGCGTGTCAGCGCCAGGCACCAGCCCGCCCGCTTGCCATACGAGCGCAGCTATAGGCTTCACGGCGGCCGGGCGCGCTGCCTCCTCGATCTGCGCGGCCAGCCTGGCACCGCGACCCGGATGGCCTGCAATTCGGGCAATCTCGCGCACTTGCTCCAGGCTTTCCTCGACCGAATCTGGCACCGGATATTGCACCAGCGGGATCTGCATCCGCTTCAGCGCTGCAATGGTCGCAGGCGCAACGTGTGGCCCCGAGATCACCACATCCGGTGCCAGAGCGACGACTTCCTCTGCGGTGCCCGAGGTCGCGCGATAATGGCGCGCCTGGGCGAGCGGCATCGATGTCGCCCGCGGATCGTGCGAATAATGGCTGATCGCGACGATCTGCCACGGCTCGGCAACGTGCATCAGCACCGCGTCGACGCAGGGGTTGATCGACACGATGCGCGGGCCACGAGGCGCGCGCTCGGGAACCGTCGCAGTCGGCAGCGCAAGACCGACGAACGCCAGGATAGAGGCGACGGGGATCAATATTCGACGCCCTTCTGTGCCTTGAAACCCGCTTGATACGGGTGCTTCACCGCGGTGAAGTCGGTGATCAGGTCGGCGATCTCGAGCAGTTCGGGCTTAGCGTTCCGGCCGGTGATGCAAATGTGTTTGGTGAACGGGCGCTGCTTCAGAAACGCAATCACCTCATGGATCGGCAGCGTATCATCGCGCAGCACGATGTTGAGTTCGTCGAGGATCACGAAGTTCACATCCGGATCGAGGATCATCGCCTTCGATCGCTCCCAGGCGGCGCGCGCGGCAGCAATATCGCGCGCGCGATCCTGCGTGTCCCAGGTGAAGCCTTCGCCCATCACCTCGAAGGTGGCCAGTTCGGGATGGGCCTCGAAGAAGGTGCGTTCGCCGGTCTCCCACTTGCCCTTTACATATTGCAGGATCGCGACCTTCATTCCCCAGCCGATGCTGCGGATTGCCATGCCGAACGCAGACGAGGACTTGCCCTTGCCGTCACCCGTGTGAACGATCAGCAAGCCGCGTTCGAGCGTGCGGCGGGCCTGCATTTTCTCTCGAGCAGCAGCAACACGCACCATGCGGGCGTTGTGGCGCGCGTACTCTTCGGTGGTTTCGGTCATCGTTGGAACTCCTCCAGCGCGGTGGCGAGGCGCACGAGCGCAGCGGCATCGCCGGGCAGGCCGATGCGCAGATGATCGGGATAGTTAGTGAACGGGCGTGTGAGGATGGCGCGCTCCGCAAGAGCGACGAACAGCCTTGCAGCGTCGTCGCAGCGGATAAGGCGGAACAATGGAGCACACCCGATGAGCGGCAGACCGGCGTCGGCGAACAGCCGATCGAGCGACGCGCCGGCTTCGCGGATGCGGGCGAGTTGCGCGCATCGCCACGCGGTATCGCGGTAAGCCGCAGTGCCGATCGCGGTGGCGGGCAATGACACAGGCCAATCGCCCAGCAGCGCGCGCAGCGCCACAGTGACGTGCGAGCCGGCGATGACGAAGCCCAGGCGCAAGCCGGGCAGGCCGTAGAACTTGCCGAACGAGCGCAGCACGACCAGCCGATCCGATGCCATTGTGCAGGCGCCGCGATCAGGATCAGCATAGGCCTCGTCCACAACCACCCTGATGCGCTGAGCGAGCGTCGCCAGCGCCTTTGGGTCGCAGATACGTCCATCTGGGTTGGCGGGGCTCGCCAGGGCAAGCAGGTCACAGGTGGTGATTGCTGGGTCGTCGGGAGCTGTGACGGCCTGTGCACCGGGCCAAGCAGCCAAGTGACCGGCATAAGCCGGATGCTGAATGCCCGGGCTCCGCGCGGCGAGAATGCGCGCAAGCAGTCGCATGGCAAGATCGGTGCCCGGCACTGCCACGACATGGTCAGCGGACGGCGCCCCGAAGGCGCGCGCCGCTGCTGCCTCGAGCACGCGAGTCTCGCCCGGTTCGGGCAGGCGGTCAAAGATGAGCGGAAGCTTTCCGGTGGGCCAGGCCCAAGGGGCGATCCCGGTCGACAGGTCAATCCAATCACTACCGCCAAACAGGGCCCGCGCTTCGGCCACGCGCCCGCCATGGGCATGGAAGGTGGCCAGGGCACGTGAGTCGGCCATCGGTTCAGTAGCTCAAGTGCACGCCGCCGAGCGCGACGCGGCCAGACTGTCGAGAGGCGAGCTTTGCGAGGCCACTGGTGCTCTGGCTACCCCGCAGCACCGATCGGGCGCAGCACAATACGTCGATCCGTCGGACATTTCGACCAGCAGGTAGCCGACGTTGATGCCACTGCCCTTCGACGAGGCATCGTTCAGCTTGATCTCGTTGATCAGTGCGGTGACCTAGTCTCTCTGCGCACTGTGGATGTTGCCCTAGGTCTCGCCGGGGCCGTCGTTGCGCGTCAGGATGGCGGCCAGCCATTTGATGCAGCAGGGACGTGGTGCCCGGCTTGCATCTGGTGAGGGGCGCGTTGTTCCGCACAGAGACAGATGCGCCGAAGGTGGGCGCTGAGTTCGCCCGGCAGTTTGCGGTGCCGACCATGTCGGTGTCGCGATCGTCGGGCGGTGCGGTTCGTACGACCGCCGGGGTAACCGTCGCAATGCGCGCTAATCCGGTGAGACAAGCGTGACTTTCCAAGGCGTGTTCCCTCGTTCAACAACGGGGCACGCATCACGGTTCGCCGGATTCAAATGTTCCGCGCGTGCGACCCCAATGACGTCGTCACGCGAGGCAGAACCTCGATCGCCCGGAACACCCCGTCCGCACGAAGGACAACCGCGAGAGGCAGGTCTCCTGGCTTCCGGGTCATCGCCTTGCTCGGCCTTCCCGGATCAAGCTGATCCAGTGGCACGCGAGGAGCAAGGCTCGCCGGTCACAGTTGCGGGGGCAGCTCCAGATCCCGAGCATGATGCTCGCTCCTGGATTCCCTTTTCATTCCATTACTGGAAACCTATCGCGCAGGGATCCCTAATGGTCGGGGGGGCGGAGGGCAAGACACGCGTGAAAGCGCTGTCTTTGTGCGGCGAGCGCTCGGGCAGCTCGTGCCTGGCGCTAGCAAGGACCCAGTGAACTGAGGGCCCTTCCACAATTTCGCTGCCGCCAAGACGCGTGATCGCGAGATGGCTGACAGGATCGCGCGTCATCGGCACGAGCAGGGTTAACGCCAGAACACCATCGAATGCCCGATCGACCAAGGGCAAGCGATCGCGGTGCACACCGAAGAGACAATCATGGTCGATTGTTCGACCCTATGGCTGACTAACCTGAGGCTCGGCGCACATGACATGTGCGGGCGGACGCGCGAGCCAGCCACGGGCATTGAGGCGACGTCGCTGCCGACCGCGATCATTGGCGATGGAGTCAGATTTGGGACGTCCCGATTGTCCGCTGGAGCGCCAGTTTCGCGATGGAGCCGGCCGTTTGAGCCAAGTCGTGGCCGCCGGCACCGTGCTGTCGCTTCAGCGGCTCGAACCGCAGTCGTTTGCGGCGCGTTAAACGGGCTGAACCATCTACTGCCACGTTCATAGTTCTCGGCGAGTACGTGCAGGAATGAACAGAACTCGTGTCGAATGTGGCAAGATCGAGCAAATGCCCGACGACCTCATGTTGTTGACGAGAGCGTCACGCAGCACTGCACCGCGGGACTTCGAATGCGCGACTGTCAGGGTAGCAAAAGCTCACGGAGGTGGTGAGCTTCTGTTCGTCGCGCGCCTTCAAGCGGCCCGCATAATTGCGCAGGCGCTTGTGATTTAGGTAAGGGAGCTCGCCATGGCCTCGCAGTGTTGAGCCGATGCGCCGAAATTACGAATGTTTGTCGCCAGATCATCTCGCCATCGCGATGCGTGAAATTGATGCGTTATGCGACGAGTTGTCGAAGCATACGTGCGCTACCTACGATCAGCGAGTGATGCGCTGCTCGACGAGCGCACAGCACCGTAATGCGAGAAACCGCGGTTTTCTCAGGTGGCGGGTGGTGGAGCCGAGGGGAATCGAACCCCTGACCTCTGCAGTGCGATTGCAGCGCTCTCCCATCTGAGCTACGGCCCCGCCCGGTCCCGGCATAGCCGGGGAGCGCCGCCCTTAGCCGGGTCCGCGGCCCGATGCAACGCCCTGGCGATTTCGCCTTGCGCTCCGTGCTGCGCCAGAGCGCCGCAAGAGAACGGCAGCCGCCCGTTTCGGATCCGCAACGGCAGGAACAACCCTGCCGGCTTGTAGCTTTCTCCCGTATCGCGACCGCTGCAAAGAAGAGCGGCGCCCCCGCATGCAAGGAGTGTCCGACATGGGTTACGAGAGGTATCCGCGCGGCGATTATTACGGCCGCCGGGAACATCAGGACGAACAGCGGAACTATGGCGCGGATCGGGAGACGGATGTCAGTTCGCGCGATTATCTGACTGCCGGTGCGCAGGATCGCGACCACGATTATTGGGGCGGCGAGTTCGACTCCGATCGAGATGGTGGCGGCTTTGGCCGGCGGGACTATGGCTATCGCGGCATGGGCGGCGGGCGCGGCTATGGCGCCCGGGATTATGGCCCGCGCGAGTACGGCCATGAAGGCTATGCGCGGCGTGAGCGCCCGACAGGTGGCTTCGGCGGCGGATACCGCGGCGCGCGGCAGGGCCAATGGCAAGGCGGCGGCGACTATGGCCGCGGCGGCTATCAGGGCGAAGACCGCGGCTTCGGCCGGGATCGCTTCCAGGGCGGCGGCGGATACGGCCCACGCGGCGATCGGTTCGGCGGCCGTGGTGGCTACGGCTCGGGCGAACGCCAGCGCTATGGTGCCGACCGCCAGGTACCGCGCGACTATGATTATGATGACCGGGGCTTCTTTGCCCGGGCCGGCGACGAGGTTCGGTCATGGTTCGGTGACGAGGAAGCGGAGCGCCGGCGCGAGGCGGACATGCGCTACGACGAGCGCGCCTATGCCGATCGCGACTCGGATTACCACAGCTGGCGCCGCAATCAGATCGATGCGCTCGACCGCGACTATAACGAGTATCGCAGCGAGAACCGCAGCAAGTTCGAGCGCGAATTCTCGACGTGGCGCACGGGCCGCCAGGCACAGCGCGATGCACTGACCAAGGTCGAGGAGCATATGGACGTTGTCGGCTCCGACGGCGCGCACGTCGGCACTGTCGACAAGGTCCTCGGGGACCGGATCCTCTTGACCAAGAGCGATGCAGATGCCGGCGGACATCATCACTCGATCCCGTCGCGCTGGATCGAAACGGTCGATACCAAAGTGACGTTGTCCAAGACTGCCGACGAGGCGAAGAGCCACTGGCGCGACGAGGAACGCAACCAGGCTATGTTCGGGGACGAGCCGCGCAGCACTGGCAATGCCGGCACGTCGGGTCGCGATAGCCGCACCGGCACCTCTGACGATGGTGACGCGCAGGGGCGGATGCTGAACCGCAGCTTCCCCGGCACCTATTGAAGATCTGCCGCGGCCCGCCCGCGGCAGGTTTCACCACAAGCAACGGCAGCCCGGGCATTGCCCGGGCTCTTTGCGTCGGCCCGAGTGCTGAGGCATAGCCGGCGATCGAAAACCACCTGTCAGGAGAGAGATTATGCCACGCGCCTGGAGCCTGAAGTCCCGTCCGCAGGGCATGCCGAAGCACAGTGATTTCGAACTGGTTGATGTCGAGGCTCAGCCGCTCGCCGAGGGCGAAGTTCGCATCGCGAACCGCTGGCTGTCGGTGGATCCTTACATGCGGGGACGGATGAACGACGTGAAGAGCTACGTCCCGCCCTTCGCGCTGGGCGAACCGATGCAGGGCGGCGCGATCGGTGAAGTCGTCGAGAGCCGCGCCGCCAGCCGGCCCGTCGGCACCAAGGTGCAGCACATGCTGGGCTGGCGCGACGAGGCGGTGCTGCCGGCCGAGCAAGCACAGAAGCTGCCCGATATCGATGCGCCGGACGAAGCGTTCCTGGGCCAGTTCGGCATGCCGGGAATGACCGCTTATTTCGGGCTGCTCGACGTCGCCCAAGCAAAGGAAGGCGACGTCGTGTTCGTTTCCGCCGCCGCTGGCGCCGTTGGCTCAACGGTGGTGCAAGTCGCCAAGGCCAAGGGCATGACGGTGATCGGTTCTGCCGGCGGCGCGGAGAAGTGCGCCTGGGTGAAGTCGCTCGGTGCGGATGCGGTGATCGATTACAAGGCCGGTGATGTGGTCGCCGCCCTTGCCGAGGCGGCGCCCGAGGGCATCGATGTCTACTTCGACAATGTCGGCGGCGATCATCTGGATGCCGCATTGCTCGCGGCGCGGATGAACGCGCGTTTCGCGATGTGCGGGATGATCGATGTGTACAACGAGGGCCAGGCCCAGTCGCTGAAGTATTTGTTCAAGGTTATCGGCGCCCGGATCATGATCAAGGGCTTCATCGTCAGCGACTATCTGGCGGGCGCGGCCGACTTCTATCGCGACATGGGTGGCTGGCTCGCTGCGGGCAAGCTGAAGCGCGAGGAGACGGTTCACGACGGGCTGGAGAAGATGCCCGACGCCTTCTTGGGTCTGTTCACCGGCGGTAACACCGGGAAGATGCTCGTTCGTCTGTAACATGCGGCGACGTGCCGGGCGGCGAGCGCCCGGCATGCGCTCCGATCAGATCGGCCCGCTGAAGGTGTCGCACACGGCCGGGTCACCACTTTCGAGCCCACGGCGCAGCCACGCCTGACGCTGTGCCGAGGTACCGTGGGTGAAGCTTTCTGGCTGGACGCGGCCTTGCGCCTCGCGCTGCAGCTTGTCGTCGCCGATCGCGGCCGCGGCGGTCATGCCTTCCTCGATGTCGCCAGGCTCGAGCCGGTTGCGGTTCTGTGCGGCCCAGACGCCAGCGTAACAATCCGCCTGCAGCTCGAGACGTACGGACAGCGCATTACCTTCGGCTTCGCTGGCGCGGGCCTGGGCGCGGCGGACCTGATCGGACTGGCCGGTTAGCGTCTGGATGTGATGGCCGAATTCGTGCGCCACGACGTAATATTGTGCGAAGTCACCTGCCGCGCGGAAGCGGTTGGCAAGCTCGTCAAAAAAGCTGGTGTCGATGTAGATGCCTTGATCGGACGGGCAGTAGAACGGCCCCATTGCGGACATTGCCGCGCCGCACCCCGATTGCCCGCGGCCGCTAAAGAAGACGAGCTTTGGTGCCTGGAACTGCGCGCCGGAGCGGGCGAACAACTGCTCCCAGGTGTTTTCGGCCGACGAGAAGGCGTTGCAGGTTGCGCGCGTCTCCGCATCAACGGAGCAGGCCGCCTGGGCGCCCGTGCCGCCAGCCGTACGCTCCGTACGCGTTGGGGCGGTGCTGGTGCCACCTGTGAACAGGCCGCCGAGATTGCCGAGCCCGCCGAAAAGCGCGAAGATGATGAGCACCACGACAATGCCGCCGCAGCCGAAGCGGCTGCCGATCATCGGTAACAGCCCGAGCAGCAGTCCGCCGCCACCGCCGCCGCCGAAGCTCTGGCCGCGCTGATCCTCGACACGAATGTCGGGATCGAAATCGTCGAGCCGCATCGCGCTTACCCCTTTGTTACTGACCCGGCATGAATGCGCGAAGGCGAAGTGCGGTTGCAAGCCGGCCGGCTTGATCGGCCGTGTTGCCGAGCGCATGACGAACGCGATTTCTTTCCGGCCGCCCGGCGGCCTTCGGTCGCGCCGTCAGACGCGCGCGCATAACGGGAGACACTCGATGTTCCTCAAGGGCAAGACGGCGCTGGTGACCGGTTCCACCTCCGGTATCGGCCTTGCTTATGCCAAGGCGTTTGCGGCCGAAGGCGCGGCGGTGATGATCAATGGCTTTGGCGACGCGGAGGCGATCGAGAAGGAGCGGGCGGCGCTGGCCGAGGCGAGTGGCGCGGAAGCGTTGTATGATGCTGCCGACATGACCCAGCCGGAGGCGATCGCTGCGATGATCGCGCGCTGCCACGCCGAGCTTGGTGGGCCCGATATCGTCGTCAACAACGCCGGCATCCAGTTCGTCTCGCCAATTGCGGATTTCCCGAACGAGAAATGGGATGCGATTCTGGCGATCAACCTCACCAGCGCTTTTCACGTGATGAAGGCGGCGGTGCCGTACATGCGGCAGAGGAAATGGGGACGGATCATCTCGACCGCGTCGGCGCACAGCCTGGTCGCCAGCCCCAACAAGTCCGCCTATGTCGCGGCGAAGCACGGCCTTGTCGGACTGACCAAGACGGTGGCGCTGGAAACCGCGACCGACGGGATCACGGTGAATTGCATCTCACCCGGTTATGTATGGACGCCGCTGGTGGAAAATCAGATTCCCGATACGATGAAGGCACGCGGCATGACGCGCGAACAAGTGATCAACGACGTGTTGCTGTCGGCGCAACCAACGAAGCAATTCGTAACCCCCGAGCAGGTTGCGGCCTTCGCCTTGTTCCTGTGCCGTGACGAGGCGGCGGCGATCACGGGCGCGAACCTGTCGGCGGATGGGGGATGGACGGCGGCTTGATCAGAACCAACCTCTAATGAGATTGGGGCGAAGAGTGCGGAATTGGGGAGGCAGCGGTCGCGTGAATGTCCGCGGCGGCGCCTAGCGGTTCCGCCGCCCCGGCCGCTGAAAATCGTTTGGACTGGTGCCGCCGAAGCCTGTGTTTGTACCGACACTCGTTATTGTTAATCGGATGCCGGCGAGTTGAGAGACGCCGCCGCTGTCGTCAACTCACCGGGGCGGGCGCTTGGGCTGATTGCGGCGCCGGCAGGGGTGTGTTGACCGGGGATGCCGCCGCAGGGCCCATAACCCGCGGTATGCTACCGGCGGCAGGCAAGCGGGTGGCGGGGGATTGCACCTCTAACGACGCCAGATACTCCTTTCCATGCCGGTCGATCAGCGTGACCTCCGCTGCGTTTGCCTTCGCCACCGCCTTCAGGAAGGAATGCGGCCTTTTCATCAGATGGGGAAAATCTAGCGTGACCAACCCCGCGCGCCGCGCCGCCTCCTGCGTGAAATGCACGCAATTGCGCGTGTTCATGCGATAGGTTCCGTCGCCCTTCTTGTCGTCCCACTCATCCACAAGCCGCAGGATGGCGGCATATTGCGCGTCGGTGAGGACGAGGGAGAATTGCGCATCGCTCGCCTCCATATAGCTGCGCTTGGCGACGTCGATCCCCCCCGGTACCGGACCGAACAGGATTGCCGGGGTCACCGCTTTGGCCGTGAAGCCGTAATTGAGGTCGACCGGCTCGCCACCCGCCTCTGGCGTGCCCCGCAGCGTGAAGAAGGCGTGGGGGAAATGATTGCCGAACTCATGGCTCCAGAAGGTGATGACCACCTGGGCGTGGGCCGGCAGTGCTGCGAGCGAGAGCAGCAGGGCGAGGGCGGCGGCAGCGACGCGCTTCATGCCGCTGAGTGTGTCATTCCCCCGGTCGTTGCTCAAGCGGGAAGCGTGCCAGTCACCTCTCCATCGCCATAACTTGGCGCAGAGCGAGACGCGGAAATGCCCGCCGGTGACGAGCACCGACGGGCATCCTTCCTCCCCAGGAACTTGGTTGCCGGGTGCCGGCGCGGGGGAGCCGCGCCGTCGGTCGGTGCCTGAGCGGCACCGCCGGCCGGGCCTGCGCGTCTTGGCGGCAGCATCGCTGCCGCCATGCGCATCAGGCTGCGAACTGGTTCATCGTGTTGTGGACGCCGCCGGCCTTCAGCGCGGCCTCGCCGGCGAAATATTCCTTGTGATCGTCGCCGATGTCGCTGCCTGACATGTTCTGGTGCTTCACGCAGGCGATCCCTTCGCGGATTTCCTTCCGCTGCACGCCCTTGACGTAGCCGAGCATCCCCGCCTCGCCGAAATACTCCTTGGCGAGATTGTCGGTCGACAGCGCCGCGGTGTGATAGGTCGGCAGCGTGATGAGGTGGTGGAAGATGCCGGCCCGCGCCGCCGCATCCTTCTGGAAGGTGCGGATCCGCTCGTCGGCCTCTGCCGCCAGATCGCTGTCGTCATAATCGACGCTCATCAGCTTCGCCCGGTCATAGGCGGAGACATCCTTGCCGGCCTCGACCCAGGCGTCGAACACCTGCTGGCGGAAGTTCAGCGTCCAGTTGAAGCTGGGGCTGTTGTTATAGACCAGCTTCGCATTGGGAACGACTTCGCGGATGCGATCGACCATCGACGCGATCTGCTCGATGTGCGGCTTCTCCGTCTCGATCCACAACAGGTCGGCGCCATTCTGCAGCGACGTGATGCAATCCAGCACGCAGCGGTCGGCACCGGTCCCTTCGCGGAACTGGAACAGGTTCGACGGCAGGCGCTTCGGACGCATCAGCTTGCCGTCACGCTCGATCACGACATCGCCGCGCAGCGTCGACAGGTCGGTGACTTCCTCGCAATCGAGGAAGGCATTGTACTGGTCGCCGATGTCGCCCTTCTCCTTCGAGAAGGCGATCTGCTTGGTGAGGCCGGCGCCGAGCGAGTCGGTGCGGGTCACGATGATGCCGTCATCGACGCCAAGCTCGAGAAAGGCGTAGCGGCAGGCGCGGACCTTCGCGAGGAAGTCCTCGTGCGGCACGGTGACCTTGCCGTCCTGGTGGCCGCACTGCTTTTCGTCCGACACCTGGTTCTCGATCTGGAGCGCGCAGGCGCCCGCCTCGATCATCTTCTTGGCGAGGAGATACGTCGCCTCGGCATTGCCGAAGCCGGCGTCGATGTCGGCGATGATCGGCACGACATGCGTCTCGTAATTGTCGATCGCCTGCGTCAGCCGCTGCGCCTCAATCTCGTTGCCCGTCTCGCGTGCCTTGTCGAGATCGCGGAACATCATGCCCAGTTCGCGGGCATCGGCCTGCTTCAGGAAGGTGTAGAGTTCCTCGATCAGCGCGGGAACGCTGGTCTTTTCGTGCATCGACTGGTCGGGCAGTGGGCCGAACTCGCTGCGCAGCGCGGCGACCATCCAGCCGGAGAGGTACAGATACCGCCCCTTGGTGGTGCCGAAATGCTTCTTGATCGAAATGAGCTTCTGCTGGCCGATGAAGCCGTGCCAGCAACCCAGCGACTGGGTGTAATTCGCAGGATCGGCGTCATAGGCGGCCATGTCGCGGCGCATGATGCCGGCGGTGTAGCGCGCGATGTCGAGCCCGGTGCGGAACCGGTTCTGCAGCCGCATCCGCGCCACGGATTCAGCGTCGATCCCGTCCCACGTGCCATTGTAGCTGGCAACGAGCTGGCCGATCTGACTGGTCTGTTCCTGGTAGGTCATCATTGTTCCTGTCGCGGATGGTGGCACGCGGGACCGGTCCCGCACGATTGGATCAGGCGAGTGATCGGTCAGCCGAGGCGGCCGAGGCGGTGGTACAGGTTGGAGAATTTGGCCGAGCGGGGTTCGTCGGCGATCTTCTTGATATACTCGCCGATGGCTTCCTTCATGAGGCCGAAGTCCTCGGTCGAGAAAACGGCGCGGCTGCGCTGCGGGGTAGCGTCCATGGTCGTTCCTCCTGTGTGAATGCTTACAACTGCGATTATAAGAACAGCATGGAGCGGGTATTCACAACGCGGCACTCTGGTGATTCGGTGTCATCGGGTCGGACAAGCGGCGGTCATCATCTGTGTTGCTGTAAAGAATTGACACGCTAACGCCGCTCCGTCAGCGTGGCGGCATGGCAGAGCGAAAGTTGATGGCGGGGCATGTGGTGCGGCGGCTGCGGCGGCAGCAGGCGCTGAGCCAGGCGGCGATGGCCGAGATGCTGGCGATCAGTCCCAGCTACCTCAATCTGGTGGAGCGCAATCAGCGCCCGGTATCAGCGACCCTGCTGGTGAAACTGGCGGAGACGTTCGATTTCGATCCGCGCGCGTTGACCGCGGCCGAGCCGGGCGGTGGGCGGGACGCAATGCGGCGGCGGCTCGCCGACCCGATGTTCGCCGACCTGGAGATCGATCGCAACGAGCTGGAGGAATGGCTGGCCGCGGCGCCCGGCGGGGCGGAGGCATTCGCGCGTGCGTTCGATCGCATGGGGCAGGGGGCCGCCACCGCCGTCGCGAGTGATGATCCGGTAGCCTTGGTACGGCGGGAGATCGGCCGGTGGCGCAACCATTTCCCCGATCTGGACGCAGCGGCGGAGGCGCTGGCCGACGAACTCCGCCTCGGGGCTGGCGACCTCTACGGCGCAATGTCGGAGCGGCTGCGGGTGAAGCACAGCCTCGCTATCCGCATCCTCCCGGTCGATGTGATGCCCGACGTGCTGCGGCGGCTGGACCTTCACGCGCGCCAACTTCAGCTGTCCGAACTGCTCGATCCGTCGAGCCGCACCTTTGCCGCGGCGTTCCAGCTGGCGCTGATCGAGTCTCGGGCTGAGATCGACGCGCTGGTGGCGGGCGCCGGCTTTGGCCAGATCGCCGCCGATCGCCTGTTCCGCCGTCATCTCGCCAGCTATTTCGCCGCAGCGGTGATGATGCCCTATGCCCGCTTCCTGCGCGCCTGCGAGGCGACGGGTTACGACATCGAGCTGCTGCAGCGCCGCTTTGGTGCCGGGTTCGAGCATGTCGCACACCGGTTGACGACGCTTCAGCGGGTCGGCGCGCGGGGGCTGCCCTTCTTCATGATCCGCGTCGACCGGGCGGGGCAGTCATCGAAACGCTATGCCGGGGCGAGCGGCGCGGCGCTGGTCGAGGCGGAGGGGCGCTGCCCCTTGTGGCATTTGCACCATGCGTTCGATCGGCCGGGGCACCTCGCGGTTCAGTTGGTCGAACTGGAGGATGGCGAGCGCTGGCTTACGATGGCGCGCACGGTGACGCCGCAGGGGCAGCGATACGGACTGGTTTCGGCCGAATTTGCGGTCGGCATCGGTGTGGCGGCGGAACATGCCGGGACGCTGGCGGTCGCTCGCGGCTTCGACCTTGCCGGCGTGGCGATGCCGATCGGGCTGGGGTGCCGCCAGTGTTTCCGCCAGGAATGTCCGCAGCGTGCCGCCGCGCCGGCGGGCCGCGCGCTGACCATCAACGAGCGCGAGCGGCGGATCACCGCGCTGACCTTTGCCGGGGATTGATCGGCGGCGCCGCGGCTCAGGCGGCCTTTACCGCCTGCCCGATCTCCAGCGCCTCACCGCGAGTGATGATGACCTTGTCGCCCAGCTTCGCCGTCTCGAACAGTTTCTTGGCGAAGGGCTTGGGCACGCCGATGCAACCGTGCGTCATATAGCCGTCAGCCACCTCGCTGGCGTGCACCGCGATCCCATCATTGGTCAGGCGAAGCATGTACGGCATCGGCGCGTGATAGATGTTGGAAACGTGATCCTTGCTCTTCTGCGTGATCGGATAGACGCCGAGCGGGGTCGGCTTCGAATCGGCGCCGAACAGGATTGCCGCCGCGCCAATCTCATGCCCGTCGCGAAAGACGCTGAGCACCTGCGCGGCAAGATCGACGGTGATGATGAGCGTGCCGGTCGCCGGGGCAGCGCTTTCGTCCCAATGATGGTCGCCCATCTTCATCGGGCCCTGGATCGGCAGGATGGATTTGACGATGTAGGCCGCGGGCTGTGACTGCGGGCCCGCCTGCTCGGGGGTGGCCGGTTGAGCGGGCCGGAGCGGCGGTATCGACTGGCTCGCGAGAACGCGCGGCGGTGGCGGCGGACGGCTGGCGGCATAGCCGACCGACGCGACGGCAACCGCAAACGCGATCAGGACAAGGCGAGCCGGTGAGAGCATGATTCGGGATCTAGTAAGGTGACGTTGCGCTTGGCTGACGCAAGACGGTTAACGCAAGCGCAAGCGTGATCACGCTCCGGCGGTGTTGAGACACTCCAACTGGTCGGCGGTGAGTTCCAGCGTCATGGCGGGCAGCAGTTCCTCCAACTGCCGCGCGCTGGTGGCGCTGGCGATTGGCGCGGTGACACCGGGCTGCGCCATCAGCCAGGCGAGTGCGATCTGCGCGAGGGTGGCGCCGGTCTCACCGGCCACCTCGTCCATCGCGGCAAGCACTGCCTTGCCGCTCCCGGCGAGAAGATCGCCCATGCGGCTGCCGCGCACGCTCTTCGTCAGATCCTCGGGTGAGCGATACTTGCCCGTGAGGAAACCCGATGCGAGCCCGTAATAGGGGACGACGCCGACATTCTGCTCGACGCAATAATCCTGAAGCTCGCCTTCGAAGCGGTGGCGGCTGACGAGATTATACTCGGGCTGGAGCGCGTCATAGCGCGGCAGGCCGGCAGCACGGGCATGTTCGTTCGCGGACTTGAGTCGGGCGGCGTGGAAGTTCGAGGCGCCCAGTACACGGACCTTGCCGGCGTGGACCAGCTTTGCGAACGCCTCGAGGACCGCTTCCTGTGGTGTCGCCTCGTCGTCCTGATGCGCGAAGTAAAGGTCGATGCGATCAGTGCCGAGCCGCTTCAGCGATGCCTCGCAAGCGGCAGCAATCCGCGCTGGCGCCAATTTCTCGCCGCCCTCGCCGGGCAACATGCCGACTTTGGTTGCGATCAGTACCTCGTCGCGCTTGCCGGACGCCTTCAGCCATTCGCCGATCATGGTTTCGGATTCACCGCCGCGGTGGCCGGGGACCCATGCAGAATAGGCGTCGGCCGTGTCGATCATCGTGCCGCCACCCGCCACGAAGGCATCGAGCACGGCAAAGCTGGCGGTGCGATCCGCCGTCCAGCCGAAGACGTTGCCGCCGAGCACCAGCGGCGCAATCTGCAGATCAGAGGAGCCGAGCCGGCGCTTCATCATTGTCGGTTCCGTTATTCTGAACGTCGCGCAGACTGATGCTGTTCGCGTCGAGCATTGCCGCGGCTTCATTGAGTTGGCGTTCCTCATCCGCCGTAACCGCGCCGGCCGGCGCAGGTTCGGAGGAGCAGCCGGCAGTGATACCGGACGCCAGCAAGGTGATGGGGAGGAGCGCGGCGCGCGCCCCTCCAGAGCGTGGCCTCACCGATCCTGCAGTGCGTTGCCCGCGTCGATCAGCGCGTCGCCAGCATCATCCCGCGCGCGATCAGCGGTATTGTCGATCGCAGCGCCAGCGCGATCTGCGCCGCGTTCGATGTCTTGGCCGGCATTGTCGAGCGACCGTTCGGCGGAGCCAAGCGCCCGATCGGTCGCCGCGTCGACATCGTCGATCGCGTTGCGGGTCGTGGTGCTGACATCGGTGCCGATCGCATTGGCGGCTTCTGCACTTTCGTTTCGTGCGCTCGGGCTGCAGGCAACGAGAGCAGTGGCAGCGGCAAGGATGGTGGCGGTGGCAAGGGTTCTCATCGATACTCTCCCTGTTTCGTCCGAAAGCCGGCACGCCCGGCGTCCGCTCCACAACGTCAGCTAGCGGCTTTGGCTCCGTAACGATATCTTGCCGACCGCTGTTCGTCGGAGGCGATCGATCGTTTGACGAGATATAAAGATATCTTTATATCTTTCTGTTGTGACCAAGGCGCTCGAAACTTTCCGTGCTCTCGCCGATTCGTCGCGGCTGCGCATCCTACGTCTGCTGCGGACGATGGAGCTTTCGGTTGGTGAGCTGGCGCTGGTGCTGGGGCAAAGTCAGCCGCGGGTGAGCCGCCATGTGAAAATCCTGTGCGATGCCGGCCTTGCGGAGCGCCGCAAGGAGGGCAGCTGGGTGTTCGTGGCGCTGGGCGATGCTGCGCTGGTAGATCCCGTGCTGGCGGCGGTGGATGCGCTCGACAGCGACGTGCCCGACCGGGATGGCGCCACAGACGCGGCCCGGCTCGCGGCGGTGCGCGCGGATCGCGCAGCCTCCGCTTCGCAATGGTTCGAAACGCATGCCAGTGAGTGGGATGCGATCCGATCCCTCCATATCGCCGAATGCGATGTCGAGGCGGCGATGCGCAAGGTGTTGGGCGAGGCACCGCTTGGCCGGCTGGTCGATATCGGCACCGGCACCGGGCGGATGATCGAGCTGTTCGGCCCGCGCGCCCGCACGGCGCTGGGGATCGATCGTAGCTCGGAAATGCTACGGCTGGCACGCGCGAAGATCGGCGAGCAGGGGCTCAGCAACGCGGAGCTGCGTCAGGCCGATCTCTACTCGCTGCCGCTGGCGGACGGCGCGGCGGACGTCGCGATCGTCCATCACGTTCTTCATTATGCGCAGCAGCCGGGTGCCGCGATCGTCGAGGCGGCGCGTGTACTGGCGCCAGGCGGGCGACTGCTGATCGCCGATTTCGCGCCGCATGACCGGGAGGAGCTGCGCACGCGTGACGCCCATACCCGGCTCGGCTTCTCGGACGCGCAGATCGAAGGCTGGTTCGCCAATGCGGGGCTGGAGACGGCCCGGGTGGAGACGCTGGAAGGCGGCGAATTGACGGTGAAGATCTGGCTCGGGCGCAAGCCCGATGCCGCATTGCATGAGGTGAAGGCGGCATGACGCTATCGGTCAACCAGCTTGAGGAGGCGCGCCGCGCGCTGGACGCCCCGCTCTTTGCTGATGTTGCGGGGGATATCGACGTCAGCTTCGAATTCTTCCCCCCCAAGACGGAGAAGATGGAACAGACGCTGTGGGATTCGATTGGCACGCTAGCGCCGCTAGGGCCCCGCTTCGTTTCCGTGACCTACGGCGCAGGCGGTTCCACGCGCGAGCGCACGCATGCCACGGTGGCGCGGATCGCGCGTGAGACGGCGATTCCGGCCGCAGCACATCTCACTTGTGTCGAGGCGACGCGCGATGAGATCGATGCAGTGGCGAGTGAGTATTGGGCCGCCGGCGTGCGGCACATCGTGGCGCTGCGTGGCGATCCGCCGCGGGCCGGCGAGCGTTATGTGGCGCATCCCGGCGGCTACGAAAATGCAGCCGCGCTCGTCGAAGGGCTTCGGCGGTTGCATCCCTTCGAGATCTCGGTCGCGGCCTATCCGGAATGCCACCCGGACTCGATCGATCCCGCGGCTGATCTCGACAATCTGAAGCGCAAGATGGATGCCGGGGCGACGCGGGCGATCACCCAGTTCTTCCATCAGCCGGACGTGTTCTTCCGCTATCGGGATAAGGTGGCGGCGGCGGGGATCGACGCGGAGATCGTACCGGGGATCATGCCGGTGAGCAATTTCGCCGCCGTCGTGCGGATGTCCAAGATGTGCGGGACTGAGGTGCCGGCCTGGATGGAACGGCTCTTTGCCGGGCTCGACGATCTGCCCGAGGCACGGCAGTTGGTTTCGGCCACGCTCGCCGCCGAGCTGTGCCGCAAGCTGTATGCGGGCGGGGTGAAGCAGTTCCACTTCTACACGCTCAACCGCGCAGAGATGAGCTTCGCGATCTGCCACCTGCTGGGCGTGCGAACGAAGCCCGGCGCGGTGGCGGCAGCGGCATAGGTTTCTCCTCGCGCTTGCGAGGCCGCCAGGGGAGGGCCTGTCCCCCCTGCGCGGTGATCCTGGTGACAGGCCCTCCCCCGACCCCTCCCCAGCGGAGGGGGGAGAAAAGACATGAACGCACGTGAATCCTTCCATGCCGAAGCAGCGAAGCGCATCCTCATCACCGATGGTGCATTCGGCACCGAGATCCAGAACTGGAAGCTCTCTGAAGCGGATTATGCCGGCTCACTCGGCCTGTCGCATGATCAGAAGGGCAACAACGATATCCTCGCGCTGACCAAGCCGGAGGTGCCGGCGGCGATCCACCGCGCCTATTTCGAGGCGGGCGCGGATATTGCGGAGACGAACACCTTCTCGGCGAACCGCATCAGCCAGGCCGATTATGGCGCCGAGGGCTTGGTGCGCGAGATCAACGTCGAAAGCGCCCGGCTGGCCAGGAGCATCGCCGACGAGTTCCAGGCAAAGGACGGGCGCCCCCGCTTCGTCGCCGGCGCCGTCGGACCGACGAACAAGACGCTGTCGCTGTCTCCTGACGTGAACGACCCCGGCTATCGGGAAATCGACTTCGACTATCTGAAAGACGTGTACCGCGAGCAGATCGACGCGCTGGTCGAAGGTGGTGCCGATTTCATCCTGATCGAGACGGTATTCGACACGCTGAACGCCAAGGCCGGCGTGATGGCAGCGATCGAGGCTGGCGCGGCGCTTGGGCGTGACTTGCCGATCATGCTGTCGATGACGCTGACCGATTTGTCGGGCCGCAATCTCTCGGGCCACACGGTCGAGGCCTTCTGGCATGCAGTGCGGCACGCGAACCCGCTGACGATCGGGCTCAACTGCTCGTTCGGCGCGCAGCAGCTGCGCCCGCACGTGAAGACGCTGTCGGACATCTGCGACGCGCTGATCATGGTCTATCCGAATGCCGGTCTGCCGAACGAGCTTGGCGCCTATGACGAGGCGCCGGTGACAACCGCCGGGCTGGTGCATGAATGGGCCGCGGCAGGGCAGGTGAACGTGCTAGGCGGCTGCTGCGGCTCCACGCCGGCGCACATCGCCGCGATTGCAGAGGCGGTGAAGGGCGTTGCGCCGCGTCGCTTGCCGGCGCCGCCGGTTCGCACGCGGCTGGCGGGGCTGGAGCCGTTCACAATGGCGGCGGCGTAATCAATTCACACCGTTCGTCCCGAGCAAACTCGTGGACGAGCCGCGAGCGGATCGCACGGTGTCTCGCTTTAGCTCGTCCTGAGCGCCTGTTTCACAGGCAGTCGCAGGGCTCGACACGAACGGAAAACTTGTGACCACGAACTCCTCTTCCACCTTCGTCAATGTCGGCGAGCGCACGAACGTCACCGGATCCGCGGCGTTCAAGAGGATGATCATGGCGGGCGATTACGCCCGTGCAGTCGAGGTTGCGCGCCAGCAGGTGGAGAATGGTGCACAGGTGATCGACGTCAATATGGACGAGGGGCTGCTCGACGCGCACCACGCCATGACGACGTTCCTGAAGCTGATTGCGGCGGAGCCCGATATTGCCCGTGTGCCGGTGATGATCGACAGCTCCAAGTGGGATGTGATCGAAGCGGGGCTGAAGTGCGTATCCGGCAAGCCGATCGTCAATTCGATCAGCATGAAGGAAGGCGAGGAGGAATTCCTCGATCGCGCGCGCCGGTGCATGAACTATGGCGCCGCGGCAGTGGTGATGGCCTTCGACGAGGTGGGCCAGGCAGACACCAAGGATCGCAAGGTCGAGATCTGCGAGCGCGCCTACAAGCTGCTGACCGGCATCGGCTTCCCGCCAGAGGATATTATCTTCGATCCCAATGTGTTCGCCGTGGCGACGGGGATCGAGGAGCATAACAATTACGCCGTCGACTTCATCGAAGCGACGCGCGAGATCAAGGCGCGCTGCCCGCACGTCCATATCTCCGGCGGCCTTTCCAACCTGTCGTTCAGCTTCCGCGGTAACGAGCCGGTGCGCCGCGCGATGCACTCGGTATTCCTTTACCATGCGATCCCCGCCGGCATGGACATGGCGATCGTCAACGCCGGTCAGCTCGACGTGTATGACACGATCGATCCTGAGCTGCGTACTGCCTGCGAGGATGTGATCCTCAATCGCGATGCCGAGGCTGGCGATCGCCTCGTCGCGTTGGCGGAGCGCTTCTGCGGCACTGATGCGGTGGCGGAAAAGCAGGCCGCGGAATGGCGTTCGTGGGATGTCGTGAAGCGACTGGAACATGCGCTGGTGAAGGGCATCGACGCGCATGTCGTGGAGGATACCGAGGAAGCGCGCGTCGCGATCTTCGAGCGCGGCGGGCGGCCGATCGAGGTGATCGAAGGCCCGTTGATGGACGGGATGAACGTCGTCGGCGACCTCTTCGGCAGCGGCAAGATGTTCCTGCCGCAAGTGGTGAAGTCAGCGCGCGTCATGAAAAAGGCGGTCGCGCACCTGCTGCCGTACATAGAGGCGGAGAAATCGGCGGGCGCAAAGGCGAAGGGCCGCGTCATCATGGCGACGGTGAAGGGCGACGTTCACGATATCGGCAAGAACATCGTCGGCGTCGTTCTGCAGTGCAACGGCTTCGAGGTGATCGACCTTGGCGTGATGGTACCGTGGACCAGGATTCTGGAAGCCGCGAACGAGAACGACGCTGACATGATCGGCCTCAGCGGCCTGATCACCCCATCGCTGGACGAGATGGTGACGGTGGGTGAGGAGATGCAGCGCGCGGGCATGACGATGCCGCTGCTGATCGGCGGCGCGACCACGTCCAAGGTTCACACCGCGCTGCGCATCGCGCCAGCCTATCAGGGGCCAGTGGTTCACGTGCTCGACGCCAGCCGCGCGGTGGGCGTGGCGACGGCACTTGTATCCGAGACGCAGCGCGATCCCTTCGTCACCAAGGTGTCGGACGAATATGCCGCGGTACGCGCGGCGCGCGAGGGCAAGGGGCAGAACGACCTGCTGCCGCTGACCGAAGCGCGTGCGCGCGGCTTCGTTGCCGATATGGCGCTGAAGCCGGCCGCGCCGTTGAAGCCCGGCGTGCATGTTTTCGACGACTGGGATCTGGCGGACCTGCGCGAGTACTTCGACTGGACGCCCTTCTTTCGCGCGTGGGAACTGGCCGGCACCTTCCCGGCCATTCTCGATGACGCGGTGGTCGGCGAGAGCGCGCGCGCGCTTTATGCCGATGCACAGGCGATGCTGGACAAGATCGTCGCGGAAAAGTGGCTTACGGCGCGCGGCGTCGCCGGTCTGTGGCCGTGCCACCGGCATGACGACGATGTCTGGGTCTATACGGCGCATAGCCAGGATCATCGCAGCCCGGATGGCGCGAGCGTGCCCGAGGGCTTCCGTGTTCCCGATCTCGACCGGACCAACGAAAAGACCGTGCGGCTGCCGTTCCTGCGCCAGCAGATCGCGAAGCGCGAGGGCCGCGCGAACATGTGCCTGGCCGACTTTGTCGATCCCAAGGGGGATTGGATCGGCGGCTTTGCCGTCGGCATTCACGGAATCGAGCCGCATCTCGAACGCTTCAAGGCGGCGGTGGACGATTATTCCGACATCTTGCTGAAAGCACTGGCGGATCGCTTCGCCGAAGCCTTTGCCGAGGCCTTGCACCAGAAGGTGCGGACCGAATTGTGGGGTTACGCCCCGGACGAGCAGCTGACGAACGAGGCGCTGGTTCGCGAGCAATATCGCGGCATCCGACCGGCGCCTGGCTATCCGGCGTGCCCCGAGCATAGCCTGAAGACCATCCTGTTCGACATGCTGGATGCGGGGCGGACAACCGGTATCACGCTGACCGAAAGCTACGCGATGTTGCCGACCGCCGCGGTGAGCGGCTTCTACTTCGGGCACCCGCAGGCGGAGTATTTCGGCGTGGCGCGGATCGGCGAGGATCAGGTGGCGGACTATGCGGTGCGCCGCGGTGTGGACCTCGAAACGGCGAAGCGGCGGTTGCGACCAAACCTCGACTGATCCTGCGCCCCGATTAATCGATCGGTGGCGCGATGAGATCAATCCCGTGCCGCGCGCAGATGGTGTGGAGCGCGGCCTGTTGCTCGGGCGATGGCGTGATCTGATCGGGCAGGCCCGCGTGATCCGCCGGGCGTGACGCGTCGCGCAGCATGTCCTCGAAGCCGCCGCGCGTCATCGTCAGGCAGCGGCCGCCCTCCACCGAGAGGACGCGGAAGCCGTGCGGCACTCCGCGGGGAAGGGCGATGACGTCGCCCGCCATGCCGGCGATGGTCCGATCCCCCAGGCGGAAGCGGAACAATCCTTCGATGATGTGGAAGAATTCATCCTCGTCGCGATGGATGTGCAGCGGCGGGCCGAAGCCGCGCGGCAGGTGGTGCTCGACGATCGAGAGGCCGTCCGCGGTGTCGTGACGGCTGACATGGATGTGAATGCGGCCGTTCATGAACCACAGGCCGTGATCCTGGGCGTCGGGCACCTCCGCAGGGGCTGGCATGCGCGTCTCTCCTGATGGGCTATGGCGTGGCATCGCCGGACAGGAGTTCTGCGTCAGCGGGCGCGCGACCGTGCGGCGACCACGCGACGGGCATGCGACGAACGGGTCAGATCACGCCGGTGCCGCCGTTCGCGCCGAACACGCTGCCACTGGTGAAGCTGGTCTGCGGATCGGCGAGCGCGACCCATATCGGCCCGAACTCGGCCGGCTGCCCGGCGCGGCCGAGCGGCGTATCCTGGCCGAATTCGCCGAGCTTGCCGGGCAGCTGGCCACCCGCGACCTGCAGCGGCGTCCACACCGGGCCGGGGGCGACGCCGTTGACGCGGATACCTTTGGCCGCGAGCTGCTTCGCGAGCCCCTTGGTGAAGATCAGCAGCGCGCCTTTGGTCGTGGCGTAATCGAGCAGCTCCTCGCCCGGACTGACCGAGTTCACCGACAGCGTGTTGATGATCGTCGAGCCGGGTTTCAGCAGCGGGATTGCGGCCTTGGAGATGTGGAATGTCGCATAGACGTTGGTCTTCATCGTGCGGTCGAACTGCTCCGCGGTGATCTCCTCGATCGACTGCTTCGACTGCTGATAGGCGGCGTTGTTGACGACGATGTCCAAGCCGCCGAGCGCCTTCGCAGCGCGCTCGGGAAGTTCAGTGCAGAATTTCGCATTGGTGAGATCGCCGGGGATAAGCTCGACGCGGCGGCCTTCCCCGCGCAGCAGCTTGGCTACATCCTGCGCGTCCGGCTCCTCGGTCGGGAAATAGTTGATCGCGACGTCCGCGCCTTCGCGCGCAAAGGCGATTACGGCCGCGCGGCCGATGCCGGAATCGCCACCGGTGACGAGCGCCTTCAGCCCCTGCAGTCGGCCGGAGCCGCGGTAGCTGCGTTCGCCGCAATCTGGCACCGGCTTCATGTCGCGCTGCAATGCCGGCCATTTCTGCCGCTGCTCGGGGAAGGGCTGGTTGGTGTAGGCGGTCGCCGGACTGGGTGTCGGGCGCCGCGCGCCTTGCGCCAGCGCCGGTGCGGCGGCGAGGCCGGCGCCGGCGACAGCGCTGGCCTTCAGCAGATCACGGCGGCTGGCATCGTTCATTCGTTGGCTCCGGCAGCAAGGCGCCGCGGGACCGCGGCTTTTCCTGTACGCCAGATGAACGAGCGGACGGCGGTTAGTTTCCGCCAATGCGAATAAAGACTTAGCGGGGTTCGGCGGTGAGGCGCGAGATCAGCACGGCGCTGCGCAGTGCTTGGCGCGGCAGGCTGGTGAGATCGACCCATTCGCCCACCGCATGCGCGCCGCCGCCGGACGCGCCCATCCCACCCAGCGTCACCGCATCGGCCGCGACGAAACTCGAGTCGGCGGCGCCGCGCTTCGATGGATCCATCTCCTTCATTTCCGGCAGGCCGATGTCGCGGTTCACCGCATTGAGCCGATCGAGCAAGGCGCGGTTCGCGGCCGTCGGCGGCATCGACGGATAGCCTTCGAAGAAGCGGATCGAGCCTTCGGTGCCGGGCAGATGCTTGGCGACGATCGCCTCCATCGCAGCCTTGATGCGCGTATCCTGCTCGGGCGTCAGGCTGCGCAGATCGCCGCGCGCCACTGCGCGGGCGGGGATGACGTTGGTCTTCCCCTCTGCCGTGCCCTTCACGCCCGGCTCGTCAAGCGCAGCGGGGGTGCCGGCGACGAGGACGCTGGCGTTGAAGGTGAGGTTCGGTTCGGGCAGCGTGCGGCGGAATTCATCCAGAATGCGCGCCATTTCGAACGTCGCGCCATAGCCCATCCACTGGTTGAAGATGCCGCTGGAATGGCCGGTGCGCCCGGTGGTGACGATCTCCCAGTTGGTGGAGCTGCGCCGCGCCGTGGTGGCATAATCCTGGCCGCTGTCGGTGGCGACATTCTCATATTCGAACGCGATGTCCGCCCATTTCCCGGCAGCGATCAGATCGCGGCGGGCCACGTCGAGCGGCGCACCGGTCTTTTCCTCGTCGCCGGTGAGGACGACCTGGATATCGGCGTTCTTGAGCGTCCCGGCGGCGTGCATGGCGCGCAGCGTGGCGACGATCACGACGAGGCCGCCCTTGTCGTCGCCGACGCCCGGTCCTGTCACGCGGTCCCCGTCGCGCGTCCAGCCGGTGAACGGGCTGTCGGGTTCGAACACCGTATCGAGGTGGCCGATCAGCAGCACGCGCTTGCCGCGGCCATTCCCCTTGTGGGTCGCGATGATGTGACCGGCACGCCCGGTTTGCGCCATGTCGATCCAGTCGACCTTGAAGCCGAGCGGCTCAAGTTCCGCGCGCATCATCTCGCCCACTGCCTTCACGCCGGCAATGTTGAGGCTGCCCGAGTTCTGCCGAACGAGCTTTTCAAGCAAGGCCTCGTGCCGCGGCGCCTCCTGTTCGATCACCGCCTTCATGCGGTTTTCGGTGGGGGTGGTGGCAGCGGCCGCCGGGAGCGGAGCGGCGAGGGGCGCGAGCAAGAGCGCGGCGGCAGCGAAGCGAAGCATGTGAGAGCCGCTATCAGTCGTTGCGGGCGCAGAACAAGCGGAAACGAGCGCGATTGTGCTTGATAAGACCTGCCAGGCTCCATGTTGCAGCACCGCGAATGTTGAGAATGTTGAGGCTCCAGCGCGTTTTTTTCCAACGACGGCTTCTTCCGCTCCCACCTTGAGCAGCGTTATACCAATCGCCTACCGTTGTAGGACAGGCTCTGGCGATCTTCGCCGAGCTGTTTCAAATCATTGCGCGGATGCGCATCCATTGAACGTCCGGTCCGTATCGGCCATTTACGAGAGGCTACGCAGGTCGGCGTGGCACGAGTGAGCGGGCACCATAGTCCGCAACCCGCAGGAGACCCAAATGAACCTTATCCTTGCTGCCGGGCTGTTGCTCGGCACCCCGATCGCTACCGACGCGCACCGCGTCGAAATCGATCATAAAGGCCAGCGCGTCGACGTGACGTACCGCAGCGACGTGGCCGTCAAGCACAAGCAGATCGGCGCTGCCGGCCCGGGCGGCCGTGCGAGCACGCTGCAATGCGCCTGGAAGGCGAACGTGAGCGTCCAGCGTGAAGCCCGCAGCGCTGCCGGCCACGTGCTGTCGCGCACGATTTCCAGCGATACCCCGATCGAGGGCCGCCGCGCCGGCTGGTGTTCGGGCCAGCGCGAAGCGATCGCGCAGGAAGTCGCGGCGCGCAGCGATACCGTGCGCGACCATCTGCTTGCCGTTGCCGAGAAGGATCGCGAAGCACTCGCGCTCGAACTCGATCGCGCGCACAGCCCGGCCCGCAGCTGAGGTGCGGCTGATCGCATTGGGTGCCGCCGTTGCCCTTGGGGTGACGGCGGCGGCGGCGTCTGCGCAGGTGTCGCTTGGCGGCAGCGTGGAAGCATCGACCGATGAACGCCGCCGCGGGATCAGCTGGAGCGACGGCAAGATTTCCCCGGCCGCGAGCATTCGCGCAGGGCTTCCCTCGGGCGTCGATCTCGGCGTTCGCGTGACCGGCACACGCGGCGATCCGCGCCACGGCGGGGCGGATGCGGTGGTGGACGCGACCGGCGGCTTCGGTACTGACGTTGGCGGCGGGCTGCGGCTCGACGGCTTCGTCACCGGGCATCTGTTCACCAGGGCGCGCGGCAAGATGGATTATGTCGAGGTTGGCGCCGGCGCGAGCTACGCGCTTGGGCCGGCGGAAGTCGGCATCGATGCTCGCTACGCACCGGATCAGGGCGCCATCGGCGGCGACAATCTGTGGATTGGCGGGCGTGCGCGCGTGGGCGTGCCGGCAACGCCGTTCACGCTGATGGCAAGCGCCGGCCATTCCTCCGGTTCGGTGGACGATCCGATCCGTGCGGCACGGCTGCGGCCCGGCGGGAGCTATTGGGACTGGTCGCTGGGCGTGGACCATATCACCGGCCCGCTGACGCTTGGCCTGGTCTATACCGGCACCGACATTTCCGAGCGTGTGCCGTCGCCCTTCGCCAATGCGCGCGACACGGGTGATCGGCTGACCGCGCGGGTGGCGCTCAACTTCTGATCCTGTCGGGAGCGAGGTCTCCCGCGCCTGGCCCGGCTTGCCATCCGCCGTCACGACGCTTCGGACGGCACGCCGGGGGCGAGCCGTGTTGCACGTGCAACCTTCCGCCGCCGCCTGGTAATAAATGGCTAGCGGCGCATGGCCACTCGTGTTGCCGCTCGCGATGGAGGCGGGCGCGTGGCGGGAGGACGGGCGTGACGGATCGACAGGCAAATAGTGATGCGGCGCTGCTCACGGCGGCACTTGATAATGTCCATCGCTACTGGATGAACATGGGTGACGAGCTGCGCGAAGAGGATAGCCTTTCGCTGTTCCGCAGCGGGATCGCGCATCCCCTGCTGAACGGCGTGACGCGCGTCGACGATCCGAGCCGTGTCGAGCGGATCCGCGCGGCGGTGGAGCAGCTGCGCGACATACCATCGCTCTGGTGGATCGGGCCGGACTCACATCCCGGTGCGATCGATGCGCTGCTCGCCTGCGGTGGGACGGTCACCGACGAAATGCCGCTCTATGTGCGCTCGCTTCTCGATCTTCCCGAAGCGCCGCTGCCGGACGGCATCGTCATCGAGGAAGTGAGCGGTGACGCCGCCGTCGCAGAATGGGTCGATTGCTATGCGCCGTCGATGGGCGTGGCGCCCGAGCAGGTCGCGCGGATGACCGAGGTGGAGCAGCGGCGCGCTGATCCGCCCGGCAGCCTGCGGCGCTTTGCGGCGCGGCAGGATGGGCGGATGGTCGCGACCTCGGCCATGCTGGCGGCGGATGGGGTGGCCGGGATCTATGTCTGCTCGACACGTGAAGGGTTCCGGCGGCAGGGGCTGGGCGCGGCTGTGACGCTGGCAGCGATGCGGGCCGGCCTCGAACACGGCCTCGGCCACGCGGCGCTGCAGGCGTCAGCAATGGGCGAGCCGGTCTACCGGCGGCTCGGCTTCGAGAAGATGGCCGTGCATAAATGCGTGGCGTTCTGAGCGGGGCCAGCGCGGCGCCGCTCAGCGTCGCTGCGGCCGCGCCCTTTTGGCCGCATAAAGCGCCGCGTCGGCGCGGATGAAAAGTTCCTCCGGATCATAGGACCAGGGGTCAATCGGCGCGGCGATGCCGCTCGTCGCACCGATCGAGAAAACCTGCCCATGCCAGTGGATCGGCGCGCGCAGGGCTTCGAGGAAGCTTGCGACACGCTGCTCGACCAGGTGCGGGGGCTCCTGATTATCGACGACCAGCGCGAACTCGTCGCCGCCGATGCGGGCCGCGAGAAGCGCTTGGGGAAAGTGAGCCACCAGCCGTTCGGCAAAGGTGCGCAGGCAGGCATCGCCGGCGAGATGGCCGAGCCGGTCGTTGACATGCTTGAAGCCATCGAGATCGAACAGCACGAGCGCCCCAAGCCGGGCGGCGGCGAAGCGGGTACAGCGCCGGTTGAGGAAGCGGTGTTCGTAAATCGCGCGGTTGGCGAGGCCGGTGAGCGCGTCATTTTCGGCAAGGCGCCGCAGCGCTTCCAGCCGACGCTTTTCCTCGGTCACATCCTGCTTGATGCCGTGGAGGACGGGCGTGCTGCCGGGGCGCCAGACCAGCTCGCCGTTGATGCGCAGCCAGCGCACCTCGCCATCCGGACGCCGGATCTCCGCGTCGAGATTGAGCCGGGTGCCGCGGTTGATCGTCTGACGGCGCAACTCCTCCAGGCGATCACGCGATTCCTCGGTGTAGAGCGCGAGAATGTCGCGACGGTCGACGTCAGCGCCAGGTGCCAGCCCGAAGATGTGATGCACGCCGCTCGTCCAGTTGAGGCGCTCGTCCGCCAGGTCGCAGGACCAGGCCCCGATCCCCGCCATCGCCATGGCGCGATCAAGCAAGGGATCGACTGCGGCTGCGGCAGATCGCGGTGGAACGCGGTTGAACGGGGCGGTGGAAAGGGCAGCTTCCTGGATCAGCGAAGACATAACACGCGCGTAACGACAAATTCCTTAAGGGTCAGTTGCGCCGAGAATGGCTTAGGTGGGCAATGAGAAAGGGGCGCCCGATTGCTCGGACGCCCCTTCGTTCTCCCGTCTTCAGCGTCGCCGCCACGTGAACGCGGCGGCAGCGCGATCAGAGGCTGTAGTACATGTCGTACTCGACCGGGCTCGGCGTCATTTCCCAGCGCGCGACTTCGCCCCACTTCATTTCGACATAGGCCTCGATCTGGTCCTTGGTGAACACGTCGCCCTTCAGCAGGAAGTCGTGATCGGCGAGCAGGCTGTCGAGCGCCTCACGGAGCGAGGCGGCGACGGTCGGCACCTCGGCGAGCTCTGCCGGCGGCAGGTCATAGAGGTTCTTGTCCATCGCCTCGCCCGGATGGATCTTGTTCTGGATGCCATCGAGGCCGGCCATCAGCAGCGCGGCGTAGGCGAGGTACGGGTTCGCCATGGCATCCGGGAAGCGCACTTCGACGCGCTTCGACTTCGGGCCGGTGCCGTACGGGATGCGGCACGATGCCGAACGGTTGCGCGCCGAATAGGCAAGCAGCACCGGCGCCTCATAGCCGGGCACCAGCCGCTTGTAGCTGTTGGTGGTGGGGTTGGTGAAAGCGTTGATCGCCTTGGCATGCTTGATGATGCCGCCGATGAAATAGAGGCAGGTCTCGCTGAGCCCGGCATAGCCGTTGCCGGCGAACAGCGGGGTCTTGCCTTCCCAGATCGAGAAGTGGGTGTGCATGCCCGAGCCGTTATCTTCCTTGATCGGCTTGGGCATGAAGGTCGCCGACTTGCCATAGGCATGCGCGACCTGGTGCACGACATACTTGTAGATCTGCATGCGATCGGCGGTGGTGGTCAGCGTGCCGAAGGTGAGGCCGAGCTCGTGCTGCGCAGCGGCCACCTCGTGGTGGTGCTTGTCGCAGGGCAGGCCCATTTCGAGCATGGTGGAGACCATCTCGCCGCGGATGTCGACGGCGCTGTCGACCGGCGCGACGGGGAAATAGCCGCCCTTGGCGCGCGGACGGTGCGCGAGGTTGCCGCCTTCATATTCGCGGCCGGTGTTGGTCGGCAGCTCGATATCGTCGATCTTGAAATACGACTGGTTGTACGACGTGTCGAAGCGGACGTCGTCGAACATGAAGAATTCGGCTTCGGGGCCGACATAGACCGTGTCGCCGATGCCGGTTTCCTTGACATATGCCTCGGCGCGCTTCGCCGTGGTGCGCGGATCGCGGCTGTAGCCTTCGCCGGTCGACGGCTCGACGATGTCGCAGAACACGATCAGCATCGGGGTGGCCGAGAAGGGATCGGTATACACCGCGTCCAGATCCGGCTTCAGGATCATGTCGCTCTCGTTGATCGCCTTCCAGCCCTCGATCGACGAGCCGTCGAACATCAGGCCGTCGGTCCACTCATCCTCGCCCATCACGGACGACACCATGGTCAGGTGCTGCCACTTCCCTTTGGGATCGGTGAAACGAAGATCGACCCACTCGATCTCCTCGTCCTTGATCTTCTTGATGATGTCTGCGGCGGTCGCTGCCATGGTCGTTACTCTCTCTTGCGGTTGCGCCGCCGAACGGAAGCCGGCGGGCGCGATGACGGGACGAAGTTTTTTCCGGTCTGTGCCGGATGGTGCGGGTCAGATTGCGTCGTCGTTACGCTCGCCGGTGCGGATTCGCAGCGCTGTTTCGACGGGAATGACGAAGATCTTGCCGTCGCCGATCCGGCCGGTCTGTGCCGCCTGCGCGATCGCTTCCACGACGCGCTCGGCCAGACCGTCTTCCACGACGACCTCGAGCTTCACCTTGGGCAGGAAATCCACGACATATTCGGCGCCGCGATACAGCTCCGTATGGCCCTTCTGCCGGCCGAAGCCCTTGGCCTCGGTCACGGTGATTCCGGACACGCCCACTTCGTGCAGCGCTTCCTTCACCTCATCGAGCTTGAACGGCTTGATGATCGCTTCGATCTTCTTCACGCGGAAACGCCCACCCCTTGGTTAGAACCCTCGCCCCGTGACTGGTGCTTGCATCGAACGTGCCAGTCGCCGCCCCGAAGGGCAAGGCGGCGACTCGCCCCGGCGACCGACAACCGCTGCCTAAGGATTGGGCAGGGGGCGGGTACATGCCGGTTTGTGGGGCACGTGCTTGCTTCCGTTTCAGCGCACGCCGGTCGGCACGGGGGACTTCTGCGCGCCCGGCGCCGGCGCCACTGTCTTGGTACCGCCGCCGAGGTTCTTCTGCGCCCAATGCGCCTCGTCAATGACGTAGAGGCGGATCAGCTGCGCCTGTTCTGGCGTCAGCACCTTCGCGAAGCTAACCATGCCGCGGTCCTTCAGCATGCCGTCGATCAGGATCGCCTTCCACGTGTCGGGGTCGCCGAGCGTCGCGGAACGCTGCAGGTTCGGCAGCACGCCGCCGCCGCCAGCGCTGGCGCCATGGCAGACCTGGCAATAGCGGCCGAACAGCGCCTGGCCCTGTGCCACCTGCTGCGGAGTCGCCTTGTTCTCGGGCAGGGCCACCGGGGTCGAATCCTGCGGCTTGGTTTCCGGCAGCTTTGCCGTGCCGCCGAGCTTGAACACCAAAAGGCGCGGCACGTTCGGCACGTCGCGTGCCTTGCCGATGGCATAGCCGATCGACAGCGGCAGCGCGCCGCCGCGCCCGGCGAGCACCGCCACATATTGGTCGTTGCCGATCATGAAGGTTGACGCGCCGGCCATGATCCCGGTGCCGACCGGATAGGTGAAGAGCTGCTTTCCGCTATCCGCGGCATAGGCGCGGAACTCGCCGAGTGCCGTTCCCTGGAAGACGAGATTGCCAGCGGTCGTCATCGTGCCGCCATTCCACGGCGTCGGATAATCCACCGTCCAGCGCGCCTTGTTGGCGACCGGATCCCACGCGACGAGCCGCCCGGTGGCGCCGGCGATCGCCTGCTTCACCGCTGCCGGATCGCGCGGATACATGGCGTTGCCGAGATCCTGGCCGACGTTGAAGCCGAGCGGCTTCGCCTTATCCAGGTCCGACGAGGGGTTGAGATAGGCCGAGCCGACGATCTGTGCCGGGATATAGGCGAGGCCAGCCTGAGGGTTGAAGCTCATCGGCTGCCAATTGTGCGCGGCGATCGCGCTCGGCACCGCAAGGAACGGCTTGCCCGTCTTGTAATAGCGCGCCTCCGGGTTCTCGATCGGACGGCCGGTCTTCAGGTCATAGCCGCTTGCCCAGTTGACGCCGGGGATGAACTGGCCGGCGTTGATCAGCTTCCCGTTGGTGCGATCGATGACGTAGAAGAAGCCGTTCTTGGGCGCCTGCATCAGCACGCGGCGCTGCTGGCCGCCGATGTTGAGCGTGGCGAGGTTGATCGGCTGGGTGGCGGTGAAATCCCAAGTTTCGCCCGGCGTTTCCTGGTAATGCCAGACATATTCGCCGGTATCGGGCTTCAGCGCGACAATCGAGGAGAGGAAGAGATTGTCGCCCTTTCCCTCGCTGCGCAGGCCGTGGTTCCAGGGGGAGCCGTTGCCGACGCCAAGGTACAGCTGGTCGAGCTCCGCGTCATAGACGATCGAATCCCACACCGTACCGCCGCCGCCGGACTGCTTCCACTGGCCGTTTTCCGACCACGTCGGCGCGACCTTGGCCATGGCCGCATCGCTCGCCTCGCCATCCGCTGCGCCGGTGGGGTTGGGGACGGTGTAGAAGCGCCACTTCTTCGCGCCGGTCGCGGCGTCATAGGCAGTGACATAGCCGCGCACGCCGAATTCCGCGCCGCCGTTGCCGATGACGACCATCCCCTTCACCACACGCGGCGCGCCGGTGATCGTGTAAGGCTTTGAATTGTCCGTCGTCTGGACGGACCAGTCCTGCTTGCCGGTGGCGGCGTCGAGCGCGATCAGGCGGCCGTCGATCGTGCCGAGATACAGGCGCCCCTTCCATGCAGCGACGCCGCGGTTGACGACGTCGCAGCACGCCTGGACGCCCTTTTCGCGCGACACGCCGGGATCGAATTCCCACAATTTCTGCCCGGTGCCAGCATCATAGGCGAAGACCTTGGACCAGGGGCCGGTGACGAAGAGCTTGCCGTCGATGACGATCGGCGTCGCTTCCTGGCCGCGTGCATCGGGCATGTCGGCATACCAGGCGAGGCCGAGCTGGCCGACGTTCCCGGCGTTGATCTGGGTCAGCGGCGAGAAGCGCTGTTCCTGATAATTGAAGCCGGTCATTGCCCAGTCGCGGCCATCGCCGCCGGTGGTCAGAAGCGCGGCATCGACCTTGCCCGCGCCGGTGGCGGCGCTGCGATCCGCCGCCTCGTTTTCATTGGTAGCTGCCTTGCACGATACCAGCGCCAGCGCTGCGATCAGCGCATATCCAAGCCGCATCATCCTCTCCCCCGCTCCGTTCCGAGCGAGGCGGGAAACTGGCGCAGGTCGGGGCGAAAGGAAAGAGGATAAGTCGGTCGATTTAGCCTGTCATCCCGGACAGGTCGGGGCCGATTACCCGTGCATTCGCGGCCGTCCCGTGCACGCCGATGGTGCGGCAATGCGCCGCAATGGCGCGGGACGGTGCGCGAGGCACCGAAATGGGATCAGGAATAGGGCGGCTTGTGCAGCCCCGCCGGCGACACGGTGAAGATCTCGCACCCCGTTTCGGTAATCCCGATCGAATGTTCGAACTGCGCCGACAGCGAGCGATCGCGCGTCACCGCCGTCCAGCCATCGTCGAGCAGCTTCACGTCCGGGCGGCCGATGTTGATCATCGGTTCGATGGTGAAGATCATGCCCGGCTTCAGTTCGGGCCCGGTGCCCGGGCGGCCGACATGGACGACCTCCGGTGCGTCGTGGAACAGCCGGCCGAGGCCATGGCCGCAGAAATCGCGCACCACGCCGTAGCGATGCGCCTCGGCATGGCGCTGGATGGCATGGGCGACATCGCCGAGTGTGTTGCCGGGCAGCGCCTTTTCGATGCCGATCATCAGGCATTCGTAGGTGACGTCGACGAGGCGGCGGGCCTTCAGCGGCACGTCGCCGATCAGATACATGCGCGAGGAATCGCCATGCCAGCCATCGACGATCGGCGTCACGTCGACATTGACGATGTCACCCGACTTCAGCGTCTTTTCGCTGGGGATGCCGTGGCAGACGACATGGTTGATCGAGATGCAGCAGCTGTGCGTGTAGCCGCGATAGCCGAGCGTCGCGGGGACGCCGCCGCGGCTGGTGATGAAATCGTGCACCAGCCGGTCGATCTCCGCCGTGGTGACGCCGGGGACCATGTGCGGCACGATCATGTCGAGCGTTTCGGCGGCAAGGCGGCCCGCGACATGCATGCCGGCAAAGGCATCGGGGCCGTGGAGCTTGATGGCGCCGGTGCGCCCGAGCGGTGCGTCGCTGGTGACGGTGACGTAATCGGTCATGCCGCGCGATATAGCGTGACGGCGGCACTTTTGCGAGGCTATGCCTGTCCGCGCATGGATAGCGAACGCATCTGGACCGCCGCGCTCGTCGTGATCGGGGACGAGATTCTCTCCGGCCGCACGCAGGACAAGAACGTCGCGCAGATCGCGCAATGGCTGAACGTGCAGGGCATCAGGCTGGTCGAGGTGCGCGTCGTGCCCGACCGCGAGGAAGCGATCGTCGAGGCGGTGAACACGTTGCGCGCCCGCAACGATTATCTGTTCACCACTGGCGGCATCGGGCCGACGCATGACGACATCACGGTGGACGCGATCGCCGCGGCGCTTGGCGTGCAGGTGGTGTTCCACCCCGCCGCCGTGGCGGTGCTCGATCGTTATTATGCCTCGCGCGGCGGCGTGACCGATGCACGGCTGCGCATGGCGCGCGTGCCCGAGGGCGCGGACCTCATCGAGAATCGAATGTCGGGCGCGCCCGGCATCCACATCGACAATATCTTCATCATGGCCGGCGTGCCGAACATCACCGCCGGGATGCTGGACGCACTAACCGGCACGCTGGAGGGTGGCCGCCCGGTCGTCAGCCGCCAGATCGGCTGCTGGGTCGCGGAAAGCGAAGTGGCGGACCTGCTGCGCAACGCGGAAAAGACCCATGAGGGTGTCGCGATCGGCAGCTATCCCTTCTTCCGCGAAGGGCGCACCGGCGCCAACTTCGTCGTTCGATCGCCAGATCCGGCCGCGGTGGACGCTTGCATCGCAGATCTTACCCAGGGGCTGGAAGCCGCCGGACACACGGTGTTCCCAGAGGGCATCTGACGGCCGACGCTGGGCCAGTTTTTCCCGAGAATTTAACAAGATCTTTCCAAGTCGCGCGTAGCGAGCGGGAAGGAAGCTTGGTGTCGCGATGCAGTTCGATCTGTTCACTCTTTACGTCCTGGCGATCGGGACTCTCCTGCTCAGCGCGGCGATGACCGTGTGGGAAGGGGAGGCGCGGCCGCAGCGGCGGGCGACCTTGCGGCTGTTCGCCGGCGCCTATGTGATGCTGGCGGTGGGATGCGTGCTGGCGACGGTGCGCGCCCATGGCAGCGGACCGCTGCTGCCGGCGCTGAGCAACCTCAGCTTCATGGCCGGATACCTGCTGATCCTGAACGGTGTCGCTGCGCTGCGGGGGCGGCGCTATCGGACTGCGTCGGTCGCCACGCTCGCCGCCATCGCCGCGATCTGGGCGATCGGGGGCGCCGGTGGGCAGGGCACGGTGTGGAATTACGTGTCGGCCGGGCCGATCGCGCTGGTGTCCGCGGCGACGACCTGGGAAGTGCTGCGCAACCATATGCTTCGTGGCCTGCGCGGGCGGCGCGTGGTGATCGTGATCCTGACCGTGCACGCGATGTTCTACGTGGTGCGCGCGACCGCGCTGCCGCTGATGGTGGGCATGTGGGGCAATGACGTGCTGGCGCTGGCGAGCACGCTGACGATGTACGAGGGCGTGCTGTATTCGGTCGCCCTTCCGATGAGCCTGCTGGCGATGATCCGCGAGGAAGCGCACGACCAGCTGCTGCAGACGTCGCGCACCGATTATCTCACGGGGCTCGGCAACCGGCGCTGGTTCTTCGAGGAAGGGGAGCGGGTGATGGCGCGTGCCGGCATGGGCGAGCCGATGTCGCTGCTCGCCTTCGACCTCGACCATTTCAAGGCGATCAACGACCGCCATGGCCATGCGACGGGCGACGCGGTGCTGAAGCTGTTCGCGCGCGTGGTGCGCGGCGCGACAGGCGAGGACACGGTGCTGGCGCGGATCGGCGGCGAGGAATTCGCCGCGCTGCTGCCGGGCCACGCACGGATCCATGCCCGCCAGATCGGCCAGGTGGTGGCGGCGCGGTTCGCCGAATCGGCCGCGAGCGACGCCGCGACCGGCGGGGTGGCCGCCACCGTCAGCATCGGCGTGGCCGAACGCGGCACCGATGGCGAGACGCTCGCTGACCTGCTGTCCGCCGCCGACCGCGCGCTGTACGTGGCGAAGGCGCGCGGGCGGAACCGGATCGAGTTTGCGCCGCGGGTGGCGCTGGCCGAAGCCTGCTGAGCCCGCGGCGCTGAACCGGCGCCGGCGGGGCCTTATTCGCTGACGAGCCCGGTGATGCGCTCGATCGACTCGGCGAACTCCATCTTGAAATCCTGCACCACCTGGCCGGCGGGGCGCACCTGATCGACGAGGCCGACGCCCTGGCCGACGAAATAGGTGACCATCTCGCGCGCCGCCGGATCGCCCTTCTGCGCCGCGACATCGCAGGCGCGGATCGCGGGTTCGCTGATCAGCGACTGGTAGGGCATCGGGAGCGGGCCCGGCGATTCGGGGCCTTCCCACGCATCGGTCCAGGCCGAGCGCAACTGGCGCGACGGCTTGCCGGTGCGGCTCTTGGAGCGGACCGTGTCACGCGAGCTGGCCTCGACCATCTTTTCGCGGAACACGTCCGAACATTCGCTTTCCGGCGTCGCGAGCCAGACCGAACCGGTCCACACGCCATCGGCGCCCATCGCCATCGACGCGGCCATCTGCCCGCCGGTCATGATCCCGCCGGCGGCAAGGACGGGGACGCGCTTGCCATGTGCCTCTAGCGCGCGGATCACCTCGGGGACGAGGACCATGGTGGAAACCTCACCGCAATGGCCGCCCGCCTCGCCGCCCTGGACGACGAGGATGTCGACCCCCGCATCGACCTGGCGGATGGCATGTTCCTTCGCGCCGACCAAGGCCGCGACCGGCACGCCGCGTTCACGCCCCATGTCGATCATCGCCTTGGGCGGAACGCCCAGCGCGTTGGCAATGAGCTTGATCGGGTGACGGAAGGCGACCTCCAGCATTTCCAGCGCGAGGTTCGGATCGAACGGCGCGGGCGCATCGGAATTGGCGCGCTCCTCCGGCATGGTGAAATGATGCTTCTCGGCGAGCTGGCCGACGAAGGCGCGATGCTCGGCCGGCACCTTGTCCATGATCGACGCGCGGGTGAGGCCCTTGGCACCGCCGGTGGCGAGATTCTCCGGGATCAGCACGTCGAGGCCGTAGGGCTTGCCGTCGACATGCGCGTCGATCCAGGCGAGTTCGGTCTCCAGGCTTTCCAGCGTATGGCCGGTCGCGCCGAGCACGCCGAACCCGCCCGCGCGGCTAACCGCGGCGACGACGTCGCGGCAGTGGCTGAACGCCAGCAGCGGGAAATCCACGCCCAGCATGTCGCAGATCGGTGACTTCATGATCCTCTCCCCAAGTCCGTTTGGCGGCCTTTTTGCGGCTGCGCGTGCGAAAGGGAAGGGGGTAAGGCGAGCGGCTTAGTGGCGCCGGGCTTGTTGGCCCGCGCGGGAAGAGGAAGCGGGACCCGGAAGCATGCCCGGGTGACGAGACAGGAGGCGCGGTTATTCGGCGGCGACGGGTGCGACGCCGAGGCGCGGGATGTCGATCGCGGGGCAGCGGTCCATCACCACCTTCAGCCCGGCCGCTTCGGCGCGTTCGGCCGCGGGCTGGTTGATGACGCCAAGCTGCATCCACACCGACTTGGCGCCGGCGGCGATCGCCTCGTCCACCGCCTCGCCGGCGGCTTCGGAGCGGCGGAAGATATCGACCATGTCTATCGGCACGCCGATCTGCGACAGATCGCGGAAGACATATTCGCCGTGGATATGCTCGCCGGTGATTTGCGGGTTGACCGGGATCACCCGATAGCCGTGATCCTGCAGCCGCTTCATGACGCCATAGCTCGGCCGATCGGGGCGATCCGAGGCGCCGACGAGCGCGATGGTGCGCGTTTCCTCGAGCAGCGCCTTGATATCGGCGTCAGCGGTCAGCGGCATGGGGGCTCCCCTCGACAATCTGGTCCGCTCGTGCCGCCGGCAGAAAGGCGCGGGGCACGACCGGTACCTAGACTAACGCGCTGCAACGTCCGCGGTTTCCAGCCAATCGGCAACCTTCTGCGCGATCGGGCGGAAGATCGTGTCCGCCGGATCGGCCGCAGGGGGATCGCCGGCGTCGGATTTGGTGCGGATCGCGATGTCGAGCGGCACCCGGCCAAGGAAGGGGATGCCGAGATCGCGCGCCGCGGCTTCCGCCCCGCCGCTGCCGAACGGATCGGAAATCTCGCCGCAATGCGGGCAGACGTAGCCGGCCATGTTCTCGATGAGGCCGATGATCGGCACGCCCGCCTTATTGAAGAGGTCGATCGCGCGGGTGGCGTCGATCAGCGCGAGATCCTGCGGCGTCGAGACGATGACCGCGCCGGCCGGGCGGTGCTTCTGGATCATGGTGAGCTGAACGTCGCCGGTGCCGGGCGGCAGATCGATCACCAAAGTGTCGGCAGCGCCCCAGTCGGCGTCGACGAGCTGGCCGAGCGCGCCGGCCGTCATCGGGCCGCGCCACGCGATCGCCTTGCCCGGCTCGATCAGCTGGCCCATCGAGAGCATCGGCACGCCGTAACGCGTGGCGATCGGCAGCAGTACCTTGTCCTTAGCCTGCGGGCGTTCGCCTTCGGCGGCCATCAGCCGCGGCTGCGACGGGCCGTAGATGTCCGCATCGACCAGCCCGACGCGGCGGCCGGCGTGGCTGAGGCCGATCGCGAGGTTTGCCGACACCGTCGACTTGCCGACCCCGCCCTTGCCGCTGGCCACCGCGATCAGCCGGCGGTTGAGCCGTTCCGCCGTCACCACCACGCGCGCTTCCGGCCCGGCGGCCATGCGCACCGCTGCCTCCAGCGCATCACGCGCCGTCCCATCCAGCCCGGTCGCGTCCACCACCACGCCGATGCGGCCGCCTTCGACCCTGACGACGGCCCGGTCGCCGGCAACCGCAGCCACCGCATTTTTCACGTCATTCTCGTTCATGGATTGGCCCGATACGCCGCTTCTGTGCGGCTTGGCACTGTTTTTCGCGGGTAAGACACCTATAAAGGAGATCATGACGATCTTGCCGCAGTGGCTGCGCCGACCGCCGATTCTGATGAGTGAAACACCTAAAGGCCCGTGGGGCGGCGGTGGCACCGACGACAATAGCGGTGCGCCGCGCAATCCCTGGGCAGTGCCGCCGGGCGGCCGCAAGGGCTCCCCGAAACCGACCGCGCTCGACGAATTCCTGAAGCGCGCCCGTGGCGGCGGTGGTGGTGGCGGCGGGGGCGGCCCGCAGCTGCCGATCGGCGCCAATGCACGCCATTTGTGGCTGATCGGCGTCGCGCTGATCGTCGCGGTGTGGGTGATCTTCACCTCCGTCCACCAGATCGGGCCGCAGCAGCGCGGCGTGGTGACCTTTTTCGGGCGCTATTCGGGCATGCTCGATCCCGGCATCCGCGTGACGCTGCCGGCGCCGTTCGTATCGGTGCAGAAGGTGGACGTGGAGCAGGTGCGGGTGGACGAATTCCCGCGCAACGGCAGCGAGAACGTGCTGACCGGCGACCAGAACATCCTCGACCTCGCCTACACCGTCCGGTGGCGCGTGGATAACCCGCGCGACTTCGTGTTCAACATCAAGGACCCGGTGGAGACGGTGCGCGCGACCGCGGAAAGCGCGATGCGCGCGGTGCTGGCGACCACGACGCTGAACGAGGCGATCGGCGCCGGGCGAACCACGATCGAGGCACGCGTCACGCAGATGATGCAGCAGATCCTGGATGATTATAAGGCCGGCGTGCGCGTGCAGGGCGTGTCGATCCGCCAGGCGGCAGCCCCGGCGAGCCTGATCGACGACTTCAACGCCGTGACCGCGGCGCAGCAGAAGGCGGTCGGCGATCTCAACAATGCGCGCAGCTATTCGCAGCAGGTGATCGCCCGCGCGCAGGGCGAGGCCGCGGCGTTCGACAAGGTATATGAGCAGTACAAGCTGGCGCCCGAAGTGACGCGCCGCCGCATGTATTACGAGACGATGGAGGCCGTGCTGGCCAAGACCGACAAGACGATCGTGGAAACCCCGGGCGTGGCGCCGATCCTGCCGCTGGATCGTGCCCGCAAGCTGGCCGACCCGCAGGTGGAAGCCGCACCGGCGCCGGCGCAGGGGGCCGGCCGATGAGCGGGGTGATGCGTAACCCGGTGACGATCGGCTTCGCAGCGCTGGGTGCCGCGATCCTCGCCGCGGCGACCTTCGCGATCGTGCCGGAGACCAAGCAGGCGGTGATCCTGCGGCTGAACAAGCCCGTCGGCCAGCCGGTGAACAAGTACGAGCCCGGCCAGGTGATCGGCAATACCGGCGCCGGCCTGATCGCGCGCATCCCGTTCATCGACAAGATCGTGTGGGTGGACAAGCGCGTGCTGGACGCTGACCTCGACAACACGCTGGTGTTGTCCACCGACCAGCTGCGCCTCAACGTCGACGCGTTCGCACGCTTCCGCATCGTAGATCCGCTGCGCGCGGTGACATCGACCGGCAGCACGTCGAACACCGAGGAGCGGGTGGCCGAGCAGCTTCGCCCGCTGCTGGGCACGGCACTGCGCAACGAACTGGGCAAGGTGCCGTTCTCGGTGCTGCTGAGCCCGGAGCGCGGCAAGGTGATGGACGCGATCCAGGCATCGCTGCAGCGTGACGCCAAGCAATATGGCGCGACGATCGTCGACGTCAGGATCAAGCATGCCGACCTGCCCGAGGGCAGCCCGCTCGAAAGCGCGCTGCAGCGGATGCGCACCGCGCGCCAGCAGGAAGCCAATACGATTACCGCGCAAGGTCAGAAGCAGGCGCAGATCGTGCGCGCCGAAGCCGACGCGACCGCCGCGCGCATCTATGCCGAGGCGTTCAGCAAGGATCCCAAGTTCTACGATTTCTACCGCGCGATGCAGTCGTATCGGCACACCTTCGGGGCGGACGGAAATCCGAGCCAGGGGGGCTCGACAAGCATTATCATGGGCCGCGACAATGCCTATCTGAAAGAATTCAATAACCGTTGAACGGCGGCGAAGCGGAACCGGTGGCGATCTGGCCCTATTCAATCACCGTTCATCGTCTTTTTGGTAGTTGATTATGGTCCGGCCCCGGGCCGGATAAACGAGAGGAACATGAAGATCGTGCGTTATGCCTATGCGCTGACTGGCGCTCTACTCCTCGGTGGTACCGCCGCCTCACTGGCGCTGCAGAATCCTGCCACCGCGCAGACCGCGCAGAACGAGCCGGGCACCATCCAGTCCGCCGCCCCACGGGCGGGCGCGCCGATGAGCTTCGCCGACCTCGTGGCGAAGCTGCAGCCGGCAGTCGTGAACATTTCCACCGACCAGAAGGTGACGATCGCGCAGCCGGCGAACCCGTTCGCCGGCACGCCGTTCGCTGACCTGTTCGGCCAGTTCGGCGGCGGGCGCGGGCAGAACGGTGCGCCGATCACCCGCGAGGCACAGTCGCTGGGTTCGGGCTTCATCATTTCGCCCGACGGCTATGTCGTCACCAACAACCACGTCGTTGCGCCGGGCAACCGCCAGGCGACCGTGGAAGCGATCCGGGTGACGCTGCCCGATCGCAAGGAATATGTCGCGAAGCTCGTGGGCCGCGACGCGGCATCCGACCTCGCGCTGCTGAAGATCGACGCACCGGGCCCGCTGCCCTTCGTTCGCTTCGGCGATTCGACCGGCGCACGCGTCGGCGACTGGGTGGTCGCGATCGGCAATCCGTTCGGCCTCGGCGGCACGGTGACGGCGGGCATCGTCTCGGCCGTGCACCGCGTGACCGGTCAGGGCGCAAACGACCGCTTCATCCAGACCGACGCCTCGATCAACCAGGGCAATTCGGGCGGCCCGATGTTCAACCTGAAGGGCGAAGTGATCGGCATCAACAGCCAGATCTTCTCGCAGTCGGGCGGCAATATCGGCATCGGGTTCGCCATTCCGGCGGAAGACGCCAAGCCCGTGATCGACACGCTGATGAAGGGCCAGCCGGTCCAGCGCGGCTATATCGGCGTCAGCATCCAGCAGCTGAGCGACGATCTGGCAGCGGCGCTTGGCCTGCCGAAGAATTCGGGCGAGATCATCGCACGGGCAGAGCCGGGCGGCCCGGCGGCCAAAGCCGGCGTGCGCGCGGGCGACGTGGTGACCCGCGTCAACGGCACTGCCGTCAGCCCGGACACGACGCTGTCGTACCTCGTCGCCAATGTCCGCCCGGGCCAGCAGGCGCGGCTCGACATCATTCGTGACGGCAAGCCGGTGACGGTGACGGTGACCACTGCGGTTCGCCCGCCCGAGGAGCAGCTGGCGCAGGCCGGCGGCGCGGATGACAGCTTCGCCGAGGACGATTCGGGTGCGCAGGCCGCACCGGCGAGCAACGGCATCGGCGTGACGGTGCAGCCGCTGACCCCGGCGATCGCCCGCCAGGTGGGTGTCGATTCGACCGTGCAGGGCGTGGTGATCAGCTCGGTCGATGCGTCCAGCGACGCTGGCCAGAAGCTGCGCCGCGGCGACGTGATCGTCACGGTGAACTCGGTACCGGCGCGTACCGCAGCCGACGTCCAGCGCGGGGTCGCAGCCGCGAAGGCAGCGGGCCGGCCGCAGGTGCTGCTGTCGGTGGTGCGCGGGCGCAATCCGCCGGCGTTCATCGCGGTGAAGATCAAGTAAGCGCCCGATCATCGGGTGACCAAGCGGGGCCTCGCGTGATGAACGCGGGGCCCCGTTCGTTTTAGGCGGGCGCGCCGGGAGAGGGGCTCGACGCCGCGCGGCGAAGGGATAGGCTGAGGCACATGAGCGACAGCATCTTCATCGGCGCCAGCGAGGGCGGCGCACATCCCCAGGCGCTGAACCTGAAGCGCGCCAACCGGCACGGGCTGATCGCGGGGGCGACGGGCACCGGCAAGACGGTGACGGTGCAGGGCATCATCGAAGGCTTTTCGGCCGCCAGCGTGCCGTGCTTCGTCGCGGACGTGAAGGGCGATCTGGCCGGGCTTGCCATGCCGGGATCGCCGCAGGGCAAGAACCACCAGAGCTTTGCCGAGCGTGCGGCGGCGATCGGCGATACCGGCTGGGCCTATGCCGACTTTCCGGTGCAATTCTGGGACCTGTACGGCGAGCGCGGGCATCCGGTGCGCACCACCGCATCGGAGATGGGGCCGCTGATGCTGGCGCGGCTGCTTGGCCTGAACGAGGTGCAGGCGGGCGTGCTGGAGATCGCCTTTCATGTCGCCGACAAGGACGGGCTGCTGCTGCTCGACCTCGACGATCTGCAGGCGATGCTGGCGCATTGTGCGGAGCGGGCGAGCGAGCTCACCACCACCTACGGCAATGTCTCCAAGCAATCGATCGGGGCGATCCAGCGCGCGCTGCTGCAATTGCGCGGGCAGGGCGGCGAGCATTTCTTCGGCGAGCCGGCGCTGGAGCTGAGCGACTTCATCGCCACCGACGATCGCGGCCGCGGGATCGTCAACGTGCTGGCGGCGGACAAGTTGATGGCGGCGCCCAAGCTGTACGCGACCTTCCTTTTGTGGCTGCTCTCCGAATTGTTCGAGACGCTGCCGGAGATCGGCGACCCGGAGAAGCCGGTGCTGTGCTTCTTCTTCGACGAGGCGCATCTGCTGTTCGACGATGCGCCGCCGGCGCTGATCGACAAGATCGAGCAGGTGGTGCGGCTGATCCGGTCGAAAGGCGTCGGCGTCTATTTCATCACCCAGAATCCGATCGATATCCCCGACGCGGTGGCGGGGCAGCTGAACAACCGCATCCAGCACAAGCTGAACGCCTTCACCCCGCGCGACCAGGCGGCCGTGCGCAGCGCGGCGACGACGTTCCGCGCCAACCCGGGGGTCGACGTGGCCAGCGCGATCACCGAGCTGAAGATCGGCGAGGCGCTGGTGTCGCTGCTCCAGCCGGACGGCGCGCCGTCGCCGGTCGAACGCACGCTGATCAAGGCGCCGGCGAGCCGGGTGGGACCGCTGAGCGAGGCGGAGCGGCGGGTGATCATCGAAACCGATGCGATCGGCGACAAATACGACACCGCGGTGGACCGCGAATCCGCCGAGGAGCTGCTGGCGGCGAAGACCGCGGAAGCCGCCGCCGCGGCGGCTGAGGCGCGTGCCAGTGACGCGGCGGAGAAGGCAGCGGCGGTGCGGGCGAAGGAGGAGGCGCGCGCGGCGCGGGAAGCGGAGCGGGCGCGGATCGCGGCGGAGAAGGCCGCGACGAACTCACCGCTCAACAAGGCGCTGACCTCCGCCACGCGGGCGGCGGGATCGTCGATCGGGCGGCAGGTGGCGAACGAGATCGGCAAGCAGGTGTTCGGATCGACGCGCGGCAAGGCCTCCGGCGGGCTGGTCGGCTCGGTGCTGCGCGGGGTGCTGGGCGGGCTGTTCCGGGGGTAGGGACTGGCGACAGCCCCTCGCCCGGACCCTCCCGCCAGCAGGAGGGGAGGAACGGGCGCGGCTATTCGGAACGTTCGACCTTCACCAGCAGCGTGCCTTCGGTGACCTGGCCGCCGGTGACGGCGTTCAGCTCCGCGATGAGGCCATCGAACGGCGCGACGAGGCTGTGCTCCATCTTCATCGCCTCCAGTGTGACGAGCTTCTGGCCCTTCACGACCGCGGCGCCGGCGGCGATTTCCACCGCGATGATGCGGCCGGGCATGGGCGAGAGGATCGCGCCGTCCGCCGCCGCGCCGCCGGCGGCGCCGGTCGCGCGGAAGGGGGCGAGCTCCCACGTCTGGCCGCCTTCGGTGATGAGCACGCTGTCGAGCGGCGCGGGCACCTCCACCTCGGGCGCGTCGGTGAAGTCGATCGCGATCGGCTCCCCGGCGAGGAGGAAGCGGCCTTCGCGGCGCGCGGGCGCGTTGAGGCGGAAGCCGGCGACCGGCACGTCGGGCGCAAGCGCGGCGGCGGCCTCGATCAGCGCTTCCTCGCTGGGCAGCGCGGGCGGCATCAGCGCCTCGCCCTCGCGGGCGATGAGGCCGGTATCGACATTGCCCGCGGCGAACTCGGGGTGGTCGAGCGCCTCGACCAGGAAGCCGGCATTGGTGCGCACCGGCCAGATCACCGCTTCGTCCAGTGCATCGGCCAGCAGCTCGCGCGCCTCGTCCCGCGTCTCGCCATGCGCGATCAGCTTGGCGATCATCGGATCGTAGAAGGGGCTGATCTCGGCGCCTTGCTCGACGCCGGTGTCGACGCGCACGGCATCGCCCAGATCGAGCGCGTCGAGCTGGCCGATCGAGGGGAGGAAGCCCTTCACCGGATCCTCGGCATAGAGGCGTGCCTCCATCGCCCAGCCGGTGATCGATAGCTCGTCCTGGCGGCGCGGCAGCGGTTCTCCACTGGCGACGCGCAGCTGCCATTCGACCAGATCCTGGCCGGTGATCGCTTCCGTCACGGGATGCTCGACCTGGAGGCGGGTGTTCATTTCCATGAACCAGATGCGGTCCGCGCGCAGGCCCTCGCTGGCGTCGGCGATGAACTCGATCGTGCCGGCGCCGACATAATCGACCGCCTGCGCCGCCTTTACTGCCGCGGCGCAGACCGCTTCGCGCGTGGCCGCGTCCATGCCGGGCGCCGGCGCTTCCTCGATCACCTTCTGGTGGCGGCGCTGCAGCGAGCAATCACGTTCGAACAGATGGACGACATTGCCGTGGCCGTCGCCGAACACCTGCACTTCGATGTGGCGCGGGGAGAGGATGTATTTTTCGATCAGCACGCGATCGTCGCCGAAGCTGGCCGCGGCCTCGCGCCGGCAGGAGGCGAGTGCGTCGGCGAACTCTTCCGATTGATCGACGCGGCGCATGCCCTTGCCGCCGCCGCCGGCGACCGCCTTGATCAGCACAGGATAGCCGATCGCATCCGCCTCGCGCTGCAGACGATCGGGGGACTGATCGTCGCCGAGGTAGCCGGGCGTGGTGGGGACGCCGGCTTCCTGCATCAGCTTCTTGGCGGCATCCTTCAGCCCCATGGCGCGAATGCTGGCGGGGCGCGGGCCGACCCAGACGAGGCCGGCGTCGATCACGCTTTGCGCGAAATCGGCATTTTCGCTGAGGAAGCCATAGCCGGGGTGGATCGCCCCCGCGCCGGTTTCGCGGGCAGCGGCGATGATCCGCTCACCGACGAGATAGGATTCGCGTGCGGGCGAGGGGCCGATGTGAACCGCCTCGTCCGCCTCGCGCACGTGCAGCGCCTCGGCATCGGCATCGGAATAGACCGCGATGGTGCGCACGCCGAGCGCGCGCGCGGTGCGGATGATGCGGCAGGCGATCTCGCCGCGATTGGCGATGAGGAGCGAGCCGATCATGCTGCGACCCCGCGAATGTTGAGGAAGTTGAGGCTCTGGCGCGTTTTTTTCCAACAGGCCTCAACATTCGGGGCGGGGGCAGTGATCATGGGACGAAGAATACCTGCGGGGGTGGGACGTAGGACAGCGATCATTGCGCGCAGCCGGTGGTGCGCTGTGTCCAGGTGATGTTGTTGATCCGCCAGCGGCCGCCGTCGCGCACCAGATCGACATGGTTGGTGCCGCAATGGCTGGGCTTGCCGTCGACGGTGAAGGTGTAGCTGCCCCAGACCATCGCGATATTCCCGTCGATCTCGATCGCGGGCATGCCGGTGAAGGTTTCGGCGAGCTTCGGGCCGGGCTTGCCGAGCTTGGCGGCGAAGGCGGGCCAGTCACTGGTGGTGACGGCGGTGGTGCCGTCGGCCTTTTCGACGACCGCGGTGGCGCGGCCGTCGGAGCGGACCTCGGCGAGGATCGCGGCGGGATCGTTGGCGGCGAGCGCGTCGAACAGGCGCTGCACGGGGGCGATGACCTGGCCTTCTTCGGACGCAGACGGCGGGAGCGCGGTGCCCTTGGGCAAGGGTGCGACCGGCGTGACTTGCAGGGCGAGGAGGAGGAGGGGGAGGATCATGAGCGGTGTTCCTGAAGCCGGAGCGCGGGCGTTGCCCCCGAGACGCCGTCATGCTGAACTTGTTTCAGCATCCATGGTGCCGTGCGTGGGGCGACCGGAAGGGGGAGATCAATCTGATCGAACGGTCGAATGCGGGTTGGGCCGAGCCGGTCTCGGCGTTTGAGCTGGATCCGCTGACACACCGTGCGCGGTGGGATGGATGCTGAAACGAGTTCAGCATGACGGACCAGGTTGACGTGGGCTGGCTGTTGCCCGCGCGCGCCGTCATGCTGAAGTTGGTTCAGCGACCATGGTGCCGCTGGCGACTGGATTGAGAGGGAGCGGTGAAGCAACCTTGTGTGTACCTGCTCGCGAGCCAGCGTCTGGGCACGCTGTACATCGGCGTGACGAGCAACCTTGTCGCGCGATTGGGGCAGCATCGCAGCGGTACTGTTGCGGGGTTTACCTCGCGGTACGGCGTGTTCCTGCTCGTGCGATACGAGTTCTTCGCGGACATGCCGAGCGCAATCGCGCGTGAGAAGCAACTCAAGCGCTGGCATCGGCAGTGGAAGATCAACCTGATCGAGAGCGACAACCCGGAGTGGGTGGATCTGGCGCCGGCACTTGGACTGGAGCCGTTGGTGACCCGTGTGCGGCGGGATGGATGCTGAAACGAGTTCAGCATGACGGACTGAGGGGCAGGTGAGGAAGCGTTCCCCAAGCGCGGCGTCATGCTGAACTTGTTTCAGCATCCATCTTTCCGCCAGCGGCTTGGCCGTTTGAGGAGCGATGGACCCTGAAACGAGTTCAGGGTGACGAAGAGGTGGGGTAATGGCCTGGCCTCTCCCACTTGCGTCATGCTGAACTTGTTTCAGCATCCATTGTGCCACAAGCGACGTCGTCGCCTGCGGAGAGATGGACCCTGAAACAAGTTCAGGGTCACGGGCGCGGGAGGCCAATGCGTCCCCCATCACATCCGGAACACGCCGAACGATGGGCGCTCGGGGATGGGGGCGTTGAGGCAGGCCTCGAGCGCTAGGCCGAGGACGTCGCGTGTCTGGGCGGGGTCGATCACGCCGTCGTCCCACAGGCGGGCGGTGGCGTAATAGGGGTTACCCTCGTCCTCGTATTTCTGGCGGATCGGGGCCTTGAAGGCGTCCGCTTCCTCCGGCGTCCAGCTGGCGGCGTCACGGTGGACGGTGGCGAGGACGCTCGCCGCCTGTTCGCCGCCCATCACGCTGATCCGGCTGTTGGGCCAGGTGAACAGGAAGCGCGGGGAATAGGCGCGGCCGCACATGCCGTAGTTGCCGGCGCCGAAGCTGCCGCCGATCAGCACGGTGATCTTGGGCACGCTGGCGGTGGCGACGGCGGTGACGAGCTTTGCGCCGTGCTTGGCGATCCCCTCCGCCTCGTATTTTCCGCCGACCATGAAGCCGGAGATGTTCTGGAGGAACAAGAGCGGGATACGCCGCTGGCAGGCGAGTTCGATGAAGTGCGCGCCCTTGACCGCGCTTTCGCTGAACAGGACGCCGTTATTGGCGAGGATCGCGACCGGCGAACCGTGGATATGCGCGAAGCCGCAGACGAGGCTGGAGCCGTAGAGCGCCTTGAACTCGTGGAACTCGCTGCCGTCGACGAGCCGGGCAATCACTTCGTGCACGTCATAGGGCGCGCGCACGTCCTGCGGCACGATGCCGTAGAGATCCTCCGCGGCGTATTTCGGCGCTTTCGATGGCCGCAGGTTCACGTCCGCCTCGCGTTCCGGCGGCAGCGTTGCGATGATGTCGCGCACGATGGTGAGGGCGTGCTCGTCATTCTCGGCGAGGTGATCGACGACGCCGGACTTGCGCGCGTGGAGATCGCCACCGCCGAGATCCTCGGCGCTGATGACTTCGCCCGTCGCGGCCTGGACGAGCGGCGGGCCGGCGAGGAAGATCGTGCCCTGTTCGCGCACGATCACCGTTTCGTCCGACATGGCGGGGACGTACGCGCCGCCGGCGGTGCAGCTGCCCATCACGCAGGCGATCTGGGGGATGCCCTTGGCCGACATGTTCGCCTGGTTGAAGAAGATGCGGCCGAAGTGATCGCGGTCCGGGAAAACCTCCGCCTGGTGCGGCAAGTTCGCGCCGCCGCTGTCCACGAGGTAGATGCAGGGCAGGCGGTTCGCCTCGGCAATCTCCTGCGCGCGCAGATGCTTCTTCACGGTGAGTGGGTAGTACGTGCCGCCCTTCACCGTCGCGTCGTTGCACACGATCATGCACTGGCGCCCGGAGACGCGGCCGATCGCGGTGATGAGGCCGGCGCCGGGAATATCCTCGCCATAGACGCCGTGCGCGGCGAGCTGGCCGATCTCGAGCAAGGGCGAGCCGGGATCGAGCAGGCGTTCGACGCGCTCGCGGGGGAGGAGCTTGCCGCGCGCGGTGTGGCGTTCGCGCGACTTTTCGTTGCCGCCAAGCGCGGCGCGGGCGACGTCGGCGCGGAGTTGCTCCGCCAGCGCGCGGTTGTGCGCGGCGTTGGCCTGGAAGGTCGCGTCCGTGGAGGAAACCTTGGTGTCGAGGACGGGGGCGGTCATTGCGCCGCGCCTCCGTCATGCTGAACTTGTTTCAGCAACCATCGTGCGACGCGCGGCGTGGCCGCCTGCGGAGAGATGGACCCTGAAACGAGTTCAGGGTGACGGCAGCTGTTTGAGATCACGATGCCGCTCCGATCAGTTCGCGGCCGATCAGCATGCGGCGGATTTCGTTGGTGCCGGCGCCGATGTCGAGGAGCTTGGCGTCGCGCAGGAAGCGTTCGACCGGCCAGTCCTTGGTATAGCCCGCGCCGCCCAGCGCCTGCACCGCTTCGCCGGCGACCTTGAAGGCGTTTTCGCTGGCGAGCAGGATCGCGCCGGCGGCGTCGAAGCGGGTCGTCTGGCCGCTGTCGCAGGCGCGGGCGACGGCATAAACGTACGCCCGGGCGGAATTCAGCGCGACATACATGTCGGCGACCTTCGCCTGCATCAGCTGGAAGGCGCCGATCGGCTGGCCGAACTGCTTGCGCTCGCGAATGTAGGGCAGGACGACGTCGAGGCAGGCCTGCATCACGCCGAGCTGGATGCCGGCAAGCACGGTGCGCTCGTAATCAAGGCCGCTCATCAGCACGCCGACCCCGCCGTTGACGGGCCCCATGACGTTCTCGTCCGGCACTTCGCAATTGTCGAAGACTAGTTCCGCCGTGGGGGAGCCGCGCATGCCCATCTTGTCGATCTTCTGGCCGATCGAGAAGCCGGGCATGTCCTTTTCGATGAGGAAGGTGGTGATGCCGCGGCTGCCCTCGCCCGTCTTGGCGTAGACCACCAAAGTGTCCGCATAAGCGGCGTTGGTGATCCAGAACTTGGTGCCGTTCAGGACATAGCCCGCGCCGGTCTTTTCCGCCTTCAGCTTCATCGAGACGACGTCGCTGCCGGCGCCCGCCTCCGACATGGCGAGGCTGCCGACATGTTCGCCGCTGATCAGCTTGGGGAGGTGTTTCGCCTTCTGCTCCGGGGAGGCCCAGCGGCGGATCTGGTTGACGCACAGGTTGGAATGCGCGCCGTAGCTGAGGCCGATCGACGCCGAGGCGCGGCTCACTTCCTCGCAGGCGATGACATGTTCGAGATAGCCGAGGCCGAGACCGCCATACTCTTCCTCGACGGTGATGCCGTGGAGGCCGAGTTCGCCCATCGCGGGCCATAGTTCGTCGCGGGGAAACCAGTCGTCCGCGTCGATCTTCGCGGCGAGCGGCATGATCTTTTCGTCGGCGAAGCGGCGGGTGGTGTCGCGGATCATTTCCGCGGTTTCACCAAGCGCGAAATCGAGAGTGGGCTGCATCGAAACTCCTCTTGCCCCCGACATAAGCGGGGGAAAGAGGTAACGAAAGCAACAATTCCCTCCGCCCGGAGAGCCGGGCGGGAGGGGAACGACGGATCAGGCCGCCAGGTTGCGCAGCACGTACTGCAGGATGCCGCCGTTGAGGAAATATTCCAGCTCGTTGACGGTATCGATCCGGCAGCGCGTCTCGAACGTCTCGGTGGTGCCGCCCTTGCGGGTGAGCTTCACCGTCACGGTCTGACGCGGGCGCAGCGTGGCGACGCCCTCGATCGTGAAGGTCTCGCTGCCGTCGAGCTTCAGCGTCTCACGCGTGACGCCATCGGCGAACTGCAGCGGGAGGACGCCCATGCCGACGAGGTTCGACCGGTGGATACGCTCGAAGCTTTCGGTGATCACTGCGCGCACGCCGAGGAGGTTTGTGCCCTTGGCCGCCCAGTCACGCGACGAGCCGGTGCCATATTCCTTGCCGGCGATGATGACGAGCGGCGTGCCGTCCGCCTTGTGGCGCATCGCGGCGTCGTAGATCGGCATGACTTCGCCGTTGTAGGACGACATGCCGCCTTCGATGCCGGGCACCATCTCGTTCTTGATGCGGATGTTGGCGAAGGTGCCGCGCATCATGACTTCGTGGTGGCCGCGGCGCGCGCCGTAGCTGTTGAAGTCCTGCTTCGAGACCTGATGCTCCTGCAGCCAGGTGCCGGCGGGGCTGTCCGCCTTGATCGAGCCGGCGGGCGAGATGTGATCGGTGGTGATCGAATCGCCCAGGATCGCCAGCGGCTTCGCCTCGATGATGTCGGTGATCGGCTTCGGCGTCATCTCCATGCCCTCGAAATAGGGCGGGTTGGCGACATAGGTGGAGCCGGCGCGCCAGCTGTACGTGTCCGACCCCTCGACCTCGATCGCGCGCCACTTCTCGTCACCGGCATAGACGTTGCCGTAACGCGAGCGGAACATCGCATCGTCGATGTTGGCGGCCATCACGTCGGCCACTTCCTGGTTGGTCGGCCACACGTCCTTCAGGAACACGTCCTGACCATCGCTGCCCTTGCCGAGCGGCGTGTTGGTGATGTCCTCCGTCACCGTGCCCTTCAGCGCATAAGCGACGACGAGCGGCGGCGAGGCGAGGAAGTTCGCGCGCACGTCCGGCGAGACGCGGCCTTCGAAGTTGCGGTTGCCCGAGAGGACCGAGGCAGCGACGAGATCGTTGCCGTTGATCGCAGCCGAGATCGGCGCGGCGAGCGGGCCGGAGTTGCCGATGCAGGTGGTGCAGCCATAGCCGACGAGGTTGAAGCCGATCGCGTCGAGATCCTCGGTGAGGCCGGCCTTGTTGAGATAGTCGGTGACGACCTGCGAGCCCGGTGCCAGCGAGGTCTTCACCCACGGCTTGCGGTTCAAGCCCTTCTCGCGGGCCTTGCGGGCGACGAGGCCGGCGGCGACCAGCACCGACGGGTTCGACGTGTTGGTGCAGCTGGTGATCGCGGCAATGACGACGTCACCGTCGCCGATGTCGTGATCCATGCCCTCGACCGGCACGCGGACGGGCTGTTCCTTGTGATAGACCTTGAACAGATCGCCGTTGAAGACTTCGTCGACGGCGTCGAGGCTGACCTTGTCCTGCGGACGCTTCGGGCCGGCGAGCGACGGCACGACGGTGGACATGTCGAGTTCGAGCGTGTCGGTGAAGACGGGATCCGGCGAGGACGCATCGCGCCACATGCCCTGCGCCTTGCTGTACGCCTCGACCAGCGCGATCACCTCGTCCGGGCGACCGGTGAGGCGCATGTAATCGAGCGTCTTGTCGTCGACCGGGAAGAAGCCGCAGGTGGCGCCATATTCCGGCGCCATGTTGGCGATCGTCGCACGATCGGCGAGCGTCATCTGATCGAGGCCCGGGCCATAGAATTCGACGAAGCGGCCGACCACGCCCTTGGCGCGCAGCATCTGCGTGACGGTGAGCACGAGATCGGTGGCGGTGATGCCCTCGCGCAGCGCGCCCGTCAGCTTGAAGCCGACGACTTCGGGGATCAGCATCGAGACCGGCTGGCCGAGCATCGCGGCTTCCGCCTCGATGCCGCCGACGCCCCAGCCGAGCACGCCGAGGCCGTTCACCATGGTGGTGTGGCTGTCCGTGCCGACGAGCGTGTCGGGATAGGCGATCGCGGCGCCTGCGGTGGCATGCTCGCCGGTCTCGGTCGTCGACCAGACGGCGTTGGCAACATATTCAAGGTTCACCTGGTGGCAGATGCCGGTGCCGGGAGGCACGACCTTGAAGTTGTCGAGCGCCTTCGAGCCCCACTTCAGGAACTCATAGCGTTCCGCGTTGCGCTGATATTCGAGATCGACGTTGTCCTCGAACGCCTTGGGCGTGCCGAATTCGTCGACCATCACCGAGTGATCGATGACGAGGTGGACAGGGACCTGCGGGTTGATCTTCGCCGCGTCGCCGCCGAGCTTCGTGATCGCATCGCGCATCGCGGCGAGATCGACGACGCAGGGAACGCCGGTGAAATCCTGCATCAGCACGCGCGCGGGGCGATACTGGATCTCGCGTTCCGACTTGCGCTCCTTCTGCCAGTCGATGATCGCCTGCACATCCTCGGGCGTGACGGTCTTGCCGTCCTCGAAGCGCAGCATGTTCTCGAGCAGCACCTTCATCGAGAAGGGCAGGCGCGAGATGTCGCCATACTTCTGCGCCGCCACCTCGAGCGCATAATAATCGTAAGACTTGCCGCCCGCCTGGAGCGTGCGGCGTGCCTTCAAGGTATCGTGGCCGATGGCGGTCATGTGGGTCCTTTCCCCAATAATGCAGCCAGTCTGGCGCGCGGCGGGGAGGCGGGGGCCCTGATCCAGATCTGGGCCCTCGCGCGGGCGCGCCCGGACGGGCGGAAGCGAGACGTCGAGCGGGGCGATAGCAGCGGCGAGGGGTGGGGGGAAGGGTGGGAAATCGCGGATTTACGCGCGCCGATCGTGCGCGATCATCGCGGCGTCGAATCGCGCGGTGCGGGCCGGTTCATCGGCGGCCGAAAGTGCCTGCGGGATGCCGCAGGACGGGCGGCGGGAACGATCCCGACCGCAATGCGCGTTCAGCCCCGCTCGACGAGCAGGGCGAAAAGCTGATCGATATTGTGCTGCGCGTCCTGCACGACCGGGTTGTTGGCGTTCCCGGGCAGGGACAGCGGCCGGCTCATGATGTCATGCAGGCTTCGCGTCTCGTCGGTCGTCAGCAAGCCGCGCTTGCGAAGCACGATGGCGAGGCTGAGGATGCCGTTGAAGGCAGCGACGTCGAGCGCCTGCTGCGCTTCCAGCACTTGCTGCGCCGACAGATCGTGTTCCCGATCGGGCATGGCGCCGGCTCCTCGCGTCGTTACTTGGACGCGAACTGGCCCGCCTGGGCGCCGAATTCCTGCTTGGCGAAGGTGCGAGCGGCGGCGGCGGTCTTGAATGTCTCCGCCTGCAGGTTCGCCGTCACGATCGGATAGCTCTGCGAATTGTAGCGGGTGTCCCGCACGGTCAGGCGGAAGTCACCATTGCCATCCTTGGCAATCAGGAAACGGGCAACGGGAATTCTGGACATATCGCCTCACATGCCGGGAAGGGGGGAGCAGCCCGGACCCGCGCGAGGGGGCCGAAGATCGGCCCAGCCGAGTGGATCCGGGCACTGTGCCTGAGAGGGCGGGCGGGGGGTGCCGGGCACCCCGCCACCCGCCGCTCGATCAGGCGCCCTGAAGGTTCACGGCAGAGGTCTTGCCGCGACGATCGGTTTCCAGCTCGTAGGTCACGCGCTGGTCCTTATCGAGCGTGCGCATGCCGGCGCGCTCGACGGCCGAGATGTGGACGAAAGCGTCGCCGCTGCCGTCTTCCGGCGCGATGAAGCCATAGCCCTTGTCGTTATTGAAGAATTTTACGGTTCCGGTGATCATGAGAATATCCTTGTCCCATGGGTGTCGGGCATGCGCCAACAGCGGCACATCCCGGCGTCTTGAGGCTAGAAAGGGACAAAGTGTGGAGCCGAGACGGCTCGTCATCATCCGTCGCAGGCGACGTTCAGCAACCCCTAGATAGGACTTCCGGGCGAAACTGAAAGGCCGCGGGGCAAATTAGCTGCCCCGCCTGCTTTTTGCGCTCGTCAGTCCTCGTCCTGGAACCCGGAGCTTGGCGGCGGTTCGTGGCGGCCGCCGGGCTGAGTCATCTCGGGCGGGTCGCTCGCGTCCATCGTCTCGTCGAGCGCATTGTCGAGCCGCGCGTCGATGTCCTCCGGATCCTCTTCGAGGCGGCGGGTGATCGATTCGTCCTGGCCTGCGTCCTGCCGGGGATCGCGCGCCTGATTGCCGGCGCTCGGGGTGTCACCGGGCTTGCCGCTCGACTGCTGGTTCATCCTTGCCTCTTCTCGCTTGCGTCACCCGGATCAACCAAGGGAACGCCGGAGGGTTGCGATCAAGGTTTCGTAATGGCGCGGACCATCCAGCGGGCGTCGGCGCCGTAGGTGGCGAGCTTGGCGGCAAGCCCGGCCGTCGGCGATTCCTCGTGGAAGCCGAGCGTGCGCCAATAGGCAGCGGCGCCCTCTACGGCGATCAGCTCCGCGCGGCCCAGCCCGTCGAGCGAAGCGGCGTCGAAGGCGCGCCTGACGAGGCGGCGCCCGAGATCAATACCACGGCCGGCCGCGGCAATCGCGAGATCGTGGATGTAGAGGACCTCGGCGGGCTCGCCGTCCGAGAGGACCGCGCCGACCGCGGGCGGCGACTGGCGGGGCCAGGCGTGGGCGAGGATATAACCGACGAGCTGGCCGTCGCGCTTCGCGGCGAAGCAATGGGACCGGGAGAGCGTGATCCGGCTGGCGAAGGCGGCCTCGTCCTCGACCAGGAAGGCAGGATAGGCCTGCGCCTGGATGGCGAGCGCGGGCGCGAGATCCTGCAGCGTCAGCGGCAGAAGCGTGATGGCGGGATCGTCACGCGGCATGGCGGCCTTGTCGCGCACCGGCCATGCGGCGGCAAGGCGGGGGCTTAGCCGGTAGCTGCTGCCGGGGCGGCGCGCTCGCGGCGCATCGGGCGCCAGCTCGTCTCCCTGGCGCGGCGGGCGAGATAGGTGTCGAGGCCGATCTGCGCGCCGAGCAGCATGTAGAGGAACGACTGGAAGGCGATGCCGACGAACGCCCCGCCGAGCAGATAGATGAGATGCGCGTGCTGCAGCGCGCCGGCGAGGCTGCCGGCCCAGGCGAATTCGCCCGCCTTGTAGCGGCGGCGGAGCACTTCCATCCGGATGACGCCGATGACGTTGATCAGCAGCCAGAGCGCCAGCCCCGGGAAGCCCTGTTCGCCGAGCATCTCGAAATAGCTGGAATGATAGGCGCGGCTCTTGTCGACGGTGAGGTTGCGCTTGACCGTGGTGGCGGCGCCTTCGCCTTCGACATGGACGGTATCGTAGCGGATCTGGTTCTGACGGTACGCCTCGAACCCGCCGCCGAACGGATGGGTCTTGGCGTAGTCCCAGGTCCATTTCCACACCGCGATCCGGGTGGAGGCGGATTCGTCGGCCTTGTACGTCTTGATCGTGCCCATCCGCTCGCTGAACGCGCTGGGGAGGAAGGGGACGGCGGCGACGCCGATCAATGCCAGCGCAGCGATATACAGCATGCGCCGCTTCACCTCGCGCAGCATCAGCACGGCGAGGAGGCCGATGCACAGGAGGCCGGTGCGCGCCGAGGTGCCGACCGGAATCAGCAGGCAGGCGAAGACGAGCGCGCCGACGAACAGCCACACCTTCCAGTCCGGCGGGAAGATCGTGCCGTAGCGGCCGAACCACAGGATGATCGGGATGAGCGAGATCGCCACCGCGGAGATGATCGAGCCTTCGTAGAGGCCGGAATTATTGGCGACCATGAGGTTCAGTTCGCCATAGCCGCCGCCCGAGGCGAGCGTCTTGATCCCGCCGACGATGATGATCGAACTGGCCGAGAGGACAATGAACAGCAGCAGCGCCTCGATCCGCAGCTTCGTGCGCAAGGTGAGCGGGAGGAAGACGGCAAAGGCGAGGTTCTTCCACACCCATTCCCATTTGCCGGCGGCGTCGATCGGGAAATCAGCGGTGCGGGTGGTGATGCCGCAATAGATCAGCAGCAGGAGGATCAGCCCCTGGCGCGGGGCGAAGCGCGAATCGCGCTTGTCGTCCATCACCAGCCAGCCGAGCACGGCAAGGCCGGCGGCGACCGCGGAAATGGGCACGCTGTTGAGCAGATAATAGGTCAGCCGCTGGGGCGAGACGATGTCGATGTAGACATAGGTGAGGACGAACAGGAACGGCCGGCGGAAGCCGAGCCCGAACAGCGCCAGCAGGAAACCGATGAAGGCGAAATCACGCACGCCAGCCGAACCTTTGCTTGGCCGGTGCTTCGGTCTCCGCGGGCCTGCGCGGTGTTTCGGCAGGCGACGTCTCCTCGTCGAGATCGTCGCGGCGCAGAAGCAGGAACGCGGCGAGCAGCATGAGCCCGTGGCTGAGCCCGAGGGCGAAATTATCGATCATCGCAGCGGCGCCGTTCGTCCCGAGGTTGGCGGCAGGGTAATGGCGGGCAGTTGACGCGCCGTAAACGAACCCGGCGCGGAAGATCAGGGGCGTTGCAGAAATGCCGCAGATCTTGCCAAATCGTGGAACGGATGGGACTTTCACGGAACCAAAGACGTTGGTGACCCGCGCCGCGCCCGTGCGTGCGCTGACACACTACGGGAGACGTCTTATGATCTCAAAACTTCTTGCCGGTCTTGCAGCCAGCGCGCTTGTCGCCGCGCCGGTCGCCGCGACCGCCGCACCTGCGGCGACCGCGCCGGCCGCGTCCAAGCTTTCCCTGACGCAGGCGCGCGCTGGTGCGCCGGTCGGCAAGGCGAGCAAGGCGGCAGCCGGGACGTGGGTGCCGGCGGTGCTGGCAGCGGCGATCGTGATCGGCGGCATCGTGCTCGTCGTGGACGATGACGACGATTCGGACAGCAACTGACCGGTAGCGGCGGAGGGGCATGTCTCCTCCGCCGCACCTTAGGCGGGTGGCCAGCGGGATCGCCGGCGCCTGATTTTGACTCGCCGTTAAGCGCGGCTGTGCCATCTGGGCAGCGATGCGCATCCTCCACGTTCTCGACCACGGCCTGCCGCTGCAGAGCGGTTACACGTTTCGCACGCGCGCCATCATCAAGGCGCAGCTGGCGCGCGGCTGGGACGTCGCGGCGGTGACGGGCGCGCGCTATCATCACGATGCGCCGGCGCACGAGGCGGTCGACGGGATCGATTTCCACCGCACACCCCGCGCGCTTCAGCTGCCCGCGCCGCTCGGCGAAGCAGCGGAGATCGCGGCCTTTTCGCGGCGCATCGCGGCCGTCGCCAAGGATTTCCGCCCGGACATCATCCACGCCCATTCGCCGGTGCTGGACGCGCTGGCCGCGTTGCCGGTGGTACGCCGGTTGAAGCTGCCGTTCCTCTACGAGATCCGCGCCTTCTGGGAGGATGCCGCGGTGGGCAACGGGACGGGACGCGAGGGATCGGCGCGGTACCGTGCGACTCGCGCGCTGGAGAGCTGGGCAGTGGCGCGGGCGGACGCGGTGGCGGTGATCTGCGAGGGGCTGAAGCAGGACCTGATCGCGCGCGGCGTGGCCGAGGACCGCATCATGGTATCCCCCAATGGCGTCGACATGGGCATGTTCGGCGATCCGCCGGCGCGCGACGATGCGCTGGCGGCAGAACTTGGGCTGGACGGCGAGGTGATCGGCTTCATCGGCAGCTTCTACGATTACGAAGGGCTGGACGATCTGATCGCCGCGATGCCGGCGCTGATCGCGCGGCGGCCCGGGGCGCAGCTGATCCTGGTCGGCGGCGGGCCGATGGAAGCAAGCCTGCGCGCGCAGGCCGCGGCGTCCCCGGCGGCGGCGCGCATCCGCTTCGTCGGGCGCGTGCCGCACCAGGAGGTGGAGCGCTATTACAGCCTGGTCGACGTGCTGGCCTATCCCAGGAAGCGGATGCGGCTGACCGATCTGGTGACGCCGCTGAAGCCGCTGGAGGCGATGGCGCAGGGGCGGCTGGTGGCGGCATCGGATGTCGGCGGCCATCGCGAGCTGATCCGCGATGGCGAAACGGGGACGTTGTTTGCGGCGGACGATCCGGCCGCGATCGCCACGGCGCTGGCCGGGCTGCTTGCGGACCGGGATGAATGGGACGCGCGGCGGGCGCGGGCGCGGGCGTTCGTCGAGCGCGAGCGTAACTGGTCGTCAAATATTTCGCGCTACGAACCGGTTTACCAGCGGCTGTTGGCTGCTCGGGAAAAAGGTGGTCGATGAGCGCGAAGCAACGAGATGCAGACGTGGTGCGGCGGATCGGTGCCGCGATCATGATCGCGGCCGGCGTGATCGTCGCCGCACTGGTCGCCGCCATGCCGCAGGTCGACCTCGACTTGGCGATGTGGCGCCTGTCGCTGCCGCAATTGCTGCACGCGGCGACGCCGCCGATCGGGGTGACCGGGCGAACGCTGCTGGCGCTAGTGGCGATGGCACCGTTCCTGGCGCTGGCAGCGGTGCTGTATTGGGGTGGGCGCCGGCCCGCGCCGGCTCGCGGCCGCCGGGTGACGGCGGAGCTACTGTCCGAAAGCGCGCCGGTGGTACGGCGGGCGGATGCGCATCCCGATGCCAATCCGCGCCGGCCGATCCGCGCCGCCGAAGACCTGGGCCCGCCGCTGCCGATGGTGACGGTGTCCGTCACGCGCGGCGTGCCGGAACTGGAGCAGCCGTTGCCGGCGGATCTCGACCAGCCGCTGGCCGCGTTCGACCCGATCTCGGTGCCCGACGTGCCGCGCGAACCGGTGCGGTCGGTGCCACAGCTCGCCCCGGCGCCACCGGTGCAGGAGATGGTGCCGGGACCCATTGCGCATGCGGAGCCGGCGCCGGTGGAAGAGATCGAAGAAACCCCTTTGGCTGAGTTCGAATCGCCGCCGATCATCCCGGTTGAGGTTGAGGTTGAGGTTGAGGTTGAGGTTGAGGTTGAGGTTGAGGTTGAGGCTGAGGCTGAGGCTGAGGCTGAGGCTGAGGCTGAGGCTGAGGCTGAGGCTGTGGCTGTGGCTGAGGCCGTCGCCGCGCCCGAACCGCTGCCGGAGCCGATGGCGGACGTTCCACCGGTGACGGCGCCGCGCGCGGAAACAGGTCAGGCGCAGCCCGAGCCGGCGGACGAGAGCCTGGCCAGCCTGCTCGAGCGTCTCGAGCGCGGGGCGCGGCGCAAGAAGGCGGCGCCCGCGACGCCTCAGATGCCGGCGGAGCCGGAGCCGCCGGCGGCCGCGGAGCAGCCGGCGAGCCTCGACGATACGCTCGTCATGCTGCGGCGGATGGCGCGCGGCTGACCGGATTCAAGCGCCGACCACCGTCAGCGCCTCGATCCGGACGTGAAGCATTCCGGCGCTTTCGCTGCGGCGGGTGACCGACAGTTCCGCCAGCAAATGCCCGGGTAGCGACACGTCGATGTCGCCGACCGTCTCCAGCCACGATCGGGCGGCCACTGGCGCCCGCATCTCGATCGCGTGACGCGCGCCGCTGAACGTGGCGCTGTGCCACGCGGTGGTCTCGTCAGCCGTGATCTCGATCGGCGTGCCGGCCAGCGCGGCCGAGGCGGTGAGCGCACGGCCGAGCAGGATGGTGGGGCAGGGGCCGCGCATCATTCCGCCCCACGCAACAAGGCCTCGACCCGCGCGCGGACGTGCGCGCCGGGCATGCGGCCCGCGCGCATGTCGAGCACGAGGCGCGGATCGTTGACCGCGCGGCGCCCGAAGGTGGTGGGAGCAACGCCCGTTCGGCGCAGGTAACGGTCAATCTCGACCAACAGGGACATGGCATCCTCCGATTCGCTGTTCCCATTTTGTTCCTGCAACTTCTCCAACTTGTCTAGGAAAAATCCTAGGCTATGATCGAGCGATGCGAACTGTCGGCGAGACCCTGGAACAACTGGCGGTGGCGCGCGGCGTGAGTCTGTCCGAACTGTCGCGGCTGATCGGTCGCAACCTTGCCTATCTGCAGCAATTCGTGCGGCGCGGGACGCCGCGGCAGCTGGCGGAGCGCGACCGGGCGACGCTCGCGCAGTTCCTGGGCGTTGACGAGGCGCTGCTCGGCGGGCCGGCGCGCGAGGCGGAGGTGGCGGTGCCGTATCTGTCGGTTGCCGCCTCGGCCGGGCGCGGCGCGGCACCGGGGGAGGAGCGCGTGGTGCGGGCGGAGCATTTCACCGCGCGGATGCTGCGTGACGCCGGCGTCAGCCCGGACAGTGCATCGATCATCGACGTGGTAGGCGATTCGATGGCCCCGGGCATGCTGGCGGGCGATCGCTTGCTGGTGGATTGCAGTGACGTGCGGCTGTCAGCGGGCGCGATTCACGTGGTGCGGCGGGGGGACGAGCTGCTGGTGAAGCGGCTGCGGCGCGAGGGCGCGCGGATCGTGCTGGCGAGCGACAATCCGGATTATGCGCCGATCACGTGCGCCGCCGGCGAGGTGACCGTGATCGGGCGGGTGAAGCTGTTGCTGCGCGCGCCCTAGGCGCTGGCGGCGTCTGGGGCATGTCCCCCGACGGCGCGCGGGACGAAGACGAGCATGCCGTCAGCTGCCGCGCGTGCGGTCTTTCTGCCAAAGGATGATCGCGACAACACTGCCGAAGGCAAGACCGGCGAGGAAGCCGATCGAGGGCTGGCCGAAGACAAGGCCGATGATCGTGCCGAGCAGCAAAGATGCGGCGATGATGAAGCCGCCGGCGTTGGCCGGCCGGGGTGCGGGATCGGTCATGATGGCGGCGCCCTTCGCACGTCGCGCGGCGCGACGCTACTGCCCGCGCGTTAACCGTCGCCGTTCACCGAGCCTAGGGAAGTGTACCGGTAGAGCGGCGAGCGAAGGCGGGAGAACACCGCCGCCCCCGAACACACCGAGAAGGTCGCCCTTGCCCAAGATCCTCTACCTCGCCGGGCGCGGCGCGGTCGCCGATGCCGCATCGCTGATCGAGATCCATGGCGATGCCGCCGCCGATGCCGCCGCAGCGCGCGCGGACGCCAGCCGCAGCCGTGGCAACTACATCCATTTCTGCCACTGGCGTCAGATCGAGCGGCTGATCGACTGGCTTGCGACCGACGCCCCCGTCGGCGCGGTGCATTGATCGCGCGGCGCCATTGCCGCGTGTCGCAGCTTTCCCTAGGGAATTGCCATGTTTGGGCGGGGCGCGCCGATCGGCGCGGCAGGTCTGGTCGCGTTCCTCGCCGCGTTACCCGCCGCGGCGCAACAGGCGAGTGCGCCTGTCGCAGAGCCGGCGCTGGACCCGAGCGCGCCACTGGCGGACATGCCCGACATCGGCGTCGCCTGGCCGGAGCTGACGCCCGAGCCCGCGAGCGCTGACCCGCGCAGCGCGGCGACGATTGGCGAGACTCGCTACAACTGGCGGATCGACGGCCTTGGCGCTGCCTCGACGCCGCTGCTGCGCCAGCGCTTCGCCGATTTGTCGGTGCTGGACCAGCATGACGGGGAGCCGGCCAATGCGGCGCAGCTCGACCGGCGCGCGCGTGAGGATTCCGAGCTGCTCCTGACGCTGCTGCGCGGCGAAGGCTATTATGATGCGCGCGTGCAGACCCGCGTCGAGCCCGGCGACGGGCGGCTGCAGGTGGTGCTGGAGGCGGAGCCGGGCGCGATCTACCGGCTGAAGGACGTGACGATCGAGGGCGTCGCCGCGGCGGGGGACAAGGCCGACGACCTGCGCCGGGCGTTCGGCGTGGCGCCCGACCAGCTGGTCAACGCCGACACGATCGCCGAGGCCGAGGCGCGGCTGCGCGCCGAGGTGGGGGCGCAGGGCTTCCCCTTCGCCAAGATCGGCGAGCCGGTGGTGACGATCGACCATGAGACGCAGACGGCGACGCTGGACCTGGCGCTCGATCCAGGCACGTCGCGGGTGTTCGGTGCGATCCGCACCAATGCCGACAACCATGTGTTCGACGCGAAGCACGTGCAGGAGATCGCGCGGTTCGATCCGGGCGACCTTTATTATGCGCCGAGGCTCGACGATCTGCGCCGCGCACTGATCCAGACCGGCCTCGTCTCGGTTGCGGAAGTGAAGCCGGTGCCGGGGACGACCCCGGGGACGGTCGACATCGACGTCCGGCTGGAACCGGCGCCGCCGCGCACCATCGCGGGCGAGATCGGCTATGGCACCGGTGAAGGCGCGCGCGTCGAGGCGAGCTGGACGCATCGCAACCTGTTCCCGCCCGAAGGCGCCCTGACGCTGCGCGCGGTGCTGGGCACGCAGGAGCAGCTTGGCGCGGTGACCTATCGCCGCAACAACTTCCGTGGGCGCGACCGGGTGCTGACGGGGCAGATCGCAGCCGCGCATACGCGGCGCGACGCTTATGAGGCGCGCACCTTCACGCTGTCCGGCAGCCTCGAGCGGCAGACCAACATCTTCTTCCAGAAGGCCTGGACCTGGTCGCTGGGCGCGGAGCTGCTGACATCCGACGAGCGCGACGTGATCGTATCGACCGGCGAGCCGCGGCGGCGCACCTTTTTCATCGCCGCCGCGCCGAGCAGCCTGATCTACGACGGGTCCGACGATCTGCTCAATCCGACGCGCGGCTTCCGGCTGGGCGGGCGGCTGAGCCCCGAACTGTCGCTTCAGGGATCGGCCTTCGGTTATGCCCGCACGCAGGTGGATGCGAGCGCGTACAAGTCGGTCGGCGGGGTGGTGCTGGCCGGGCGGGTGCGGCTGGGCACGATTGTCGGCGCGCCGCGCGACGCGATCGCGCCGTCGCGGCGCTTCTATGCCGGCGGCGGCGCATCGGTGCGCGGCTACGGCTACCAATCGATCGGGCCGCGCGATCCGAACAACGATCCGATCGGCGGGCGCAGCCTGGCCGAATTCGCGATCGAGGCGCGGGTGAAGGCGTTCGGCAATTTCGGCGTGGTGCCGTTCTTCGACGCGGGCAACATCTACACCCGGCCGCTGCCGGACTTTTCGGGGCTCCGCTACGGCGCGGGCGTCGGCGTGCGCTATTACAGCAGCTTCGGGCCGATCCGCGTCGACGTGGGCACGCCGCTGAACCCGCAGCCCGGCGACTCGCGGCTCGCGGTGTACGTCTCGCTCGGACAGGCGTTCTGATGCGCACCGTGTGGCGCTGGGTGCTCGGCGGCCTGCTGTTGGTGGTGGCGATCCTCGCCGCGAGCCTGTGGATCGTCGATACCGATGTCGGCCATCGCTGGGTGGCCGAGCGGATCAACAAGGCGCGGCCGGCGAACGGCCTGCGCTTCACCGTCGGGCGGATCGACGGATCGCTGTACGGCGCGGCGGTGCTGCGCGACGTGCGGGTGCACGATCCCGAGGGGCTGGTGTTCGTCGCGCCGCGCGCGGACCTCGACTGGCGGCCGTTCGCCTGGCTTTCCGGGCGGCTGGAGATCCGATCGCTCGTCGTGCCGGTGGCGACGCTGGCGAAATGGCCGCGCACGCGGCCGACCGGGCGGCAGGGGCCGATCCTGCCCGATTTCGACATTGTCATCGGGCGGCTTTCGGTCGAGCGGCTGGTGGTGGCGAAGCAGGTGACCGGGCGCACCCGCTACGGCCGGGTGAACGGGCGCGCGGATATCCGGGGCGGCAAGGCGCTGGTGGAGCTGAGCGCGCTCGTCGAGGGCAGCGACCGGCTGGAATTGAAGATCGATGCCGCGCCCGATCGCGACCGGTTCGACATCGACGTCCGGGCGCGGGGCGCGGCGCAGGGGCTGCTGGCGCGCACGGTGGGCATTCGCCAGCCGCTGTCACTGGACGTCGGCGGCGCGGGGCGTTGGACTGCGTGGCAGGGGCGGGCGGTGGCGCTGGCGGGCGGGGTGCGAGTGATCGACCTGGCGCTGGGCAACCGCGCGGGCGCCTATACGCTGACCGGCATGATCGCGCCCAGGACGCTGACCAAGGGCAAGCTGCAGCGGCTGACCAGCCCGAGCGTGGCGGTGAACGGCGGCGCGACGCTGGCAAACCGCCGGCTCGAGGGCAATCTGTCGCTGCGCTCGGCAGCGTTGGCGGTGGAGGCGGACGGCACGGCGGATCTGGGCGCCGGCGCGTGGCGCAACCTTCGGCTGCGCGCGCAGCTGCTGCGGCCCGCGGCGCTCTTCCCGAACATGAGCGGGCGCAACGTGGAGCTGCGTGCGGTGCTGGACGGGCCGTTTGCGACCGCCGCTTTCGACTATCGCATCACGGCGCCGCGCGTGGCGTTCGACAATACCGGGTTCGAGATGGCGCGGGCGGCAGGCAAGGGGCGGCTGTCGCCGCCGCCGGTGCTGCTGCCAGTGCGCCTGACCGCAGCGCGCGTGACCGGGGTGGGCGATGTCGCGGGCGGCATCCTGCGCAACCTGTCGGTGGATGGCGTGCTGCGCGTCACGTCGCGCATGGTGACCGGAGACGACCTTCGCCTGCGCTCCGACAAGCTGACGGGACGGATCGGGCTGGTGCTGGACCTGCGCACCGGGGAATATCAGGTCGGGCTGAACGGCGTGCTGGGGCGGTATCTGATCCCGGGGCTGGGCGTCGTCGACGTGACCTCGCGGCTGCGCGTCGTGCCCGGGCCAGGCGGGCGTGGCACGCGCGTGGTGGGCAGCGGGACGGCGCAGATGGTGCGGCTGGACAATGCCTTCTTCCGCAGCCTGGCCGGCGGGCTGCCGCGAATCGTGACCGGGCTGGAGCGGACGCCCGACGGCATCCTCCACTTCCGCAACCTGGTGCTGACCGGGCCGTCGATCCGGTTAACCGGCAACGGATACCGGCGGCGCGACGGCACCTTCCACTTCGAGGGCGGCGGGCGGCAGGCGAGCTATGGGCCGGTGACGCTGACGCTGGACGGGCCGATCGAGCGGCCGAAAATGGACCTTCGCTTCCAGCGCCCGAACGAGGCGATGGGGCTGCGCGACGTGCGGTTGCACCTCGATCCCACGGCGAGCGGCTTCGCCTTTGGTGCGGCTGGCACCTCCCGGCTCGGGCCGTTTGACGGTGCGGGCGAGATCCTGCTGCCACGCGGCGGACAGGCGCAGATCGCGGTGGCGCGGCTGGACGTGAGCGGAACGCGGGCGGCGGGCACGATCGACATCGTCGAGGGTGGCTTTGCCGGGCGGCTGGCGGTCTCCGGCGGCGGGATCGATGGCGAGGTGCTGCTGAACCCGGTCGGCGACATCCAGCGGATCGCCGCCCGGCTTGGCGTGCGCGATGCGACGCTGGCGGACGCCGTGACGGTCCGGCAGGGGCGGCTCGACATGGTGGCGCTGCTCGATCCGACGGGCACGTCGGTCGAGGGGAGCGTGAGCGGTCTCGGGCTGCGGCGCGGGGCGCTGAGCCTGGCACGGTTCAACGCGACCGTGCGGCTGCGCGGGGGCGAGGGGCAGGTGCGGGCGAATATCGCCGGATCTCGCGGGCGCGCATTCGCGATCCAGAGCGTGATCGACGTCGCGCCCGACAGCTATCGCATCGCGGCGGAGGGGACGGTCGATCGCCGCCCGCTGCGCCTGGAGACGCCGGCGGTGCTGACGCGCGACGGCGAGGCGTGGCGCCTGGCCGCGACGAAGCTTGCCTTTGCGGGCGGCGAGGCGATGATATCCGGCCGGTTCGCCCCCGATGGCAATACGATCGACGCAGCGCTGGCGCGGATGCCGCTTGCCGTGCTCGACATCGGGCAACCCGGGCTTGGCCTTGGCGGCACGGCATCGGGCAAGCTCAGCTACACGAGCAGCGCGGGCGGGGCGCCGACGGGCCGGATCGACATGACGGTGCGCGGGCTGACGCGGTCGGGGCTGCTCCTGTCCTCCGCCCCGATCGACATGGGGATCGCCGGCGTGCTGACGGCCGACAAGGCCGGGATCCGCGCGATCGTCGCTTCGGGGGGCAAAACGGTGGGACGTGCGCAGGCGCTGCTGCGGCTGGGCGAGGGGGATCTTGCGACGCGGGTGGCGCGCGCCGGGTTGTTTGCGCAAATGCGCTACGACGGGCCGGCCGATACGATCTGGCGATTAAGCCGGCAGGAGATGTTCGACCTGTCCGGCCCGGTGTCGATCGCTGCCGACGTAAGCGGAACGGTGGCGAGCCCGACGATCCGGGGCGCGGTGCGCGCGAACGGGGCGCGGATCGAGAGCGCAACGACGGGCACGATCCTGACCAACGTTCAGGCGGCGGGCCGCTTCGCCGGATCGCGGCTCGCGATCGAGCAGTTCAGCGCGGATGCCGGGCGCGGCGGGCGCGTGAGCGGCACCGGCCGGTTCAACTTCGGTGCTGAAGAGGGCGTAGGGCTGGACCTGACGCTGAACGCCGACAAGGCAGTGATGATCAACCGCGACGATATTGGTGCAACCGTGACGGGGCCGCTGCGGTTCCAGTCGAGCGGGCGCGGCGGGCTGATCTCGGGCGCGGTTCGGCTTGACCAGAGCCGGTACCGGCTGGGGCAGGCGACCGCGGCGAGCGCAGTGCCGCGGCTCAACGTGCGCGAGATCAACCGCATCGACACGGGCGAGGAGCTGGCGCGGCCGCCCACGCCGTGGCGGCTCGACATCCATGCGCGTGCCTCCGACCAGCTGCTGGTCAGCGGGCTGGGGCTGACGAGCGAATGGTCCGCCGACCTGGCGATCGGCGGCGCGCCGGACAATCCGGCGATCACCGGGCGCGCGGACCTGATCCGCGGCGATTACGAGTTCGCCGGCCGCGAGTTCGAGCTGGTGCGCGGCGTGATCCGCTTCGCCGGCGAAGTGCCGGCCAATCCGGCGCTCGACATCGAGGCGAATGCCGACACCACCGGCCTGAACGCCTCGATCCGGGTGACGGGCGTGGCGCTGAAGCCTGAGATCACCTTCACCAGCGTGCCTGCGTTGCCGGCGGACGAGCTGTTGTCCCGATTGCTGTTCGGCACGTCGATCACCAACCTGTCGGCGCCTGAGGCGCTGCAGCTGGCCGCGGCGGTGGCGGCACTGCGGGACGGGAACGGTGGGCTCAATCCGATCAACGCGGTGCGCCGTGCCGCGGGCCTCGATCGCCTGCGCATCCTGCCGGCCGATCCGCAGACCGGACAGGGAACGTCGATCGCGGCGGGCAAGTACGTGACCCGGCGGCTGTACGCGGAGATCGTGACCGACGGGCAGGGCTATTCCGCGACTCGCGTCGAGTTCCAGGTGACGCGCTGGCTGTCGCTGCTCTCGAGCATCTCCACGTTGGGGCGGCAAAGCGCGAACGTCCGGATTTCGCGGGATTATTGAGGACGCGGAAGGCTCGCCGGACGCGGCGGAGGATCAAGCCGGAACCCGGGTTATACTGCCTGCCACACTTCGAGGCTCAGGCCGGGAATAACGCGAAAATCATCGGCGTTCATCGTGATGAGCCTGAGCTGATGCACTATCGCCGTGGCAGCGATCAGCCGATCAAGCACCTGCCGACGGGAATAGCCAAGAGCCTCGACGATCGTCCGATATTGCGCCGCCACCTTGTCATCGACCGGCAGCGTAGGCAACGTCGCCAGAAGACGGTCGAGCGCGGCGCGACGATGCTCCCGAAGTGCAGGCACGGCGACGACGCCACCTTCCAGTTCAATCCGGGTGATGAGTGACAGGTGGGGGATGACACCGAGGGTTACCAGGCGCTGGCTGACGCCCGCCGTCCCATCGCGCAGGTGAATCGCCGCGTCGCTGTCGAGCAGGAACCCGTTCACGTCGCAGCACGGGCCGGGATTTCAACCGGATCGCGCTGGCCGCGTTCCCGACGCAGCGGGGCATCGGACCAGATATCCTGAAGCGTAGTGGCAAGTGCGGCGATGCGCTTCTTCTCCTCGGCGGGATCGTTCTTGAGCGTGACCTCGATCTTGTTGCCGACGCGCTCGAGCAACACGCCCATCCCGATCTCGGCGCCAAGCTCTTTGGGCAAGCGTATCGCGGCGCTATTGCCGCTCTTGAAGATCTTTCCTTCTATGACACCCATCGCGACCTCCGTATATCCGTGTATATACGATATCGTACCGGTCCACGCAACCGAACGCCCTGCGCGCCGTTTCCGCTTCATCTTCAACGCCATCGCCGGGGACCGATGACGCTGCCGCAATATCTCTCCCTCGCCACGTTGGCGGGGATGATGGCGCTCTTCATCTGGGGGCGCTTTCGCTACGACGTGGTGGCGATCCTGGCGTTGCTCGCGGCGCTGGCGCTTGGCATCGTCAAGCCAGAGGAGGCGTTCAAGGGCTTTTCCGACGATATCGTCATCATCGTCGGATCGGCGCTGGTGATCTCGGGCGCGGTGCAAAGATCGGGCGTGATCGAGCGGGCGTTGCGCGGCATCTCGCGGCGGGTGCGCAGCGTGCGTGGGCAACTGCTGGTGCTGACGGGATCGGTCGGCGTGGCGAGTGCGCTGGTCAAGAACATCGGCGCGCTGGCGATGCTGATGCCGGCGGCGTTCCAGATGGCGCGCAGGAGCAATGCGAGCCCCTCCGTGTTCCTGATGCCGATGGCGACCGCCTCGCTGCTGGGCGGGCTGATGACGCTGGTCGGCACGTCACCCAACATCATCGTCAGCCGGGTGCGCGAGCAGATGACCGGGCATCCGTTCGGCATGTTCGATTATACGCCGGTGGGCGCGTGCCTGCTGCTGATCGGGCTGCTGTATCTTGCCGTTGCCTATCGCCTGATCCCGGCCGACCGGCGCGCGGCGCCGACGATGGGCGAGGCGCTCGACATCACCGGCTATGTCACCGAAGTCGTCGTTTCCGAGGGATCGCCGGCGGTCGGCGAGACGGTGGGTGAGTTCCTGGAGCGGCACGAGCAGGAAATCACCATCACGCAGATCCTGCGCGCCGAGATGCGCAGCGCGCCGCACCGTGATGACGTGCTGCACGAGGACGACGTGCTGATCCTGGCCGGCGAGCCCGACGCGCTGGAGCGCGTGATCGCGCGCGACCGGCTGAAGCTGGAAGGCGCGGACCGGCTGGCGCCGGAAGGATCGGCCGGTGACGAGACGGGCGTGATCGAAGCGGTGATCAACATCGGTTCAATCCTCGTCGGGCAGACGGCGGGGCGAATCCGGCTGCAGACGCTGTACGGCATCAACCTGATCGCGATTTCTCGCGGGGGCGAGCGGCTGTCGCGGCGGCTGGCCAATACCGTGCTGCGTGCGGGCGACGTGGTGGTGCTTCAGGGGCCACTCGGCCTGTTGCCCGAGCGACTGCGCGATCTTGGCTGCCTGCCGCTCGCGGAGCGCGAGATGCGGCTCGGCACGTCGCGCAAGGGCTGGCTGGCGGTGGCGATCCTCGGTGTCGCGATGAGCGCGACGGCGCTGGGGCTGGTGCCGGTGGCGGTGGCGTTCTTCGCGGCGGCGGGCACAATCCTCGCAATCGGCGCGCTGCCGCTGCGCGATGCGTACGACCATATCGAATGGCCGATCCTGATCATGCTGGGCGCGCTGATCCCGGTATCGGATACGCTGCGCACGACCGGGGCCTCGGACGTGATCGCGACATGGCTGGCGCAGGTGGCACAGACGCTGCCCGGCTGGGGCGCGGTGGCGCTGATCCTGGCGGCAGCGATGGCGGTGACGCCGTTCCTGAACAATGCGGCGACGGTGCTGGTGATGGCACCGATCGCGGCGACCTTTGCCAGTGATCTTGGCTATCGCCCCGAAGCGTTCCTGATGGCGACCGCGGTGGGCGCGGGATGCGATTTCCTGACCCCGATCGGGCACCAGTGCAACACGCTGGTGATGGGGCCGGGCGGCTATCGCTTCGGGGATTATGCGCGGCTTGGCGCGCCTTTGTCGCTGATCGTGGTGGCGGTCGGGACGCCGCTGATCATCTTCTTCTGGCCGCTGGCGTAAGACCCGCTCACCGGCGTTGAAACGCGCGCGCGTGGGGCACCTGCTTCGACAGGCTCAACACGATCGTTTGTGATTGGGGCAAGTCACCCCGGTTCGAGCCCGGGGTGACGGAATATCTAAATAATGCGTCCTCCCGCGCGGAGGAGCGGGATCAGAGCGGCTTGCCGATCATGATCGCCGGCGTGATGTCGGTGAAGTTCGCCACGTCCGCCTGAAGCTCGCCCATGCGCGGGTTGGCCATGGCCTGGCCCATCGCTTCGGGCGACGCGAAGTGGAAGTGCGCGATGAGCGCATATGGCGGGGTGCCGCCGCCGGGGGCCACGCCCTCGATCAGTTCGACGCGATCGGGATTCCAGATCGCCTTGGCGAGCTCGGCATGGGTCGCCTTGTAATAGGCGCCGTCGAACTTGGCGCCTTCGTGGTTCGGATATAGCACGGTGACGATCATATCTTCTCTCCCATGAAAGACGGGCGCCCTTGCGTGGGGCGCCCGTTCATTAGTTCCGGCTCAGGCGGGTTCGCCGATGATGGTCTTCACTTCCATGAAATCGGTGAGGCCCCACTTGCCGCCTTCACGGCCGTTCCCCGACGACTTGTAGCCGCCGAACGGCGTCGCTCCGTTCGGCCCCCAGGCGTTGATCGTGACGAGGCCGGCACGCAGCTTGCCGGCGATCTTCGCGGCTTCCGCCGGATCGCCCGAGATCGTCGCCGACAGGCCGTATTCGGTGTCGTTCGCCATCTCGACCGCTTCGTCGGTGTCGCCATAGGTGGTGATCGTTGCGACCGGTCCGAACGTTTCCTCGCGATAGATGCGCATGTCCGGCGTCACGTCCGCGAGCACGGTCGGCTTTACGTAGTAACCGGCGTTGCGGCCGTCCGGACGGCCGACGCCGCCAGTGACGAGGCGGGCGCCTTCGTCGAGCGCGGACTGAATCAGCCCCTGGATCTTCTCGAACTGCGCCTTGTTGACGACCGGGCCGATGTGCGCGCCTTCCTTCTCGGGGCTGTCGACCTGCGTCGCTTCCATGATCGCCTTCACGACTTCCTCAGCCTCGCCGACCTGGCTCTTGTGGACGAGGAGGCGGGTGGGCGCGATGCAGCTCTGGCCGGTGTTGGCGATGACGCCGGCGAGCGTCGGCGGCAGCACTTCGCCGAGCTTCGCGCCCTCGAGCACCACATTCGGGGCCTTGCCGCCGAGTTCCTGGTGGACGCGCTTGACCGTCGCGGCGGCGGCCGTCGCGACGGCGATGCCGGCGCGGGTGGAGCCGGTGAAGCTGACCATGTCGACGTCCTTGTGCGCCGAAAGCGCCGCGCCGACCGTCGGGCCGTCACCATTGACGAGGTTGAAGACGCCTGCGGGAACGCCGGCTTCCTCGAGGATCTCGGCCAGGATCATCGCATTCGACGGCGCTTCTTCCGACGGCTTCAGGATCATCGTGTTGCCGGCGGCGAGCGCCGGCGCGACCTTGGCGCAGATCTGGTTGAGCGGCCAGTTCCACGGCGTGATCATGGCGACGACTCCGATCGGCTCATGAACCACGCGCGCGCCCTTGGCGGCGGTTTCGGAGAAGCTGAATTCCTTCAGCGCGGCGAGCGTGCCCATGAAGTGGCCGAGGCCGGCGGGGGCCTGCGCCATGCTGGCGAAGGAGATCGGCGCGCCCATTTCGCGGCTGGTGGCGGCGGCGAGATCGGGAATGCGCTTCTTGTAGAGTGCGATCACTTTTTCGAGGATCGCGGCGCGCTCGTCGACGCTGGTCTGCGACCAGGTCTTGAACGCCTTCTTCGCGGCAGCGACCGCCTTGTCGACGTCCGCCGCCGAGCCGAGCGTGATCTCGGTGCAGGGCTGCTCGGTCGCCGGATCGATCACCTGGTGCCGGGTGCCGCCGTCGCTGTCGACCCAGGCGCCATCGATATAGTGCTTCAGGTAGCTTTGCATGTGAGCCTCTCCGCCTAAGGATTTGACGTTTCGGTACGCTAATGAGACCGACTTAGGTCGGTTGCAACTGGAAACGCGATATGGCGCGCCCGTGCCGCGACGGGACAGCGGGGGTGCGCGTCAACCGATGCGCCGGGCGGGCATGGGCGTTAACCCCGGAAGCTGCTGCCGCTGCTCGCCGCCGCGCGACAGGGCGGCAGGGAAAGGACTTTCTTCATGCGCATTCCCGCTGTTCTCCTGATGGTTGCGCTCGCCGCGCCGGCCGCCGCACAGCAAGGCCGCGGACCTTTCACGGTGCAGGAGACCGGCCAGAGCTTCGCGACGCTGGACGATGCGCTGATGGAGAATCGCGGGCGCGACTTCACCGTGCTGATCGCACCGGGCGTGTATCGCGAGTGCGCAGTACAGCAGGCGGGCCGCATCACCTTCAAGGCGGTGGAGCCGGGGACCGCGATCTTCGAGGGCGCGTGCGAGGGGAAGGCGGCGCTGGTGCTGCGCGGCGGCGGGGCGGTGGTCGACGGCCTCGTCTTCCGCAAGATCCGGGTGCCGGATGGCAATGGCGCGGGGATCCGCATCGAGATTGGCGACCTCGTAGTGCGCAATTCGATGTTCCTCGACAGCCAGGAGGGGATCCTGGGCGGCACCGATGACGCATCGAACGTCACGATCGATCGATCGACCTTCTCGGGGCTGGGGCAGTGCCATGAGACCGAGGATTGCGCGCATTCGGTGTACCTCGGCAGCCGTGGCAGCGTGACGATCACCAATTCGCGCTTCGATCGCGGGCAGGGCGGCCATTACGTCAAGCTGCGCGTGCCCAAGGTGCGGATCACCGACAACAGCTTCGATGATACGGCGGGCGACCGGACGAACTACATGATCGACCTGCCCGAAGGGGCGACCGGCGAGATCGCGCGCAACACCTTCGTCCAGGGTACGCGCAAGGAAAATTGGGGCGGGATGATCGTGGTGGCGGCGGAGCAGCGCAAGTACCGCTCCGCGGGCCTTAGCGTGCACGACAATGTCGCGAGCCTGGCGCCGGGGCAGGCGAAGAGCCCGGCGTTCGTGGCGAATGTGAGCGGTGAGCGGGTGGCGCTAGGCGAGAACCGGCTAGGGCCAGGGGTGCGCGCGTACGAGGTGCGGCAGCCGTAGGCGGACGTACCGACGGCGAATGGGCGGGGAGTGTGGACGAGCCCCGCCCTGCCCCTCCCCCGGAGGGGAGGGGCTTAGTGTCGATTAGCTGCAGGTGTTGGCGGGGCCGCTGTCGAGATCGAGGCAGCGGCCGTCGAGGCCGTTGACCTTGAGGCCGATGGTGGCGGCGAGCGTTGGCACGATATCCACCGTTTCCACCGACTGCGGCTGTTCGAAGCCGTTCATGCCCTTGCGCCAGAACAGGATCGGCACGCGGCGGTCATAATCCCAAGGGCTGCCGTGTGTCGCGACATAGCCGGGGCCAGGCTTGGCGATGCCGGTGACGCGGGGCTTCAGCATGATGAGGAAATCGCCCGACCGCTCCGGATCGAACGAGGCATGGGCGCGCTGCAGCAGCGTCCAGGTTTCGGGCGGTGCAGCCGGGACCGACGAGGCGGCGATCTCGTCACGGGTATAGACCGCCTGCACCTGCGGATGGGCGCGGATCTGCTTCACCGCTGCGGCGATGACGGCGGCGCGCTTGTTGGCGGGAACGCTGTCCGAAACGTAGACGTCGCCTTCCGAGCCGAGCAGGACCGGGCCCGCGATGCCGAGCTGCTTGCCGATCGCGGCGCCAATATCGGACACAGACAGATCGGCCGCGACGCGGCTTTCCATGGGCATCGCGCGCTGCTGCTGGCGCTCCGTCGTGTCATGGCCGCCGTGGTCGGCGGTCAGCACCACTTCATAGTCGATGCCCCACGAATCGAGCGTGGCGAGGAAGCCGCCGATGGTGCGATCGAGTTCCGCCATCTGGAGGCACATCTCGCCGCCGCCCGGGCCATAGCCGTGGCCGACATAATCGGTAGCCGAGGCGCCGATCGCGATCAGATCGGGGGCGGTGCCCTGACCGAGCTTCATGTCCTGGATGAGGCCAGCGGCGATCGCGAAGACCGCGCCGTCGAGCGCGGGCGAGGCGCGAAAGGCGCGCGTGTCACCGGCGGCGCGGGCGAAGCGGCCGTTGCCCATCACCTGCCCGCCGATGTCGATCGGCTGCATCAGCGGCCGGCAGAAGCCGGGCACCGGCAGCGGCTCCTGCGGGGAAGCGATCAGCTTTGCCACCGCGTCACGCCCGCGCTGGACGGCGCCGGGGACCGGACGGCCGGCGTAGGAGACGAAATCCTTGCCGCCCCAGAACCAGAGCTCGTCCACCTTGTGGCCGCCCATCATGATCGCCGCGCGATCCTTGCCGGCGACCGCGACGACGCGGCTGGCGGGGTTTGCCGCCTTCATCATCTCGCCGAGCGTCGGCACCTTCAGGTGAAGATCGGACGGGGTGTAGACATTGTGGTTGCTGCCGGCGACGCGCTCGTCCTCGGCGCAATAGACCTGCTTGTCCTCCCGCGGCGCCTTCTGATCGATCCAGGTGTTGGCGATGATGCCGGTGTGGCCGGGGCGCATCCCGGTGAGGATCGTCGAGTGGCCGGGGCACGTCTCGGTCGCGGCGTGGCTCTGGTAGCCCGCCGGGAAGACGGCGCCCTGCAGCAAGCGCGCGAACCCGTCAGTGAAGTGATTGCGATATTGCGCGAAGAGATCGGCCGAGAACTGATCCACCGAGATCGCGACGATCAGCTTGGGCGGGGTGCTTGGCGCGGGGGCGGAAGTCGTGACAGTCGTGGAGCCAGCGTCGGGCGCGGCTTCCTGCGCGGCGACGGGCAGCGCGATCGAGGCGAGAAGGGCGGCAAGAAGAGCTTTCATCGGGGACCTTAGGTGCATTGCGGGGCCGAGCGCGGTATGTGCCTGACATGGCGGCTAGGCAAGCTTGGGTAGCAACCCTGTTTTTCATGGTCATGACGCTGCTGGCGCAGGCCGCCGCAGCGCAGGTGCCGGGCATGCAAACGCGGCATGTCGCGATCAGCCTGGTTCCCGAGACGCCGCAGCCGGCGCCGGGATCGATCGTGACGCTGGCGTTTGATTCGCGGCCCGAGAAGGGCTGGCACGGCTATTGGAAGAACGGCGGCGACGCCGGGATCGAGACGCAGCTGAAGTGGACGCTGCCCGATGGGATAAGCGCAGGCGAGCTGCGTTATCCGGTACCCGGACGGCTGATCGTCGGCGGGCTGATGAACTACGTCTATGAGGCGCCGTTCGCGCAGCTGGTGGATCTCAAAATTCCCGCGGGGCTGGCGCCGGGCACGCGGCTGCCGGTGAGCGTTAAGGCGGATTATCTCGTCTGCACCGAGGAGATCTGCGTACCCGAGACGCAGATGCTGTCGACCGAGCTGACGGTGGGCGATGGCGCCGTGGACCCGGCAACGCGCGCGAAGTTCGATCGCTGGCGGCAGAAGCTGCCGCGGCCGCTCGGCTCCGAAGGCGTGTGGCAGGCAGCGCAGGGCGAGTTCCGGCTGGGCGTGCCGTTCCCCGCGAGCGCGACCGCAGAGCAGATCTATTTCTATCCCCTCGCTGGCGGCGCGATCGATTATGCCGCGCCGCAGGCGGCAGTGCGCGACGGCGACCGGATCGTGGTGACGACGAAGGCGGCGCAGACGCCGGCGACGGGCGCGATCGAGGGCGTGCTGGCGACCGGGGACGGCGAGGGATTCTCCATTCGCGCGGTGCAGGGCACCGTGGCGGCGGCGGAGGGATCATCGGGGCTTGGCACGGCCGGGTGGCAGGCGGCGGCGCTGGCGTTCGGCGGCGCGCTGATGGGCGGGCTGCTGCTCAACATCATGCCCTGCGTCTTTCCGATCCTGAGCCTGAAGGCGCTGAGCCTCGCCAAATCGGGCGAGACGGAGAGCGCGGCGCGGCGCGAGGCGCTGGCCTATACCGCCGGCGTGGTGCTGGTGTGCCTGGCACTGGGCGGCGCGTTGCTGGCGCTGCGCGCGGGCGGCGCAACGGTTGGCTGGGCATTCCAGCTGCAGGACCCGCGGGTGATCGGGGTGCTGCTGCTGCTCGTCACCGCGATTGCGCTGAACCTCGCCGGCTTGTTCGAGCTGCCGACGCCGCGCTTCGCCAGTCGGTCGGGCGCGAGCGGCGCCTTCGCCACTGGCGCACTGGCCGCATTCGTAGCGACGCCGTGCACAGGCCCGTTCATGGGCGCGGCACTCGGCGCGGCCCTCGTGCTGCCGGCGGCGGCGGCGCTACTGGTGTTCGCCGGGCTGGGGCTGGGGATTGCGCTGCCGTTCCTAGCGATCGGCTTCGTACCGGCGCTGCGGCGGCGGTTGCCGCGCCCGGGCGCGTGGATGGGGCGGCTGCGGCGCATCCTGTCCGTGCCGATGTTCCTCACCGCGCTGGCGCTCGCCTGGGTGTTGGGGCGGCAGGCGGGCGTCGACGGGATGACGATTGGGCTGGCTGCCGTGCTGCTGGCGGGGTTCGGCCTGTGGTGGACCGGGCGGCGGCAGGCGAGCGGTGGCGAGCGGGCGTGGTGGCCGGCGGTGCCCGCGCTGGCGCTGGCGGCGGTGGCAGTGGTGCTGGTGAAGCCGCAGGCGGCGACCTCAGCGCCGGCGCTCGCGGGAGCGGAGCCGTTCAGCGAGGCGCGGCTTGCCGCCCTGCGTGCGGAAGGGCGGCCGGTGTTCGCCTATTTCACCGCCGACTGGTGCCTGACGTGCAAGGTCAACGAAAAGGCGGCGATCGAGACCGACGTTGCGACTCGGGCGTTCAAGGACGGCGGTGTCGCGGTGCTGGTGGGCGACTGGACGGACGGCGATCCGGTGCTTGGCCGGTTCATCGAGACGCACAACCGCGCCGGCGTGCCGCTGTATCTCTGGTATCCCAAGGGCGCACCCGAGCCGCAGGTCTTGCCGCAAGTGCTGACCGCAGGCATGCTCGCGCAATTGCCGGGGGGCACGACTTGAGGAGAGTGATGATGCGTATCCTGTCCTTCATCCCGATCGCCGCGATCTCGCTTGCCGGGCTGGCGATCGTGCCGGCCGCCGCGCAGCAAGTGACCGGCAAGCCAGCCGGCAACTTCCGCCTGACCGACGCCGACGGCAAGAGCGTGACGCTGGACCAGTTCAAGGGCCGGCCAGTGGTGCTGGAGTGGAACAACCCCGGCTGCCCGTTCGTGCAGAAGCATTACGACAGCGGGAACATGCAGGCGACGCAGGCCAAGGCGAAAGCCGCGGGCGCGGTGTGGCTGACGATCAATTCGGGCGCGCCGGGCAAGCAGGGTTACATGACCGGGCCGGAAGCGAAGAAGTTCGTGACCGCGCAGAAGGCGCAGCCGACTGCCTATCTGCTCGATCCGCAGGGGCGTGTGGGCAAGGGCTATGCCGCCAAGACGACGCCGCACATGTACCTGATCGATGCGTCGGGGAAGCTCGTCTACCAAGGCGGGATCGACGACAAGCCGACCGCGGACAAGGCCGACATCGCGGGCGCGCGCAACCATGTGCTGGCCGCGCTGGGCGAGGTGAAGGCGGGCAAGCCGGTGTCGGTGCCCGAGACGCGGCCGTACGGTTGTTCGGTCAAATACGCGGGTTGAGTAGGGCGGCGCGCGTGTGACGCTGGCCCCTCTGGTGGGCCGAGTTTCGGTCTCTTGATTGCCGCGCCCGCTGCGGCCGGGCGCGTTCGTGTCGAAGCTGGAACAATGCCCGGCAAACCGCGTAAAGAATCTAGTTAACCCAGAGCTTGTGCGCCGCAGCATTCTCGCGCAGCATGCATCCGAAACGATCCTCCAACGTTGGGCGGCGAATGGGGCATAAGGCGTTCGACGAAATCATGGGTAGTGGCGGCACGGTCCGCCCGGAGCTGGCGGATCTTGGCCGCTGGCTGGTCGAAACGCCGGCGGATGAGCTGCGCCGCCGCCAGGAAGCCGCCGAAACCACGTTCCGCCAGCTGGGCATCACCTTCGCCGTTTATGGCGACAGCGACGCAAGCGAGCGGATCATCCCGTTCGATATCGTGCCGCGCGTGTTCCTGGCCGACGAATGGACCCGCCTGTCCGAAGGGCTGATCCAGCGCGTGGAGGCGATCAATGCCTTTCTCGACGATATCTACGGCGCGCAGGAGATCCTGAAGGCGGGCGTGCTGCCCGAGGACCTGATCTTCCACAATCCGCAGTTCCGCCCCGAGATTGCGGGCATCCGCCCGCCGCACGGCGTGTGGGCGCATATCTGCGGGATCGACCTCGTACGCACCGGGCCGGACGAATTCTTTGTGCTGGAGGACAATGCGCGCACGCCGTCCGGCGTCAGCTACATGCTGGAGAACCGCGAGGCGATGGTGCGGCTCTGCCCCGAGCTGTTCGAGCAGTTCCGGGTGGCGGCCGTCGACAGCTATCCGGACCGGCTGCTGGAAACGATGCGATCGGTGGCGCCGCGCGGCTGCGGGCAGAACCCGACCTGCGTGGTGCTGACCCCGGGGCCGTATAATTCCGCCTATTACGAGCACAGCTTCCTTGCCGATTCGATGGGAATTGAGCTGGTCGAGGCGGCGGATCTCGTGGTCGATGACGACGCGGTGTACATGCGCACCATCGCGGGCCGCGTGAAGGTGGACGTGATCTATCGCCGGGTAGACGACGACTTCCTCGATCCGCTCGTCTTCCGGCCGGATTCGATGCTTGGCGTGCCGGGGCTGATTGCAGCGTACGCAGCGGGCAACGTGGCGATCATCAATGCACCGGGCAACGGCATTGCCGATGACAAGGCGATCTACAGCTACATGCCCGAGATCGTGCGCTTCTATTCGGGGCGCGAGGCGAAGCTGCCGAATGTCGAGACGTTCCGCTGCCGCGAGCCCGAGGCGCTTAAGTACACGCTCGACCACCTCGATGAGCTGGTGGTGAAGCTGGTCGACGGATCGGGCGGCTATGGCATGCTCGTCGGGCCGACTGCGTCGAAGGCCGAGATCGCCGACTTCCGCCGCGCGCTGGAGGCGGAGCCGCATCGCTATATCGCGCAGCCGACGCTGGCGCTGTCGACCGTGCCGACGCTGGCGGACAGTGGCCTCAGCCCGCGGCACGTCGACTTTCGGCCGTTCGTGTTGACCGGATCTAAGGGGGTGCAGGTGGTGCCCGGTGGTCTCACGCGGGTGGCGCTGCGTGAAGGATCGCTGGTGGTGAATTCATCGCAGGGCGGCGGCACGAAGGATTCCTTCGTGCTGCTGGATGGCGGCAAGCGGCAGATCCAGATGATGGGCGGCATGGTGCAGGAGCAATCCGCGTGAGGCGCCGCCCGAACCCCGACGCGCGAACCGCAGCGGGTGGCCGCGCATGCTGAGCCGGACCGCGTCCTCGCTATACTGGCTGGGACGATATGTGGAGCGCGCCGACTTCATCGCCCGGCTGGTGGAGGCCACCGTTCGGCTAGACGTGCTGTCGCCGCGGCCGGCCGGCGAGGCGGCGTGGCTGTCAGCGCTGACCGTGACGGAAACCGATGCTGCCTTTGCCGCGAGCGCCGGCAGCCTGACGCGCGAGGCGGTGGCGCGGTTCCTGACCAGCGACAGTTCACACCCGGGATCGATCGTGCGCTGCCTGGACATGGCGCGGATGAACGCCAAGGCAGTGCGCACCGCGCTGACGCGCGAGGCGTGGCAGGCGATCAACGGCGCGTGGCTGGTGTTCGACAAGAGGATGGGGCGGGCCGATCCCGACCGCACGTTGGCGCTGGTGGATGCGGTGAAGGCGGAGACGCGCGGCTTCGAGGGCGCAATCCACCGCATGCTGCGCAACCAGACGACGCTTTTTATCCGGCTGGGACAGGCGACCGAACGGCTGGACAACACGGCGCGGCTGCTGGACGTGAAATATCACATCCTGCTGCCCGAGGATCAGAGCGTCGGCGGGACGGTGGACCGCGACCAGTGGACGACGATCCTGCAGACCGTGTCCGCCGTGACCGCGTATCGCTGGCTCTACAATGACGGACTGGTGCCGGCGAACGTCATTGACCTGCTGCTGGCGCGGGCCGAGCTGCCGCGAAGCATCGCCGTCGCGAGTGAAGAGACAGTCGAGGTGCTGACGTTGCTGGCCAAGCGAACTGGCGCCCATGGCGAGGCGGACCGGATGGCGCGGGCGCGCCACGCCCGGATTGCGCGCACGCGGACGAGCGAAGTGATCGTATCCGGGCTGCATCAGCATCTGCAGGCGCTGATCGCCGAGAATGACCAGTTGCACACCGCCATCGGCCGGCAGTTCAAGTTCCTCTGATGCGGCTGTCGATCGAGCATCGCACCACCTACCGCTTCACTGCCCCGCAGGGCCGCGTTGTGCAGATGTTGCGCATGACGCCCGACAATACGCATGACCAGACCGTGGCGGACTGGCACATCGCGGTCGATTGCGACGCGCGCATGACGCATCATCGCGACGGCTTCGGCAATGCGACGACCATGCTGTATTGCGCGGGGCCGGTGGAGGAGATCGAGCTGACCGTCACCGGCGACGTGGTGACGAGTTCGTCCGGCGGGATCGTGCAGGGATCCAACGAGGTGCTGCCGCCATCATTGTTCCTGCGCGCGACCCCGGCGACCGCGGCCGATGCGGTGATTGCGACCTTTGCGCAGGAGGTGAGCGGAGCCGCCGACATAGCGGGGCTCCACCGGCTGAACCTGGCGATCCATGAGCGTTATGCCGCCGACCCTGGCCGGCCAGTGCAGGGCCTGACCGCGGCGGCGGCCTTCGCCCGCCCAGTGCTGACCGCGCGCGACATGACGCAGATCTTCATTGCCGGTGCGCGATCGCTGGGTGCGCCGGCACGCTACGTGACGGGTTATTGCGACCTTGCGGGTGACCATCGGCCGACGCCGCATGGCTGGGCCGAAGCCTACGTGCCGGACTGCGGCTGGATCGGGTTCGATCCGCTGCTTGGCCTCTCACCCGAGGAGCATCACGTGCGCGTCGCGATCGCGCTGGACGCGGCGGGCGCGGCGCCGGTGCAGGGCTCGCGTCTGGGCGACGGGCAGGAGCGGCTGGACGTCGACGTCACGGTGCAAAGCGAGGAGTGACTACGCGGGTCGCCGCGCCGTTTTGCTAGGCGAGTTCGCGGGCCCGCTCGCTAACCTCGGACGGGGAGATGTCATCGTCCCCGGCCAGTACCCAGCCGCGCGCGGTGAGCAGTTCGAGCGGGCGATAGCGCGTCTTGTACGCCATGCGGGCCGAGCCCTTCACCCAGTATCCGAGATAGACATAAGGCAGGCCGGCGGCGCGCGCGCGCAGGATGTGATCGAGGATGATGAGGCTGCCGAGCCCCTGGCGCGCATCCGCCTCGGGCGCGAAGAAGCTGTAGATCATCGACAGCCCGTCGCCCTGCTGATCGGTGAGGCAGGCGCCGATCAGTGTGCCGGGCACGCCATCCACTGACGGCTCACGATATTCGACGATCACCGAATTCACGGGGGATTGTTCGACCATGTCGGCGTAATCCTGATCGTCCATGCCGGCCATGCCGCCGCCGGGATGGCGATGCCCGAGATAACGGCGGAGCAGCTGATATTGCTCGTCCGTCGCCCAGGGGCGGCAGGCAGTGACTTCGAGATCAGCGTTGCGGCGGATGAGCTTGCGCTGCGTCGCACTGGGGCGGAAATCGCGGGTGACGACGCGAACCGAGATGCACGCATTGCACCCCGCGCACGACGGGCGATAGGCAACCGACTGACTGCGGCGAAAGCCGATCCGCCCGAGCGCATCGTTCAGTTCATTCGCGTGCGCGCCCGCCAGTTCGGTGAAGACTTTGCGCTCCTGCCGCCCGGGAAGATAGGGACAGGGCGCAGGGCTGGTGACGAAGAAGCGAGGAAATCGAAAGGGCGCGGTCACCGCGACGTATCTCCGGACGAATGCGCCGGTGCGCACCCTGAACAAAGGATATGAGTACCGGACCGGGGCTTGGGAAGCGGTGACGTCACCATAAAGGCTTAATCCGCCCCGCTAATTCTTTCCAGCAGGCATCAGTGCCCCGTTACGGGGCAGTCGTTGCGTTCCGCCTAGACTGGCCACGCCGCCGCCTAAGCTGCGGCGTGCCCGGCGTAGACTAGGCGAGTTCGATCAGCTTCACTTCGTAGCCGGCGGTGCCGAGCGCCGCGAGCAGGCGATCGAGGTGCGCGCGATCGCGCGTTTCGCACTCGACGTCGAGGCTGAGGCCCTTCGCCGGCAGGTTGGTGAAGATGCGCTGGTGCGCGAGCTCCAGGATGTTGACCCGTTCCTGATCGAAGATGCGCGCCACATTGTAGAGTGCGCCGGGTTGATCCTGCAGCCGGATGCGCAGGCGAGCGAGGCGGCCCGACCGGGCGAGATCGCGCAGGAGGACGTTGGCGAGCAGCCGCGTGTCGATATTGCCGCCGCACAGCACGATGCCGACCGTCTTGCCGGCGAAGCGATCCTTGTTGGCGAGCAGTGCGGCGAGCCCCGCGGCGCCGGCGCCCTCCACCACCGTCTTTTCGATCTGGAGCAGCAGGCTGACCGATTCCTCGAGACTGCGTTCCGAGACGAGCACGATGTCGTCGACCAACGCCTCGACCATCTTGGCGGTTATGCCGCCCGGCTCCTTCACCGCGATGCCCTCAGCAAGGGTATCGCCGGCACAGGGCAGCTCCGTGTGGCGCAACTTGTTGTACATCGAGGGGTACAGCTCGGCCTGGACGCCGATCACCTCGATCGGATGATCCGCCGCGCGCGCCACGGTCGACATGCCGGAAATGAGCCCGCCGCCGCCGATCGGCACGACCAGCGTGTCCAGTCCCGGCACGTCCTGCAGCATCTCGATCGCGACGGTGCCCTGGCCGGCGATGACGCGCGGATCGTCGAACGGATGGACGAAGGTGTAGCCGCGCTCCTTCTCCAGCTCGCGCGCATGGGCATAGGCCGCGTCATAGGTCGTGCCGTGGAGCACCACCGTGGCGCCATGGCCTTCCGTCTGCACCACCTTCACCGTCGGCGTGTTGGTGGGCATGACGATCGTCGCGGGAACGCCGAGGCGGTTGGCGTGATAGGCGAGGCCCTGCGCATGATTGCCGGCCGAGGCGGCGATGACGCCGCGCGCCTTTGCCTCATCGCTCAGCAAGAGCAGCGTGTTGAGCGCGCCGCGTTCCTTGTAGGCGGCAGTGAACTGAAGGTTTTCGAACTTCAGATACACCGTGGCGCCGGTGAGGTTGGACAGCGTCTTGCTGACCAGCGTGGGCGTGCGGACAATCGAATCGCGAATCCGTTCATGCGCAGCGCGCACGTCAGCAATGCTGACAGGGAGAAGCTCGGTCGAGGTCTGTGCCGCAGTCGCCATCTTCCAAATCCCAAGGCCGGTTCGCGCCATGTCGGTCGAACGGCTGTCTTTTCTTCGAAGAAGAAGGGCAGGGGTTTCGACCGGCTCGGCCCGAACGGGATCATTGATCCAGGTTCGCAGGCGCGCACTAGGACCATCTGGCGCGCGGTGCAAACAGCGCCTATCCGCCGACAACATGAAGATCGCTTTCATCGGCACCGGCGTGATGGGTGCCCCGATGGCCGGGCACCTTGCCCGCGCCGGCCATGACGTGACCGTCTATAACCGCACGCGCGCGAAGGCGGAGGCGACGGGGCTGGCCGTCGCCGATACGCCGGCCGCGGCGGCGGCAGGCGCCGACGCGGTGGTGACGTGCGTTGGCAATGACGATGATCTTGCCGCGGTAACTCTCGGGACCGACGGCGCCTTCGGCACGATGGCCGAAGCGGCCGTGTTCATCGACCACACCACGGTGTCCGCCCACATCGCCCGCCGCCTCGCCGCGGCGCGTGCGCTCGTCGTGGATGCGCCGGTGTCAGGCGGGCAGGCGGGTGCGCAAAATGGCGCGCTTTCGATCATGTGTGGTGGAAGCGAGCCAGCAATGGCAGCCGCGCGGCCGATAATGGAAGCCTATGCCGCGCGCATAGTTCATGTCGGCACGGCGGGCGCGGGGCAGCAGACCAAGATGGTCAACCAGATCTGTATCGCCGGCGTGCTGCAGGGCCTGTCGGAAGCGCTGCGCTTCGCCCAGGCGAGCGACCTCGATCTCGACAAGGTCTATGAGGCGATTTCCGGCGGCGCGGCGCAAAGCTGGCAGATGGTCAATCGCTGGCCGACGATGGCGAAGGACGAGTTCGACTTCGGCTTCGCGATCGACTGGATGCGCAAGGACTTGGGACTCGCGCTCGACGAGGCCAAGCGCAACGGCGCGGTGTTGCCGGCGGCGGCGCTGGTGGATCAATTCTACGCAGAGGTGCAGAAGATGGGCGGTGGCCGGCAGGATACCAGCGCGCTGGTGCGGAGGCTGCCGCGATGAAGCGCCTCCTCGCGCTGGCGCTTGCATGCGTGGCCACGCCGGCGCTGGCCGATGGCATCGTCGACAACGTCAACGGCATCACCATCGGCAACGATGGCCGCGTGATTCGCTTCAAGGCGCTGCTGATCGACAAGGACGGCAAGGTCACGCGGCTGGTGCCGCCGGGCGAGGAGCCGCCGAAGCTCAGCCGCAAGGAGCTGAAGAAGAACGCCGGCAAGCCGCTGTACGACTGGCGCACCGACATGGGCGGCAAGACGCTGATGCCGGGCTTCATCGATGCGCATGGCCATGTGATGGGGCTCGGCTTCGGCGTTCTGTCCCTCGACCTCTCCAAAGCGCGCTCGCTGAACGAGGCGAAGGCGATGGTGGCGGCGTACATCGCGGCCAATCCCGATCGCCAGTGGATCCTCGGGCGCGGCTGGAACCAGGAAGCCTGGGGCCTCGGCCGCTTCCCCACCGCGGCGGATCTCGACGAGGTGTCGAAGGGGCGCGCGGTCTGGCTGGAGCGTGCCGACGGCCACGCGGGCTGGGCGAACAGCGCGGCAATGCGCGAGGCCGGCGTGACGGCCGGCACCCCGTCGCCCGCTGGTGGGCGGATCGAGAAGGCCGGCGGCGCCCCCAGCGGCGTGTTCGTCGATGCGGCGATGCAATTGATCGAGAAGGCGCTGCCGCAGCCGCTGCCCAAGGAGCGCGACGCAGCGTTCCTGGAGGCGCAGCAGGTGCTGCTGTCGAACGGCATCACCGCAGTTGCCGACATGGGAACGACGATCGACGACTGGCTGAGCTATCGCCGCATGGGCGACATCGGCGCGCTTCGCGTGCGGATCATGAGCTATGCCGCCGGGATCGACACGGCGAGCCGGATCGGCGGCAAGGGGCCGACGCCCTGGCTGTACGGCGATCGCCTGCGCATGGGCGGCGTCAAGATCTACGACGATGGCGCGCTGGGATCGCGGGGTGCGGCGCTGAAGGCGCCTTATGCCGATGCGCCGGGCGAGAAGGGGCTGTTGTTCCTGAGTGACACGCAGCTGCAGAACCAGATGAGCCGTGCCGCGATGGACAATTTCCAGGTCGCGGTGCACGCGATCGGCGACCGCGCGAACGCCAATGTGCTCGACGCGATTCAGGTGCTGAGCGACACGTACACGGGCGATCGCCGCTGGCGCGTGGAACACGCCCAGGTGGTGGACCCGGCCGACCTCAAGAGCTTCGGCCGCTATGGCACGATCGCCTCGATGCAGCCGACCCATGCCACCAGCGACCGGACGATGGCGGAGGCACGGCTGGGGCCGCAGCGGCTGACCGGCGCCTATGCCTGGAAGACGATGCTGGCCAATGGGGCGAAGCTGGCGTTCGGATCGGACTTCCCGGTCGAGCGGCCGGATCCCTGGGCAGGCTGGGCGGCGGCGTTCACGCGTACCGACGAGAATGGCGAGCCGGTCGGCGGCTGGCGGCCCGAAGAGGCGGTGACGCGCGACCAGGCATGGTGGGCGTTTACCGGCGGCGCGGCCTATGCCGGCTTTGCCGAGAAGAAGTTCGGCTCTCTGGAGCCTGGGCAGAAGGCGGATTTCATCATCGTCGATCGCGATCCGCTGGCGGGTGATGCCGCCGCGCTGCGCCAGACGAAGGTGGAGCAGACCTGGATCGGGGGCGAGCGTGCGTGGTCCCGCACGGGTGGCGCGGCGCGCTGACCAGGAGATCACTGCCCCGCCGGCGTGGCGGGGCAGGATCGGCCCTAAGGCCTATTCGAGGTCGTTTTCGCTGACGATCACCGGGTTCGCATCCGAGTTGCGCGACAGCGCCGAAAGCGCCGCGTCGCCGATCTGGTCGATGAAGCGGTTGAACGTGTCGATCGCATCGCCGTCCGGCCGGTCGCCGCTCAGCGCCTCGAGCAGGTCGTACTGGACGACGAATTCGTAATCGTCGCCATCGACCTCGGCGGTGAATTCGACCTGTTCGGCGTCGATATTGTCGAGCAGGCTGCTGTCGTCGATCTCGATCTGGCTGGCCGCCATGCCGGGTGTCCTTTCAAGAATGAATCGGCGGTAGAAGACGCTGCCCTGCGCGATGTTCCGTCATTCAGGCAAGCGTTTGGCGAGATCCTGGATCGTTTCGCCGACAAAATGATCGAGTGGCATCGCGTCATCGAGTATTACCGGGCGTTCGAGCGAGAGCACGGCGTGCTGTTTCAGCTCGGGATCGAGCTGCTGCCAGGCACGTACCGCCGCCTCGAGGTTGGTTACCTCCGGCAGCTCGGCGTCGCCGCGGGTGACGTTTTCGAGCGACGCGCTCATCTTCCAGTCGATCGCGGGCGGCGTGGCGTCGCCCCAGGTTGCTTCGGCCATGTCTGGTCCCTCATCCGGCGGTGCCGGACAACCGCGCCGACCAGTGGCTTGGTTCCGCGCGGGCGAGCGCCTAGATCGCGGGCCTATGACTTCCCCCATCCGCGTTACCGCGCTTTACCATTTCGCGACCTTCGATGATCCTGCCGCCTTGCGCGAGCCGATCGAGGCGCTGTGCCGCGAAGAGGGCGTGCGCGGCACGCTGCTGCTGGCGAAGGAGGGCGTGAACGGCACCATCGCGGGCTCGCACGATGGCATCGAACGCGTGCTCGCGCATTTGCGCAGCCTGCCGGGGTGTGCGGACATGCCGGTGAAGAATGCCGCTGCCGAGACGATGCCGTTCCACCGCCTGAAGGTGCGGCTGAAGCAGGAGATCGTCTCGATGGGCGAGCCGGACGTCGAGCCGGCGAACAATGCCGGCACCTACGTGGCGCCGGAGGAATGGGACGATCTGATCGCGCGGCCGGACACGATCGTGATCGACACGCGCAACGATTACGAGGTGGCGATCGGCAGCTTTCCCGGTGCGATCGATCCGGGGACGCGGACCTTCCGCGAATTTCCAGCCTGGTTCCGCGCCAATCGCGAGGCGCTGCTGCGGGAAGGCGTGAACAAGGTGGCGATGTTTTGCACCGGTGGCATCCGCTGCGAGAAGGCGACGGCCTTCCTGAAGGCGGAAGGGGTGGATGACGTCTATCACCTCGAAGGCGGCATCCTGAACTATCTGGAAAAGGTGCCGGCGGCGCGCAGCAGCTGGGACGGCGAGTGCTTCGTGTTCGACGAGCGGGTGGCGGTGGGCCATGATCTGGCGCCGGGCAGCCACGTGCTGTGCCGTGCCTGCCGCATGCCGGTCAGCCCCGAGCAGCGCGCCTCGCCGCTATACGTGGAGGGTGTCAGCTGCCCACAGTGCCGCGACGCGCGCGACGAGCGGCAGCGTGAAAGCTATGCCGAGCGGCATCGGCAGGTGCTTCTCGCCGAACAGCGCGGCGAGAAGCATGTGGGTGAGCGCCAGGACCAGTGATCCGCCGGACGGCTCAGGCCGCCTTGCGCGCCCATTCCTTGTTGATTGCCAGCGCGCCAAGCGTGCAGGCCGCGCCGGACAGCAGGTACACGCCGACCGACCAGAGGCCGAAGCGGCTGGCAATGAACAACGCGACCAGCGGTGCGAAGCCGGCACCGATCAGCCAGGCGGAATTGGCGACGATCGCCGCGCCCGTGTAGCGGGTTTCCGGCGGGAAGGCGCTGTTCACCACGCCCGAGGACTGGCCGAAGGCGAGGCCGAGCAGGACGAAGCCGCCGAGCATGTAGATCGCCTCACCCACGCTGCCCGAATCGAGGAGGCGCGGGGCAAAGCCGCTGTAGACGGCGATCAGCACGGCCGAGACGCCGAGCACCGCGCGCCGGCCGACACGATCCGCAACCAGGCCCGAGGCGAGGATCGCGAGGATGCAGACGACGGCGCCGGCCGCCTCGATCGCGAGGAACCGGACCGGCTGCTCGCCAGCGAACAGCGTGACCCAGGACAGCGGGAAGACCGTGACGAGGTGGAACAGCGCGAAGCTGGCGAGCGGCGCGAGCGCGCCGAGCAGGATCGTGCGGCGTTCGCGGAACAGCGTCTGGAAGGCCGGCGAAGGCTGAAGCTCGCGGCTTTCGAACAGGCGCTGGAATTCCGGCGTCGCGACGAGCCGCAAGCGGGCGAACAGCGCGACGACGTTGATCGCCAGCACCACGAAGAACGGATAGCGCCAGCCCCAGCTGAGGAAATCCTGCGGCGAGAGGATCGTCAGGAAATAGGCGAACAGGCTGACCGCGACGAGGAGGCCGAGCGGCGCGCCGAGCTGCGGGATCATCGCATACCAGCCGCGCTTGTCCTCCGGCGCATTGAGCGAGAGCAATGAGGGCATACCGTCCCACGCGCCACCGAGCGCCATGCCCTGGCCGAACCGGAACAGTGCCAGCAGCACCGCGGAGAGCGCGCCGACCTGCTGGTAGCTGGGGAGCAGCGCGATCGCCATCGTCGATCCGCCGAGCAGGAAGATCGCGATGGTAAGCTTCGTGCCGCGGCCGTGCATGCGATCGATCCACATGAACAGCAACGTGCCGAACGGGCGGCCGATGAACGCCAGTGCGAAGACGGCGAACGAGTAGAGCGTGCCGGTCAGCGGATCGGCGTAGGGGAACACCAGCTGCGGGAACACCAGCACGGACGCGAGCGCGTACACGAAGAAATCGAAGAACTCGCTGGTGCGCCCGATGATGACGCCGATCGCGATTTCGCCGGGGGCGACCTTCTTCTCGCGCGCGTTCACCAGCCGGGCATCGCGCTCCAAGGCTGTCGAGTCGGGCGCAGTGGTGGCTGCATTCATTCGCTATGCTCCGGCCAGCGGCGTAGGAATAAGGGCTTGGCCCACAGGCCATGCCGAACTTAAACCTACCTTGACCAATCTACACCAGTGACGGGATTGGACAAATTGTCCAATGTAGCGTCCTGCGGACTCACCCTAGGAGGGTCGACATGCGCGAACATACGCCCATTGTGCGACGGCTGTCCCGTCCCCTCCTGATCCCGCTGCTGGCGCTGCTGGCAGGCTGTTCGGGGGCCGTGCTCGACCCTGCGGGCGACGTGGCGCTCCAGCAGCGCAACCTGATCTATATCTCGGTCGCGCTGATGCTGCTGATCATCGTGCCGGTGATGATCCTGACGGTGGTGTTCGCCTGGCGCTATCGCAAGGGCAACAAGGACGCGACCTACGATCCGCACTTCGATCATTCGACGACGCTGGAACTCGTCATCTGGTCCGCGCCGCTGCTGATCATCATCGCGCTAGGCGCGCTGACCTGGTCGAGCACCCACCTGCTCGACCCGTTCCGGCCGCTGAACCGTATCTCCGCCACCCAGCCGGTGCCGAAGAACGAAAAGCCGATGGTGGTCCAGGTCGTCTCGCTCGACTGGAAATGGCTGTTCATCTATCCCGAATACGGCATCGCCACGGTCAACGAGCTGGCGCTGCCGATCAATCGCGAAGTGCGGTTCGACATGACGTCGACCAACATGATGAACACCTTCTACGCGCCGACGCTGGCCGGCATGGTCTACACCATGCCCGCGATGCGCAGCACGCTGCATGCGGTGCTGAACAAGACCGGCGAATATGAAGGCATGTCGGCGAACTACAGCGGTGCCGGCTTCTCCTACATGCGCTTCCGCCTGCTCGGCTTCGACCGGCCCGGGTTCGATGAATGGGTCGCCAAGGCGAAGGCGAGCGGCACCGCGCTCGACACGGCGAACTACCTCAAGCTCGAAAAGCCCAGCGAGCAGGTGCCGCCGATGTTCTTCAGCAGCGTGCAGCCGGCGCTGTTCCAGCGGATCTACGAACGCTGCGTCGTGCCTGGCACGCCGTGCATGAGCGAGGTGATGGCGCGCGACCGTGCCGTCGGCGGCGGCCATCCCCATTCGATGAAGGTGGGCGAAGGCATGCCGGCGGGGCGCGGCTCGATGCCGGCGCACGGCAAGCCCGAGGGCGCGCTGATGAAGGACGCGGACGAGATCGAGACCGTGCCCAACGTCACCAAGCCGCCGAAGCAGCCGCCGGGGAAGAACGATCCTGGATCGATCCGCAACCGCGACATGTCCTTCCTGCCGACCGTGCCGGGCGCTGCCCGCGCGGCCCGCGGCTGAGCCGCCGGAGTTACCATGTTCAACGAGACCATCCTGAAGACGATCTTCGGTCGGCTCAGCCTTGAATCGTTCCCCGTGCACGAGCCGATCTTGCTCGTGACATTCGGCGTCGTCGTCTTGCTTGGCCTCGGCATTGTCGGGGCGATCACCAAGTACAAGTTGTGGGGCTATCTGTGGACCGAGTGGTTCACCAGCGTGGACCACAAGAAGATCGGGATTATGTACATAATCCTGGGCATCATCATGCTGCTGCGCGGCTTTGCCGATGCGGTGATGATGCGCCTGCAACAGGCCATGTCGTTCGGCGCGAACGAGGGCTATCTCAACGCGCACCATTATGATCAGATCTTCACCGCGCACGGGACGATCATGATCTTCTTCGTCGCGATCCCGCTGGTGGTGGGCATCATCAACTATGTGATGCCGCTGCAGATCGGCGCGCGCGACGTTGCCTTCCCGTTCCTCAACAATTTCAGCTTCTGGCTGACGGTCGCCGGCGCGATGCTGGTGATGGTGTCGCTGTTCGTCGGCGAGTTCAGCCGCGCGGGCTGGCTGAACTACGTGCCGGTGGCGAACATCGAGAACAGCCCCGACACCGGGCCTGATTACTATCTGTGGGCATTGCAGATAGCCGGCATCGGCACGACGCTGTCGGGCATCAACATGGTCGTGACCGTGATCAAGATGCGCGCGCCGGGCATGACGATGATGAAGCTGCCGGTGTTCGTGTGGACGGCGCTGTGCAGCAACGTGCTGGTCGTCGCGATCTTCCCGGTGCTGACCGCCGCCTTCGCGATGCTGATGCTGGACCGCTACGTCGGCACCAACTTCTTCACCAATGATCTCGGCGGCAACCCGATGATGTATTGGAACCTGGTGTGGATCTGGGGGCACCCAGAGGTGTACGTCCTCATCCTACCGGTGTTCGGCATCTATTCGGAAATCGCGGCGACGTTCACCGGCAAGCGGCTCTTCGGCTATTCGTCGATGGTCTATGCCACGGTTGTCATCACGATCCTGAGCTACCTGGTGTGGCTGCACCATTTCTTCACCATGGGCTCGGGCGCCAGCGTCAACAGCTTCTTCGGCATCGCGACGATGGTCATTTCCATCCCGACGGGCGCGAAGATCTTCAACTGGCTGTTCACGATGTATCGTGGCCAGATCCGCTTCGAGCTGCCGATGCAGTGGGTGGTCGCCTTCATGCTCACCTTCGTGGTGGGCGGCATGACGGGCGTGATGCTCGCGATCCCACCGGCCGACTTCGTCCTGCACAACTCGCTGTTCCTGGTCGCGCACTTCCACAACGTGCTCATCGGCGGCGTCGTGTTCGGCCTGTTCGCCGGTATCGATTACTGGTGGCCGAAAGCGTTCGGGTTCAAGCTCGATCCGTTCTGGGGCAAGATCCACTTCTGGGGCTGGGTGATCGGCTACTGGGTCGCGTGGACGCCGATGTACGTCGCCGGCCTGATGGGCGTGACGCGGCGCCTGCGGCACCTGGACGACACGACGCTGCAGCCGCTGTTCCTGATCGCCGCCGTGGGCGTGGCGATCATCGCGATCGGCATCGCAGCGTTCGTCATCCAGATCGCCGTGAGCATCAAGAACCGCGACAAGCTGCGCGTGGGCGGTGATCCGTGGAACGGCCGTACGCTGGAATGGGCGACCAGCTCGCCCCCGCCGACGTACAACTTCGCCTTCACGCCGGTCGTGCATGACCTCGACGCCTGGTACGACATGAAGGAGCGCGGGTTTAAGCGGCCGACCGGCGGCTTCCGGCCGATCCACATGCCGCGCAACACCGGGGCCGGCGTGATACTGTCGGCGCTGGCCGCGGTGCTCGGCTTCGCGATGGTGTGGTACATCTGGTGGCTGGCCGCCGCGAGCTTCGTCGCGATGATCGGCTACGGCATCTACCACACGTTCAACTTCAACCGCGATTACTACATCCCGGCCGAGGAAGTGGCCGAGGACGAACGCAAGCACGCGCTGGCGGGAGCCTGACATGACGACTCATTCCCCCACCGTGGAGGAAGCGCAGCAGATGGACGCGGCGGACGCCGCCCCGCCCATCTTCTACCAGACCGAGGCTGATCATCACGATCACAGCTCCGGCGGGACGATGCTGGGCTTCTGGATTTACCTGATGAGCGACGCGCTCATCTTCGCCACGCTGTTCGCGACCTATGGCGTGCTGAGCACCAGCTACGCCGGTGGCCCGGCGCCGAGCCAGATCTTCGACCTGAAGCTCGTTGCGCTCAACACCGCGCTGCTGCTGATCTCCTCGATCACCTGCGGCATGGCGATGATCGCGATGGAGGAAGGCAAGACGCGCAGCACGCAGCTGTGGCTTGCGATCACCGGCCTGTTCGGCGCGGCCTTCGTCGCGGTGGAACTGTATGAATTCGCCGAGCTGATCCACGAGGGCGCGACGCCGATGCGCAGCGCGTTCCTGTCGGCGTTCTTCACGCTGGTCGCCACGCATGGCCTGCACGTGTTCAGCGGCCTCATCTGGATCGCCGTGATGCTGATCCAGGTCGGCCAGCGCGGGCTGATCCCGGAAAACCGTCGCCGGCTGATGTGCCTCAGCATGTTCTGGCACTTGCTCGACGTCGTGTGGATCGGCGTCTTCACCTTCGTCTATCTGCTCGGAGTCCTGCGATGAGCGCTTCGCCCGCCCATGCCGACGCCCATGCCCTTGCGGGCCAGGACGCGCACGGCCATGACCATGGCCATCACGACGCGCCGCCGCCGGACGGCGGCCATGGCCACGGCACGCGGCGCAGCTATCTGACCGGCTTCCTGTTGTCGGCAGTGCTGACGGCGATCCCGTTCTGGCTGGTGATGAGCGGAGCGATCGCCAGCACGCAGACGACCGCAGTGATCGTCATCGCGCTGGCCTTCGTTCAGATCATCGTCCACACCTTCTTCTTCCTCCACGTGAACCGGAAGGCCGAAGGCGGATGGACGCTGCTGGCGTTCCTTTTCACGGTGGTGATTGTCGCCATCGTGATCGCCGGATCGCTGTGGATCATGTACCATCTGAACAACAACATGATGCCGATGGGCAACGACATGGTGGGCATGTAGTGATCCGCGGCGCCTTTGCGGCGCTGTGCCTGGCGCTGGCGGCCGCCTTTGTCGCGCTGGGCGTGTGGCAGGTCGAGCGCCGCGCGTGGAAGCTCGACCTGATCGACAAGGTGGAGCAGCGGATCCACACCGCGCCGGCGGCGCTGCCGCCGCCGTCGGCATGGACGAGCGACAATGCCTATCGGCGAGTGCGTCTGACCGGGCGGTTCCTGCATGACAAGGAGACGCTGGTTCAGGCGGTCACGAACCTCGGGCCGGGCTGGTGGGTGGTGACGCCGCTTGTCCGCTCCGGGCCGGATGGCTCCGGGGAGACGATCCTCATCAACCGCGGCTTCGTGCCCAACGATCGCGCCGCTCCCGCTACTCGGCCGCAGGGGCAGATCAGTGGCGAGGTGACGATCACCGGCCTGATGCGCGACAGCGAGCCCGGCGGCGGTTTCCTGCGCAGCAATGACCCGGCGGCGGGCAAATGGTATTCGCGCGACGTCGCCGCGATTGCGACGGCGCGACGGCTGCGCAATACCGCCCCCTTCTTCATCGATGCGGACGCAACGCCCAATCCGGGCGGCTATCCGGTCGGGGGGCAGACCGTGATCGCGTTCCGCAACAATCACCTGATGTATGCGATCACGTGGTTCGGGCTCGCGGCGCTCAGCATCGCGGGTGCCTTCATCGTGCTGCGATCGCGGAAGCGGCGATGATGGACGCGCCGCTGCTCGCGCTCACCCGGGGATCGCCCTTTTCCGCCGGCCCGGCGGAGGAGACCACGGCGGCGGAAAACATGCGCCAGCTGGTGCAGTTGCGCTGGATCGCGGTGGCGGGACAGCTCGTCACCATATTGGTGGTCGATTTCGTGCTTGGCGTGGCGCTGCCGCTGGCGCCGATGCTCGGCGTGGTGGCGCTGCTGGCGGTGGCCAACGCGGCAAGCGCGCTGCTGCTGACGCGGCACCGGGTAACCAACATCGAGATGCTTCTTGCGCTGCTGTTCGACGTCGGCGCGTTGACGGCACAACTGTCGCTGAGCGGCGGGGCGACCAATCCGTTCATCTCGCTCTATCTGCTCCAGGTGGTGCTGGGCGCGATCCTGCTCGAGACATGGTCGGTGTGGGTGATCTTCGGCGTCACCGCGCTTTGCTATGCCGGCCTGTCGGCGAACAGCGAACAGCTGGTCTATCCCCCCAGCCTCGTTCCGCTGATCAACGACCTTCATACGCTGGGCGCATGGATCAGCTTTGCCCTTAGCGGTGTTCTGTTGACGATGTTCGTCACGCGGATCAGCCGCAACCTGCGCGCACGCGACGCCTATCTCGCCGACCTGCGCCAGCGCGCGGCGGAGGAGGACGGCATTGTGCGCATGGGCCTGTTCGCGAGCGGCGCGGCGCATGAGCTCGGCACGCCGCTCGCCTCGCTGTCGGTGATCCTCAACGACTGGCGGCGGATGCCCAAGCTCGCCAGTGACCCCGAGCTGGCCGGCGAGATCGACGAGATGCAGGCCGAGGTGCAGCGCTGCAAGGCGATCGTGACCGACATTCTCCATTCCGCCGGCGAGCCCCGCGGTGAGGCGATGCAGAGCGTCGCGGCGGCGGACTTCCTGAAGCAGGTGGTGGCCGATTGGCGCGCGAACAACGTCGGCGTGCCACTGGACGTGGTGCTCGACGGGCTGGACGATGCAGCAGTCGTCGCCGGCCCGGCGCTTCGTCAGGCGATCGGCAATCTCCTCGACAACGCTGCCGAAGCCTGCCCGTGGAACGTCGGCCTCATCGCCGAGCGGGACGCGGAGAACCTGACGATCGCGGTGGTCGACGAGGGATCAGGCTTCAGCGAAGGCCAGCTGGCGACCGTGGGCAAGCCCTATCATTCAAGCAAGGGCGCAGGGCATGGTGTGGGGCTGTTCCTGGCCAGCAATGTGGCGCGTCGGCTGGGCGGGCGGTTGGAAGCGGTGAACCGCCCGCGCGGCGGCGCGGAAGTGCGGCTGGTGTTGCCACTGGCGACGCCGCCCGAGGAGCGGCACTGATGGTCGAACCGCGCCGGCTGCTGATCATCGAGGACGACGTGACTTTTGCGCGCACGCTGCAGCGGTCGTTCGAGCGGCGTGAATACCGCGTCTGGGTGGCACACGGGCCGGATATGGTGGACGATCTGTTGGGCGAAGCGCGCCCAGGCTTCGCGGTGGTCGACCTGAAGCTCGGCAATGCATCCGGCCTTGCGTGCGTGAAGCGGCTACGCGCGTTCGATCCGGCGATGCTGATCGTGGTGCTGACCGGCTTTGCCAGCATCGCCACCGCGGTCGAGGCGATCAAGCTTGGCGCGTCGCATTATCTTGCCAAGCCATCCAACACCGACGACATCGAAGCGGCGTTCGAAAAGGCGACCGGTGACGTGGCGGTGCCGATCGATGGGCGCTCGACATCGATCAAGACGCTGGAGTGGGAACGCATCAACGAGACGCTCGCCGAAACCGGCTTCAACATCTCGGAAACCGCGCGGCGGCTTGGCATGCACCGGCGGACGCTGGCGCGGAAACTCGAGAAAAAGCCGATGCGTTAAGGCGTGCCGATGGCCGGCATCACTTCATCTCGACGTTAACCTTTGACTAACCTTTCGCTAGTGACAGGAGGCTGATGACGCTCGCGGATGAACACGAACGCCTGAGCGCGCTCCGCAATCTCGATCTGCTCGATACCGACCCGGAAGAGGAATTCGACGCGATCGTCGCGGGTGCGCGGCACTTGTTTGGATGTCGCATGGCATTCGTTTCGCTGATCGATGCCGAGCGTCAGTGGTTCAAGGCACGCTGCGGTTTCGAAGGCACCGAGACGCCGCGCAATCTTGCGATCTGCGATCACGCGATCGCGACAAACGACATGCTGGTGGTGCCGGACACTAGGCTTGACCCGCGGTTCGCGGACAACCCCTTCGTCACCGGAGATCCGTTCATTCGCTTCTATGCCGGCGTGCCGCTGCGCATTAGCACGCGACGTGGCGGCACGCCCCAGCCGGTTGGCACCTTGTGCGTGGTCGATGATCAGCCGCAGGAACCCGCTCCCGACAAACTGGAGATGCTGCGCGGCATGGCGCGCGTGATCGAGGCGCTGCTGGAGCTTCGCCGTGCGACCCAGGAGAGCATGCGGCTCGCCATGGAACGCCATGAAGTGCTCGTCGGAATGGGACGGACGCAGCGCCTGCTGCAGCATGCCGAGCGCATGGCGCGGATCGGATCGTGGCGCGTCGACCTGGAGAACCAGCAGACGCACTGGTCGACGCAGACCTATGCGATCCACGAAATCGCGCCGGGAGAGCCGGTGTCGCTGGATCTGGCGATACAGTTCTTCCCGCCCGGCGAGCGTGAACGCGTGGAGCAGGCGGTAAGCCTGTGCACCGAGCGCGGGCAGCCATGGGACATGGAACTCGATTTCCGCGCCGCGAGCGGTGACATGCGGCGTATCCGTACGCTCGGCGAGCCGGAGGTGCGCGATGGCCGGGTCGTCGCGCTGATGGGCGTGATCCAGGACATCACCGATCGCTACAAGCACGAGCGGCGGCTGCACGAAGTCGCGCATACCGACGAGCTGACCGGGCTCGCCAGCCGACGCGCGTTCAACCAGCGGCTGGATGCGGCGCTGACCGCAAGCGCAGCGGACGGGACGCCGCTGGCGGTGGCGATCCTCGATCTGGACCGGTTCAAGGAAGTGAACGACCGGCTGGGCCATGCGACAGGCGACGAGGTGCTGCGCCTGAAAGCGGCCAAGCTGCGCGCGGTCACATACCTCGGCGACTATTACGCGGCCCGTCTCGGCGGCGACGAATTCGTCCTGCTGCTGCGGGGGCGGCATGCTGGGGATCTGCTGGCATCCGGGATCGCCCAATTGCTCGACGAGCTTCGGCACGAGGTGCCGGCGGATGACGGCAGCATCAGCGTATCGACCACCATCGGCGTCTGCCGGATCGACGTCGCGCATATGGACCGATCGGCTGCAATGAAGGCGGCGGACGCGGCGCTCTACCGCGCCAAGCGCTTTCGGCGCGGCACGGGGGCGATCGTCGATGAGCCCGGGATCATCGAGGCGCGCGCGCCGGCGGGGCTTTTCCGGGCGCTGTAACGGCGGTGCCGGCCCGCTCCGTTGGGGGCGAGCCGGCCCCGGTTCTCACATGTTGTGGCCGCTGTGGCTTCCGCCGCCCTGCAGCTTCATCGCGGTGTCGAGGTGCTGCTGCACGATCGGGATCGCCGACTTCGCCGAAGTGCGCAGCGCCGGCGTGTCACCGCCGGTCGAGTAGCTGCGGTGAAGATCGAGAGCCGCCTGGTGCGCCGGGATCTGCTGCGCCAGATAGATGCGGTCGAAGTCGCTCGCGGAGGCATTGCGCAGCTCGGTGATCGAGGCGGCCGCGCCAGCGTCGAGGGCAGGCTTCCCCGGGTTCAGCTTCGCCGCCTGCGCGGCCTTCATCGTCGCCGCCGTGGTCTTCTGATGATGGTCGATCAGCGTCTGGGCGAAGCTGCGGACCGCCGGGTTCTTGGTCTTCTGCACCGCGATCTGGCTGGAGTTGATCTCATAGAGATCGCTCTTGCCGGCGGCCGTTACATAGGGAAGTGCCTTAACCTTGGCCTCTGCCGGCGGCGGCGGAGGGGGCGTCTGGGCGACGGCCGCTGTGGAAAGAGCAAGTGCGATACACGCGCCGAAAGTCTTGATCATGATGTCCCTTCCCATGTTGATCAGGCGGCAACCCGGGCATGTAGGGGAAGTTCCTTAGTTGGGCGATCAGGTTGCCTTAGATCAATATCATTGTTGTTGGCGCTTGTACGCGTGGCGGACCGTAGGACTGGTGAGAGACCAGGGGGTGCGTGGAAGCATCTTCTTCAACGCTGTTCTGCAGAGTTGCGACACCTTAAGGCTACAGGCAAAGCCGCGCCGAAACGAGCCGACGGGAACCTTCGACGGGGCATCGGACTTAGGCCCTCATCAGGAGGAGATCAGCATGGCATCGGATCAAGATACGCTGCGCAACCTGTTCATCGTTGGCCTCAGGAACGCGCATGCGGTGGAGAAGCAGGCACTTTCGATCATGACTCCGCAGGTCGGGCGGATCGAACATTATCCCGAGGTGGCTGATCGGCTGCGGGCGCACATCGAGGAAACGAACGGCCAGATCGAGCGGCTCGACGAGATCCTCGCGGAACTCGGCACCAGCAATTCCGCGATAAAGGATCTGGGCCTTAGCATGTCCGGCAGCATGGCCGCGATCGCGCATACCGTTGCCGGCGACGAGATCGTGAAGAACAGCTTCGCCAATTATGCTTTCGAGCATTTCGAAATCGCGGCGTACAAATCGCTGCTGGTGATGGCGGAGGACGGCGGCTTCTCGCAGGCACTCCCGCTGCTCAAGCAGTCGCTTGGCGAAGAGCAGGCGATGGCGCAGTGGATCGACGACAATCTGGCGATGGTAACGCGTCGCTATGCTGACCTCTACGCGACGCAGGGCGCGAGTGAAGCAAAGGTCTGAGCGTAACCCGCCATCGGCGGGCCGGCCTGTGACGCCGGCCCGCTGGCCCGAACGGCTGTGGATCATCCGGCACGGCGAGAGCGCGGGCAACGTCGCCCGCGATGCGGCGCATGCGAGCGGCGCGGAGCGGATCGACCTGACCGCGCGCGACGTGGACATTCCGCTTTCGGAGCGCGGCGAGGAACAGGCCTGGGCGCTCGGCGCGTGGTTTGCGCGTGCCGGGGAAGCGGAGCAGCCCGACGTGCTTCTCGCCTCGCCGTATCTGCGTGCGCAGGCCACCGCGCGCCTGTTTCGGGAGGCGGGGGGATGCGAACCGAACGAGCCGATCTGCATCGACGAGCGGCTGCGCGAGAAGGAGTTCGGCATCCTCGACGGGCTGACGACCAGCGGGGTCGCGGCCGTCTTTCCCGATCAGGCCGAGTTCCGCCGGCTGCTCGGCAAATTCTATCACCGCCCTCCCGGCGGCGAGAGCTGGTGCGACGTGATTTTCCGGCTGCGCGCGGTGCTCGACACGATCGCGCTTCATTATGCCGGGCGGCGCGTGATGATCGTGGCGCATCAGGTGGTGGTGCTGTGCCTGCGCTACGTGATCGAGAAGCTGGCTGAGGAGGAGATTCTCGCGATTGATCGCGAGGGCGACGTCGCGAATTGCTCGATCACCGAATACCGCTTTGATCCGGAAGAAGGCCGGGACGGGGGGCTGGTGCTGGTGCGCTACAATGACGTGGCTCACCTCGAGCGCCAGGAAGAGGCGGAAGTGACGGCCGAGCCCGAGCGGACCGAGGGAGTGCGCGGGTGAACGAGGATCCGGTTGCGCTCGACAGTGCGTGGATCGCCGCCAATCCAGCCCCTGTCCACGGCGACGGCACGACCAAGAACAGCCGCGGGCGGGTGCTGGCGATTGGTGGTTCGCGCCGCGTGCCCGGTGCGATCCGGCTGACCGGCGAGGCAGCGTTGCGCGCGGGCGCGGGCAAGCTGCAGATGGCGACGGTCGGCTCGGCGGCCCTCATGTTGGGGGTGCTGGTGCCCGAGGCAGCGGCGCTTGCCCTGCCAGAGGATAACGGTGGCGAAATCGAGGCGCTGGAAGGCGCGGACTTCGAGAAGGCAATCCAAGGGTGCGACGCATTGGTGATCGGACCGGGGATCGGTGATCCCGACGCGGCGGAACGGCTGTTGGGGCAGGCGCTGAATGCGACTTCCGACGAGACCATGCTGGTGATCGACGCCATGGCGATCGGCTGCGCCCGGTCGCTGAGCACGGCGCTTGCCAAATTCAGGGGACGCACGATCTTCACGCCGCACCATGGCGAGATGGCCGTGCTGACAGGACGCGACGAAGACGAGATTGCGGCTGATCCCGACGCTGTCGCCCGGGAGGTGGCCGCGCATTTCGGCGCCGTGGTGGTGCTGAAGAGCAGCAGGACCGTGATGGCGGCGCCTGATGGCACGCTGCTTCATTATCGCGGCGGCGGGATCGGGCTGGCGACCGGCGGTTCAGGGGACGTGCTGGCGGGCGCGATCGCCGGTCTTGCGTCGCGCGGCGCATCGCCGCTGGTCGCGGCCGGCTGGGGCGTGTGGCTGCACGGACACGGCGGGCGGCGGTTGGCGACCACCCGCGGGCCGGTCGGGTTCCTAGCGCGCGAGCTGGCGGCCGAGTTTCCGCGCCTGTTGCCGCAATGATGCTCAGTGGGGCGCGGTAATCGCCGCATACCAGGCGGCATAGGGCGTGTTACGGGCGAGGCGGCGATTCAGATCCGGTGCGCCATCCTGCCACCAGACCGGCCCACGCTCGCCGAGAGCGATCTTGGCCGCGTTCACCGCGGCGTGGGCAATTGCCAGTGCGGCCTCGTCGCCGCGCTTCTTCGCCGTCCCGACATCGCGACGTGCGGCCATCAGCTGCTGCACGAGATGCTTGCGTTCACCGTCCGGCAGATCGGGGTTGGTGCGCCGCCATAAACGACCGCGCACGACGATGTAGCGGCCGTCCGGCGTTACGGGCGGTGGTTCTTGCGCCACAGAAATGCGCCCAGAGCCGCTGCGCCGAGCAGCCCGGCACCTGCGGTTAGCGCAGCTGCGCGTCGCTGGTCGGGACGGCGGCGGCCGCCATCGACGCCGCTGACATCGTTGGCCGTGTCGAAGATCGCGCCGCTGCTGTCGTCCGCCCGCTCCGCCTTTCTCGACCATACATCCATGAAGCCGTTCATGATCGCGGCGTTGAGGTTCGGCACGGCAAAGTCGCCGAGCTTGAGCGCCAGCGCCGGCGCACCGATCGCAGTGGTATTGCGCGGGCGATGGGCGAGGCGGACGATCGCCTTGGCGACCGTTTCCGGTGCCAGCGCACCCGGCGGAAGCGATAACCGCGCGCCGGTGTAATTGCCGGCATGGTCGATGCCGGGCGTGTCGACGAAGGTGGGATAGACGTCACAGATGTGGATTCGCGGCTTCTTCGACAGCTCGCCGCGCAACGCCTCGCTGAAGCCGCGCAGCCCGAACTTGCTGGCGGAATAGGCCGCGGCATAGGGCGTTGCGACGAACCCGCCGACCGAGATCATGTTGACCCAGATGCCGTGATCCTGCGAAAGGAAGATCGGCAGCACCGCGTGCGCATCGTTCATGTGGCTGACGAGGTTCACGTCGATCACACGCGCATGATCGGCGATCGGCGCCTCATGATATTTGCCGACCACGCCGACGCCGACGCAGCTGAACCACAGATCGATCCCGCCGAGATGATCGCGCGCCTCGGCGGCGAAGGATGCGACCGCGCCAGCATCCGTCGTGTCGAGCACACGGATCTCGGCCGCGCCGCCTTCGCCGCGGCAGCTGCGCGCGATGCTCTCCAGCCCCGCCATCCCACGCGCCGCAAGCATCAGCGTTGCGCCTTCGCGCGCAAAGGCGAGCGCGGTGGCGGCGCCGATGCCGCTCGACGCGCCGGTGATGACGACGCGCAGCGGCTGGCCGGGCGTGGCGGCGCTCATCGGCCGACCGCTTCCTTCACCTTTTCGGCTGCCTTGGCGAGCAGGCCCTTTTCGGCCTCCTCCGCTTCTTCCTTGGTCTTGAAGGCTGCGCCCTCGGGCTCTGCGGGCGGCGCGTAGACCGAGAACAGCTTCAGTTCGCCCGAACCCTTGTTGATCACATTGTGCTCTGCGCCCTTGGGAATGACGACGAGATGGTTCGGGCCCGCCTTGGTGGAGTGGCCGTCGATCACGACCTGGGCATCGCCGGCGACGATGTACGTCGTCTGATCGGCGGAGTGCGTCTCCATGCCGATCTCCTCGTCCGCGGGGATGCTCATCAGCACGATCTGGATCTTGCGATCGCGATAGACCTCCTTCTGCCACAGGGTGTTCTTGGTCGCGAGGTCGATCATGTCCTTGTTGAAGATCGCCATGGGGTAGCTCCTCTTGTGTCGCAGAGCCCGACGAATGAGCGGCGCGGGCGTTCCGGCGGATCAGAAGGCGGGGCGAAACTTCTCGATCATTGTCCGTATGTCGACCTTCGCCTTCAGCCGCGCGCAGAGAAGGGCAGTGCCGCTGACCTTTCGCTGCACGAACAGGGTGTCGATCGGAGGCAGGTGCCAAGTGCCGCGATCCTGCGCCATGACTGCGGCTTCCTCGCGCAGCACGGCGACGAAGGCGCGGTCGCCGAAGTCGAACGGGCCGGGGCGCGACAGTTCGGCGAGGAACACAGCGATCATGCGATCTACAATGGCGTGGTGGCGTTCCGCGGCGGCGGCGCCGACGAAGCCCGCCGAGACCGCCGCCTGACGCACGCGATCCTTGTCGCCATCAAGGGCGGCCATCAGCAGGCGGTGATAGCCCTGCTGGGTTTCGGGCTGCACCTGCCGTGTCGCACCGAAATCGAGCAGAATCAGGCGTTCGCTGTCGCCCTGCCAGCGATAATTGGCGAAATTGGGATCGGTCTGCATGACGCCCCACTCGAACAACTCGCGCAGGACGAGCGAGACGAGCGCCGCCGCAGCGCGATCGCGCTGTTCCTGCGGGGCATCCTCCAGCGTCTCGATCCGTTCGCCGGGGATGAAATCCATCGCCAGCACGCGCGACGTGCTGAGTTCGGGCGCGGCGGCGGGCAGGACATAGGCGGGATCCTGATCGACCAAGCCGCGATAGCGATCGAGCATGCTTCGTTCGCGGACGTAATCGGCCTCTTCATGAAGCTGCCGTTTCGCCTCGGTAAGCAGCGGCGCGATATCGAGTTCGCGCGGAAGCAGGCCGGAGACGCGCAGCAGAGTCGCGACATTGTCGACGTCGGCATCGATGCTTTCCGCCACGCCGGGATATTGCACCTTGATCGCCAGCATGCGGCCGTCTGGCAGCTCGGCGCGGTGGACCTGGCCGATCGAGGCGGCGGCGATCGGGTGCGCCTGGAAATGGCGAAAGCGGCGGCGCCACTCGCGGCCCCATTCGCCGGTGAGCACGCGATCGAGCTGCTGCGGCGGCATGTGATGCGCATTGTCGCGCAGCCGCGAGAGGATCTGCGTCAGCTCCGCGGGCAGAAGATCGCCCGCGTCCATCGAGATCATCTGCCCGAGCTTCATCGCCGCGCCGCGCAGGTTGGAGAGCTGATCGGCGACGCGGGTGGCGTTGGCGGGGGTGAGCAGCATGTCGCTGACGCGCGGGCGCTCGCCCGACGCCAGGCGCCGTGCGCCCTCCGCCACCATGCCGCCGGCGACGCCGCCGGCGAGCCGCCCGAAACTGCCGAAGCGCGACAGGCGCCCGCTGGGGACGGCCCGGCCGCGCCGATCATCTGCCATGAGAAGCTTCCTTTCTGCCGCCCGCGAGCAATTGCGCGAGCGTGAGGGGGGCGAAATCCTGGGCGTCGACGCCGACGTCATATTGCCGCGGCATCGCCTTCAATCGCCCGTGACTGTGACCATGAAGGTTGAGCGCGCCGCGGCCCTGCGCGTTCCACGATCGGAATGGATAATGGCACAGAACGAGGCGGCGACCGTCCACCTCAAGCTCAGCATAATCGCCGACACTGGACCAGCCGGCCGAGGCGAGCGTCGCATCGGGATCGTTGTTGCCGCGCAGCAGGTGCTTGGTGCCGTTGAGCTGCGCAAGGAGTGCGGGAACATCCGCCGCGCGGCGCGCGACATCGCCGAGGTGCCACACCACGTCATCGGGCGCGACCACCGCGTTCCAGCGCTGGATCAGTGCTGCGTCCATCTGCGCGACCGAGGAGAACGGCCGGCGCTGGATGTTGATGGTGCGATGATCGCCGAAATGCGTGTCGGCCGTGAAGAAGAGGCGCGGGGCGGGTTGCTTGTCGGGCACGCGGCGGGAACGAGCGACGGGCGCGGGCGGTTCACGCGTCATGGCACGCTGATGCGTGGGCGGAGGGACAGGCCGGTCAATGACGCGCAAACGATATTATACCGGGCCGGTGAGCGACCATTTCGATGGCGTGCGCTTCTTCAATCCGAACCAGCCGCTGAACGACCGCGGCTTTCGCGATATTCTGCGCTGGCGACGTGACGGGAGCGGGGTGCCGTGGGCGCCGCACGTGCCGGTGACACAGGCGAAGCCCGAGTCGCGCGTCGACGGCCTGCGCGTGACGATGGTCGGCCATGCATCCTTGCTGATCCAGGCGGCGGGGCGGAACATCCTGACCGATCCCTTGTGGTCGGAGCGCGCGAGCCCGTTCCAGTTCATCGGGCCGAAGCGAGTGACGGCGCCCGGCATTGCGTTCGAGGATCTGCCGCCGATCGATGCGGTGCTGATCAGCCATTGCCATTACGATCATCTCGACGTGGCGACGCTGCGGCGGCTGCAGGCGGTGCATGCGCCGGTGATGGCGATGCCGCTGGGCAATGACACAATCGTGCGCGGGGCGGTGCCGGGCGCGCGCTGCATCGTCGGGGACTGGTGGGACGGGTTGCCGCTGTTCGATGGCTTCGCGACGACGCTGACGCCGGCATATCATTGGGCGAACCGGGGGCTGAACGACGTTCGGATGGCGTTGTGGGCCGGCCATTATCTGACGACGCCGGCGGGCAGCGTGTGGTTCGTCGGCGACACCGGCTATGGCGACGGGGCGATCTTTCCGCCGGTGCGCGAGCGGCTGGGCCGCCCTGACGTCGCACTGATCCCGATCGGATCGTACGAGCCGCGCTGGTTCATGGCGCCGCAGCATGTGAACCCGGAGGAAGCGGTGCGGATCTTCACCGCCGCCGGGGTGGGACGTGCGCTCGGCATCCATTGGGGCACGTTCAAGCTGACCGACGAAGCACGCGAGGCGCCGCGGGAGGCGCTGGGCGAGGCACTGGCAGCGGCAGGGATCGCGCGCGAGCGGTTCGTGGCGGCAGAGGTGGGCGGGGTTTACGACTTCCCGGCGCGCGAGGCCGGGTGAGATGCCTCGCCGCCTACCCCTCAACGTCGCGAGGGGACGAACGGGAGGGCGCAGCGCGTCCGGCCCCGGCATCGCCGGGGCGCCGGGTTGGTTACTCGGCGAAGCCGACGAAGCGGGCGGCCTCGCTGACCGGCTTGCGCCGGGAGACGACGGCATTGGCGGGGAAGCTTTCGTCGGGCCAGCCCATGGCGACGCAGGTCTGGATCACCTGATCGTCGGGGATACCGGCATGTTCGCGCACCACCGGTGACTGCATGATCCCCTGGCTGTTGATGACGCAGCCGAGGCCGCGTGACCAGGCAGCGTTGACGAGTGCGTTGACCACGGCGCCGCAATCGAACGGTGCGATGTCACTGCCCAAGAGCACGCGATCGTAGGTGACGACAATCGAGACCGGCGCATCAAACTGACGGAAACCGCGCAGCACCCAATCGTGGCGCTTTTCCTTGTCGTCGCGCGCGATGCCCATCGCGCCGAACAACTGCTTGGCGATCTCGATCTGCCGTTCCCGATGCGCACCGCCGTAATTCTCGCCCTTGCGGAATTCGCGCGAGTCCGGGACGCCGGCGAGATTGCGTTCGGTGTTGCCCTGGCGAATGCGATCGAGCGGCTCGCCCGTGACGACGGTGAAGTTCCACGGCTGCGTGTTAAGCGACGAGGGCGCGCGGGAGGCCAGCGCGATGATCTCCTCGATTAGCGCGCGGGGCACGGGATCGGGCTTGAAGCCGCGGATGCTGCGGCGGCCGTTCACGACATCGTCGTAGGTTTTCATTCGTACCTCTCTCATTGCGATCCGGTTTCTTCACCGTTCGTGGCGAGCGTAGTCGAGATACGGGGTGTAGGCGATGGCGCTTGGCGCGCGCCCTTCGACAGGCGCGAGGCGAAGGGGGGGCATGGCGGTCGCGCGGAAGGCGTTGGCGACAAACCATCCCCCCGCCCCCCACAAACGCGAGGAGAGATTTTAGGACCCCTCCCGCACGCCGGAGGGGAGGTTTGGCGTCAGGCCTTCAGCATGCGCTCCGTCACCATGCGTTCGAGGATGGTGAGCGGGAGGGGGCCGTCGAGAAGCACGGCATGGAACTGGCGCGGATCGAAGGCGGCGCCCTGCTTCGCCTTCACAGCATCGCGCAGACGGGCCCAGACGGTGTGGCCGATCTTGTAGCTCGTCGCCTGGCCCGGCCAGACGGTGTAGCGATCGATCTCGTTCTGGCTGCGGCCGCGCGCGATGCCGGTGGTGGCGATGAAATAATCGGTCGCCTTCTCCCGGCTCCAGCGCTTGTGGTGCATGCCTGAATCGACCACGAGGCGCGTCGCGCGGAACAGCAGCGACTGGAGGTAGCCGACCTGGCCGAGGGGATCGCCCTCGTACATGCCCATTTCGTCCGCCAGCTGCTCCGAATAGAGCGCCCAGCCTTCGGTGTAGCCGCTGAAACCGCCGTTGCGGCGCAGGAGCGGGATGCTTTCGGATTCGAGTGCCAGCATCACCTGGAGGTGGTGGCCGGGCACCGCCTCATGATGCGTCAGCGTCGCAAGGCCGAACTTCGGCCGATCGAAGCTGTCGCGCAGGTTGATGTAATAGATGCCGGGGCGCGAACCATCGAGCGTCGCATTCTGATAATAGCCGCCGGGCGCGCCAGCCTCGATCGACTTGGGCACGCGGCGCACCTCGACCGGTGCCTTGGGCAGCGTGCCGAACTGTTCGGGGAGCCGCTTCGACATGGCGATGACCTGGGCGTTGAGCTGCGCGATCAGCTGTTCCTTACCAGCGTCGGTGTTGGGATAGACCTGATCCGGGCGCTTGTTGAGCGCGACGAGCCGCTCGCCGACGCTGCCCTGCGTCATTCCCTGGCCCTTGAGGATCGTGTCGATCCGGCCGCTGATCTCGGCCACCTGCTGCAGGCCGAGGCGGTGAACCTCCTCGCCCGACATGGCGACGGTGGTCGCGGCCTCAATGCTGGCGGCATAATAAGCCTCGCCGTCGGGCAGGCGCCACACGCCCGCATCATGCGTCGCGCGGCCGCGCAGCTCGGTGACGAGCGCGCGCTGGCGATCGAGCGCGGGGAAGACCTGATCGTTCATGATCTTCGTCGCTTCCGCGACCCGCGCATCGGTGAGGTTCGCGGCCTTGAGCTTCGTGACGAGCGCGGTGACCGGGACGGTGGCGGCGGCCGGCTGATCCCGCAGCGAGCCCATCAGCTTCAGCGTGGTATCGAGGATGTAATCGGGCGCGAACACGCCGCGCGCCGCATCGGCACGCTGGCGCTCGGTATCCTGATCGATCGCGGTGGCGAAGGCCGCTACGCGCGCGACATAGGCGTCGGCATCGGCGGCATCCTTGATGCGATGCTGCGAATCGAGGAAGTCCGGCACTTCGCGATAGGCGCCGGTCAGCTGGGTGACGATGAAGGGCGCGAACCGGCCCATGCTGGCGCCATAGGTGAAGCGCTCCCCGCCCGCGATGCTGCGCTGGAGCTGGTAGAGGACGACCTCGTAATCGAGTTTTGCCGCCGGTGAGAGCGAGGCGGGGTTGATCGTGCGCAGCTCGGCCAGTTCGCGCCTGGCCTGCGCGAGCTCGGCCGCGGCGCCCTTGGCCGAGGCGTCGCTGAGCTTGCTCTTGAGCGGGGCACGGGCGCCCTCGTCGAGGCCGAGCGCGGTGGCGCCTTCGGGGCTGGCATCGATGCGATCGTAGAAGATGCGATCGAGCAGCGTGCGCAGCTTCGCGTCATTGGGGTTGGTGCCGGTGGCTGCGGTGGCAGCGGCGGCTGCATTGGCGGCCGCGGGGATGCTGGCGGCGAGCGCGGCGGCGCCGGTGCTGCCGAGGAAAGTGCGACGATCCATTCAAGATCTCCTGAAGGGGAAAGGGCGCTCGCCCACGGGCGGGCGAGCGCGAAGGCGGCAATCAGTTGGCGGCGCTGGTTTCCCAGAAATAGCGGCCGCGCTTGGCGGTGCCGGTCGCGACTTCGTTCAGCGTCCTGGCATCATAGAGCCGCCCGCCGAGCATCACCTGCGCGACCTTGTCGCTGTTGCGGATGTTGGTCGTCGGGTCAGCATCGAGCACGACGAGATCGGCGAGCTTGCCGACTTCGAGCGAGCCGATATCCTTCGCCATGCCGAGCGATTGCGCAGGGACGATCGTGCCGGCACGCAGCGCCTCCAGCGGGGTCATCCCGCCGCGCACGAACGACCACAACTCCCAATGCGCGCCGATGCCGGCCTGCTGGCCGTGCGCGCCGATCGAGACGAGCACGCCGCGCTTGGCGAGCTTGTGCGCCTCGCGGGCATTGTCGTCGTCGAAATAGTCGCCCTCCGGCGCCTTGATGCGGCGGGCGTTGTCGGCGCGCAGCCGCGCCGGCGGGGTGTGCGCCTGAAGCAGCGGATGGGCGAAGACGTCGGTCTCCTGGCGCCAGTAGGGGTCACCCGCGAGGCCGCCGAAGCTGACGATGAGCGTCGGCGTATAGTTGGTCTTCGACTGCGAGAAGAGCTGCAGCAGATCGTCGTAGAAGGTCTCGAGCGGGATGTTGTGCTCGAGCGTCGAATTGCCGTCGACGATATGCGTGACGTCGAGCCCGTAGAGCGAGCCGCCCTCGGCGACCACCTGCATGTTCTCGCGGCGGGCCGCCTCGGTCACCTGCTGGCGCTGATCGCGACGCGGCTGGTTGTAGTTCTTCACGCTGTGGCCGCCCTGCGCCTTCAGCCGGCGCACGTGCGAGAGCGCATCGTCGAGGCTGTCGATCTGCGCATACACGTCGGCCGCCTTGGCACCGTACACCACTTCGCCGGTGGAGAAGATGCGCGGCGCGAGGATCAGACCGGCGCGCTGATATTCCGACGCGGTGAAGATCTCGCTCGAACGGTTCGAGGGATCGTGGATCGTCGTGGTGCCGAGGGCGAGGTTCTGCATCATCGACCAGTTGCGCTGCGGCACCAGCTCGTCGCTCCCCGCCGGGCCGTGCGCGTGCGCATCGACGAGGCCGGGGATGATCGTCTTGCCGGCGGCGTCGACCGTCGTGGCCCCGGCGGGGATCGGCGTCGAGGCGCGCGGGCCGACCGCGACGATGCGATCACCGCGGATCACCACCACGCCATCGTCGATGATGCCGCCATCCTCGGCCGCCATGGTGACGAGCCGCGCGCCGGTGATCGCGACGGTGCCGCTGGGCTTCACCGCCGCCTGCTCCATCGCGAGGCTGACGCCGGTCGTCGGCGGGACGAAGCCGGGCGCCCCCTCCGCGCGCGGTTCGGCGGGGAAGAGCTGCGCGGTATCGACGGTGTAGAGCGTCGGCCCGAGGCTCCAGTGGAGGCGCGTGCCATCGTTCGACCAGTGGATGTAATCCGCGCCGCCCGCGCTGACGCGCGTGACCGGCAGCGCCTTCGCGTCCGGCGACAGGCCGACCGACTGGCCGCCCGGCATCAGCGGCACGACATAGGCCGCGTAATTCTGGCGGAAGGCGACGTACTCGCCGGTCGGCGAGACGATATAGTCGGTCGCAAGCTCGCCATTCGCATGGGCGCGCTTCGCCTGGCCCGACAGATCGGTGCTGACGAGCTGGCGCACCGACTTGCCGTCCTTACGCTCATCCTCGAGCATGAAGATGCGGTCGCCGCTGGCGGCGAATTGCGGCGAGGCGGCGCCGAGCGCGATGCGGCTGATCGCGCCGCCGGTAGCCGCGACCCGGTACACGCCGGCATCCTCTGACCATTTCGGGCTGGTGAGCCCGCCATGGCTGGTGCGCTCGAAGACGATCGTCTTGCCATCGGGCGAGAAGCGCGGGCGGGCGTAATGGCCGGGCTGGCTCGTCACGTCACGCGGCGTGCCGCCAGCGGCGCCGACCACGCGGATGCGGCCGAGGCCATCGTCGGTCCAGCAGACGAAGACCAGGGTCTTGCCGTCACGCGACCAGCTGGGGAACAGTTCGAAGCCGTCGTCGCCGCGAGTGAGGCGACGTGCGGCCCCGCCGGCGACCGGCTTCACCCACAATTTGCCGAGCGTTTCGAACACGACCTGGAGGCCGTCGGGCGAGACGCTGGCGAAGCGCGGCATGGCGGTGGTGAAGCGATCGGGCGCGACCGCGATCTGCGGGTGCGGCGCATCGATCACGCCGCGGGTGTCGTTGATCGTGAACGGGATCTCGCGCGCATTGCTGCCGTCGGCGTTGATGCGGCGGATCTTGCCCTTGGCCCAGAAGACCAGCCCCGAATTGTCGGGCAGCCACGCCATGTTCGGATAGACGCCGGTGACCGCCCAGGTCTCCTGCGAATCCTGATCGAGATCGTCGTAGATCTTGCGCTCCTCACCCGAAGCGAGATCCTTGACGTAGAGCTTCGAGCGGGTCGCTTCGCGGCGGACGAAGGCGATCTTCTTGCCATCGGGCGACGGCGTCGGGCGGACCGCGCCGCCAGCACCAGTGACGGCCTTGCTGACTTCGCCGGTTTCGAGATCGTAGCGCTCGATATCGAACAGGCCGGTGTTCGAATCCTGTGCATATTCGAAGATCGGGCCGGGCGTGACGTTCTTCGTGTAGAAGACCGACCTGCCGTCCGCGGCGTAGATCGGCTCGCCAAGCTCCTTCTGGTGCGCTTCGCTGGGGCGCTTCACCAGCTGGACGCCGGCGCCGCCGGAGACATGATACATCCACACTTCGCCGGTGCCGAGAGAGCGGCCGGTGGTGAAATGCTTCTTGGCGACGATGAAGCGGCCGTCCTTGCTCCAGCTCGGCTGGTTGAGGAGGCGGAAATCCTCGCGCGTCACCTGGCGCTTGTCGCTGCCGTCGAGGTTCATGACCCAGATATTGTCGCCACCGCCGCGATCCGAGGTGAAGGCGATGCGGCGGCCATCGGGCGAGAAGCGCGGCTGCACTTCATAGGCGAGGCCTTCGGCGATCCGCGTCGGCGTGCCGCCGGTGATCGGCATGGTGTAAATGTCGCCCAGCAGCGCGAAGGCGATGGTGCGCCCGTCGGGGCTGACGTCCACGTCCATCCAGCTGCCCTCGTTGGTGCGGATCGGCACCTGGCGGATGGTGGCGCCGGCGGGGGCGTTCACGTCCCACTTGGCGGCCTTGCCCGCCGCTGCCGGCTGGCTGCGCGCGACGGAAGCCGTGGAAGGAGCAACCGGCGTGGGGAGCGCATCGCTGGGCGGTGCCTGCTGCACACTGCGGTCTTCCGGCGCCTGCGTCTGCGCGGTGGGCGGGGCCTGAGTGGAGACTTGGGCGGGCGCTCCGTGTGCCGCGAGCGCAATAAGGGAAACGAACGACGCGGCGTAGAACTTCATGGAACCCCCGGAAACGGCAAGAATATTGCCGCACTATCCCTTCGGGTGTTGCAATGGCAATGCCGCAGATCAAAACCGCGAAACGCGGTTGGTTGTGGCGGGAGAGGGATGATGCGCGCACCAACGGTGCTGATCGCAGGGGCGAGCGGCGTGATCGGGCAATCGGCCGTGGCGCGCTTCGCCGAGGACGGATGGCGAGTGATCGGCGTATCGCGCCGGGCGCCGGACGTGATCCCGCAAACCGCCTACGAACATGTGTCACTGGACCTGCTGGACGAGGACGCCTGCCGCGCGGCGGCCGGGCGCTTCGCGGGCGTCACCCATGTCGTGTACGCCGCGCTGTACGAAAAGCCTGGGCTCTATGCCGGCTGGTTCGAGCAGGACCAGATGGACACCAACCTAGCGATGATGCGCAACCTGATGACGCCGATGCTGGAAGCCGCGCAGGAACTGCGCCACGTCAGCGTATTCCAGGGTACCAAGGCCTATGGCGCGCATCTGCACCAGATACCGGTGCCGGCGCGGGAAAGCTGGCCGCGCGATCGCCACGCCAATTTCTACTGGCTGCAGGAAGATTGGATGCGCGCCCGCCGTGCCCTGGCTGACTGGGCGCTGACGATCTGGCGACCGCAGGTGGTGTTCGGCGGCGCGAGCGGCGTGGCGATGAACATCGTGCCGGTGCTTGGCGCCTATGCCGCAATCTGCCGCGAGCTGGGCCTGCCGTTCGCTTATCCGGGACGGCCAGGAGGCCTCAGCGAAGCGGTGGACGCCGACCTTATCGCGGATGCGCTGCTATGGGCCAGCGAGGCGTCCGCGGCACGGGACGAGACGTTCAACATCACCAATGGAGATGTTTTCACGTGGGCCGATACATGGCCGGCGATAGCGCGCGCGGTGGGGCTGGAGCCGGCCTATGGCGAGCCGTTCGCGCTGGTCGATTTCCTGCGGGAGCATGAAAGCGTGTGGGACGGGCTGGTAGCGCGACATGGGCTGCGCGCCGGACCCTTGCGGGACCTGATGGGGAAATCGCACCATTATGCCGACCTGTTGTTCGGCATTCATGCGCCGGCCAAGGCGGCGCGTGCGCCGGTGCTGGTAAGCACGATCAAGCTGCGGCAGGCGGGCTTTGGCGGATGCATCGATACCGAGGCGATGTTCGCCAAGTGGCTCGGCCGGCTGGCCGAACGGCGGGTCATCCCGACGCCCGGCTAGGCGCGGGTCCTAGATGTCGAGCACGATCTTGCCGAAATGCTTTCCGGATTCCTGGTGGCGGAAGGCGTCGGCGATCTGTTCGAGCGGGAAGTGACGGTCGATCACGGGCTTGATGCCGTTCGCCTCGATCGCGCGGACCATGTCCTGCTGATGGCGGCGGGCACCGACGGTGAGGCCGATAATCCGCTGGTTGTTGTGCATCACCATCACCGTGGGGATGTGCCCGCCAATGCCCGCAAGCACGCCGATCAGGGAGATGTGGCCGCCGGTGCGTGTCGCGATGATGGACTGCGGCATGGTGCCCGAGCCGCCGATCTCGACGACATGGTCGACGCCGCGGCCGCCCGTCATGCCACGCGCGACCTCGCCCCAATGCTCTTGGCTTTTGTAGTTGATGAGGTGATCGGCGCCCATGCTGCGAAGCCGTTCGAGCTTCTCGTCGGAGGACGACGTGGCGATGACGCGGGCGCCGGCCGCCTTGGCGAACTGAAGTGCGAAGATCGAGACGCCGCCGGTGCCCTGGACGAGGACGGTGTCGCCGGCCTTGACGTTGCCGTTGACGACCAGCGCGCGCCATGCGGTGAGGCCGGCGCAGGTGAGCGTCGCCGCCTCCGAATCCGAATAGCCTGCAGGCGCGCGGGTGAAGGCGGTGGCGGCATTGGTGACATATTCGCGCGCGAAGCCATCCGCCATGTCACCGGGGACATCGCCCATCACTTCCCGCTCCGGCTCGCCATCCATCCAGTGCGGGAAGAAGGTGGAGACGACCTTGTCGCCGACCGCGAACTCGGTCACGCCTTCGCCAACCTCGATCACCTCGCCGGCGCCGTCCGACATGGGGACGCGGCCGTCGGGTGTTGGGATCATGCCCATGACGACGGCATAATCGTGGAAGTTGAGCGAACTCGCGCGGACGCGCACGACGATCTCGCCGCGGCGGGGGGCGACCCGTTCGGTCTCGGTGACCTGAAGGCGATCGAGGCCGCCGGGCTTCTGCAACTGGATCGTGCGCATCTTACTCTCCCCATGGCACTGATGGCCGTTTGTGTTTGGGGTAGAGACGGCGCCAGGCGCGTGCAACGGGAATTAAGTCGACGCGATTAATTTGTGGGCGAGAGGATGCGTGGCGCCCCGCCGGTCAGCGGGGCGCCAGCGTCATCAGTGACGGTCGTTGCTGCGGCGTGGCCCGCCCCGCGCCGGGCCGCCGCGCGAGGGGCCGCTACGTGCCGGCCCGCGCTGATACTGGCGGGCTCCCGCCGGCGGCGGGACGGTGCCGCCGCTCATCGGCCGGTCCGAAACCTCGAACAGCACGTCGTCCTCGGGGCTCGCAGTCTTGGCCACGGCCGACTGGAACTTCGCAGCCAGCGCGCGCGGGACCTGGAAGGCGGTTTCGTTCGGCCCGATGCGGATCGCGCCGACATCGTTCTTCGTCAGATTGCCGCGGCGGCAAATCAGCGGCAGGATCCAGCGCGGATCGGCGTTCTGACGGCGGCCGAGGTTCATGCGGAACCAGACCACATCGTCAAAGCCCGGGCGGTGCTTCTCGCGCTGGGCGGCACGGTGTGCCTCCGGCGTCGCGGCAACGATCTCCTCCGGCGCGGGCATGGCGGCGCGATAGGCACGGACGAGGGCACCGGCGATTTCCTCCGGCGTCTTCTCCGCCATCAGCCGCTCGGCGAGCGCCTGATCCTCTTCCTCCACTTCGATCGGCGCAAGCAGCTGTTCCAGCAGCCGTTCGCGATCCTTGGCGCGCACGTCCTCGGGCGTGGGTGCCGGAACCCATTCGACCGGGATCTTGGCGTTGCGCAGCATCGATTCGGCCCAGCGACGGCGCTGGTACGGCACGATGAGCACGGCGGTGCCCTTCTTGCCGGCACGCCCGGTGCGGCCCGAACGGTGCTGAAGCGTCTCGCCGTCGCGCGGCAGTTCGACGTGGATGACGAGGCTGAGGCTCGGCAGGTCGATGCCGCGCGCGGCGACGTCGGTCGCGACGCAGACGCGGGCGCGGCGATCGCGCAGCGCCTGGAGCGCGGCGTTGCGCTCATTCTGGCTATGCTCGCCCGACAGCGCCACGGCGGCAAAGCCGCGCTCGACCAGGCTGGCGTGGAGGTGGCGGACGTTGTCGCGCGTCGCGCAGAACAAGATCGCCGTCTCCGCCTCGTACAGGCGAAGGAGGTTGATCACCGCATGTTCGATGTCCGACGGGCTGACCGCGACGGCCTGGTAGCTGATGTCGCCATGGCCGCGGTCTTCCTCCACCGTGGAGATGCGCAGCGCGTCCTTCTGGTAGCGCTTGGCAAGCTGCACGATCGGCTTTGGCATGGTTGCCGAGAACAGCAACGTGCGGCGAGTCTCCGGCGTGCCGTCGAGAATTTCCTCGAGATCCTCGCGGAAGCCCATGTCGAGCATCTCGTCCGCCTCGTCGAGCACCGCGACCTTGAGCGCGGAAAGCTCCAGCGCACCACGCTCGAGATGGTCGCGCAGGCGGCCGGGCGTTCCGACGACGATATGCGCGCCGTGGTTGAGGTTCCGGCGCTCCTTGGAGGCGTCCATGCCGCCGACGCAGGTGACGATGCGCGCACCGGTCGGGCCATAGAGCCAGATCAGCTCGCGGCTGACCTGGAGCGCGAGTTCGCGAGTCGGCGCAATGACCAGCGCATGCGGCTCGCGCGACGGGATGATGCGATCATCCTCGCCGAGGAGCTCGGGCGCCATGGCGAGGCCGAAGGCGACGGTCTTACCCGAACCGGTGCGGGCGGAAACGATGAGATCACGTCCGGCGGCCTCGGGCTCGATGACGGCGGCCTGGACCGGAGTAGGCTTTTCATAGCCGCGCGCGGCGAGTGCGCCGGCGAGCGGCGCGGGTAAACTGGAAAATGGCATGACTGCCGATAACATGGGCAGCGGCCGGCGCATAGCAAGGCGTCGGCCGCTACGTTCGCGGACGAATTCTGCCGCTGTCAGGCGGGGGAGAGCGCCGGCTGGACAAGGTCGGTGAAGAGGCTTTCAACGCGGCCGTTGAGGCTGTGCGAGGCGAAATCCGCCGCCATCGCCGCTGCGCGCTGGCCAAATTCGGGCGTGGCGAGGACGTGGCGCACCGCGGCGGCGATTTGCGGTGCACCCGGCGTATCGGTGCCGAGCGCTAGACCGACGCCGGCGCGGCTGATTCGCATCGCCACCTCGCGCTTGTCCTCGCTCAGCCCCGCCTGGACCAAGGGCACGCCATGGCTGAGCGCCATCGTCACCGCGCCCCAGCCGCCGTTGGTGACCAGAAGATCGAGCCGCGGCATCAGCCAGTCGAACGGCAGGAACGGAGCGACACGCACATTCGCGGGAAGCGGACCGAGGCTGTCCGCCGGCTGGCCGGTGAGGGTTGCGACGACCAAGACACCGGGTTCGTCGGCGAGCGCCTCGATCGTCGGGCGGATGAGGCGCAGGTCGGCATTGGCGACGGTCCCCTGCGTGACCAGGACGACGCGGCGCGTACCGTCGAGTTCGTCTGCCCAGTCGGGAAGGTCGCGCAGCGCCGCGGGCGGCGGCGTGCTGCCGATGAAGCGTAGGTTCGGCGGTGGCGCGCGGCGCGGTATCTCGAGCGCGGGGACGCCGACCTGAAGGAAAAGATCGGGCAGCGCGATCATCGCGTCATAGAAGGGGAGCGGCAGCCCGGCGAGGCCGAGATCGCCGAGCATGTCGTTGATCAGGCCGTCGATCGGATCGAACCATTCCTCCTTCGCCTGATCGCACAGATCGCGATAGGCGGCATACTCCTCGTTGGTGCCGGCCGGGGGCAGGCCGGAGAAGATCGGCGCGAAATCCTCCCGCGACCATTGCAGGAAGGTGGCGCCGACATGCGCCACTGCCGGACGTTCCGCGCGCGGGCGCATCAGCAACGGAAGGGTGGCAAAGCCCATGCTTTCGCCGATCACGAGGTCAGCGGGAAACCGGGCGAGGAGATCGCAGAGCCCGCGGTATTCTTGCGCCATGCGGCCGACGAACAACATCTCCCACCCGCGGCGGCGCTGCGCGAAGCGGTGCGGCGGGGCGCTGGGCGGCGGAGAGAAGCGGCCCATGTCGGAAAAGTCGACGTCCGCCTCTGCAGGATAAGGGGCAAAGTCGAAGCCCTGTCGCTCAACGAGGGTGCGATGCGCCCTGGATGCATAGGCAACCACCTCATGCCCGGCCTCCACCAGCGAGCGGCCGAGCGCCAAGACGGGGGCAAGATGGCCGACGAAGGGAGCGGCGGTGACGATGACTTTCATGGATCAAGCATTTCGGCTGCGATGGGGCGGCTTTTTTGCGGAGCAGAGAGTTGCAGCGGCGTTGCGCAGCGGCGCGGCGGGGTTGTCTTCGTAACACAAGCCCTGGGGCCCGGGTGCCCACCCTCTCCACGTGCACGGGCAGTGCCTTATTGCGGGGTAATGCATGCCAAGTCATGATCACGCCGGATTGCCGAGAAGGAGAGGCATGATGCGCGCGCCAAACCGGGTCCTGCTGTGCCTTGCGGGCGCGACCCTGGCATGTCCGGCGGTCGCCGGGGACCGGGACGGCTGGGATGACAGCGGCAGCATCGCGCGCGACGTGCTGGTCGTCGCAGCGCTCGGCGTGCCGGCGATCAAGGGGGACTGGAAGGGCGACGTGCAGGCGATCGCCAGCATCGGCAGCGCCTATCTCGTCAAGACGGCGCTGAAGGAGACGATATCGTCACGCCGGCCGGACGGGAGCGACAAGCGCAGCTTTCCCTCGGGCCATGCCTCCATGTCCTTTGCGTCGGCTGCGACTTTGAACAACCGCTACGGCTGGAAGATCGGATTGCCGGCACATGCCGTGGCGGTGTTCGTCGGGGTGTCGCGGGTGAAGGCGAAGCGCCACCGCTGGGGTGATGTGCTCGCGGGGGCGGCGATCGGCGAAGCATCGGGGCTGCTGCTCACCCGCAAGCTCAACCCCAACGTCTCGCTGGTGCCCTGGGGTGACACCAAGAGCGGTGGGGTTTCGCTGTCGATGCGCTTCTGAGTCGCGCTGGTGAGCCCCCGGCGTGGGGAGGTTCAGAAATCGGAAGAAATGGTGCTGCCGGTGAGGATTGAACTCACGACCTCAGCCTTACCAAGGATGCGCTCTACCACTGAGCTACGGCAGCACTGGCCGGCGACGACTTGGCCGCTGGCGGAGGGCGCCCTAGAGACGAGCCGCGATGGATTGTCAAGGCGTTGCCGCCACGCAATAGCGAACAACATGGAAAGCAAGGCGGAACGCGACGCGCGGCTTGGCGCTGCGCTGAGGGCGAATCTCAAAAGGCGCAAGGAACAGGCGCGCGGGCAGGCGGCGGTTCCGGCCGATCAGCCGACGCCGCCCCAGCCCAAGAACGCCTGATCGCGCGCATCGCGTCACTTGGAGACGAGCCCCTAAATGACGGCTTAATCGGTCAGGCGAGGCCGATCGGCGCGCAGCGGCCGGCGAGCCAGTCGCGATCCGCCTCAGGCAGCACCGGGCCGAGCGTTGCCGCGACACGAGCGTGATAGCGGTTGAGCCATGACAACTCCTCCACCGTCAGTAGCGCCGGTTCGATCAGATCGCGGTCGATTGGCGCGAGCGTGAGCGTCTCGAAGCCAAGCATCACCGCCTCGCCGCCGGGGATCTCGCGCTCGCCGACCAGCAGCAAATTCTCGATGCGGATGCCGTATTCGCCGGCCTTGTAATAGCCGGGCTCGTTCGAGAGGATCATGCCCGGGAGCAGCGGTTCCGATGGGCCGCCACCCGGGTAGCTCGGCTTCGCGATTCGCGCCGGTCCTTCGTGCACCGAGAGGTAGCTGCCGACGCCGTGGCCGGTACCGTGGGCGAAATCGAGCCCCGCCTGCCACAGCGGCAGCCTGGCAAGGGCGTCGAGCTGCGCGCCGGTCGTTCCGTGCGGGAATACCGCCGTTGCGAGCGCGATATGGCCCTTCAGCACACGGGTGAAGCGATCGCGCATTTCAGGCGTGGGCTCGCCGATCGGGACGACACGCGTCACGTCGGTGGTGCCGTCGTCGTACTGGCCGCCCGAATCGATGAGATAGAGCTCACCCACCTTGATCGGCAGGCTCGATTCCTTGGTGACGTGATAATGCGGGATCGCGCCGTGCGGGCCGGTGGCGGAGATGGCGTCGAACGACAGATCCTTGAGGAGCCCGGTTTCGCGGCGGAATTCCTCAAGTTTCGCCGCGGCGGAAAGCTCGGTCTGGCCGCCCTTGGGCGCTTCGATCGAGATCCAGCGCAGGAACCGCACCAGGGCGGCGCCATCGCGCAGGCTGGCCGCCCGGTGCCCGGCCTGCTCGACCGGGTTCTTGGTCGCGCGCGGGATGACGGTCGGATCGCGCAGCGCGACGACCGTGCCGCCGCCCGCCTCGATCGCCAGCGGGATGGCGGCGACCGACAGTGACGGATCGACCGCGACTCGCTTGCCGGCGAACTGCTGCAGCGCGGGCGCGAAATCCCGCCGGTCATGTACGCGCACCGCATTGCCAAGGTGCTTGGCAACCTCGTCGGTCATCTTCTCGGGCGCGATGAAGAGGTCCGCTGTGCCGTCGGCGTTCACCACCGCATAGGACAGCGCGACGGGCGTGCGCGACACGTCTCCGCCGCGGACGTTGAGCAGCCACGCCGTCGACTCGAGCGCGGCGAGAACGACCGCGTCGGCCTTCTGCTCGGCCAGCCAGTCGGCCACCGCGGCGCGCTTCTCGGCGGAGGAGCGGCCGGCGTGCGCGTCGTCATGGACGCTGAGCTTGGCGTCTGAGGGCGCCGGTTGATCCGGCCAGATCGCGTCGACCGGGTTCGTATCGACGGGCACGAGCGTCGCCCCGACGGTGGCGAGTGCCTTCGTCGCCTCGTCCACCCAGGCGCGGGTGTGGAGCCAGGGATCATAGCCGATCCGGGCATCCTGCTTCACATGGCCAGCGAGCCAGCCCGACACGCTGGTTTCCGGCACGCCGACGAACTGCCAGTCATCGGCCGAGACCTGTTCGCGCACCTGAAGCGTGTAACGCCCGTCGATGAAGATCGCCGCTTCCGCCGGCAGCACCACCGCGGTGCCGGCCGAGCCCTGGAAGCCGGTGAGCCAGGCGAGCCGCTGCGCATAGGCACCGACATATTCGCTCATATGCTCGTCGGTCAGCGGCACGACGAAGCCGTCGAGCTGCTGGCGGGCAAGCTGCTCGCGGAGGGCGGCGAGACGGGCGGTGTAGGTGGACATGGAGCTTCCTTGCAAACCAACCCACGCCCACCTCACAAGGTCAGGTGCCGCGCGGGAACATCGTTGCCCGATATGGCAGATGCCGGCGCTTCGTGCCATGCAGCCCGGATGGTTCTTCCTCCCCAGAGCCGCGCATGACGAGCGCGGACGTGCTTATCGTCGGATCGGGTGCCGCGGGGCTAACCGCGGCGCTCAACCTTGCCGCTCGATTCAAGGTGGTCGTGCTGGCGAAGGGCGCGCTCAACGAAGGGTCCACCGCCTGGGCGCAGGGCGGGATCGCCGCGGTGCTGGAGCCGGGCGACACGTTCGAGAACCATGTCGAGGACACGATGGTAGCGGGCGCAGGGCTCAATGACCGCGAGATCGTCGAGTTCGTGGTGGAAAATGCGCCGGCGGCGATCGAGCGGCTGCAGAAGCTGGGCGTGCCGTTCGCGCAGGAGGGGAATGCGCTGCATCTGACGCGCGAGGGCGGACATTCGCACCGGCGCATCGTGCACGTCGACGACGCGACCGGCTGGGCCGTGCAGGAGGCGCTGCAGCGGGCGGCGGAGGCGCATCCCAACATCACGCTCGTGCCCGATCAGGTCGCGATTGACCTGGCGACCAGCCGCCACGAGGAACGCTATTCGGGCGCCGGCAACGTCTGGGGCGTCTATGCCGTGGATCGCAAGAGCGGCCATGTGAACCTGTACACAGCGCGCGCCACCATCCTGGCGACCGGTGGGGCGGGGCGGACGTATCTGTTTTCCACCGCGCCGCGCGGCGCGACGGGGGACGGGATCGCCATGGCGTGGCGCGCGGGTTGCCGCGTCTCCAACATGGAGATGATGCAGTTCCACCCGACCTGCCTCTACAACCTCGACGTCAAGAATTTCCTGATCTCCGAAGCGGTTCGCGGCGAGGGCGGGCGGCTGATCAACCCGCTGAACGGCCACCGCTTCATGGTGGATTATGATCCCGAGCGGCTGGAGCTCGCGCCACGCGACGTAGTCGCGCGCGCGATCGATGCCGAGATCAAGCGTTACGGCCTCGATTATGTCCATCTCGACATCAGCCACCAGCCGGCGGATTTCGTGCGCGGGCATTTTCCGAACATCTATGAGAAGCTGATCGGGCTGGGCATCGACATGACGATGCAGCCGATCCCTGTGGTCCCCGCACAGCATTATACCTGCGGGGGCATCATCGTGGACCGCGACGGGCGCACCGACCTGCCCGGCCTGTATGCGGCGGGCGAGTGCACCGAGAGCGGGCTGCACGGCGCGAACCGGCTCGCCTCAAACTCGCTGCTGGAATGCTTCGTCTTCGGTGAGGCGGCGGCGCAGCATATCGCGGCGCACTGGGATGCGCTGCCGCCGGTGCCGAAGATCCGTCCGTGGGACGAAAGTCGGGTCGCCGATTCCGACGAGGAAGTGGTGATCAAGCAGAACTGGACCGAGATCCGCCGCTTCATGTGGAACTACGTCGGCATCGTGCGCACGACGAAGCGGCTGGAGCGGGCGCAGCACCGCATCAAGATGCTGACCGCCGAGGTAGAAGATTACTACGGCCATTTCCGCGTGACGCCGGACCTGATCGAGCTGCGTAACCTGCTGCAGACGGCCGACTTGATCGTGCGATCCGCGCTTCACCGGCGCGAGAGCCGCGGACTACATTTTACGCTCGATTGGCCGGAAACACTCGAAGAGGCGGTGGATACCGTGCTCGTTCCCTGATCTGGCGAGCATCCATCGCGCGTGAGGCGCCGTTCATCGCAGAACGGGTAAGGCCCCGTTTTCAATGGCGCTTTTCCCTATAGCGTGTCTTTCCATGACAGGGCGGGGCAGGCACGGACGGATGATGGCGCGATTGGCCGCTGTGGCAGGCGTGCTTTCTCTCGCCGCCTGCGGGGTGGAAGAGCGCCCGACACAGACCTCGAGAGCGCCGGCGCCCGCGCCCGCTTACGTCGTCGCTATTCCGGTCCCGGCGCCGCGCCCGCTACCTGTTAATAACGCCCCGCGGCCGATCGAGACTGCGATCCAGCAGCTGGTGCGCGAGTTCCCGGGCACCGCCGGCGTCGCGGTGCGCGCGGTGGACGAGGGATGGACGGTCCACGCCAATGGCCGTCAGCGCCTGCCGCAGCAGAGCGTGAGCAAGCTGTGGGTGGCGATGACCGTGCTGGACCAGCGGGACAACGGCCGGCTGCGGCTCGACGACCCGATCAGCGTGACGCCGGCGGACCTGACGCTGTTCCACCAGCCCAGCGCCTATCTGGTGAAGGGCGGGGTGTGGAACACGACCGTCGGCAACCTTCTGAACCGCGCGCTGACGCAGAGCGACAATACCGCCAACGATCGGTTGCTGACCCTGGTCGGTGGGCCGAGCGCGGTGAAGGCGTTCATCGAGCGCAAGCAGCTGGGCGATATCCGCTTCGGCCCGGGCGAGCGGCTGCTCCAGGCGGGCACGGCGGGGCTGACGTGGAACCAGTCGATGAGCGTCGGCAACACGTTCCAGATCATGCGATCGCGCCTGTCACCCGCGGTGCGCGCGGCGGCGATGCAGGCGTATATCAACGATCCGCCCGACGGCGCGGCGCCGCTGGCGATCGCGGACGCGCTGGCACGGCTGGCACGCGGCGAGCTGCTGTCGGAAACCTCGACCCGGCTGCTCATCTCGACGATGGAATCGAGCCGCACCGGACGGGCGCGGCTGAAGGCCGGCCTCGCCCCGGGCTGGGGCCTCGCGCACAAGACGGGCACGGGGCAGGAGCTTGGCCAGCGCAATGCCGGGTTCAACGACGTCGGCATCCTGACCGCGCCGGACGGGCGGCGCTATGCCGTGGCGGTGATGATCGGTGACACGATGCGGCCGATGCGCGAGCGCCAGCAGCTGATCCAGGCGGTGTCGGCCACCGTCAGCGGCTATCGCGGGGCACCGACGATCGCGTCGCGCGACAGCGACGATCCGGAGAGCTGAGCGCGGAAAAGCCGTACAACCGCGTGCGGCAATGGCGTTCGCGCGGTGGCGTGATGCGCGCCGACGGTTGACGATGGTTCGGAATGGCGACGCGGTGGCACGCCTTGGCGGGCGAAAGGTATCACCGTTTGTTCCATGCGCGCCGATCGGCTAAGCGGCGCATCATGCCGCATCTCTATCTCGTCGACGGATCGAGCTTCATCTTCCGCGCCTATCACGTGCTGCCCAAGCTCACCAACAAGCATGGTGAGCCGGCCGGCGCGGTCTATGGCTATACGACGATGCTGTGGAAGCTCGCCAACGACCTGCACAAGGCTGACGGGCCGAGCCACCTGGCGGTGATCCTCGACAAATCCGAGCATACGTTCCGCAACGAGATGTTCGACCAGTACAAGGCGCACCGGCCGCCGGCGCCCGAGGATCTGGTGCCGCAATTCCCGATGATCCGCGACGCTACCCGCGCCTTCTCGCTGCCGTGCATCGAGGAGCAGGGCTGGGAAGCGGACGACCTGATCGCGTCGTACAGCAAGGCGGCGCTGGCGCAGGGCTGGCAAGTGACGATCGTCAGTTCCGACAAGGACCTGATGCAGCTGCTGACCGAGCCGGGCATCGACATGCTCGACACGATGAAGGACAAGCGCTTCGGCCCCGAGGACGTGGTGGAGAAGTTCGGCGTCGGGCCGGACAAGTTGGGCGAAGTGCTGGCGCTGATGGGCGACAGCGTCGACAATGTGCCGGGCGTGCCGGGTGTGGGCCCCAAGACGGCGGCGAAGCTGATCCTGGAGCATGGCAGCGTCGAGGCGGTGCTGGCGGCCGCGCCCGAGATGAAGAAGGGCAAGCTGCGCGACAGTCTGATCGAGCATGCCGAGATGGCGCGGCTGAGCCGCAAGCTGGTCGAGCTCGCCTGCGACGTGCCGCTGCCGCACCCGCTGGAGGAAATGGCGCTCGACGGTATCCCGGAGGCGCCGCTGCGTGCGTTCCTGGAGCATCATGGTTTCAAGTCGCTGCTGACGAAGCTGGCGGCGGAGCAGAACGAGGGCGTGGACCCGACGCCGCCTGAGCCCGCGGGCGTGCCGCACGAGGAAGATCCGCCGTGCGACCATGACAATTACGAAACGGTGGTCGACGTGGATGCGCTCGACAGCTGGATCGCGGCGGCGCGGCACCAGGGCTGGGTGGCGATCGATACGGAGACGACCGCCAAGGATCCGATGCTGGCCGAACTGGTCGGCGTGTCGTTGGCGCTGGCGCCGAACCGCGCGTGCTACGTACCGCTGGGCCATGTCGGCGAAGGCGGGGCGAGCGACATGTTCGCGCAGAAGCCGGCGCAGCTCGACCGCGAGGTGGCGCTGGCCAAGCTGAAGCCGCTGCTGGAGGACGCGTCGGTCCTGAAGATCGGGCACAACCTGAAATATGACCTGATCGTGCTGGGCCGGCTGGGGCTCACGCTGGCGCCCTATGACGACACGATCGTGATGAGCTTCGACCTCGACGCCGGGCTTCACGGGCACGGCATGGACGAGCTGGCCGCGACGCATCTGTCGCACAGCTGCATCGCCTACAAGGACGTGACGGGCACGGGGAAGAAGGCGATCGGCTTCCACGAAGTCGATCTGAAGGCCGCGACCCGCTATGCTGCGGAGGATGCGGACGTGACGCTGCGGCTGTGGCGCCGCTTCCGCCCGCGCTTGCCGATCGAAAGCGTGACGCGGGTGTACGAGATGGTCGACCGGCCGCTCGTCGCCGTGATCGCGCGGATGGAGCGGCATGGGATCAAGGTGGATCGCGAGCGGCTGGCCGGGCTTTCCAAGGAATTCGCCACCCAGATGGCCGAGCTGGAAGGCGTGATCCACGGCATCGCCGGCGCGCCCTTCACCATCGGCAGTCCCAAGCAGCTGGGCGATGTCCTGTTCGAGAAGATGGGCATCAAGGGTGGGCGCAAGGGCAAGAGCGGCGTCTATTCGACCGACGTCAACGAGCTTGAGCGGATCGCGGCGGACAAGGATTCGCCGGGCAAGGAGATCGCCGCGCGGGTGCTGGACTGGCGCCAGCTGTCGAAGCTGAAATCCACCTATACCGATGCGCTGCAGGAGCAGATCAACCCGGCGACGGGCCGCGTCCACACCAGCTATTCGCTGACCGGCGCGCAGACCGGGCGCCTGTCATCCACCGACCCCAATTTGCAGAACATCCCGATCCGCACCGAGATCGGCCGGCAGATCCGCGACGCTTTCGTGGCAGAGCCGGGCAATGTGATCCTGGCGGCGGACTATTCGCAGATCGAGCTTCGGCTGGCGGCGCACATGGCCGACGTGCCGGCGCTGAAGGAAGCCTTCGCGCGCGGCGACGACATTCACTCGCTGACCGCGCAGGAGCTGTTCGGCACGGTGGATCGAGACACGCGCGGGCGGGCCAAGACGATCAACTTCGCGATCCTCTACGGCATCAGCCGCTGGGGCCTTGCCGGGCGCCTGGACGTGACGGCGGACGAGGCGCAGGCCATGATCGACCGCTATTTCGAGCGCTTCCCGGGCATCAACCGCTATATCGCCGAGACGCTGCAGGCGGTGCGCGAGCAGGGCTTCACCACCACCCTGTTCGGCCGCAAGACCCATTTCCCGCGAATCAGGAGCAAGGTGCAGCACGAGCGGCAAGGCGCCGAGCGTGCGGCGATCAACGCGCCGATCCAGGGCACGAGCGCCGACATCATCAAGCGCGCGATGGCGCGGATGGAGCCGGCGCTGGCCGAGGCCGGGCTGACCGGCACGCGCATGCTGCTGCAGGTGCACGACGAACTGGTCTTCGAGGTGCCCGAAAGCGAAGTCGAGGCGGCGAAGCCGGTGATCGAGCGCGTGATGGCGACCGCGGCCGAGCCGTCGGTGAAGCTGGACGTGCCTCTGGCGGTGGAAATCGGCACCGGCGTGAGCTGGGGGGCGGCGCATTGAGCGGCGAACAGCGCGAGGCCGGCAGGACGCCTCAGTGACCGAGACGTCGAAGGATATTGCGCAGCTCGCCAAGGGCGGGCGCACCAATGTCGCGGGATTCATCCTGCGGCTGGCGGCGCGCATCCCGTTCCTGTTCATCGCGGGGCGCCTCTATGGCCCGGAGCTGGTGGGGCGGTTCGCCATTGCGGTGGTGGTGGTGGAACTGGCGGCGCTCGTCGCGACGCTTGGCCTGAAGCGCGGGCTGGCACAGGCGCTGAGTCGGACCGACCGGCCGCACGTTCATGTCGTTGCCGACGGGCTGGTCGTCGCGGCGATGCTGTCGCTGGCGGCGAGCGCGGTGCTGTGCACCTTCCCCGAGGTCATGTACCCTAATACGCCGATCGTCGGGCTGGATCGCTGGCTGCCGCTGATCGTGCTGGCGATCGCCTGGTCGGACGTGAGCCTCGCGGCGCTGGCCTATCGCCACAACGTGAAGGCGGCGGTGACGGCGCGCGCCGTGGTGGAGCCGTGGACGATCTCGATCGCGGCCTGGGTCTTCTCCTTCTTCACCATCCGCGACGGACTGGTGCTGAGCTATGTCGCCTCGATGACGGCGGCGCTGATCGCGTCGATCGTGCCGCTGGTGCGCAGCTATGGCCTGCCGCGCGGATGGTCACCGGACCTGCGCGGCCTGCTGGCGATGATCCGCGACAACGTGCCGCTGGCGGGCGCTGACGCGTTCGAATGGGGCACGCGCAATGTCGACCGCTTCATCCTGGGCGTGATGTTCGAGCCCAAGATCGTCGGCATCTATTACATGGCCCAGCAGGTGGCGAGCCTGCCGCAGAAGCTGAAGACATCGTTCGACCCGATCCTGGGCCCGGTGATCACGCAGAGCCTGGCGGTGAACGACCGGGCGGCGATCGCGCGGCAGGTGCGCCAGGTCGCGTTCTGGATCATCGCGGCGCAGGCGTGCCTGGCGCTGATGGGATCGATCCCGGGCGAAGCCGTGATGGGCGTCGTGGGCCCGCAGTTCGTGGCGGGTACCGCGGCGCTGGCCTTCCTGCTGACCGCGGAGGTGCTCGCCTCCACCGGCGCGGTGTGCGAGACGGCGCTGGTCTATACCGCGCGGCATCGCAACCTGCTGATCTCCGCCGTGATGCTGACGTTCCAGGTGGCGCTGAGCTTCGGGCTGATCCTGCTGATGCGCGGGCAGGGCTGGCCGGTGGAATATCAGGCCGCCGGCCCGGCGCTGGCGCTGATGACGAGCCTGGCGCTGACCTCTCTGATCAAGGCGCGGCTGCTGGGAAAGATCCTGGGCGCGCCCGTTTCTCCGTTGCGCTGGCCGCTGCTGTGGGCGGTGCTGGCGGCGGGCGGCGTCGGCGCACTGTTCACCGCGCTGCCCCCGCACTTCGAATGGGCGGAGGTGGTGATCGGCATCCCGGCGATCGCGGCGACGTATCTCTTCATCCTGTGGCGCTGGGCCTTCGGCCCCGAGGACCGGGCGCTGTTCGGCCGCATGCCGCGCGCCGACGAGGCGACATTGCCCAATGTCGGCGCCCCGGCGCGCTGACACCTTCACGAAGCGAAAGGCAGAGAGTTGGACACGACGACCACGCCCGGCACGCGCCTGATCCCGGTTACGGAAGGCGATTGGGCGGGGTGGCTGCGCTGGCCGGGCACCGACCCGTTCGAGGATCATACCGGGCCGTTCTTCGCGCGGCCGGAGGATGGCAAGCTGGTCTGTGGTTTCCGCCCGGAGGCGAAGAACCGCAACGGCGGCGGCAACGTGCATGGCGGCGCGCTGCTGACCTTTGCCGATTTCTCCTTGTTCATGATCGCATCGGCGGAGCTGCCGGAATTCCATGGTGTGACGGCGTCGCTGAACGCCGAGTTCGTCGGCGCGGCGCGGCCGGACCGGCTGCTGACCGCGCGGGGCGAGGTGATAAAGGCGGGGCGCAGCCTGATCTTCGTGCGCGGGCTGATCGACGACGATGGCGCGATGGTGATGAGCTTTTCCGGCGTCATCAAGAAGATCAATCGCGGCGGCTGAGCGCCAGCGGTCAGGCAGCCGAAAGGTGAGGGGAGCTAGCGCGTGGCCATGAGCGGCCGGACCCGTCGACAATTCCTTCGCCAGGCGGGGCTTGCCTCCGGTGGGTTGGCGCTGCCGTGGATGCCGGCCTGGGCGCAGCCGGTATCGGCCGGGATCGCCGCGCCGCTGCCCGTGCTGGCCGGACCCGAGGTGGAACTGACCGTCGCGCACCGGATGATGACGGTTAACGGCCGGCCGAGCCACGCAATCGCGATCAACGGCACGGTGCCGGCGCCGCTCATCCGCCTGCGCGAGGGGCAGAATGCGCGGCTGAAAGTCATCAACCGGCTGGACGAGGATACCTCGATCCACTGGCATGGCCTGCTGCTGCCGTTCCAGATGGACGGCGTGCCGGGGATCAGCTTTCCCGGCATCCCCGTGCGCAGCACCTTCACCTATGAGTTTCCGGTGATCCAAGCTGGTACCTATTGGTATCACAGCCATTCCGGCTTGCAGGAGCAGATGGGCCATTACGGCCCGCTGGTGATCGATCCCGCGGGCGAAGATCCGATCGCGTCGGATCGCGAGCATGTGATCGTGCTGTCGGATCATTCGCCGCTGCACCCGCACGCGATCTTCCGCCGGCTGAAGCTGCAGGGCGGCTATTTCAATTACCAGAAGCAGACGCTGGGATCGCTGCTGGCGGGGCGGGACCAGCCGGCCGGCGAACGCGCGCAATGGGGCGCGATGCGGATGGACCCGACCGACATCTCGGACGTGACGGGATCGACCTACACCTATCTCGTCAACGGCTATGGCCCGCGCGACAACTGGACCGCGCTGTTCGCGCCGGGCGAGCGGGTGCGGCTGCGCTTCGTCAATGCCTCCGCCATGACGATCTTCAACGTGCGCATTCCGGGACTGAAGCTGACGGTCGTGCAGGCCGACGGGCTGGACGTGCGGCCGGTGACGGTGGACGAGTTCCAGATCGCGGTGGCCGAGACCTATGACGTGATCGTCGAGCCGGCGGAGGCGCGCGCCTATACATTGGTGGCGGAAGCGTCCGACCGGTCAGGCATGGGCCGCGCGACGCTGGCGCCGCGCGCGGGCATGGTAGCCGAGGTGCCGCCGCTGCGCCGCCGGCCGCTGACGACGATGAAGGACATGGGGATGGGGGGCATGGATCACGCCATGCCTGCTGGCGGCGGCCATGGTGCCCATGGTGCAGGGCATGACGCGAGCCATGGCGGCGGCCACGGCAGCGGGGGCGCGATGGATCATGCGATGCGCGATTTCGCCAATGCGCCCGAGGTGGCGCGAACGCCCACCGTCCAGTCGATCGCGCCGATGCCGGTGGATCGCACGGGCGAGCCGCCGCAGGGCCTTGGCGATGTGGGCCATCGCGTGCTCGTCTATCGCGATCTCGTCGCGGCGAGCCGCAACCCGGACGTGCGCGCGCCCTCGCGGCAGATGCGCATCCACCTGACCGGCAACATGGAACGCTATATGTGGGCGTTCGACGGGGTGAAGCTGAACGAGGTGAAGGCACCGATCCCGTTCCGCGCCGGCGAGCGCGTCCGCGTGACGCTGGTCAACGACACGATGATGGCGCACCCCATTCACCTGCACGGCCATTTCTTCGAACTGGTGACCGGGCATGGCGATCATGCGCCGAGGAAGCACACGGTGAACGTGGCGCCGGGGGGGACGGTGACCTTCGACCTGACCGCCGATGCGGTGGGTGACTGGGCGTTCCACTGCCACCTCCTCTACCACATGCACGCCGGCATGATGCAGGTGGTGACGGTGCGGCCGGATGCCACTGAAGGAGCGGCGGCGTGATCGCGCTTGCCCTGGCGCTCGCAGCGGCGCCGCAGGCGTGCCCGCCGGACCATGCCGCGATGGGCCATTGCACGCCCGCCGCGCCGGTTGAAGCACCGGCCCCGGCTCCTGCGGGAGGCTGTTCGCCCGAGCATGCCGCAATGGGGCATTGCAAGGCGGCGCGGCCAGCCGGCACCGACCAGCCGGCGGGGAATGCACCGCCACCAAAGCCGCCGACCGATCGTGCCGCCGCGCGCTTCTACGATCCGGCGGCGATGGCGGCGGCGGACCGGGCGATGCGCGCCGAGCATGGCGGGATGCGGACCGGGCAGGTGCTGTTCAACCTGGCCGAGGCGAAGGCGCGGCGCGGGCGCAACGGTTATGCCTGGGACGGCGAGGGCTGGTTCGGCGGCGATGTCGACCGGCTGGTGATCAAGTCCGAGGGCGAGGGGGCGTTCGGCGGCCCGGTGGAAGCGGCGGAGGTGCAGGCGCTGTATGCGCGCGCGATCGACCCGTACTGGAACCTTGAAGTGGGCGTGCGGCAGGATCTGGGGCGGAGGCCGCGGCGCACCTATGCGACGGTCGCGGTGGAAGGACTGGCGCCGTACTGGTTCGACGTCGAGGGCGCGCTGTTCCTGTCAGACAAGGGCGACGTGCTGGCGCGGGCGGAGGCGTGGTACGACCAAAGGATCACGCAGCGGCTGATCCTGCAGCCGCGCGCCGAGTTCAACCTGGCGGCGCAGGACATGCCGGCCGAGCGGATCGGGGCGGGATTGTCACAGGCGGAGGCTGGGCTTCGATTGCGCTACGAAGTGGCGCGCGAATTCGCGCCTTATGTGGGCGTGGCGTGGGAGCGGCGCTTCGGCGCGACGGCGCGCTACGCCCGCGCGGACGGGGAAGGCACGGGCGGCTTTTCGTTCGTGCTTGGCGTGCGCGCCTGGCTGTGAGCCGCCGCCAGGCGACGCGCCTGAGTTGAGGCGTCGCTAGGCAACGCCGGGCAGCGGGGGGACGCTGGCAAGCAGGGTGCCGTGCGCGACCAGCGTGGTGGCCAGCGCCATGTCGGGCGCCATGTGGCGATCCTCGGTCAGCGTCGGCACGCGTTCGCGCAGCAGCGCGCGGACCGCCTCGATCGGGGCGCTGGAGCGTAGCGGCAGGAGGAAGTCGCAGCCCTGCGCGCCCGCGAGAAGCTCGATCCCGAGTACCGAATCGACATTGGCGGCCATCGCCATCAGCCGCCGGCTGCCGTGCGCCGCCATCGAGACGTGATCTTCCTGATTGGCCGAGGTGGGGATCGAATCGACGCTGGCGGGCATTGCGCGCTGCTTGTTTTCGCTGACGAGCGCGGCGGCGGTGACCTGCGGGATCATGAAGCCGGAGTTCAGGCCCGGGCGGGGCGTCAGGAAGGCGGGGAGGCCGGACAGCGCGGGATCGACCAGCATCGCGATGCGCCGTTCGGCGAGCGAGCCGATCTCGCACAGCGCAATGGCGATCATGTCCGCAGCGAAGGCGACCGGCTCGGCGTGGAAATTGCCGCCCGAGAGCGCCTCGTCCGTGTCGGCGAAGATCAATGGATTGTCGGACACGCCGTTCGCCTCGGTCAGCAGCGTGATTGCTGCCTGGCGGAGGAGATCGAGGATGGCGCCCATCACCTGCGGCTGGCAGCGCAGGCAATAGGGATCCTGCACACGCGCATCATCGACGCGGTGCGAGGCGCGGATTGCGGAATCGGCCATGAGATCGCGCAGCGCCGCCGCGGTCTCGATCTGGCCGGCGTGGCCGCGCAGCAGATGGACGCGGGCGTCGAACGGCGCGTCGGTGCCCTTTGCTGCCTCGGTCGAGAGGATGCCGGTGACGAGCGCGCTGCGATAGAGCCGCTCCGCCTCGATCAGCGCGGCGAGCGCATAGGCGCAGGAGAATTGCGTGCCGTTGAGCAGCGCCAACCCTTCCTTGGCGCCAAGCTCCAGCGGCGCGAGCCCGGCGGCGGCGAGCGCCTCGGCCGCGTCGCGCGGCACGCCATCCAAGTAGATGGTGCCGACCCCGATCATCGCCGCCGTCATGTGCGCGAGCGGGGCGAGATCGCCGCTCGCGCCGACCGAGCCTTGCGCCGGGACGCGTGGGGTGAGGCCGCGGGCAAGCATCGCCTCGAGGAGCTGGACCGTGGCGGGCTGCACCCCCGAGGCGCCGCGCGCCAGGCTGGCGAGCTTCAGCGCCATCATCAGCCGGGCGATCGGGATCGGCATCGGATCGCCGACACCTGCCGCGTGGCTGAGCACGATGTTGCGCTGGAGCGTTGCAAGATCCGCCTGTTCGATGCGGACGTGCGCGAGCTTTCCGAAGCCGGTGTTGATGCCATAGACCGGGTCCCCCCGCTCGACGATCCGCGCGACCGCCGCGGCGCTGGCCGCCACCGCATCCATGCTCGCCGGATCGAGCCGCGGCGCGGCACCGCGATAGATCGCCTTCCAGCCGTCGAGCGACACGGAGCCGGGGGTGAGGATCATGATCGTTCCTTCATCGGATACTGGCACTGAGAACATGGCACGGGGGGAGGGCGCGGCTTAGCCGAACGGGCACGAGTCGGCGATTCTTCCGTGACTTATCGCGGGCGGCGGAGGAGCTTCATCAGCGCGGCATCGAGCGCGGAGAGGAAGCGCGAGCGATCCTCCTTCGCGAAGGGCGCAGGGCCGCCGATGCGATCGCCGCCGGCGCGCAGATCGCTCATGATCGCGCGCACCGCCACGGCATTGCCGATCGAGCTGGTGGTGAAGGGCTTGCCATTCGGCGCAACGACGGTGGCACCCGCCTTCAGGCAGCGATCGGCGAGCAGGATGTCAGCGGTGATCACGACCGTATCCGGCCCCGCATGATCGGCGATCCAGTCATCCGCCGCGTCGAAGCCGGCATCGACCACCTGGCGGCTGATCAGCGGATGCTGCGGCACGCGAAGGTGCGCATTGCTGACGACCGTCACCGGCACCTCCAGCCGATAGGCGACACGGTAGATCTCCTCCTTCACCGGGCAGGCATCGGCATCGACGAGAATGTGGGGGCGGGCCATGGCGTGCGCCTGTGCCACATCGCGCCCCGCCTTGCACTGGCGCCTTGCCCTGCCGCCGGGCGGATGAAAGGGTGGCGGCAACGACAGACGAGAGGATGAGCATATGGCTTCGAGCGGCACGCGGCATCTGGTGGACCCTGAACTGCTGCCGCTGCTGGAGGCCTGGCCGACCTTCGACCTGACCGTCGAGGCACTGCCGGCCGTGCGCGCGCGATCGCTGCCGCGCCCGCCAATGCCGCCGGTGGACGTGCGCTTCGACCGGATGGAAGCACCGGGCCGCGACGGCGCGCCGGCCGTGCCGCTGCACGTCTATCGCGCCAATGGCGTGGCAGGGCCGCTGCCGACGATCCTTCACTTGCATGGCGGCGGCTATGTCGCGGGCAAGGCGAGCGAGCTGGCGGACGCGCACCGCGTGATGGCGCAGGACCTGAAATGCGCGATCGTTTCGGCGGATTATCGCCTGGCGCCGGAGACCTGCTTTCCCGGCAATGTCGATGATTGCTACGCCGCGCTCGATTTCGTGATGCGCGAGGCGGATGCGCTGGGACTGGACGCGGCGCGCATCGGCGTGATGGGCGAGAGCGCCGGTGGCGGGCTGGCGGCGGCGCTGGCCCTGCTGGCGCGCGACCGGGGCGAGCACCGGCTGGCGTTCCAGCATCTCATCTATCCGATGCTGGACGATCGGACCTGCACCGCGCAGCCGCATGCCACCGCGGGCGAGTTCATCTGGAACCGGGCGAAGAACATCTTCGGCTGGACGGCGCTGCTGGGCCATGAACCGGGGCGCAAGGACGTGTCGGCTTATGCTGCGCCGGCGCGCGCGGCGGATCTGGCGGGGCTGCCGCCGACCTTCATTTCGACCGGGGCGCTCGACCTCTTCGTCGACGAGGACCTGGATTATGCGCGGCGGCTGATGGCGGCCGGGGTGCCCACCGAGCTTCATGTCTATCCGGGCGCCTTCCATGCCTTCACGCTGGTGGCTGGCGCGCGGGTGGCGCAGCAGGCGAACCGCGACAGCCGCGAGGCGCTGCGGCGCGCGCTGCATGGTTGAAGCGTCTTAACCTGCATCAACAATAGGAAGTTTTGACGCGCGTTCGGGCGGTTAAGCGGCTTTTCCCGGAACGCGGGAGCGACACGCATCGTTGGGGGGCATTCACCAGGAGGATGGAATGGCCGACACGATCGACCCCGCCCGCGCGGACGATGCTCCGCTTTCGACCGCCAAACATCGGTCCGCCGCCGTCGATTCCGCGACCAGCGGGATGATCGGAACGCCGGCCAGCGGCAATGCCGACACGCTGATCGGCCGCACCGTGACGATCCGCCGGCCGCGTGCCGAGCTTTACGCTTATTGGCGCGATTTCCCGAAGCTCGCGACGTTCATGGAGAATGTCGAGCGGGTGGAGATGCTGGACGACCAGCGTTCCCACTGGGTGGTGAAGGCGCCCGGCGGCGGCACCGTCGAGTGGACCGCGCGGATCACCGACGAACGCGAGGGCGAATATATCGCCTGGGCATCCGAGGAAGGCGCCGAAGTGCCCAACAGCGGCCGCGTCGACTTTCGCGATGCGCAGGGTGATCGCGGCACGATCGTCACCGCGACGATCCTCTACGACCCGCCGTTCGGCATCATCGGCAAGCTGGTCGCCAAGATGTTCCAGCGTGAACCCGCGATCCAGGCGCGGCGTGACCTGCGCCGATTCAAGCAGCTGATGGAAACCGGCGAGATCGCCACCGGCGCGCGCAATCGCCGCCTTCTGGAAGAGGGAAAGAACTGATGCGAGCATTGGCCTGGCACGGAAAGCACGACGTGCGCGTCGACACGGTCGACGATCCCGAAATCCTCAACCCGCGCGACGCGATCATCAAGATTACCTCGACCGCGATCTGCGGATCGGACCTTCACCTCTACGACGGCTACATCCCGACGATGCAGGCGGGCGACATCCTGGGCCATGAATTCATGGGCGAGGTGGTCGAGGTCGGCTCGGGCTCGACGCTGAAAAAGGGGCAGCGCGTGGTGGTGCCGTTCACCATCTCGTGCGGATCGTGCTTCCACTGCAGCAAGCACCAATATTCCGCCTGCGACAACGGCCTGCCCGCCGACAACCAGGATATCGCCATGGAGCTGTACGGCCAGCCGATGGCCGGGCTGTTCGGATACAGCCACATGACGGGCGGCTATTCGGGCGGGCAGGCGGAATATGTCCGCGTGCCGTTCAGCGACGTCGGCCCGATCGTGGTGCCCGATGGCGTGCCGGACGAGAAGGTGCTGTTCCTCTCCGACATTCTCCCCACCGGATGGATGGCGGCGGAGAATGCCGACATCGAGCCGGGCGATACGGTGGCGGTGTGGGGCTGCGGCCCGGTTGGCCTATTCGCGGTGCAGTCGGCGTTCCTGATGGGCGCGGCGCGCGTCATCGCGATCGACCATTTCCCGCGCCGGCTGGAGCTTGCCCGCAAGTTCGGCGCCGAGACGATCAACTTCGAGGAAAGTGCGACTTACGAAGCGCTGATGGAGATGACCGGCGGCATCGGGCCGGATGCGTGCATCGATGCCGTGGGCCTCGAAGCGCACGGCCTGTTCGTCGACAATGTGGTGGACCAGATCAAGGCATCCACCTTCCTTGGCACCGACCGCCCACATTCGATCCGCCAGGCGATCATCGCCTGCCGCAAGGGCGGGCGCGTCTCGATGCCGGCCGTCTATGGCGGCTTCGTCGACAAGTTTCCGCTCGGCGCCTTCATGGAGAAGGGGCTGACGCTGAAGACGGGGCAGACCCATGTGCAGCATTACCTGCCCGGGCTGCTGACCGCGATCATGGAGGAGAAGATCGATACGACCTTCCTGATCAGCCACACACTGCCGCTGGAGAATGCGCCCGACGGTTATCGCATGTTCCACGACGAACAGAATGAAGTGACCAAGGTGGTGCTGAAGCCCGGCCTCGATCGCCTCGACCTCTAGGAGAAACAGCATGGCCAACAAGCTTGCCATCGTGACGGGCGCATCGACCGGCATCGGCTTCGAACTCGCCACCATCGCCGCGCGCGAGGGATATGACCTGATCGTCGCCGCGGACGAGCCGCTGATCGAAGCGGCGGCGAAGGATTTTGCGCAGTTCGGCACCAGCGTCGAGCCGATCGAGGTGGACCTTTCCACCATCGAGGGCGTCGACCGGATGCTGGCGGCGGCGAACGGGCGGACGATCGACCTCGTCTGCGCCAATGCCGGCATCGGCACGGGCGGGCCGTTCCTCGACCTGGATGTCGCCGCCTGGCGCCATTCAATCGACACCAATGTGACGGGCACCGTGTACCTGCTGCAGAAGGTGCTGAAGGCGATGGTGGCGCGGGGTGACGGCAAGATCCTGGTGACGGGATCGATCGCCGGCTACATCCCCGGAAGCTTCAACGCGATCTACAATGCAACGAAGGCGTTCATCGACAATTTCACCGAGGCGCTGCGCAACGAGATCAAGGATGTCGACGGCGTGACGCTGACGACGCTGATGCCGGGGCCGACGGACACCGAGTTCTTCGCGCGCGCCGACATGCTCGACACGTCCGTGGGGCAGAGCGATTCCAAGGCCGATCCGGAGAAGGTGGCGAAGGACGGCTGGGAAGCGCTGATCGCGGGCAAGGGGCACATCGTGTCCGGCCTGTCGAACAAGCTTCAGGTGCTGGGTTCGGGCGTGATGCCGCAATCGGTGCTGGCCGAAATGCACCGCGGCATGGCGGAGCCGGGCACGGGCAAGGAATAAGAGCCGGGGCGGCAGGCGCGGATCGCGTGCCTGCCGCCTTCCTCAGTGGTCAGCCAAGCGCCCGGGCGCCGCGCAGCAGGCGGCCGGGGGTGCGCCCGGTCCATTCGCCGCGCTCGAAGGTGGGCACGCCCGACTTCACCGTCCAGCGATAGCCGCGCGGCTGCTGGAGCAGGCGGGTGCCGCCGGCGGGGAGATCCTGCACGATCTCCGGCGGGGCGAGCGACAGTTCGTCCAGCGCGATGACGTTGAGATCCGCGAGATAGCCCGGCGCCAGCACGCCGCGATCGTGCCAGCCGACGTGCGCGGCATTCTTCTGCGAATAGCCGTGGACGAGCCGTTCGAGCGGGGCGGAGAGACCGGCCTTGTTGCCGCGCGACCATAGCGCGACGGTGGTGGTGGGGAAGCTCCCGTCGCAGATCGTGCCGCAATGCGCGCCGCCGTCGGACAGGCCGTAGAGCACGTGATCGCCGGTCATCATGCCGTGCACGTCATCGAGGTTGCCGCGGGCATAGTTGATGAGCGGCATGTAGAGCAGGCGGCGGCCGCCTTCCTCCATCAGCGCATCATAGACGTAGGGGGCGGGATCCTGGCCGGCGCGAGCGGCCTCGGCCGCGATCGACTGGCTTTCGTGCGGCTCGTAATCGACCGGATCGGTCATGCGGAACATGCGCGAATAGCCCCGCGTGATGATCGCGATGAAGCCTTCGCTGGCGTGGAAGGCGGCGTGCTCGGCGAGGATCTCGGCGCGCACCTGCGGATCGGCGAGCGCCTTCAGCCGATCGTCGATGGTCGCGCTCTGCGACGCGACGCGGCGATAGGTGGGCGCGACGATGAAGGGATTGGTGGTGGAGGCGAAGGAGAGGATCGCCCCGATCGGGCGCGGTGCGACCTGAGCGCTGACGGGAAGGCCATCCGCCACCATCTGATCGATTTCGCGGTAGATGCTCTTCCAGCGATCGGGCGCGTCGTCGGTCTGCTGCACGGTGAAGGAGACGCGGCGGCCGCTGGTTTCGGCGAGGCGGCGGATGAGCTGGAGCTCGGCGGTGGCGAAGGCGTCGTCGGCGGTGAGATAGGCGTCCGAGATCAGCTGAATCACGCCCTTGCCCGTCCGGCGCAGCGCGGCGGCAATGCCGAGCAGTTCGGGATCCTCCGCCGTCAGCGTGCCGATGTTGAGCCCGTCGCGGCTGCGGTGCGCATGGGTGCGCGAGGTGGAGAAGCCGAGCGCGCCGGCTTCCATCGCCTCCGCGGTGAGCGCGGCCATGCGATCGACCTCGGCAGCGGTGGGCCGCTCCATATGATCGCCGCCGCGATCGCCCATGACATAGGCGCGAAGCGCCGCGTGCGGCATGTGGGCGCCGAGGTCCATGGTGTACTCGCGGGCGCTGAGCGCATCGAGATAATCGGGGAAGCTTTCCCAGTTCCAGGTCAGCCCTTCGGCGAGCGCGGTGCCGGGAATGTCTTCCACGCCCTCGAGCAGCTGGATCAGCCAATCATGCTTGTCGGCGCGGGCCGGCGCGAAGCCGACGCCGCAATTGCCCATGGCGGCGGAGGTGACGCCGTTGATCGAGGAGGGTGCGAGGACATTGTCCCACGAGACCTGCCCGTCATAATGGGTGTGGATATCGACGAAGCCGGGGGTGACGATGCAGCCGTCCGCGTCGATCGTCTCGCGCGCGGTGCCGGACACGTCGCCGACGGCGACGATCCTGTCGCCCTCCACCGCAAGATCGCCCCTGAAGCGGGGGGCGCCCGTGCCATCGACGATGGTGCCGTTCTTTACGAGCAGGTCGTACATCGCAGGCTCTCCTAACTATCTGTTCTGGTTCGGGTGATCATCGGCCGTCCGCGGCCGCGGCGACGGCGCGGAGGCGGTCGGCGATCACAGCGGCGTCGGGGTGCGGGCCGGCGTCGAACATCGCGGCGGCGAGGATGTGGCGCAGCGGGCCATCCGCCTCGACCGGCACCGCGACGCCGAGGATGCCCGCGTTGACATGGCCGCGATCGAGCCCGACGCCGGTCTGCGCGGTCTCGGCGACATCGGCGAGCCAGGCGGCATAATCGGGGGCGTTGGCCCAAGGCACGGCGTCAAAGCCGCGGCGCAACGCATCGGCATCGAAGCCGCCGCGCGCGGCGACCAGCCGGCCCATCGCGCCGAGCATCATCGGCAGGCGGCGGCCGATGGTGAAGGCGACGCGCATCGCCGCCGAACTGTCCGCGACATGGATCAGCTCCACCTCGTCGCCGACGCGGCGCCACAGGCCGATCGTGGCGTGAAGCTCCTGCGCGGCGGCGGCCATAGCGGCGGCGGCGCGACGCGCGGGATCGGCGTGATCGAGCAAGGGGGCGGCGAGATCGGCGAGGCCCTGCGCCAGCGTGTAGCGCTTCGTCTCACGATCGAAGGCGACGAGGCCCTCGTGATCGAGCGTGCGCAGGATGTTGAGCGCGGTGGAGGTGTTGAGCGATTCCTCGCGCACGATATCAGCGAGGCGAAGCGGCGTGCGGTGGCGGCCGAGGCAGCGCAGGATCGCGACCGCGGCGATGACCGCGCCGACCGGCTTGGCAAGCTCGCGCACGTTGGTGGACGCGTCGCCGGCCCCCCCGGCATGAGCGAAATCGAGGGGCGCGGCCGGGCCCGCGATGCCTCGATGGTGCTCGCCACGAAGGGGGAAGGGGGCTGCGCCGCTCATCGCGGGAGGTTCAGGATCTGCGCGGCCTGCTCCGGCGTCGCGATCGGGCGGCCGGCCTGTCTGGCGAGTTCGACCACCTCGGCGATCAGCTCCAGATTGCCGGGCTGTCGCTCGCCGCCGAAATCCTCCAGGCCGACGCGGACGTGGCCGCCGCGTTCGATCGCAAGTCTGGCGAGGCCGGTGTCCACGACGCAATCGCCGATCGCGGCGACCGCCCAAGGAAGTGGCGAGCCTTCGAGCATCTCGAGATAGGCATCCAGCGCTTTCTCAGTGGGCGGGAGGCCGAAGGTGATGTTGCTGCGCTTGCCGTCGAGAAAATTGTAGCGGCCGCCGAAATAGAGCTTCACGAAGGTACCGGCGGGGAGGCGGCCGGCCTGTTCATAGGCCAAAGTGGTGCGCAGCCAGCCGGGTTCGTAGATCGCGATCGCCGGGCCGAGCTTCTCCTGTTCGTGGAGGTCGGCGAGCCAGGCGATGTCGCGGTAGGTGGTGGCGTAGAGGATTGAGGCACCGGGCAGGCCATCGGGGCCGTGCGTGCCAAGGTTGACCGAGCCGGGGTCGAACGCGCCCATGCGGACGCCGGCACGGGCGAGGCCGCGGTAATGGCCGAAGCGTGCCTCCACATCGGGGCCGGTGGCCACGGTGCCCCAGAGGATCGCGTCGGGACGCGCCGCCAGCACCGGGGCATAGGCCTCCATATAGCGATCGACCGCGGCGTCGCCGGTCATATCCATCCGCTCGATATGCGTGTGGACGATCGCGGCGCCGGCCTCCATCGCGGCGAGCGCCTCGCTGGCGAGTTCCTGCGGGCTGACCGGCACGTTGGGATTGCGCGATTTCGGTGTCGCGCCGTTCAGCGCGGCCTCGATGATGAGCGGCGGCATGTCAGGCGGCGACCGCCGTTCTTACTGGGGCGGGCGCGGGCTGGCGTCCGCGGATCAGCTTGCCGGGAAGGGCGTCGGTGGGTTCGCCATCCCGGTAGATCACCTGGCCCGACTTGATCGTCGCGACATAGCCCTTCGCCTTTTGCATCAGGCGGCGGGCGCCGGTGGGCAGGTCGTAGATCATGTAGGGCTTGCCGAGTTCGAGCTGGTCGAAATCGATGACGTTGACGTCGGCGAGATAACCGGGGGCGAGCAGGCCGCGGTCCTCGAGCCCGACGGCGAGCGCGGTGTCGCGGGTCTGCTGCTTCACCGTATCGGCGAGGTCGAGCAGGGGGCCGCGCGTGCGATCGCGACACCAGTGGGTCAGCATGAAGGTCGGCAGGCTGACGTCGCAGATTGCGCCGACATGCGCGCCGCCATCCGACAGGCCCGACAGCGTGTTGGGATTGGTGATCATGGCGTGGACGTTGTTGAGATTGCCCTCGACGTAATTGTGCATCGGGAAGAAGAGGAAGGCGCGGCCCTCGTCCTCGAGCAAGGCATCATAGACCAGTTCGTCGGGATGGACGCCGAGCCGCTCGGCCTCCGCCGCGAGGCTGGTCGAGGGATCGGGCTCGTAATCAACGCGGTCGGTGATGCGGAACATCTTGTGCTGCGCGCCGGCGACCGAATTGACGAAGGGATGATCCTTCATCGGCGCCTCTGCGATCAGCCGCGCGCGGAATTCGGGATCGCGCATCCGGGCGACCTTTTGGTCGAGCGGCAGGTCGGCGATCTCGCGGTAGCTGGGCCGGCTGATGAAGGGGTGGACCGAGCCCTGCAGGCCCAGCATCAGGCCGACCGGGCGGCCGGCGATCTGCGCCTTCAAGGGATACCCCTCGGCGACGGCGGCATCGAGCCGCTGGGTCAGTTCGCGCCACTGGTTCGGGACCACATCGGCCTGCACCATCGAGAAGCTCAGGGGCTGACCGGCGATCTTGGTCAGGTCGCGGACGAGGCTGAACTCCTCATCCATTTCCTGGAAATCGGAGACCCATTGGAGGACGCCCGAGCCAGCGTCGGCGATGCCGCGGGCGATCGCCTCCATCTCCTCGCGCGCGGCGCGCACGGTGGGGGTGAGATCGCCGTCGGCGGTGCGGTGGACCATGGTGCGGGTGGTGGAAAAGCCGAGCGCGCCGGCGCGGATCGCCTCCGCGGTCAGGCGGCGCATTTCCTCATTTTCCTCTGGCGTTGCGGGATCGCGGTTCGCGCCGCGCTCGCCCATCACATAGACGCGCAGCGCGCCGTGCGGCACCTGCACCGCAACATCGATGTCGTGCGGCAGCCGGTCGACGGCGCCCATATATTCGCCGAAGCTTTCCCACTGCCACGACAGTCCTTCGTGAAGCGCGGCGCCGGGAATGTCCTCCACCCCCTCCATCAGCCGAATCAGCGTGTCGTGATCCTGCGGGCGGACGGGGGCGAAGCCGACGCCGCAATTGCCGACGACGACGGTGGTGGCGCCGAGCGTGGAGGAGGGATCCATGCGCGAGGCCCAGGTGATCTGGCCGTCATAATGAGTGTGGATATCGACCCAGCCGGGGGTGACGAGCTTGTCCGTAGCGTCGATCTCGTGGCGAGCCGGGCCGGTGACGGCTCCGACTGCAACGATGCGATCGCCAGTGATCGCGACATCGCCCTGATACGGCGCGCCGCCGGAGCCATCGACAATCGTGCCGCCGCGAATGACCAGGTCGTACATGACGCCCTCTCCTTTTGCTGTATTTGCCCGCGAAGGTGACTTCGCCGCGCGGATGAGGCAAGGATTATTCGCGTGGAAGAACAACATTCTCCATAGAGAACGAGAGGACGGCAAATGCAGGCGACCGCAGCGATCGAGCGAACCACCACTTCCGACAGCGAGACGCTGGAGCGGTTGCTGCGCGAGCGGCGCTCAGTGCGCGGGTTCAAGCCCGATCCGGTGCCGGCCGACCTGCTGGAACGGGTGATGGAGATGGCGCAGCTCGCCCCGTCCAACTGCAACGTCCAGCCATGGACCGCGCACGTCGTGTCGGGCACGGCGGCGGAGCGGATGCGCACGGTGCTGCACGATGCGGCGAAGAGCGGCGCCAGGATCACGCCCGATTTCCCGCTGACCGGCGCCTATCCCGGCCATTATCGCGGGCGGCAGATCGATGCGGCCAAGGCGCTGTTCGCGGCGACCAACGTGGCGCGCGAGGATGTGGCGGCACGGACCGAATCGTTCCTTCGCAACTTCCGCTTCTTCGATGCGCCGCACGCCATGTTCCTGTTCATCCCGGCGTGGGCCGGGATGCGCGAGGCGGCGGACTGCGGCATGTATGCCCAGTCGTTCATGCTGGCGCTGACCGCGAACGGCCTTGCCTCGTGCGCGCAAGGGGCGCTGAGCCACCATGCCGAGATCGTCCATCGCGAGCTGGGCGTGGGCGACGACCAGAAGCTCCTATTCGGCATCGCCTTTGGCTATGAGGATCCGGCGCATCCGGCGAACAGCGCGCGCACCGTGCGCGACAAGGACCATGTGCTGCACGGCTGAGCCATTTTTCCGCAGAAGTGCGCGAGGTGAGGGGGCGCGGCGCGCCCTTTCCCCGCGCGCACGATGCGGGTATGGCCCGCGCATCCGATGACTCCTGCAACGCCCCTTCTGCCGCCTGCCGACTGGCGGGATTTCCTCGCGCTGACGAAGCCGCGCGTGCTGACCCTGGTCGTCTTCACCGGGCTGTGCGGGATGCTCGCGGCCCCCGTCGGCATCCACCCGGTGCTGGGCTTCACGGCGATATTGTGCATCACGCTGGGCGCCGGCGCTGCGGGTGCGCTCAACCAATGGTATGAGGCGGACATCGATGCGGTGATGAAGCGCACCGCCAACCGGCCGCTGCCCGCGGGGCGGATGGATCGGCAGGCGGCGCTTCACTTCGGTGTCGGTCTGGGAGCCTTTTCCGTCATCCTGATGGGCCTGGCGTTGAACGTGACGGCGGCGGCGATCCTTGCCGTCTCGATCCTGTTCTATGTGCTGATCTACACCGTCTGGCTGAAGCGCCGCACGCCGCAGAACATCGTCATCGGCGGCGCCGCCGGCGCCTTCCCGCCGCTGATCGGCTGGGCCGCGGCGACGGGCGAGATCGCGCTGCTGCCGGTGCTCCTGTTCCTCTTCGTCTTCCTGTGGACGCCGCCGCATTTCTGGGCGCTCGCGCTGTTCGTGAAGACCGATTACGCCAATGCCGGCGTGCCGATGCTGCCCGTGGTGGCGGGCGAGAAGACCACCCGGCACCAGATCGGCCTGTACACCATCCCGATGGCGCTGGCCGCGGTGGCGCCCTGGCCGCTGGGCCTGGTGGGGCCGGTCTATGGCCTCGTTTCCGTGGCGATGACCGGCTGGTTCGCGCTGCTGGCGGCGCGGGTCGCTTATCGCACCACCGGCGCGGATGACGCGATGCTGCCGGAAAAGGCGCTGTTCAAATATTCCATCCTGTATCTTTTCGTAATGTTCGGCGCGCTGGTCGTCGATCGGTGGGTAGCATGAAGAACGATGACGAGGATCTGATCCGGCGCCGGCAGAAGAGCCGTGCGATCGTGATGGCGCTGCTGCTGGGGGCGTTCGTGATCCTGGTGTTCCTGATCTCGCTGGTGAAGATCCGCGAGGGGATGCCCAACCCGTGACGATGGCTGTTTCGCGCAAGGGCCGCACCGCAGCGCTGGCGGTGCTCGGCGTTCTCCTGATGACCGGCCTCGCCTTCGCCAGCGTGCCGCTGTACCGCCTGTTCTGCCAGGTGACCGGCCTGAACGGCACCACGCAGCGCGCCGAGGATGCGCCCGGCGCCATCGTCGGCCAGATGGTGAAGGTGGATTTCGACGCCAACACCGGCAAGGGCCTGCCGTGGCGCTTCGCCCCCGAACAGCCTAACCAGCGGGTGACGATCGGCGCGCGCAACATGGCCTTCTTCACCGCGACGAACCGCGCCGCGGTGCCGGTGACAGGGACGGCGACGTTCAACGTGACGCCGGATCAGGCGGGCAAGTATTTCACCAAGATCGAGTGTTTCTGCTTCACCGAGCAGACGCTGCAACCCGGTGAATCGATGCGCATGCCGGTGATCTACTTCGTGGATCCGAAGATCCGCGACGATCCCGACGCACGCGATATCGACACGATCACGCTCAGCTACACGTTTTACCCGGTGGATTCCGGCAAAAGCCCAAGCTAAGCGGACGCAAACGCGTACCAACGGGGATAGCCAGATGGCAGGCGCCAAGAACCACCAATACCATATCCTTCCGCCCGATATCTGGCCGATGGCCAGCTCCTTCTCGGCCCTGGCAATGGCGGCGGGCGCCATCATGTGGATGCACGGCGGCCATGTCGGCAAGCCGAACGGCGGCGGCATCCTGTTCTTTGCCGGCCTCGCCGCGGTGCTGCTGTGCATGTTCAGCTGGTGGCGCAACGTGATCCGCGAAGGCCGCGCGGGCGACCACACCCCGGTGGTTCAGCTGCACTTCCGCTACGGCATGATCCTCTTCATCGCCTCGGAAGTGATGTTCTTCGTCGGCTGGTTCTGGGCCTATTTCGATTTCGCGCTGTTCCCCGATGCGATCGCCTTCGTCGATGGCGCGGTGGAGCGGGCGAGCGACACCGTGGCGATCGCCGCGCAATGGCCGCCCAAAGGCCTGGAAGTGATCAACGCGTTCGAGCTGCCGCTGCTCAACACGCTGATCCTGCTGTGCTCGGGCACCACCATCACCTGGGCGCACCATGCGCTGATCCATAACCAGCGTGGCGGCGAGAAGCGCGGCCTGTGGGGCATGATTGGCGTGGGCGACCGCGACGGCGTGCTGAAGGGCCTGTGGCTGACGATCGTGCTCGGCCTGATCTTCAGCGCGGTGCAGGCATATGAGTACATGCACGCGCCGTTCCCCTTCAAGGGCAACACCTACGGCGCGTCGTTCTTCATGGCGACGGGCTTCCACGGCTTCCACGTGATCGTCGGCACGATCTTCCTGATCGTCTGCCTGATCCGTGCCTATAAGGGTGACTTCACGCCCAAGGCGCACTTCGGCTTCGAAGCGGCAGCCTGGTACTGGCACTTCGTCGACGTGGTGTGGCTGTTCCTGTTCGTCTCGATCTACGTGTGGGGCGGCTGGGGCGCGCCGGTCCACGGCTGATCGCCTGACGCTGCTGCCAGCAGCGACGGATAAAGCGGGCGCGGCTCCTCGTGAGTCGCGCCCGTTCGCTTTTGTGGGAAGAATGACGTGCGTGATCCAGCCATGAGGCGCGTGCCGATCCTGCCGACGATCCTTGTCGCCCTGGCGGTCGCGATGATGATCGGGCTCGGGCTGTGGCAGCTGCTGATCCGGCTGCCGCAGAAGGAAGCGCAGCTGGCGCAGCTGGCGGCGAACCCGTCCCGCCCGCCGATCGCCTTCCCGATGACGCCGGACGACAGCCTGCTGTTCCGGCGCAGCACGCTCGATTGCGGCAAGGTGACCGCGATCACCCGCGCGGGCGCCGGCGCGGCCGGTTACCGGCTGATCGCGCAATGCCTCACGCCAAACGGCGTCGCGAAGGTGCAGCTTGGCACCACGCATGATCCGGTGAAGGAAGTTTCCTGGGTGGGCGGGCCGGTGAGCGGCTGGATCAGCCACGCGCCCGATGCGACGCCGCTCGGCGCGCAGCTGTTCAAGCCGGCACCGCGCGAACTGCTGCTGGTGGCGGATCGCCCCGCGGATGGGCTGGCCGCCAATAGCCGCCCAAACGTCAGCCTCGTGCCGAACAATCACCTGGCTTATGCCGGTCAGTGGTTCTTCTTCGCGGCGGTGGCGGCGGTGATCTACGTCCTGGCGCTCCGCCGGAGGGGCCGGCCGGCCGGGCCTCCACGCCGGGAGCGATAGCAGGGCTATCGCCGCGCCACGCAGAGCGTTGTTGTCTCGCGCCAGCCGCGCGGGTAACCGGCGGGCCCATGCGCTATATCAGCACCCGTGGGGCGGCCCCGACGCTCGATTTCCGTGGCGCGACGCTGGCCGGGCTGGCGTCGGACGGTGGCCTGTACGTGCCGGAACAATGGCCGACGATGTCGAGGGACGAGATCGCGGCGCTCGCCGGCCTCTCCTATGTCGACACCGCGGCGGCGGTGATGGCGCCGTTCATCGGCGACAGCCTGACCCGGGAGGAGCTTCGCGCCCTGTGCGAGCAGGCCTATGGCCGCTTCGCCCATGCCGCGGTGACGCCGCTGAAGCAGCTGGATCACGACCAGTGGCTGCTGGAGCTGTTTCACGGCCCGACGCTGGCGTTCAAGGACGTGGCGCTGCAGCTGCTGGGCCTGTTGTTCGAACGGTTCCTGACCGGGGACACTGAAGGGCCGCTGACGATCGTCGGCGCGACGAGCGGCGACACCGGATCGGCGGCGATCGACGCGGTGGCCGGGCGCGCGGGGATCGACATCTTCATGCTGCACCCGGCAGGCCGGGTGAGCGAGGTGCAGCGCCGACAGATGACGACGGTGCTGGCGCCCAACGTCCACAATATCGCGATCCGCGGCGATTTCGACACGGCGCAGGCGCTGGTGAAGGCGATGTTCAACTCGGCCGATTTCGCCGGCCGCTTCCGCCTGGGCGCGGTGAATTCGATCAACTGGGCGCGGCTGATGGCCCAGGTGGTCTATTATTTCTATTCGGCCGTGCGGCTTGGCGCGCCAGAGCGCGCGGTGGCGTTCAGCGTACCGACCGGAAACTTCGGTGACGTGTTCGCCGGTTACGTCGCCGCGCGCATGGGCCTGCCGGTCGCGAAGCTGGTGGTCGCCACCAACGTCAACGACATCCTGCACCGTGCGCTGTCTGCGGGCGATTACTCCACCGGCACGGTGATGCCGACGGCGACGCCGTCGATGGACATCCAGGTGTCCTCGAACTTCGAGCGGCTGCTGTTCGACCTTGGCGGGCGCGATGGCGCGGCGCTGGCGACGCAGATGGCCGGGTTCGAAGCAAACAAGGCGATGCGGCTGACCAATGCACAGCATGGCGGGGCCGCGGCGCTGTTCACCAGCGCCAGCATCGACGCCGACGGCATGGCACTTGCCATGCGCTGGGCGCAGGAGCGGGCGAACGAGGTGATCGACCCGCATACCGCGATCGCGCTTGCCGCCGCGCAGCGCGCGTCGGTCGACGCGCCGATGGTGACGCTGGCGACGGCGCATCCGGCGAAGTTCCCCGAAGCCGTGGAGCGGGCGACCGGCACCAGCGCGATACTGCCGCCGCGCATGGGCGACCTGTTCGAGCGCGAGGAGCGGTTCGACACACTGGACGCTACCTTTGCGGCGGTGAGTGACTATATCGCGGAGCGCGCGACCCCACGGGGGTAGCGCGAAACCTTTCCCGTTCGTCCCGAGCTTGTCGAAGGGCGTGTCAGCCACGGCGCCGATTGGGGCACGTGATACGACAGGCTCAGCGCGAATGGGGCGGTCTGGTCGCGCTTCTTACGTCTCAGGATTATTTCATGCCATCGCCCCGCCGTACCTTCGCGATCATCTCGCACCCTGACGCCGGCAAGACCACGCTGACGGAAAAGCTGCTGTATGTCGGCGGCGCGATTCATCTTGCTGGCGAAGTGAAGGCGCGCGGGCAGAACCGGCGCGCGCGATCGGACTGGATGAAGATCGAGCAGCAGCGCGGCATTTCAGTCACGTCGAGCGTGATGACGTTCGAGAAGGACGGCGTGTTCTTCAACCTGCTCGACACGCCGGGCCACGAGGATTTCAGCGAGGACACCTATCGTACGCTGACCGCGGTCGATTCGGCGGTGATGGTGATCGACGCCGCGCGCGGCATCGAGGCGCAGACGCGCAAGCTGTTCGAGGTGTGCCGGCTGCGCAACGTGCCGATCATCACCTTCGTCAACAAGGTGGACCGCGAGGGGCGAAGCGCGTTCGAGTTGCTGGACGAGATCGCCGACGTGCTGGCGCTGGACGTCTGCCCGATGAGCTGGCCGGTCGGCATGGGTGGCACGTTCGAGGGCGTACTCGACCTCAAGACCAATCGCATCAGCCGCCCCGACGGGGACAGCCGAAGCTTCCAAGGGCGCGTGGAGGCCGATCCCGTGCTGCCCGAGGCAGTGGCGGAGGAAGTGGAGCTTGCGCAGGCCGGCTATGCCGCGTTCGACGCCGAAGCCTATCGCGCGGGCGATCTGACGCCGGTCTATTTCGGATCGGCGCTGAAGGATTTCGGCCCGGCCGAGCTGATCGCGGCGCTGGCGGACTTCGCGCCGCCGCCGCGCCCGCAGCCCGCCGAGCCCGCGGCAGTAGATCCGCAAGAGAAGGACGTCACCGGCTTCGTCTTCAAGGTGCAGGCCAACATGGACCCGCAGCACCGCGACCGGATCGCGTTCATGCGGCTGTGCTCGGGCACGTTCAAGCGCGGCATGAAGCTGACGCCGACGGGCCATGGCAAGCCGATCGCGGTCCACTCGCCGATCCTGTTCTTCGCGCAGGACCGCGAAATCGCCGACGAGGCCTTTCCGGGCGACATCATCGGCATCCCGAACCACGGGACGCTGCGCGTGGGCGACACGCTGAGCGAGAAGCCGGGCGTACGGATCACCGGGCTGCCCAATTTCGCGCCGGAGATCCTGCGCCGCGTGGCGCTGAAGGACCCGACCAAGACCAAGCAGCTGCGCAAGGCGCTGGATGATCTGAGCGAAGAGGGCGTGATCCAAGTGTTCTATCCGGAGATCGGATCGAACTGGATCATCGGCGTCGTCGGCCAGCTGCAGCTCGACGTGCTGCTGTCGCGGCTGGAGGCGGAGTACAAGGTTGCCGCCGGGCTGGAGGCCTCCCCATACGATACGGCGCGCTGGATTTCGGCGGAGGACCCGGCCGCGCTCAAGGACTTCATGGATCTGAACCGCGGCGCACTGGCCAAGGATCGTGACGGTAACCCGGTGTTCCTGGCCAAGAGCGCCTGGGAAGTGGGGTACATCGCGGAGCGCTATTCCAAGGTGAAGTTCGCGGCGACGCGCGAGCGGTAAGGCTCCCCTCCCGGCCGGTTCAAACAAAAACCGCCGCCTCGGAGCGTGTCCGGGGCGGCGGTTTGCTGTTCAGTGATCTCTTCTGCTGGCCGCGACGACGGCTAAGCCGTCGTCGGTCGATCGGCGTTGCCGTCGCCGGCCGTGACGGCCGATGCCTGCCCGTGCAGGCACCGCCGCCGCGCGACCGCGCCTTCGGCCGTCAGAACCGGAAGCCGGCGGTCAGGCTCCAGGTGCGCGGATCGCCGTAATAGACGGTCTGGATGTTGCCGACGCTGGAGAATTCCTGGCCGTCCGTCTTGTACAGTTCCTTGGTCAGGTTCTTCACGCCGCCGCGGACATAGTAGCGGCCACCCGGCGCGTCATACTGAACGAAGGCGTTCAGCAGCATGTAGCCGTCCTCGTACAGGCCCGGACGGTTGTCGACCGACAGGAACTGCTTGTCGACGAAGCGCGCGTCGCCGCCAAACGTCACGCTGCCCGCGTCACCCAGCGGCACGGTATAGTCGGTTGCGAGACTGAAGGTGATCGGCGGCGCGAAGGCTGGCTTGCAGACGATCGCCTGGCCGGTGGGATTGCACGAGAAGCTGGCGGCGGGCGCCCGGCGCGCATCGTCGAACTCGAGATACTTGGCGTTGAGATAGCCGAAGCTCGAACGGATCGCCCATTGCTGCACCGGGCGCACCGCCAGCTCGCCCTCGAGGCCCCAGATGCGCAGCTTACCGGCGTTCAACACCGGCAGTGCGCCGCCGCTGGTGCCGGTGTTGTTGCCCGCGCCGACACGCGCCTGGAAGTTCTTATAGTCTGAATAGAAGGCGGCGCCCGACAGGCTGACGCGGCCGCCGAGGAAGGTACCCTTCGCGCCCGTTTCGTACGTCCAGACCGTTTCCGGCTTGAAGAACGGACGCAGTACCACCTGGCCGTCGACCACCTCGGTGACGTCGAGCAGCGAGTTCACGCGGCCGTTGAAGCCGCCCGATTTGAAGCCCCGCGAAGCCGAGGCATAGAGCATCGTATCGCGCGACGGCTTGAACGAGAGTGTCGCGGACGGCGTCCAGGCGTCGAACGTCACCTTGTTGGTGCCGTTGTACGGCGCCGGCAGATCATCTGGGAAGGAGAAGGTGATGCCGTTTAGCGCCGGCAGCGTCGAGACGGTGCGGGTGAAGCGATCATAACGCTTCGTCTCGCGGGTGTAGCGCAGGCCGCCGGTCAGCGAGAGGCGATCCGTCAGGTCATAGGTCAGCTGGCCGTAGGCGGCGTAGCTGTCGAGCCGCTGATCGTCGTCGATGAAGCGGGTGAAGGTGAACTGCGTCGCGGGCGTCAGCTCGAACAGGTCACCGGCGTAGGCCTCCTGATGCGAGCTCACGTCCTCGCGCAGGTAATAGAGGCCGAAGACGCCGTTCAGGCGGTCGCCCGCGTATTTCAGCTGCAGTTCCTGGCTGAACTGCTGCTGGCGAACGCCGACGAAGACGTCGCCGAGCTCGAACTCGGTCGCGTCGATATCGATGAATGCGTCCGAATCGAGATCGCGGAACGCGCTGATCGAGGTGAGCGTGAAGCCGCCGCCGAGGTTGAGGTTCGCGGTCAGCGAGACGCCGGCATGGTCGAGATCCTGGCCCTGGCCGGGGGCAAGCGAGCTGCGCGCCTCGTAGCGGAAGCGGCGGCCGAGCGGATATGCGGGCGCGAGGACGCGCGTGCCGGTGGTGAAGCTGGTCGCGATCAGCGGCGCAGTCGCCTGGCCGAGCGTCGGCGCGGTGCGGATGCGGGTATAGTCGCCCGCCAGGCTGAAATCGAGATCGTCGGTCGCCTGGAAGCGCAGGATCGCGCGGCCGGCGAGCGTGTCGCGATCGTTGAACTTGCGGCCCGTGACCGGATCGGTGACGAGCCCGTCGCGCTTGTCATAGACGCCGGCCACGCTGAGCGCGACGCGATCGGTGACGATCGGCGCGGACACATAGCCGTTGACGAGCCACTGATCGTAGCTGCCGTAGGTGACGCTGCCGCTGGCGCGGAAATCGTTCAGATCCGGCTTGCGGCTGACGATGTTGACCGCGCCGCCGATGGTGTTCTTGCCGTAGAGCGTGCCCTGCGGGCCGCGCAGCACTTCCATCCGCTCGACGTCGAACAGGTTGAACAAGGCGCCCTGGATGCGGCTGATGTAGACGCCGTCGACATAGATGCCGACCGCGGGATCGAACGTCTGCAGCGCGTCGGGCTGGCCGATGCCGCGGATGAAGATGTTCGCGTTGGTGGAGGTGCCGCGGCCCTGGACGAGGTTCACGTTCGGCACCGCGCCCTGGATGCCGGAGATGTCGAGCGCCTGGCTCTTGGCGAGCTGGTCGGCGGAGAGCGCGGTGACGGCGATCGGCACGTCCACGAGGCGTTCCTCGCGGCGACGGGCGACGACGACGATCTCGTCGCCCATGTCATCGGAGATGACTTCCGGCGCCGCGGGCGCGGGTTCGGCAGTCTGGGCATAGGCGGGTGCCGCGGCGAGAAGGCTCGAGGCGAGCAACAGGCGGCGGAAGGCGGACGAGCGCAACGTCATGGGATATCCCCCCCAAGATGAAATCGGCGCCGTCGCGGCGCCGCCCGGTCTAGGCCGGGTTGTGAAACGATGCCGAGCGCAATAATGAAAGTTGAACCAGGTTTCAACTTGGAAAGGGAGGGCATGGCAGACGGGGCAGGCGTAGACGAGGCAGCCGGGGACGGGACGGCGGCGGAAACGCCGGCGGGCGCAGGCACCGTCAAGACGCCGCGCACCGCCCGAGGCCGCAAGACGCAGCGCGCCATCCTGGATGCCGCGATGGGCGAATTCGGGGAACGCGGCTTTCACGAGGCGTCGATCAGCGCGATCACGCGCCGCGCTGGCGTCGCACTGGGCAGCTTCTACACCTATTTCGACAGCAAGGACGCGGTGTTCCGCGCGCTGGTGCGGGACCTGTCGGATCAGGTACGCGATCATGTAAGCCCCGCGATCCGCGCCGCGCCGGACCAGATCGCGGCGGAGCGGGCAGGACTCGTCAGCTTCCTGGAGTTCGTGCGTGGGCACAAGGCGATATACCGCGTGATCGACGAGGCGGAGTTCGTCGATCCCGACAGTTTTCGCCGGCATTATGCCTCCACCGCCGAGCGCATCGCCGAGCGGTTGAAGGCGGCCGCGGCGCGGGGCGAACTGCGCGACGACGTCGGCGAAGTCCATGCCTGGGCGATCATGGGCATGAACGTGTTCCTGGGGCTGCGTTACGGCGTGTGGGACGAGGATCCCGCCATCGCCGACATCGGCGACACGATTGCGGGGATGCTGGCGCGCGGCCTCTCGCGATAAGCGCGCGGAACGACTACATCACCGAAATGGCCGAACGCTTTGAACGACACCGCCAACCGTGGCGCACGGATGAGATCCAGAAGCTGCACACGCTCGCGAAGAAGGGCATGGCGCTGAAGGCGATCGCCAAGGCGCTGACCCGAAGCGAGGAATCGGTGAAGGAGCAGGCGAAGCGCGACGGGCTGTCGATCGCCAAGCTGCACTGACGCCGGTGCCCCAAGACTATGACGTGATCGTGCTGGGTGCCGGCGCGGCGGGGCTGATGTGCGCCGCGACCGCCGGGCAGCGCGGGCGGCGGGTGCTGGTACTCGATCATGCTGAGAAACCAGGGAAAAAGATCCTGATTTCCGGCGGCGGGCGGTGCAATTTCACCAACATCGGTGCGGCGCCGGACCGGTTCCTGTCGAGCAACCCGCATTTCGCGCGATCGGCGCTGGCCCGCTACACCGCCGCGGATTTCCTTGCGCTGGTAAACAGTTACGGCATCGCCTGGCACGAGAAGACGCTTGGACAATTGTTCTGCGACGGCTCCGCGCGGCAGATCGTGGCGATGCTGCTGGAGGAGGGCGCGAAGGGCGCCGTCGAGGTGCGATGCGGCGGAAATATCCGCGCAGTCACGCACAATGATGGCGCGTTTTCGGTCGATCTTGGCGGAAAAACGGTGACGGCTGGTGCGCTGGTGATCGCGACTGGCGGGCCATCGATCCCCAAAATGGGTGCGACGGGCGTTGCGTACGACCTGGCGCGACAATTCGGGCTGAAGGTGGTGGAGCCGCGTCCGGCGCTGGTGCCACTGACGCTGGGCGGCGAGGATCCGTTCCGCGCGCTGGCAGGCGTTGCGACCGAGGTGGTGGCCAAGGCCGGCAAGGCGGCGTTCCGCGAGGCGATGCTGTTCACCCACCGCGGGCTTTCCGGCCCGGCGATCCTGCAGGTGTCATCCTATTGGCGACATGGCGAGCCGATCATCGTCGACCTGCTGCCCGACCGCACTGAAGGCTGGCTGCGCGATGCGAAGCGGGCGACGCCGCGGGCGAGCGTTGCCAAGCTGCTGGCGGGCGCGCTGCCGCAGCGGCTGGCCGAGGTGCTGGTGCGCGAGCTGGGGCTTGTCGGCGAACTGGCGAACGTCCCCGACGCGAAGCTGGCGACGGCGGAGCGGATGCTGGCGGGCTGGCGGTTCGAGCCCAATGGCAGCGAGGGCTTCGCCAAGGCGGAAGTGACGGTGGGCGGCGTGTCGACCGCGGAGCTGTCTTCGCAGACGATGGAAGCGAAGAAGGTGCCGGGCCTGTACGTGATCGGCGAAGCGGTGGACGTGACCGGCTGGCTTGGCGGCTATAACTTCCAATGGGCGTGGTCGAGCGGCTGGGCGGCCGGGACGGCAGCCTGAAAGCCCCGGACCGCGGCCGGATCAGCTGGCGGTCGGCACCGCCATCAGGTTCGCGACCTTGGCCTTGAAGGCGCGCAGCTTCGGGCCCGAGAGCGTGGCCACGCTGGAGAGCGAGATCGAGCGCGGATTGACGTTCGTGCCGTTCTTCCAGACCTCCCAATGGAGGTGCGGGCCGGTCGACAGCCCGGTCGAGCCGACATAGCCGATCACCTGGCCGCGCGAGACGCGCTGCCCGGAGGAGACGGCGAAGCGGCTCATGTGGCCGTAGCCGCTCGAGATGCCGCTGCCGTGATCGAGCTTGATGAAATTGCCGTAGCCGCGGTTGCGACCGGCCATCACCACGCGGCCGTCGATCGGCGCATAGATGGGCGTGCCGTGCGGCGCGGCGAGATCGAGGCCCTTGTGCATGCGCAGGAAGCCGAGCAGCGGATGGCGGCGCATGCCGAAGGTGGAGGAGACGCGGCCCGACACCGGCATGCCCATGAAGCCCTGACGCTTCGCCTGGCCATTGGCATCCCAGAACTGGCCGCCGTTGCCGTCGCCTTCTTCCCAGCGGACGAGGCGAAGCTTCTTCGATCCCTGATCGAGCCCGGCGAACTGCAACTGGCCCACCTGCACCTCGCCGGTGGCGGCGCGGGCATGATCGGCGATGATGTCGAACCGGTCATCGGCCCGGATCGCGCCGATCGAGGTGCGGGTGGCGATCGCCTTGATATAGGCCTCGACCAGCTTGGCCGGGGCGCCGGCGGCGCGCGCGGAATGATAGAGGCTGGAGCCGACGCGGCCCTGGATGCGCAACGGCGTGCGATCGATGGCGATCGGATGGCGTTCGAGCGAGAGCCCGTCTTCGGTGCGATGCAGCGACAGGTTGAGATCGAAGCGGGCGCGGAAGGCGAGCTTTTCGAGCGGGCGCGCGGTGCGGCGATCATGGCGGCGCCCGAGCGTCAGATCCAGCATCGTGCCGGGCTTCAGATCATTGAGCGACACTTCGCCGGCGACGAGATCGGCGACGCGCGCGGCATCGGCGCGGCTGACGCCGGCACGCTGCAGCGCCCCGCCGAACGTGTCGCCGTTGCCGATCGACGCGGTAAGCTCGATGATCGGGCGTTCGGGCGTTTCGGCGAGCGGGCGGACGAGATCGTTGGCCGCCATGCGCCGGCCGGTGGAGGCGCCGAGGCCGAGCGGCGCGATCGACAGCGTATGCGCTTCCTCGCGCTCCGCACCGGTCATGCTGGTGGCGACGAAACCGGGAACCGGGCGAATGCCGGGCGCCGTCAGCACCGCCGCGGCGATGAGGCCGGTGCAGGTGGCAAGGCCACGCCACCACGTGCCGCTGCCGATGCGGGCGCCAAGATCGGGCACCCAATCCACCTGGTGAAGGGCCGCCCGGAGCCGCTCGCCCAGCGGCAGTTCGCGCACCGGCGCGACCGCGCGGCCGAAGCTGCGGCTACCGGCGGCGCCGGCGAGTTCCAGTCCTGGCTGCTCGCGCAGAAACACGGCGGGTGATGCGCCCCCAAACGCCAAACACGTCGCCGATCCACCCCCGGCGCGGGTCGAAGCGTTGTGGGGGCAAGGTACTAAAGTCAAATTAACCCGCCGCGCCAATGACTCGCCTTGCGCCGAAGCGTTTGCCGGATGCGGCGAAACGGAACGGTTGATTCGCAACGCGTTGGCCACGATGTTCACGGCACCATGCCCGCCCATGATCATCCCCGCGTGACCGCGGTTCTGGGGCCGACCAACACCGGCAAGACTCACCTGGCGGTGGAGCGGATGGCGGCGCATTCCAGCGGCATGATCGGATTCCCGCTGCGCCTGCTGGCGCGCGAAGTGTACGACCGCGTGGTGGCGATGAAGGGCCCCGAGCGGGTGGCGCTGATCACCGGCGAGGAGCGGATCGTGCCCAAGGACGCGCGCTGGTTCCTGTGCACGGCCGAATCGATGCCGCTGGGTGGAGGTGCTTTTGCCGGCGCCGCATCCGACGTGCCGCGCGACGTCGCCTTCGTGGCGCTGGACGAGGCGCAGCTGGGCGCGGACGCGGAGCGCGGGCACGTCTTCACCGACCGGCTGCTGCATGCGCGTGGCCGCGAGGAGACGATGATCCTGGGCTCCGCAGCGCTGAAGCCGGTGGTGAAGTCGCTGGTGCCGGGCGTCGAGATCATCGAGCGGCCGCGCTTTTCCGACCTCTCCTACGCGGGCGCGAAGAAGATCAGCCGGCTGCCGCGGCGATCCGCGATCGTCGCCTTCAGCGCCGAGGAAGTCTATGCCGTGGCCGAGATGCTTCGCCGGCTTCGCGGCGGCGCGGCGGTGGTGATGGGGGCGCTCTCCCCGCGCACGCGCAACGCGCAGGTGGCGATGTTCCAGGCGGGCGAGGTGGACTACCTCGTCGCGACCGACGCAATCGGCATGGGCCTCAACATGGACGTGGCGCATGTCGCCTTCGCCGGGCTGCACAAGTTCGACGGGCGGCGCCGGCGGCGGCTGACCGTTTCCGAGATGGCGCAGATCGCCGGGCGCGCCGGGCGGCACCAGCGCGACGGGACGTTCGGCGCGGTGGCCGAAGAGGGGCCGGACGCGTTCCTGCCGGAGGAAGTGCTGGCGATCGAGGGACATCGCTTCCCCACGCTCGACACGCTCTTCTGGCGCGATGGCGACCCGGACCTGTCGAGCATCGATGCGCTGCTGGCCTCGCTTTCCGCGCCGCCGCAGCACGAGACGCTGCGCGCGGCGCCGGAATCGGTCGACCTCGCCGTGCTGCGCCGGCTGGCGGAGGACCCCGCGGTCCGGGCGCGGGCGCGCGGCCAGGTGGACCGGCTGTGGGCGGCGTGCGGCATCCCCGATTTCCAGAAGCTGGGCGTCGAGCCGCATGCGCGCTTCGTCAGCCGCGTCTTCGGGCATCTCGCCGAGGGCTATCTGCCGCACCAATGGTTCGCCGACGAAGTGACTCGGCTGGACCGGGTGGACGGCGACGTGGAGACGATCGCAGGGCGCGTCGCGGCGGTGCGCACCTGGGCCTATATCGCGCAGCGCAAGAACTGGCTGGCGGATCCTGCCCACTGGGCGGCGCGCACGCTGGCGGTGGAGGAGCGATTGTCCGACGCGCTGCACACCAGCCTGACGCAGCGCTTCGTCGACAAGCGCACCAGCGTGCTGATGAAGCAGATCGGCGCGGGCGCCGGCGCGCTGCCGGTGGAGATCGGGCCGCAAGGCGAAGTGACGATCGACACGCATGCGATCGGGCGGCTCGACGGCTTCCGCTTCGTCGTGGCGCCGGAGGCGCGGGCAGCGGACAAGCGCCTGCTGCTGGCGACGGCGGAGAAGCAATTGGTGCGCGAGCGGCGCACGCGCGGCGAGGCGCTGGTGGCGGCGCAGGACAAGGCGCTGACGCTGGGCGCGGACGGCGCGATCGTCTGGGCCGGGCACGAGGTGGCGCGGCTGGGGCGCGGGCGATCGCTGGGGCGGCCGGCGGTGGTGCTCGATCCGGCGCTCGACTGCCTCGACCCGGCACTTCGCCGCGCCGTCAGCGAGCGCGTGCAACGCTGGGTGGACGGCGCGGTGGCGCGGCACGTGCCGGTGATTGCCGCGCTGGCGGCGCTGGCGCGCGATCCGGGGGCGACGTCGCCGCTGCGCAGCGTGGCGGCGGCGCTGGAGGCGGGCGGCGGGATGACCCCGCGGCTGCCGGCGCGCGCCGCGGTGGAGGCGCTGACGCCGGAGGATCGCGGCCGGCTGCGCCGTGCTGGCGTGACGATCGGCGCGCTCGACCTGTTCGATCCGCGATTGCTGAAGGCGAAGGCGCGACCGTGGCGCGAGGCGTTGCTGGCGGCGGCGGGCGCCGCGGTGCCGGTGGCCGCGCCCGACGGCGCGGCGGTGCTGGCG
>NZ_JBIQFL010000029.1:0-5181 GCF_045369135.1 Sphingomonas sp. 179-I 2A4 NHS | reverse complement strand
GAGGGCATAGCGTGGATGGTACGCTAAACAACGCTAAGGGCGAACAATCAGCGAACGCTTAGGCGGCGCGGCTATCCGGCGGCAGATTGAGGGCCTTGCGGCCAGCGGAAGCGGCTGCTCGATCCCAGAGGAAATCGCCCGAGAAAGCAATATGCTCCCAACCTACTGGGGACGTATGGGCGAGTAGATCATCAGGCACCGCGACCGATGTTGATCGTAGATGCTGGGCGGCGGCATCCATGTAGATCGTGTTCCAATAGACGATCGCGGCGACGAGCAGATTGAGGCCGGACGCCCGATATTGCTGCGCCTCGTGGCTGCGGTCGATGATGCGGCCCTGGCGGAATGTGTAGATCGCCTGCGTCAGGGCATGGCGCTGCTCGCTGTTGTTGAGACCGGCATGGCATCGCCGGCGCAGATCGGGATTTTCTAGCCAGTCCAGCATGAACAGCGTCCGCTCGATCTTGCCGATTTCCTGTAGCGCGACATCGAGCTGGTTCTGCCGTTCGTAGGCAGCGAGCTTTCGCAGCATGACCGATGGCGCGACATGGCCGGCCTTGATCGACCCTACGAGGCGCAGCACGTCTTCCCATTGCTCACCGATGATGTCGGTGCGGATACGCTTGCCCAACAGCGGGGTGATGGACGGATAGGCCGTGACCGGCGCGATCGGCGCGAGCCGCCTGTCGGGGAAGTCGCGCAGGCGCGGGCAGAAGCGAAATCCCAGCATCGCGCACAGGGCGAAGACATGATCGGTCGCCCCGCCGGTGTCGGTGTAATGCTCGACGATCCTGAGATCGGTGCCGTGGCTGGTGAGGCCGTCGAGGACATAGGGCGCCTCATGCGTCGCGGCCGAGATCACTTTGACGTGGTAGGGCGCGCGCTGATCAGAATTATGGGTGTAGAAGCTGAAGCCATGATCGACGCCATAGCGGGCGTTGATATCGCCGCCCGACGCGCCGCGCTTCGCGGCCCTGAAGAACTGGCCATCGGAACTGGACGTGGTGCCGTCGCCCCATACTCGTGAGAATGGCAGGCGGTGGTGCGCGTTGATGAGGAGGGCCAGCGCCGCGCGGTAGCTGTCGTCGCGGATATAGGCGTCATGGGTCCAGAGGAGCTGATCGCGCGTGACGCCCTGACTCGCCGCCGCCATGCGCGACAGGCCGAGATTGGTCGCATCGGCGAGGATCGTGGCGAGCAGCGCGTTTTCATTGGGACACGGCTCGCCGGTACGCAGGTTGGTGAACGCCGCAAGAAAGCCGGTTTCCTGCGCCACCTCATGCAGTAGCTCGGTGATGCGGATGCGTGGCATCATGGCATCGAGCCGGTCGGCCAGCGCTTCGGCGTCGGGCGTCGCGATCGTGCGAACGGGGGATATCTGGAGGCGGTCGTCGCGATATCGCGCACCCTCCAGAGCGTCGCGCTTCAGGCGCTGGGCAAATTTCTTAAGCCGCCAGTCAAGTTCGCGGCCCCGCTGTTCGAGCCATTCGCCGGCTGTGGGTGGCAGACCGAGAGCCGACACGATCGGCTTCGCCTGGGGTTCGCTGAGCAGGTAGCTGTCGAACCGGCGGTATCCTGCCGATCGCTCCACCCAGACATCCCCGGAACGCAGCTTGTTGCGCAGATGCGCGATCGTCGCGATTTCCCAGAGACGCCGGTTGATCTTGCCGTCATCGCCCACGACGATTTTCCGCCATTCCTTGCGGAAGGGCATCGGAGCGTCGGCAGGCAGATCGCGTTTGCCCGACCTGTTGAGGTCGCGCAGCATCTCGATGGCGGCGATCGTTTTTGCACTGCCCTTTCCGGCCCTGAACTGGAGCGCCTCAAGCAGGTCGGGGGCGAACTTGCGCAACGTCGCATAGCGGTCGGCCGCCACCGTCAGCGGATCAAGGTTGGCGGTTTCCGCGATTGTCGCCACTTCTGGCCTCGCCTTCAGGAGGGTGTTCCACCCGACCGATGCGTCCAGGGCCTCCATTGGATCTTCGCCGGTATCGACCGCATCGGTCAATGCGTCGATTGTCCTGCGAAAGATCAGCATCAGCCGCGCCACATTCTTTGACGTGGTGGCATAGCTGCGCGCCTGGGCGTTCTTCGCGCGGGTGAAGATGCTGCCGATCAGCTTGTCCGCCATCTCCAAGGCGTTATCGGTCAGTCGTTCCTCGAGGTCGAGCAGGAACGCAACCAGCGTAGCGCGCCGTCGGGAGGGAATATATCGCTCGATCATATAGGCAGGCGAAGCGCGGCCTTCCCTGACATATTGCCGAAATCGGTCGGCATGGATGCGGCCAGCCACGTCCGGGGAGATGCCGATCTTCCGCACTTGCCGCAGGCGGTCGAGAATCTGGCGGATGTGATCGGGCCTGGCCGCAACGGGAATGGTCTTGAGCGAAGCGAGTTGGCTCATGCCGCCGGCGTCGTCAAAGACCTGGTCGAGGGCGTGGACCTGTTCGGCGCTAAGATCAGCGATCAGGGCGTAGGCAGCCTGCTTGCGGGCACGCGCGCGTCCCGCACTACTGGCGCGTTCGATGGTGGAGATGGACGGCAGTAGAATCCGGGCCTCGCGAAGGGCGGTGACAACGCCGATCGCTATCGTCATCCCCTTGTCGGTCGCCCATGCCGTTTTCGCGGCCGCTTCGATCATGAAGGGAATGTCGGCGCGGGTTGGTCCACGAAGGCCCGCTCGCATCGCCAGCTCGCGGGCATGGTCCGTCATCGTCTGATCCCGCGCTGCATAGTTGGCCAGGTCGGTTACGTGTAGACCAAGTTGTTCCGCGACGAAGGCGGCGAGATCATGGGGTATCGCTCCCTTGTCCTGTATCAACTGCGCCAGTGTGATGCCCGGGTGCCGCAAGAGCGCGAGTTGCAGCGCGACACCCAACTGGTTCCGTCGCTCCCGTCGTGCGCCGATGATCTCGATGTCCGAAGGCTCGAAGGTGTAGAGCCGGGCTAGATGGTCGCGCTCGCTCGGGATGGCGAGGATCTGATCGCGTTCGCTCTCGGTCAGGAGTTGATGCTTACGCTTCGTCATTCCGATTCCCGTCCACAAAAGGTCATCTGGGCCTATGGACAGCCATGAGTAAAGAGACATAGTATGTGGACGGATATGGATGGGGCGAAGCGATCGCCCTTCAGATCGTCCACAGAACGACCGTTTGGGAGACGCACGGGATGGGCGATATTCTGGGTTATGCCCGCGTCAGCACCGGCGATCAGGACGTGGCTGGACAGACCATGCGTCTGGAGGAGGCCGGCGCGATCAAGGTGTTCACCGACGTCATGTCGGGCAAGAGCATGGAGCGGCCCGGTCTGGCCGAACTGATCGCCTATGCCCGCAAGGGCGACACGCTGGCGGTGGTCCGCCTCGATCGGCTTGGGCGCTCGCTCGCCGAATTGCTCACCACGGTCGAGACGCTACGCGGCCAGGGCATCGCGCTCCTGAGTCTTGAGGAAAAGATCGACACATCGTCGGCCGCCGGCGAACTCATCTTCCATGTGTTCGGGGCCATCGCCCATTTCGAGCGGAGACTGATCTCCGAGCGAACCAGGGATGGGATCGCCGCCGCGCGCGCCAAAGGCAAGTTGCCCGGCCGTCAGCCGCTCGACATGTCCAAGGTACATGCCGCCATCAAACTGGTCGAAGCGAGCATCTCGCCGACAGAAGCAGCACGACAACTCGGCATCGGCCGATCGACCATCTATCGAGAAATGCGCCGCCTCGGCGTGGAAAGGCCCATCTGAATGTCCAGATCGAAATCGGCTCACGATCTTTCCGGCCTGATGAAATATGCGGATCGCGCGCCATGGGATGAGGCATTGGCCGAAATGCTGTCCGCGCATCTCGATCCGGCGAGCGAAGCGACCGGACTCAAGCCTGACGCCATATTCGAGATAATTGGCGATCACTGGCAAGGGCCGCTATGGGGCTGCGCCTTTGAAGATCTGCTTACGCAGGAACTGGAACCCGACGGTCGCAATCTGGTCGATGACTATCTCAAGCGCCGGGGCTGGAACGAAAAGGCGCCGAACAAGGCCTATATGCGCGCGTTACGCGATACGGTCATGTCGCTCTATGAGGTCAGCGAAGTCGTGCCTGGTCAGTCGATGACCTTGCGCGATCTGCTGCGCGACGTTGCTCCGGTGACGGTGCGCGAACACGGTGCAACCCAGACCCTGGTCAACTGGGACAAGATCGCCGCAAGGGTTGTCGACGTGAACGGGCGCCATGGCATTTCCGGAGCGCTGTTGCCGTTCAGCGCTGAGGGCGCCGTGCGAGTGGTCGAGGCATTTTCCCGACTTGCCGACGAAACTCAGGACACTGCGGAATTGGACCCGTCCGATCGGGACGCGCTTCTGGGAGCATCGGGACCGATGTTCACGAACATGTGGCTGCTCGACTGTCTGGGCAAGGCCATGCCCGGCAGCGCGCCGGATATGGTCAACGCCGACGGCGATGACCTGGTGTTCCACCGTATCGTTTTTCCGCTGGCGAAAGGCGTGGTCGGCAAGAGCCTGATCCGAAGGCTGAACGCGGCACAATGGCTGGAACCTGCCAGCGACAGTTTCTGGAACTGGCTGGCACCAGCGACGAAGAACAAGAAGCCGCAAGCGACCAAAGGCAAGCGGGCCTTCGTCACGACCATGGATGACGGCACGCCGGTTTTTGCCAATGTGGAACTGGCAGGGCGCAAGCTGATCGTCGAGGTAAACAGTGCCGCCCGCGCGGAGCGAGCAATTACCCAGATGGGCGAATGGCTTGGTGATTGCGTGAGCGCGCCTATGGCCGAAATCCGGACGCTCGATCAGGTTATGGCCGACGATGCCGCCCGCACGCCACAGGACGAGGCGCTGGATATTCCACCGCATGAAATGGAGCGCATCGTTCACGATATGCTGACCCGTGAATATACGAAAACGCTCGATGAGCCGGTCCCAGCCCTCAGCCACAAGACGCCACGCGTTCTGGCCTGTACAAAGGCGGGGCGGGTAAAGGTAGCCGACTGGCTCAAATATATCGAAAATGGCGCGGCAAAATCGGGCACCGCCGATCCGATGGGCACCTATGACTTTACATGGATGTGGGAAGAACTGGGGCTTAGCGACCTCCGGCGGTAACGGCCATCATGCGGTTCTTGAAATGTTCTCGCTTAGCGTTGTCTGGCGTACCTTCCACGCGATGCCCTC
>NZ_JBIQFL010000028.1:0-9731 GCF_045369135.1 Sphingomonas sp. 179-I 2A4 NHS | reverse complement strand
GGCGGTAACGGCCATCATGCGGTTCTTGAAATGTTCTCGCTTAGCGTTGTCTGGCGTACCTTCCACGCGATGCCCTCATTAAGCGTTCTCAAAACTCATCTCGTGTACTTAGCACGAGCACCAGCAATCGAGAATGTGTTTTGATACGCCGGTGACCCCTGCTAGACCTTCTCACATGGCGGCGCTTCAAAATCGATCGTTTGTGAGAAGGCTATGTTGGCAGCCGGCGGACAGAGTGGGTATGCGGATGACGTCCAATCGACGGAACTACCGACCCTAATGGAACAGACTGCTAACCCGTTGCCTGCTGATGCCTGCGCCAAAGTTCATCTAAGTGCGAGGCGTTCTTTTTATAAACCCCAGGGGCCATCATCGGCGCTCCCTCGACGGCAGAATTATAGTCGCCCATGAATACAAGCAGGTCCCCCTCCGGGTATCCCGCGGCACGGATTGCTCTAATCCTGGCCTGTGTCGAGGACAGCGCTAGGTGCGCGCGTGCGTAATCCCGTGCGCTTCCTAAAACCTCTTGAGAGATTAAAAAGATAAGAACGACCAACGCAAGGCGAGACGTAAAGGCGATCTTCGCAGCGTCGATAAAGTACACGGTCGAGACGAACAAGCCAAAGCATATCGACCCGTAGACTACGAGTTTTCGCCAAGTGGATGCAGCGCTGAGCCGGTATAGCCGACAGGAATAAAACGCGCTTTCCTCGATTAATTCGAGTAGTCGCTCCTTGCCCTTTTCCTTCGTGCTAGCAAAAAACTCAGGGTTGTGTGCCCGTTCACCCTGTTCTTTTGTTACCGTAAACCCGGACTCAATGTCCCTTATTTCGCCCGGTGAAACTGTTCCGACTAAGCCTTCCACGACAAGGAGTGCTCTGCGGCCTCGCTCAGCTTGCGCCCGGCTAGCTCGGTACAACCAGTCTGCATACGCCCAGCCAGCAAAGATGACAGCGGCAAGGATTGCCAACAACAGGGTTACGGTCGTGTCGCTCACAAAGACTGTAACTGCCGAAAGCACGGCCAGGGTTAGCTGCGCTCGCCCCGACCAAGTGAATAGCTTCTCGGCTTTGCCAAACTCAGCGTTCGTCAGCCCTTCCAGTATCTTAGCTTCAACTACCAACCTGCTTGCTCCCTCTGCCGCATGCAGCATAGGGCCAAACCTACCGGGACCAAGCGCTGCGTCCTCATGTGATCACGACATGGAATGGGCGGCTCTGGCCCACGAGCCTGCCGTCGCCATCCCGGATCACGAACGCTTCGGCGAGGTGCACGCCGCGATATTCAAGCGGCTCCCACCGCCGCGTTCCCTCCTGCGGCGTCTCGAAGCCGCCGCGCCCTTTGCCGATTGCCATGGCAATCGCGCCAGTGTTGGTGATCCTGTAGCGAACCGAGTGGCCGGACGGGAGCCGCTGGCCATCGTTGACGAGTACGTCAAACCAAAGCCCCCCTCTGCCGGGAACCTGTTCGAAATCTTCCACCCGGCGCCCTTCCGGCGAGTTTCGGTTCGGTCGCCAGGTGGCGGCAATTTGAACGCGATCGGAGACGATGTCGGCGCGCGGCCAGATTGGTTGGCGCATATGGCTGGGCCGATCAAGGCTCGGTTTCCAGAGCCAGCGCCCCACTCGGGTGACCATGTCGACAATCCTGCTGTCGTGGTGCGCGTCAGAACGGATCAGCCCTGCCAAGAGCACATTCGGATCCTCGTCAACTTCGTCCTGGTCGGCGCTTTCGGTCAAGGAGGAACTGAGCACCGTGATGCCCTTGGCGAACTTGTCCCCGAAGATTTCACGCCAAGCGAGAATGCTTGCGAATTTGCCTTGTGTCTCGAAGGCGGTGTCGATCTTAGCCCGAAGTTCACTCACCGCGGTTCGTAGATCGGCGTAGGCCTGGTCTGTTAATGAGGCGGCGAAGTCCTCGCTGATGAGTTCGGGGTTAGGCACCTGTGGGCGTCGTGGGCGCGCCTGCAGCCAAGTGTCGAGGCGACGCATGATTGTGCGCAGGGTGGTGGGCACGTCCTTGAACTCGGAGGCGCCAGCGTCCGACCATTGTATGCGCTCGCCAATGAGTGTGGTGAGGAGGACCGAGGGGCAAGCGAAGTCACCTCGGATGTCTCGTAAGTATTTGATGAGCCGGGCAACCTTCCGGAACGAGTTAGATCCCGAGTAGCCATTCTTCGCGTTGAACCATTCGGTGTATTTAACGGGTTCGGTTCGCTCGAAATCGTTGGTGGCGCGGTTGCAGACCTCGAGGCGTTCGGCGACCTTGCGGCCGCGAACGCAGGGAGCGATGTCGATGCGCCGGTCAGTAGCGTAAACGATCGTGACGCAATAATCCCAGACTTCAACCTTGTCCTTGTAGAGGCCGCTCGCCTTAAAAGCGTCGCCGAGCTTGGATACGTAGTTTGCGGCCGTCCAGCCCTCGACAGGGTCGACGATGACGAGGAGGTCAGCGTCAAATTCCTTGCTATCGACGGGTCGGATAATAGTGTTGTGCGCCCAAGAGCCTTGCTCCACGAACTTCCAAACTCGCGGTTCCCAATCGGCCTCTCTGATAAACTTCTTAATGGCGTCGACGCTGGCTTCCAGGGTGTCGATCCGGTTCTGGTTGAGGTTGACCGTGTCAGTCAAAAACTCCGAGAAATGCTTGATCAGTTTCATGCGGTCCGCTCGTATCCGAGATGCGGACCTTAGCCGGGCCGCTCTTGCTGTTGTGTCTGGCTGATCAAGGTACCTGCGTTATGGGTGGTTCGGCTAGGGTCAGATGCTCCCGTCTGACCTACGAGCTATTTCCGCGACGGCTGAACCATGTCGTGCCTCTTCCCGGCCCTAGTCCGCTGCAGGAAAGTGACGATAGTGTTGCTTCCGCGACGCCGATCGTCGGCGCGCGTTCAGGTGAAGAGGTCGCCGATTGCGCGCACTCGGAAGGCGTTGTGCCATCGACGTCGGCGATGCTCGCTGGCGTCGTGACGCATGTGGCAACGCTGGCAGAGCGCGGCGAGATTGCGCGTCCGGTTGTCGCTTGGATCATGGTTCAGGTGTGCGCTTGCGAGGACCACGCGCGTGACACGCAGATGAGCGGGCGGGGCGATGCCAATGAACCCGGGTTGCGCGCGTGAGAGATCGTCGGGCGTCGGCAGGCGCCGGACTTTTCTACCCTGCCCGTCGCGCCACAGGGCCGCATCCTCATCCCACCAGATCCCGTTTCCAAGATGCAGGACGTCGCGGCCGTGAGGACGGCTGCAATGCTCACAGCGTCCCTTGGCACGGGTAAAGCGAATGACCGCAGACAACTCGGGCCAGTCGATCGGGTATAGCCAACGATGTTCGCGCGCGATCGGCATGACGATTCTATGAGTCACGCAGGCATAGAACGAAAGCAGAAAACGCCTGTGATTCAGATTTATCATCATCACTAAGCGATTAAGCGACTAAGGCACTAACCGATTTAGCTAATCTACGGTTTAGGCGAGCACTTCCAGTCCATGCTTTTGAACGACCGTGAGCAGTTTCAGGGCTAGGCCGCTCGGCTTTTTCGTGCCCGCTTCCCACTTCTCGACCGTGCTTTCGCTGGTGTTGAGGTAACGCGCGAATACCGGTTGGCTGACATGGTGGCGCTCGCGCAATTGCTTGATCTCGGCCGGCGCGAACGTGGTTGGCACAGCCAGGCACGTCTCATCGAAATGGCGCATGGTCGCCTTGCTGATCGTGCCCGCCCGCAACATACCGGACGCGCTGCTGTGAATCGCCTCGAAGGCGTCGCTCTTGAATTTAGGCTTTGCGGGCATGGCAAATCTCCGTCAGTTCCTTGGCCTTCAGTTCTAACTCAATCTCCACATCGGTCTTCTGGTCGTAGAGGTCAGCGAGATCACGAAAGGCGCTCAGCTCGGCATCGGTGATATTATCGCGGTCCTTCTTGGCGAACAGATAGGTGTAGACCCAATAGCGCCGCCCTTTGGCCAGGATGATGCTGCGATGGCGATTCTTGTCGAGCCGCTTCTTAAACACGCCCCCGCCGAGGTCATCGCACTGGCCTTTCCGCACCTGCTCGACCGCATCGCATAGCTCCTTGTCGGCAATGAGTGCCTTGCGTGCCGCCTTCGAGAACCAGGCCGTCTTGAAGGTTCGCGGCTGTTCTCCATCCGACATGGCTCATGTGTAGCACCTAGTCCGGTGTTTTTCAATCCTCTCGCTGATGGGCGCGCCCATGCGGGCCGCGCTCTATCTCCGCTGCGCTTCGATCAAGCCGCCTTCGGCGTCTCGCCCCATGCGGGTGACGATCACTCGCGTGGCGGCATGCCTGCCCGGAGGTCGCCGGCGACGCCGGCGATAGCATTTGATCGGCAGGGAAAGTGGGGGGGCGCCCCCTCTCCCAGCAACGGCAATCAGCCGGGCCGTGGCTCGGCTGCGCCTGCGCCCGCACCACCCCGGCAGATTCCCGCTGCCCCCTCACCCCCCGCTGTTCGCCACGAGGCAGGGCCGATGGCCGAGGCCATCGCCCATGCGGGCGATTTGAAGGGAGGCAGGACGATGGAGCAGGACAATCGCGAAAGTTGGTTGAACCGGGTGGCGGTCGGCATGGCCCCGCTGTTCGGGGCGTTGGGCGCCCCCCTGCCCTCCCGGGTGCGGGTCGCGATCGGGTTCACAAGCTGTGGCGCCAAAGGCAAGGCGATCGGCGAGTGTTGGGATAACCGGTGCAGCGGTGACGGGCACTTCGAGATCTTCATCCGTCCCGACCTCGCGTACGCCTCCGACGCGATGCCGGCACAGATCGCCGCAATCCTCGCGCATGAGCTGGTCCACGCCGCGGTCGGCATCGCAGCGGGGCATGGGAGGGCGTTTAAACGGATTGCGCTCGGTCTCGGCTTGGTCGGGCCGATGCGTGCCACTACTCCCGGCGATGTCTTTCTCGCGACCATAACCCCAATCCTTGCTGGAGCCGGTCCCCTCCCCCATGCTCGGCTCGACACAGGTGGCGACACGACGCGGCCGAAGAAGCAGGGAACGCGGCTACTCAAATGCGAGTGTGAGGCGTGCGGCTATACGGTGAGGACCGCGCGTAAATGGCTGGAATTGGCAGGCGCGCCGTTGTGCCCGATCAAGGGGCATGGGGTGATGCGCCACGATCCAAACGAAGGCGACGAGAATTCAGACGAGAGCTAAGCGACTAAGTGGCTTTACGACTAAGCGGCTAAGCGGTATAAGTCGCTTAGCCGCTTAGTAGGAGCAAAGCTGTGCAGGTATGGGCCGTCATCGCGCAGAAGGGTGGGCAATCGAAGACCACTCTTTCAACCGGCTTCGCCGTCGAGGCGGCGCGGGAAGGGGCATCCGTCGTCATCCTCGATGCCGACGACCGGCAGGGGTCCGCGCTCTATTGGTCGGAACGCCGCGACGACGACGACGTGATAGTGAAGGACAGCAGCGTCGCTGGCCTCCCGCTCCACGTTTCGCGTGGACGCGCCAGCGGGAAGATCGATCTTATCATCATCGACACGCCCGCGAATTCCAAGGACATCGCCATGCTCGCGGCCGAGCAAGCGGACTTCGTCATTGTCCCCGTCGCGCCGCGTGGGCTGGACGTTCATTCGGTGCTGCAGACGGTCAAGCAGGTGCAGCAGGCAGGCACTCCGTTTGCGGTCATTTTGACGCAGGTTCCGCACCAAGGCGGGGAGGGGCAGGAGGCCCATGCCGGCTTCGCGGCCAAGGGCGTAACGCTGTTCGACAGCCGGCTCCACTTCCGCAAGGACTTCTACAAGGCCACGCCACTCGGGCGGACGGCGGCCGAAACAGAGCCGGACAGCAAGGCTGCAGCCGAGCTGCGTGCCGCTTATATCGAGGCTAAGCGACTAAGCGGCTTTACGACTAAGCCAGTAAGCGAGGCAGCATAATGGCGAAGAGACCGTCCGCACTTGCCAGCATCTTCGATGATGAGCCCGAAGAGGCCGCAGCGGCTCCCATCGCCGAGGCTGCCTCCGAGCCGCAGCAGGCGGTCGGGCCACGTCGATCGCGGCGCTCGCCCGACACGCCGACACCGGTAGCGCCAGCGCGTCGCAGTAGCCATCCAGGCAAGAAGCCGGTGCTGATCCACATTCCCGAGGACATGCACCGCGCGCTGCGCCAGCTCAGTGTAGAGGAGGGCGGGGAGCCGCTTACCGTCGTGACCGAGCGCCTGCTCCGGCAGTATCTCGTCAAGCGGGGCCACACCAGGTTTGCTCCGTGAGCAAGCGGCGTGATCCCAATCCCGAGTTCGACCTGTTCATCCCGGCGCTTGGCGACCTTCCGCTCAAGGACCAGCGGGAGGTCATGGAGCGTCCGTTCTTCTCGCTGCAAAAGCGCAAGCGTCTCAAGCCCATCGAGTATCGCAGCCCGGATGGCGAAGCGTGGGTGCGCGTCCAAGCGATCCCCGACTATGGCATGGCGACGATTTGGGATGCTGACATTCTGATTTGGGCGGCATCTACCCTCAATCGCATGAAGCAGCAGGGCTTGAACGACCTGCCGCGCACGCTGACGACGACCCCTTATGACCTGTTGCGGGCTATCAAGCGTGGCACTGGAGGTAGGGACTATCAGGAGCTGCAAGCGGCGCTGCTCCGGCTCCAGACGACCTCCATCACCACCTCAATCCGCGCGACCAAGCGCCGGCAGAAAGCTGGCTTCAACTGGCTTGATAGCTGGACCTTCGACACCGACGCCGAGACCGAGCAGCCGCGGGGCATGACGCTGACGCTTTCGGATTGGGTTTATGAGGGGATCGTCAACGAGAAGTCGTTGCTTACCATGCATCCCGATTATTTCCTCCTGTCCGGAGGACTGGAGCGGGCGCTGTATCGCATCGCGCGCAAGCATGCCGGCACGCAGCGCGGGGGATGGTTGTGCCGGGTAGAGGTGCTCCGCGACAAGACGGGCAGCGATGCCCAGCCTAAGGAATTCAACCGGATGCTTCGGCGCGTGATCGAGGCTGACCAGCTTCCCGATTATACAATGGAAACAGCCGAAACGACCGACAAAAGCCCGGCCGTGCTGTTCAGGCTCCGCGGCGAGGCCGAAGCGCTGGCGCTGGCCGAGAAGATGCGCGTGGAGGAGGAACGGCGCGCCCGCATCGACGCCGATCGCCGGCGCACGGACGAGGTGGACGCCCATATGGACCGACTTGCCGGCCGGCGGTGACTATCGGGGTTTCACCCACCTCAACGCTATTTATCGGGGTTTCACCCACCGGTTGGAATCATCGGCCGATCACCGAAGCACTTTAGCTCGGACGGGACAGGCGGCTAGTCTGTGGATAACTGGCATGCAGAGCCTATTTCGGCACCCTAGACCCGGGGTTTCACCCACCATTCGTTCGGGGGATCACACACCGCACTATCGGGGGATCACACACCGAATCACGGGGTTTCACCCACCAGCGGTGCCGCTAAGCAACTGATAAGCGAAGAGGATTCGGGACATTTCTAGCCCTTAACCTTCTTAAGGATTCCTATTTAACAGAATCACTTAATCCCAGCCGACAACGTGAGAACGCAAAAGGACCAATGGAATCGGCCTACCGGCCGATGCACTTTTGTTGCGTGACGGCATAGCCGTCACCAGAACGGCGCAAGCGCCGCAGGGCTAGGCGAGAAGAGAGTCGGCGAGGTAGCGGAGGAATAATGCCCGAGCGCCGCCCAGAGCGGCTGCCAGGGCAGAAAAGGACTTCCGCTAAGAGAGGAGGCCCCGGTAACGGCAAACGTCGCTAGAAGGGCTTAAATTGCCATGCGGGTTTGGTAGGCGGTTAATCATAACACCGCCTACCGGTGGGTCTAACTTCCGGTCCTCGAAAGCACGAATTATCGCCGATTATACGGAGGAGCGGCGCTGCCTTACGGCGCGGCAGGTGTGTGTGTTCGTGCTTTCGCGGACCATTCAAGCCGGATCAAACAAGCCGGCAAACTCACGCTGGTCGTAATATCGGATTTTCTCGACCGCGAGCGGATGTTCGCCTTGGCGGAGCAGCAGGAGCTGGTCGGGTCGCATCCGCATGATTTCGTCGGGTGTAGCAAGACGGCGGGCCGAGACATGACCGCTGACGCTTTCCGATGGGCCGGCGCGATTTTCGCCCCAGCCCGTGCCGCGCGACGTGCTGACGGTATCATATTCGATCGTGGTGTCGCCGATCGTGCGCGAGAGCATGTCGGCGGTGGCATGGTCGTTGACCCCGAACGTTTGGATCACGCCCGCGTTGGACATGAAGGTGCCGGCGCGCTCGCCATAGGTCGCCTTGAGCTGGTGCATGTCCTGAAGGATCGGCCAGAGCTGGAGGCCATAGCCCGCCATCAGTCCCATTGCGCGCTCGACGGGTTCAAGGCGACCGAGCGCGGCGAACTCGTCGAGCAGGAACAGCACCGGCCGGGCAGGGCGGGCGGTGGACCGCGCCATGTCGGTGACGGCCTGGCTCACCAGCAGCCGCAGCCAGCGGGCATAGGTGTCGAGCCGATCGGGCGGCAGGCACAGGAACACGGTGGCGGTCGTGTCCTTCAATTCCGCGAAGGTGAAATCCGACGCGGCCGTGCTGGCGACGATGCGGGGGCTATCGAGAAAGTGAGTGTGCCGCTGCGCCGAGGACAGCACGCCGGCGGCTTCGCGATCAGACTTGCCGAGCTGCCGGTTGGCGGCGCGGGCGATCAGGCCACCGGCGCCGGCGCTGTCCTGCATATCGGCCAGCAGCGCGGCGAAGGCGGCAGGGGCGAGCGTCAGCTTGTCGCGCACCGTCGCCAGCACGCGGGCGTGGGCGGGTTCGTGGACGACGGTGTGCAGGATCAGCCCGGCGATTAGCGCCTTGGCTTCCTCGTTCCAGTGGGCTTCGCCCGATTGTCCCGGCGCGTCATGCACCAGCGCGTCGGCGAGGGTGTTGGCATCTTCCGCGAGATCGAGGCTGGCGGGATCGAGCCGGTCGAGCGGATTGTAGCGGGCAGGGGGCTGACCCGACACGCCGAACGGATCGAGGCACCAGACCTTGCCCTTGGCGGCACGCGCGCGGGCGGTGACCCGCGCGTTCTCGCCCTTGGGGTCGATGCAGATCACCGAGCGATCCAGCAGCAGCAGGTTGGGGATGATCGTACCGACGCCCTTGCCCGATCGGGTGGGTGCCATCGTCAGCAGATGCGCCGCGCCGTCGTAATGCAGCAGCTTGCCCGACTTCGCCGAGCGGCCGATCAGAAGATCTCCGTTCGCTTCCAGCTTCCGCACGTCGGCACGGTATCCGAAGCGGGCGGAGCCGAGCAGATCGCTGCGCTGGTTGGCGGCACGCCGGTTGAAGCGCCAGGCGAGGAACAGGACCGCGCCGGCAAGCAGGAACGGAATGTCGGTCGCTATCTCGCCATAGCCGAAGATGCCCTTGAGCCAGGCGTTGCTCGCCATCAGCACCACGAAGGCGACGAAGACCGCGAACAGCGGGCTGATCCGTCGCCTGAGCATCAGTGCGCGCCCATCGGCGTGACCGGCAGGGACCGATCGGCGTCGGGGTGATCGAGCAGCCGGAGCAGGATTTGCGAGACGAGGGGAGGGGGCACGCCCTCATCCAGCATCATCTCGAAAAACGCATCGTCGTTGCGCGTCGGGATCATATCCTCGATGACTAGGTTGGCGCGCGAGTCCGCCATGTCCTCGTGCCACATGGCCCAGTCGGCCCGAAGCTGCGATTTTGGTCATCTTGGAGAACACGTCGGGAACGGGCTGGTTGTTGTTGACGAT
>NZ_JBIQFL010000027.1:0-10162 GCF_045369135.1 Sphingomonas sp. 179-I 2A4 NHS | reverse complement strand
TCCTCACCGGCGAATACCTCTGGCCGAAGGGTGCCGAGGCTTAGGGTGTCATTTCGCCCTCAGCCGGATTCGACCCCGAGATCTCCCTCCTCATCCTGACCCAGGCGATCGGTGGCGGCCTGCTGCCACCGATCGTGGCGCAAACGGCACTCGCAGGGACGGCCGTCAGCATTTTCCTGGCTCCGTTCCTCATCCAGTTCAATCGGCGCATCTCGGCCAAGGTCCTGTCGACGCCTCAGCTGATCACTGAGCCAGACGACATGATCGGCGGCTCCGCGGGCGATCTACGCGATCACGTCATCCTGGCGGGGTGCGGCCCTGTCGGACGGCTGGTGGGTACGGTTCTGAAGGCGAGCGGGATACCCTATATCGCGATCGAGCGCGACGTCGACCGGCTTCGGACTGCCCATCGCGAGGGGCATCAGGTCATTTTCGGTGATGCAACACGCCGCGGGGTGCTTGAGGCAGCGAACATCGATAGGGCCGCAGTGGTGGTCGCCCTTCTGAACAGCCAGCCGAGGCTGGAGCAGCTGGTACGCCAGGTACGGCAACTCAATCCGGCGGTGCCAGTCCTTGTCAGCACAAGAGACAATCGAGGTCTGGCATCCATCGCCAAGGCCGGCGCGACGTACATCTTCCCGGAGAACTTGGCTGCGGGCTTGGGGCTGGCCGTGCAGACCTTCGTCGCGCTCGGTGTCTCTCCGGAAGAGGCGCTCGCCCGCGTCCGGGCGATCCGCCTCCGCCTCAATCCGGAGCTTCGGGCTTTGCGCACGATCTGACCCGTCGCCGGAATCTGCCTTGCAAGACGGCGGGGCTCAGCGACGGAATCACTGTCGATCAGCTCTCCACCATGTGAACGAGTCCGTCGACGTCCTCCGATCCCCCTTCGGAAACCAGCGCCGCCATCTTGGCTGCTGCTGCCTTCTCCGCGAGGACGATCTCGTCAGCACCCATCGCCTGCAGGTGGTCCACCTCCGCCTCTGAATGGGCACGCGCGATGATGCGCAGGTCCGGGTTCATGGCGCGGGCACGTTTCGCGATGATGGCGGCTTCGAACCCCTCAGGAATAGCGATCAGCAGCGTCGATGCCCCGGTGATGCCGGCCCGCGTGAGGATGGAAGCTTCGGTGGCGTTACCCAGAACGACGCGCAGTCCTTCGGCTTGCGCTGCTTGCACGGCCTCTCGGCTGTCCTCGACTATGCTTAGCGCGTACCCCGAGGCCCCGAGCGTTGCAGCGATGAAGCGGCCGACCCGGCCATAGCCCACGATAACGACATGCCCAGGGGGCAGGCCCTGCTCCGGCTCCGGCTCTTCTGAAGAACCTTCCGCGGGGCCGGCGTGCCGAAGCGGCCGGATCCCCTGTCTGGTTACGAACGAAAAGAGCAGGGGATTGAGGAAGATCGAGATGATAGCGGCGGCGAGGATCAGGTCCCGTCCTTCTGGAGGCAGGATACCGGCGCTTACGCCAAGGCCGGCAAGAATGAACGAGAACTCGCCTATCTGAGCCAGGCTCGCCGAGATCGTTATCGCGGTTTGGTCCCGATATCCGAACGATCGGACGATGGCATAGGCAGCCGCGGACTTCCCGACCAGGATGATCGCGAGCGTCGCCAGCAACGCTCCCGGCTGCTCGAGGATCACCGCTGGTTCGAACAGCATGCCAGCCGAAACAAAGAACAGGACGGAAAAGGCGTCTCGGAACGGAAGGATTTCCTCGGTCGCAAGCCGGCTAAGCTGGGTCTCGCCCAGGATCATGCCGGCGAAGAAGGCGCCGAGAGCGAACGAGACGTCGAAGACGAACGCGGCGCCGAAGGCGACGCCAAGGGCAATCGCGAGCACTGCCAGGCGGAACAGCTCCCGGGACCCGGTATCAGCCACCCAGTGAAGGAGTGCCGGCATCGCGCGGCGGCCGACGAGGAGCATCAGCGCTATGAACCCTGCTACCTTCAGGAGTGTGGTGGTCACGGCGCTCACGGCCGCAGTGCCCGCATTCGCAGAGGTGCCCGCCAGAATCGCGGCGACGGACGGCAGAAGCACCAGCGCCAGCACCATCACCAGATCCTCGACGACCAGCCAGCCGACCGCGATGCGGCCTTGATCGGTCTGTACAAGGTTGTGGACCTGAAGAGCCCGCACCAGCACGACGGTGCTCGCAACGGATAACGCGAGACCGAAAACCAGGGCCTCGCCAGCGCGCCACCCGAGCGCCCAGGCCAGCACGATGCCCAATAGCGTCGCTACAACGATCTGGATCAAGGCACCAGGGACCGCGATCTTCTTCACTGACAGGAGATCCCGCAGCGAGAAGTGCAGGCCGACGCCGAACATCAGGAGAATGACACCGATCTCGGCAAGCTGCGATGCTATTTCCGGGTCCGCCGCGAAGCCGGGCATCGACGGCCCGACGAAGACACCAGCGAGCAGATAGCCCGCGATCGGGGATATCTTGAGCCGATGCGCCACGGTCCCTGCGATGAAGGCAGCGACAAGGCCGGCGACAATCGTGGCGATCAATGGTGCGTCATGGTGCATGGTCATTCCATCAAAAGCAAAGTTTCGTTCTCTCTCCGGCTCAGCTGGCCTGAGCAGATCACAGCAACGGGCTGAAGAGCCGCGCGACGTTCTCGGCACACTTGCGCGCGAGATTGCGGCGCTCCCAATCGCTTGCGCTCAGCGGGACGGATTGTTCCAGCCTTGAGCGCTCGATCTGGCGCAAGATAAGTGTGGCCTCGCGGTCGTAAAGGACGAGGCTGATCTCCGAATTTAGGGCAAATGATCGCATGTCGACGTTGCTCGATCCGACGACGGCGACTGCCTCATCGACGCTCATGTGCTTGGCGTGCAGAAAGCCCGGCTGGAACAGGTGGATCACCGCGCCTGCCGACAGCAGCTCGGAGTAGTAGGACTGCTGGGCGAGGTGCACGAGCGGATGATCGGAGCGGCCGGACAGCAGCAGATGGACCTCGACTCCTCGCAGGATGGCAATCTGCAAGGCTTGCAGCAGCGGCTCGCTGGGGATGAAGTAGGGAGTCGTGATGAGGACGCGCTCCCGGGCCGAATGGATCAGCGCAACGAAGAGCTCGTCGATGCCGCCATGTTCGAGATCGGGGCCGCTCGGCAGAACCTGGGCGAGGCTGGCGCCGGCATCCTCGGTGGAGGGATAGAGGTAGCCGTCAGCGAGTTCGATTTCGGTCTCAAGGAACCAGTCGGCCACGAACACAGCCTGCAGTTCCCCAACAACGGGACCTTTAACTCGCACCATCACTTCGCGGTTCGGCCAGCCCCAACCGTGATCGGCATCAATGATGTTCTGGGAGCCGGTATAGCCGATGCGACCGTCGATCACGGCGATTTTGCGGTGGTTGCGAAGGTCGAAGCGCGTCGTGCGGCCGAGCACCCTGAGCGGTAGGATCTCATGAACCTCCACCTCGGCTGTCCGCAACTCGCGGGCGAGGCGCTCGGCCCAGGTACGCGACCCGATCGCATCGACCAGGACCCTGCACTCCACCGCTCGTGAAGCCGCTCGCTTGAGAGCGGCCATGATCTTCCACCCGGTCTCGTCGGTAGCGAAGATGTAGAAGAGGAGGTGAACGTGGCTGGTGGCGGCATCGATATCCTGAACGAGCCGGTCCACGGTCGCGTCGTAGTCCGGCAGGAATTCGACCGCGTTGCCCGGTAGTGGCGGCATTCGGCCGATGCCGCTCACGAGGGACGCTGTGGAGGCTTGGACGAGCGGCAGATCGACAGGTAGGACCACACGATCGATACTGCCGACTGCCCTGCCGATGATCGGCCAGAGTTGCGCCACTCGATCCCGACGCCAACGAGGATGGGTCGGTCGGCCGATCACGAGGTACAGAACGAGCGCTACCCAAGGGGCGACGAAGAAAAGAAGAAGCCAGCTCTGCGTTGCCGCCGGCGATCGCCTGAATGGAACAACGATCAAGGCACCGATGCGAATGGCCCAAGGCGCGCCGGCGAGTAGCCATTCGAGAGCCGGAGCCACAATCAACACCCTGCACCGGGCGACATAAAAGCCCGGAGGCGGCCGACTAGCCCTGCGCCGGGCCGCTGTCGCACGATGCTCGCTGAATGCGGCCGTCCGCTTGAGCGCAGCGCAGCGTAAGCTGAGGACAGTGGTGGTGCGCTCTGCACGGTGCGGACTCAGGCGCGTCTGCCGGAATCGCCGGTGAGGAGGCCTGGCTGCGAGCGTCCGAATGCCCAGGTGGCGCTCATCGGCATCAGCTCTCTCATCGTCGCCTCCGGAAAAGCGCCAAGGAGTCTCACGACGGTTATGGAGCCGCCCTGACATAGCTCAGGACCAAGTGCCCGAACGATTGGCATGGGATCCATGCCGGCCCTTTCGGAACCGCAAGCACGAAGCTTCTTGGGGATGAAGGGCCGGAGCAAGGTCGTGATGCGCTGCGCGGGGTCGGGGCGGATGCGATGATCGCGTCAGCTCCAGCTTCGCGCTCCTGCATGACACTGGTTCTTGATGCCAGCGTGACCGCGCCACCGCCGCTTCGACCTTTCGGTCGGGACGGCCTGGCCAGGCAGGAAACGCGCGACAGATCGGGAAGCGTTCACATGGAGAAGCCTCTTGTCATCGTAACCGGCGCCACAGGCAATCTCGGCCGCTCGGTCGCTGCTGCGCTATCGTCGGATTACCGAATCGTCGGCCTCGACCGGCGGGAAGATGCGCTGGCCTTTCCGGTGATGAAGGTGGACCTGGGGTCGGACGAGTCAGTCCGCGACGTCCTCTCGACCATTCGCGCAACCTATGGCGAGCGCATCGCGTCGGTCATCCATCTGGCTGCCTACTTCGACTTCACGGGGGAGGAGCACCCGCTTTACCGGTCGGTAAACGTGGAGGGGACTCGCCGGCTGATCCGCGGGTTGCAGGAGTTCGAGGTCGAACAGTTCGTATACTCGAGCACCATGCTCGTGCACGCGCCTTGCTCGCCCGGCGATCGGATCGACGAGAGCTGGCCGATCGCGCCGGGCTGGGCGTATCCGAAGTCGAAAGCGCAGGCCGAGCAGGTGATTCGTGAAGAGCATGGTTCGATCCCGTATGCGATCTTGCGCTTTGCTGGCGTGTATGACGAGGAGACGGCTGTCCCCACCCTCGTCAATCAGATCGCCCGCATCTATGAGCGGGAGTTCGAGAGCTTCTTCTATTCGGGCTCGCCCCTGGTTGGGCAGTCGATGGTGCACCGCGAGGATCTTGTCGAGGCGGTCCGCCTTACGGTCGAACGTCGCGGCGAGCTGCCTCCGCAGACCGAGATCCTGATCGGCGAGCCGGAGGCGCTAGGATATGACGCGCTGCAGGATGAGATTGGATACCTCATCCACGGTATCCAGGACTGGCCGACGCTTCGCGTTCCGAAGCCCATCGCGGCCGTCGGAGTATGGGCACAGGACAAGCTCGAGCCGGTCGTGCCGGATGCGATCGATCAGGGCGAGAAGCCGTTCATCAAACCCTTCATGATCCGCCTCGCCGACGACCATTACGCGCTCGATATCGGCCGCGCGGAGAAGCTCCTGGGCTGGCGACCGCGCCACCGGTTGAAGGATGAGCTTCCAAAACTGATCGAGGCACTAAAGCGCGACCCCCTTTCCTGGTATCGCAGAAACGGTCTGCAGCCACCCCAGGACCTCGTAGATGCGGCCGCGCTGGGTAGCCATCCCGAGGAAGTCAGGCGCGCAAGCGACGAGCGCTACCGCAAGGAGCATAGCGAGACGCGCTGGGCCCACTTCGTCAACATCATGCTGGGTACCTGGTTGGTCACGCAACCGCCACTGATCGGCGTGGTCGAGCCCATGCTGCGGTGGACGGAGATCGGCTCGGGATTGCTGCTGATTGCGGTCGCAGCGCTGTCACTGAGTTGGCATGCGGGATGGGCGCGCTGGATCTCGGCCGCAATCGGCGCTGTGGTCATGGCGGCTCCCTTTGTGCTGTGGACAGGCAATTCGACCGCCTATCTGTCCGACACGCTGGTCGGAATGTTGATCTTCGGCTTCGCGGTCGGAACGAAGCCCGAGGTCGGACCGTCTGCGCTGGCGCGCGTGAACGGACCCGAAGTTCCTCCCGGGTGGTCGTACAACCCCTCGAGCTGGACCCAGCGCATCCCGATCATCGGCCTCGCACTGGTTGGTCTTTATGTCTCGCGCTACCTCGCGGCTTACCAGCTTGGTTATGTCGAGGACGTCTGGGAGCCGTTCTTCCAGGGCAGGACAGATGACCCGCGGAACGGCACCGAGGAGATCATCACGAGTGACGTCTCCGAGGCATGGCCAGTTTCGGATGCGGCACTCGGGGGCTACACTTATGCCCTGGAGATCCTCACGGGGATCGTCGGCTCGCGTGCGCGCTGGAGAACGATGCCATGGCTCGTCCTTCTGTTCGGACTGATGATCGCTCCGCTCGGCGTGGTCTCGATTTTCTTCATCATCATCCAGCCCATCTGGATCGGGACCTGGAGCACGCTTGCGCTGATCGGTGCCGCGGCGATGCTGATCCAGATACCCTACTCGCTGGACGAGATGGTGGCCGTCGGCCAGTTCCTCCGCCGACGCGCACGAGCGGGGAAGAATGTGCTTCGCGTGTTCCTGTTCGGAGACACCGATGAAGGCGACAGCCGGGATGTGCCTGATGAGTTCGACCGACCGGCCCGCGTGATCATGAAGGATGTGGCGATCGGGGGCGTTAGCCTACCGTGGAACCTGGCAATCGCGGCGGCGCTGGCGGCATCGCTTCTGTTCACGCGGCTCACATTCGGCGCGGAGCCGCCGATCGCTGATTGGGATCATCTTCTCGGATCGCTCGCGTTGACGGTGATCTCGATAGCGGCTGCCGAGGTCGCTCGACCCGCGCGCGTCCTGCTCATCCCCATCGGAGCGGCGCTTTGCGTCACGCCGTTCGTCTTCGGCGCAGGGGCTACGCACGCCGTCTATGATGTGCTGCTGGGCCTGGCATTGATCGGACTGAGCGTCAGGAGAGGGGCGATTGTGGGGCGCTATGGATCGTGGAGCCGGTTGATCGCCTGATCAGCGCACGAAGGCTTTCCGAGTGACACAGGCGGGGGTCCAAGATCTGGCTGTGAGGCGAGCACCTTGATCCGAAGTAGGCGCCATGAGGACGGTGGGCAGCGTTCGTCTTGGTTTCAGGTCCAGTGTGCGGAGCAGGCGCTCAAGGGCTGCGCTTTCAAGTACGAGACGCTGCTCGAGGTAGGTGGAGGATGACCCGCGTTCCAGATCCGAGATCACTTTCGATCACGACGTCGCCGCCGAATTGACGTGCGAACCGCTGAACCTGGCGGAGGCCAAGGCCGGTCCGGCCAAGCGATTGTCGGGTCGTGAAGAAGGGATCGAAGACGCGGCTCAGGACATCCGGTGCAATCCCTTCGCCGGAATCGATGATTTCGATCCGGACGAAGTCGCCGGCGGCCCCTCCGGCGGCGGTGGGGGCACGGCGGAACGTGTTGAAGGCCCGAACGACGAGAGCGCCGCCCTTGGGCATCGCGTCGGCGGCATTCGCAAGGAGATTACACAGGGCAAAGCGGAGGTAGCTCGGCACGACATGAACCCTCCACAGGTCCCGTGCGATCTCCGTGCGAAGATCGACGCCCTCTCCCAGAATGGCACGGGCTCTGTCCTCCAACTCCCGCAGGGCCACGGCCAGCGAAACCTGCTCGCGCGTCATTACCGGACCGACACTGAGTTCCGCTATATCGTCGCTCATAGAGGCAGCATTTCGTATCGCGCGCCTCATTCCGGCCAGCAGCCGCGACAGCTGCTGCGGATCAGCCCCTCGTTCGATCGAGACCAGCCCGGAGGCTATCACCGCCAGCATGTTGTTGAGATCCTGCGCCATGCCGCGCATCACCATGTCCGACTCACTGACGATTGGATCGGCGGTACTGTTCAAGACGACTGCAATGTCCATGACCACTCCTTCGATGGCCGCTGCTTCCGAACTACGGTCGCGCTCTTACGTTGCAGGATATCGCGACCGCTGACGATCTTGGACTGAGCTAGATCAGTGAGAGCATGAGGCGCCAGCTTAGGAATGGCTGTCTCAACCGACCGCGTTGCTGAAATGCAGAGGCTTTGAAGGTGAGGCCTGAAGTTCTCCGTCCAAATCCTTGGAAGGGGCAGTCTCGCGCCGGTGTGGGCACCTGAGGCCGCCAAGGAAGCGCTCGAGCGGCCTTCACATGAAGACGTTGTGAGAAGGAGTTAGGATTCATGGCCATTCGTGATCTGATCCCCTGGAGCCGTCAGGAGAACCGCGTTCCCGCGCAGGTCAGCGCTGCGGGCGACGTCAGCGACCCGCTATTTTCGTTGCACCGGGAGGTGAATCGACTGTTCGACGACGTTTTCCGCGGCTTCGGCGTGCCCGCGCTCGCCGGCGCCGGCCGTAGCGTGCTCGCTCCAAGTGTTGAGCTTGCCGAGACCGACAAGGAAATCCGCGTGACCGCCGAACTCCCCGGGCTCGACGAGAAGGACGTTGAAGTGATCGTGGAGGAAGGCGTCCTCACGCTGCGCGGCGAGAAGAAGTCGGAGGTCGAGGACAAGGACCGCGGCTACTCCGAGCGCAGCTATGGGCGGTTCGAGCGGCGCATCGGCCTGCCTCGGGACATCGAGCAGGAAAAGGCCAGTGCGACGTTCAAGAACGGCGTCCTCACCGTCGCGGTGCCGAAGGCCGCAGCGGCGAGCGAGAACGTTCGTCGTATCCCGGTCAACGCGCCTGCGGCATGACGACTGCCCGCCCGTGGGGAGGGCCTTGCGGGCGGGTCACGCCGATCGCGGCGTTCGGGCCGCGGGACTGGGTCAAGTCGCCCAGCTTCTTGCGATGCTCAGAGCAGGAGGCGAGGGTGCTGTCGGGTGGCCAGCGTATAGCCCGACAAGGTGGTCATGACCGATCGGTTCCGGATGATGAGCGAGTTCGAGGCGATTGCCGCGAGATCATCGCGGCGCAGTTCCTGCATCGAGCGGCTGACATGCGTCTCGGACAGTCCAAGCAGATCGGCCAGGTGACGGCGCTGCAGCGGGAAGTAGGACATCGCGTCCTGGCCAAGCCCAAGCGCCGCTAATCGGTCGACGAGCTCAAGCAGGAAGTAGGCGAGACGTTCCGGGCCGTTCTGCTTGGCGACTAGGGCCATGCGCCGATCGGCGCGGCGCTGATCCTCCATGAGTGCGAAGACCATCGCCTCGGATAGCTGGCTATGCTGCTGAAACAGCTCGTCGATATGCCGGCCGGTCAACACGCAGAGCGTCACCGGTGTCAGGCTTTCGACGCCGCTTTCGGAGTCGCCCAACATCAGCTGCTGAAGCCCGATCAGGCTGCCGGGGAGCAGGACGTCTACGATCTGTCGCTGGCCGTTCGGTGTCAGCTTGTAACGATAAGCCCAGCCAGCATAGAGCGTGTAGAGTTGCCCGCCGAAGCGACCGGGGCTCGATGATGACGCGCCGGGCCGGAACATCCACCTGGTTGCTCTTGAGCGCTCGCACAAAGCCTAACTCGGGCGCTGTAAATTGCTTGAACAGCGCCCACCGGCGAAGCGCGCAGTCTTCACACGGTATGAATTTCATTCGTTTCCCGACCCCTTCTGCATAGCGCGTGCGCTATAGCAGAGGCAGGACCACATGTCACATAATCGGCGCTCGGCTGAGAGGAGCTCAGGTTGTGACCACTGCGGAGGCCAGCCGGGCCAGACCGGCCGGATCCAGGATCTCCAGGTGACGACCATTCACCTGCACGTAGCTGTGCCGCTGGAGAAGCGTGAACGCCCGCGTGACAGTCTCGCTCGTGAGCCCTAGGTGATCGCCGATATCGGCCCTGGACATGAGCAAATGGAAGTGCCGGCGTCCCTCGAGCCTCTGCATGAGGTCGAGCAGGAGAAACGCCAGTCTTTCCATGGCGTTCGATCGGCCCAGGAGGAAGCCCGTGCGAAGTGCGACGCGGTACGTCCGAAGGAACCACGTCGTGATGGTGACACAGGTGAATTGATCGAACCGCCATAGCCCCTCGAGCACGCTTCGGTGGGTCATGATGAGCGACGTCGGGCACAGAGCCTGCGCGAACTGGCCCAGTCGGCCCGAAGCTGCGATTTTGGCCATGTTGAAGAACAAAGATTGAACATGGCGATCTACCAGGCTCGCT
>NZ_JBIQFL010000026.1:0-10431 GCF_045369135.1 Sphingomonas sp. 179-I 2A4 NHS | reverse complement strand
GATCGTCAACAACAACCAGCCCGTTCCCGACGTGTTCTCCAAGATGACCAAAATCGCAGCTTCGGGCCGACTGGGCCCTACAGCTTGAAGGCAGCGGCATGACCGAGGATTTCAAGCGCCAGATGCGTGCCGACACCATGCGGATCGAGGGGCTGGCCGCAGCCCTTCCCGCCGATCACGATGGACGCCGCGCCGCGTTGGTCGAAGCCGCAGACGCCTACCATGCCGCTATCATGGCCGGTGACGAGCGCGCGCGCCGCACCGCAGATGAGCGCGCGTTAGCCGCGTTGGTGGCGTTGAACGACGGCGAGCTATTCGGCTTCGCAATGTCGGGGAAGGCCCCCGACCAGATGCTCGACGCCTGCGCCGCCCAGCCCGGTACGGTTCCGAGTTGGGGGCAGCGCGGCGAGTTCGTCCTAACCGTCGATGGTATGCGCGTCCGTGTCGTCTTTGATCCCAACCTTGGCCGATCCATGCCCGCACACATCGGGTTGCATGTGGTGGACGCGGGTAAGCCGTTCATCAGTGACACGGGCTTTTGGTCCCGCTGGCAAGGCGACATGATCGAGGGGCAGACGGTGGACGAGGCCGCGCGCGTGATGATCGAGCAGAGCCTTTCGGAGAGCGGGCGCAAGATGCTTGCCCCCGGCTTCCGCGAGCGCCGACAGGCCGAGGATGTTCCGGCATGGATCGACGGCGCAGCGGCCCCGGCATCGGACTTCTACGAGGATCGGGGAGGACAGGTCGCGTTCGCGTTCTAGCGTCAATAGATTGCGGCAATACTATTGACAGCTATTGACAGAAAGCCTATATAAGAGGGACCGGGACCGAGGGGCGGCAACCCCTTCCCGGCCCCTCAATCTCCACCGCAGGAGCCAGCCATGACCACCGGCAAGCCGACCCCGACAATCGCACAATGGATCGCACTTCTCGACTTCCGCGACCGCTACGGGCGCACTTGGAAGGACGCGCTTTGGACGAAATGGGGCAACGGGCAGGACCATTACGAGCCGCACGCCGCTGACCTTCATTCCGTCCGCAACCATGCCGATTTCGGGCCGAGCTGGCTTCATGGCCTCAAGCCCGACCTGTTGCAGCGCCAGCGCGAGCGGTTCACCCTCACCCTCGCCCATCGTGACGACAACACCGTCAGGGCCGAGCAAGAGGCAGTCGCCAGCGCGCTTGCGAACGACGACGGCCACAAATGGGCCGACATGACGCCCGAGGCGCAGGCCCCGTACACGCGCAAGGCAACGCTCGCCATGCTCGCCCTGTCCAATCTCCGCTACCAACGGGAGCAGGGCCGCTAGGCCCTGTCGGGAGGTACGCAATGCGCTTTGCCCGTCACACCCGCCACCACGACGCCTACAACGTCACCCCGCGCAAGATCGCGGCGTTCGAGCGAAAGAAGGTCGCAGAGCGCAACGCCCTCCCCTTGTTCGCAGCGCAGACGGCAGCGCGGCAGATCAGCGCCGACGAGGAGATGCAGCGCCGGGAGGAAAACTGGACCCGGCGCGTGATCGAGCGGCGGGGGCAGATCGCGGCAGAGTGGCGGGAGGTTCGCGCTCGCTTCTACGCCCTGCCCCCGCATATCCGGGCCGAGGTTCGCAGCCGTTGGGCGCGCTGGACCGGCCCGCTGACGGCCTCGATGCAAAATCATATCCGGCGCGAGGTCGCCAAGACGCTGACCGCCGAGCCGGACGATTTCGCCAGCATGAGCGTTGCCGAGCGGATCGCAGAGACAGCGCGCTTGAACGACATAGCGCGGGCGCGGGAGTTCTACTGGACGCATTGGGATTATTCGCCGGGGCTGCTGCTATGGCTTTCGCCCTTTTTTGAGCCGACACCGGAGCAGCCAGAGCCGCACCGGCACCTGACCGTTTCGCGGGGCCTGTGGTCGCGGTTCTATCATGCGTTCGCGGACTATGCGGATTGGGGCCACAACACCGATCCGAGCGGCGAGCATCGGGAAGGCATCTTCACGATCGACGCGCAGGCGTTCCGGTTCGAGATTTCCTACCATCGCTATGACAGCGACGAGGAATCGCGCGTGCCGTGGAATACAGACCTGACCCGCCGTGTCGTTTGGGTTGGGTTGGCCGACGAGCGGAGGGCCTGACAATGGCCCGCCGTGCCGTGCGCGAGCCGCGCCACGTTCCTACCCCGAAGATCATCGGCCACCAGCCCGACCTATTCGACGGTCCCACCCTCACCCATGAGGCCAAGCCGGTGCCGGTATGCAGCGACCGGCAGCTTCGCGGTTGGATGCGCGCCACGACCATAGCCGACATCGAGGGCGGCAGATGATCCCCCAGGACGAACCCGAGAGGCAGTTGACCCCGGATGGCCACTGGCGTGCAGAGTATCGCGCGCGCCAGCTCGCCCAGCGGATCGCGACTGTTCAGGCAGATTTGTTCGGCGCACCAGCTATCGAGACATACCATCCGAACACGGCACCGAGGCCGCCAAAGCGTACCGCGCGAAACTTCAAGCCGCGCCCCTTTCTGACTAAGGACGAGATTGCCGCAATGCTCGCCAGCGCGGCAAATTGGTTGCGGCTAGGTCAGCCGGTCAAGATCGCAGATGACAGCCCCGGCGAGTTTGCAGGCAGATGCGGTGTAATCTGGCGCAAGGGGAGCGCCGTCTTTCCCGATATGGTCTATGTCTATCTCGACCTTGTTGGCAACGAGCGCAGCGAGAAGATCGCGTTTGTCGAGGTTCGCGACGTAGCGCCCAACTATGGCGAGTGACTGTCAATAAATAACGCCACTTCTATTGACAGCTATTGACAGCCTGCCTATATATGAGGGGCCGGGATCGAGGGGCGGCAACCCCTTCCCCGGCGCTTTCTCTAACTCCCGCAGGAGTGGCGCAATGGATAAGCCTACCGCGATCGTCGCAAACCTCGTTCCCGAGGATAAGCGGCTTTCGGTTCTGCCCGACTTTTTCGAGTTCCGGCAAATGCTTCATGCTGAAAGCATGACTTTCAAGTTCATGGAACGACTGTCGATCGACTACGCCGGGGGCTACTGGCATTACTACCGCCTGTCGAATGGCGGCTTTTACATGGCCCCGGCGATCGACAAGCCGATGCGCGTTTCGTGGAACGGCAACGGCTATGAGGGAACCATGAGCGCGGATGCCGCTGGTATCGTCGCCACCCTGTTCATGCTCAACGTGCTGGCCGAGGACGGCACCGAGCGGATGGCCGACCTCTATTATCAGCTTCGCGACTTCGCGAGCGAACACGCCGAGCGGCCCGCCATCTTCGCGGCCATCGACTGACCAAGGCAGGCCGGGGGCCTTCCCCCGGCTTTGCTGGACGAGGAAACCGCCATGCCCCGCCCTGTCCACCTTGTTGCATGTGTCAGCCAGAAGCGCAGCGAGCCAGCGCGGGCGCGCGACCTCTATCAATCGGATTGGTTCAACAAGGCCCGCGCCTATGTGACCGCGCAGGGCGGGCGCTGGTTCATCCTGTCGGCGCATTATGGGCTGGTCGCACCATCGCGGGTGATCGCGCCCTATGATGTGACCCTTGGCGATATGCCCGCAGCCGAGCGCCGCGCATGGGGCGAGCGCGTTACCGCCCAGCTTGCCGAGCAGATCGGGCCGCGAACCCCCGTCGTGATACTGGCAGGCAGGCTCTACCGCGATCCGCTATCGTCATGGACTGGCGCGCGTGGTCGCGTTCCTATGGAGGGCTTGGGTATCGGCCAGCAAAAGGCGTGGCTTGCCGCCCAGGTCGAAGCAATCAGAGAGCGCACCGCTATGGCGGCGCAGCTCGACTTGTTCGAGGGCCTGTCGTGATCCTTTGCCTCATGGTTGGCGATAGCCTCGCCCAATTCGCCGCACAGGCCGTCAGGGCCGCGCAGGGGCCAGCTTGCAGGGTTGTGGCGCGTCAGGGTGCCGGATCAGCCGAAATCGCGTCGTGGCGCGTCCCTCCGGTCGATGCGACGTTCGTTGTTATCTCCGCAGGCAGCAATGATCCGCGCAACCCTGCCCTGCCCCGTAACCTCGCCGCGATCCGCGCGCGGATCACCGGCAAGCGCGTGGCGTGGCTTCTGCCCTACGACCGGCAGGCCGCGTTGATCGTTCACCGGGTCGCGGTCAGTTTTGGGGATTCCGAAATGGACCTTGCCGCCTATCCCGCCCGCGATGGCGTCCACCCACAATCCTATGCCGGCGTTGCCGGCGCGCTCGCCCGTTGGGGCATCCGCTTCGGAGGTACGCCGAAATGAAAATCGACGTCGAGCAGGTCAAAGCCCGCCATAGCCTAAGCGCGGTTATCGGCCGTCGCGTGAAGCTACGGAAAGCAGGGCATGAGCATGTCGGGCTTTGCCCCTTCCATCAGGAGAACACGCCCAGCTTTAGGGTCAACGACACCAAGGGCCTGTTTCATTGCTTCGGGTGCGGCGCGTCTGGCGACGTGATCGACTTTATCCGCGCGATCGACGGGCTGGACTTCCGCGGTGCGGTTGAGTTTCTGGCGAACGGCGATTTGCCCGCGGCCGATCCGATCGACCGCGCGAAGGCCGAGCGGATCGAGCGCGCCGAGCGGATCGAGGCGACGAAGGAAGCCTTTCGCCAGTGGGCCAGCGCCCGTAGCATCACAGGCACCCCCGCCGAGATCTATTTGCGGTCGCGGGGCATCACCGGGCCGGTCCCTTGGTCCGTTCGGTTCACCTATGCGCCTATTCGGATCGACAAGGAGACGGGCAAGCCCGGTCCCCGCCTACCCGCTCTAATCGCGGCCTGTCAGGACGTGAGGGGCAAGATTGTAGGCGTGCAGCGCATCTTTCTTGATCGCGAGGGCCGGAAGGCGCGGATGACGAACCCCAAATTGAGCTTGGGGCAGACACGCGGTTGCGCGCTCCGTCTAGGCGACGTGGCGCGGCGGATCGTGCTTTGCGAAGGCCCCGAGGACGGTTTGACCCTTCGCCAGCGCCATCCCGACGCGAGCGTTTGGGTTTCACTTGGAACCGGGGGGCTGGCGCATGTCGAGTTGCCGCCCGAGGTCGAGGAGGTGATTTTGGCGGGCGACAACAATGCACCAGGCCGTGCCGCGATCGAAGCCGCCGAGCTGGCCTACACCGAGCAGGGCCGGAAGGTCCGGCCCGTGTTTCCTGACCCCCGGTTTGAGGATTGGAACGACGAATTACGGCAGCAGGAGAGAGCCAAGTGACGGAGCGGTTTGACGGTCAAAAGGCCGAATGGATCGAAGCGGCCGGCGACGCCTTCACGGCAATCCGATTAGTCACCGGCTACGGCAATCGCATGAACCAGCCCCTAAGTGGGGACACGGTATATGCCGTAACGCAACTTGCCGACATGCTGCATAATGTCGGTGCGTTTGCACGCGGCGACGGCGGGGCGAGCGGTTATCACACGCCGGAACGGTTGGAGCAGGTTCGTGCCAGAACGCGCGCCCTTGTTCAGAGCCATCATGAGGGCGCTACCGACCAACGCTATTGGCCGAGGTTTGATAGGCCGGGGGTTTTCGCGCGCATCGCGCAGGCCATCACCGGCGCGCGAACATGAGCCGCTATCGTCAACAGCCGCAAAAGGTTGTATTGACAGGTATTGACAGCGGATCGGGCGAACGCCCGAAGGATGGAGATAGGACGTTGAGCAGCGCGACGATGACCCCCGAGGAGTTCGACGCCGTACAGAGCCGGTTGGGCCGCATGACGCTCGACACCCTGCGTATCGCACGCGAGGTTTTGGTTGATGGCAAGAGCCAGACCGAGGTTGCAGCGGCATACAAACTCAGCCGGCAGCGCGTGAGCCTCGCGGTTCAGCGCGTCTTGAAAGAGGCGCAACAGGTTCCGGCAAATTGGCAGTTGCTGGAAATCTGGCTTCCCCCCGAGCTGATCGCGCGCGTGCGTGAAATGGAGGCCGAGGCCCGCGCCCAGGTGGCAAACTCGTAATTTGATTGCCGCGCAGGCGCGGCGCTTGATGGAGATAGAGCCGTGGCTGATACGCCGTCGAAATCCGAGATACCCGCCCCAATGCAGCGGACCAATGTTGAGCGCGATCGGCAAGTCGAGATCGCGCCGAAGCTGGCCCAGCATGAGGCAGAGCGCGAGAACATCGAGGAGCTTCGCGAGCGGGCGGCGAACAGCGCGCAGCGCGCCGAGCCGGGGCAGACGTATCGCGGCAAGATTATCGCCGTGACAGCCGAGCATGTGTTGCAGCAGCGCGAGAACCGGGCGAACGAGGTCATCCAGCATGACCGCATCGCGTTGAGCGGTGCAGTGCGCGAAGGTCGCGACACCGAAATCAGCTATCCGCACGGAAAGGCTGGCCTCGCTACCGATATGTCAAAAGCCAGCGGCCACGACCGGCAGCACCAGCACCAGCACCAGAACGATCGCCGCTACATCGAGGCCGAGCGGGACTAATGCGCCCGTATAGGCCACGGCAACGGCGCTATCCGGCCTGGACATGGTTTGCGGTGACGGGTGCGGGTATTGCAGCCGCAGCCTTGGGAATGAGCGTCCCCGTTGGGGACGCGCGTAATCATCCAATGGCTGGCGCCGATGGAGCGCCTTCGGCGCGCGCGTCTGACAAAGCCTCGCCTTCGGCGCGGGAAGATGGATACGTGCGCGTCATCGACGGGGACACGTTCGACATAGACGGCGAACGTGTGCGGATTTGGGGCATAGATGCGCCCGATAAACCGGAAGCCATGAAGCGGGCCGCAGGACGACGGGCAGCGGCGATTATTGAGCAAGAAGGGCTTACTTGTTCAACGAGCCTTGCCGCCAATGTGGCGTTGCGAACGGGCAAAATGTGTCCATCAAGCCTGACCAGCTACGGACGTAAAAACGCGCAATGCCGTCTAAATAGGACCGGCGAGGATTTCGGAAACCGCATGATCCGTGAGGGCTTCGCAGTCAGCTACAAGCGATACGATTGCGGATTCTATGACGAGCTAATGAGCAAGGCAAAGCTCACGCGATCGGGGTTGTGGCGCAGCTACCCAGCGCAAATGGCTAAGCTGGCGGAATTGCGATCGAGGAGCGCCAAAGGCCGTTATTGAGGAGGCAGTAAATGCACGACGACAACAGGGCCGAATCCGATTTTTGGATAGGTGAGTCTCTAAAGGTTTTGGAGGTCGCTATCCATAATACGCGCTTCTACGTGGGCGATGCTGGCAGGTCCGAGCAGGTTGCGGAGCTATTGACCTTGATCGCTGATATTCCGCCGTTGGTACGTCAACGGGCGCTTAGCCCGAATGGCACGCGGCGCTTGGGATACATCGTGGAACGCGCGAACCAGATCATGCGGGATATTGAGCAAGGGATAAGACGCACCCCGCCCGAGCCGACATTTTGGGGTAGGTTGAGGCAAGTTAAGCAAGGGTTTCGGCAAGCATGGGGGGTGCAGTTCGGACGCAGTTCGGACGCACAACGGACGCATGACGGACGCGCATCGGATGCAAGAGGGATGCAGATCGGGCAGTATGCTGGCGGCAAGGGCGTGATGATCGAGGGCTTGTAGAAGGGAGAAGGGGAAAAAGGGGAGGAGTTGGGCGCGACCCTTCGGGCACGGCTCTATCTCCGCTTCGCTCCGACCAAGCCCCTACGGGTCTTGGCCCTGCCGGGTAACGATCCTCGCGTGCCGCTGTGCGTGGCTACGCCATGCTCGCAGCAGGGAGGCCGGCAAGCCGGCCGCGTTTTTTAGGAATGGTGATGACCGACAGAGTTGCGATGATCGTTCGGACATTCACCCCGATCATGGAGCAGGCTGGTTTCCGACAAGTCGGCCGAGAACCGGCCGATGAATTGGAGCTGGACGACGGCGAACGCCTCGCACTGATCGACACGCTTATCCGGCGCTTGATGATGCGAACCGGGCGGGAGGCCCCTGCCCTTCCTATTGGCATTGACGATGCTCCCGCCGATCGCCTCGAATGGTTCGGCATCGCCGTACAAACATGCGCCGAGGCCGGATACTACTACGAGCGAGCCGCCCAGGCGAAACGCTGAAAGGGAAATGAGCGCGCATCGAGCGCGCCCCTTTCCCGCTGCCGCAGGAATATAACTCTCTCTGATGACTTCCTAGCATTTCGGCAAAAGCGGTCAGCATCAATGATCGACGGTTCCCCCAATTTGCTTCGCAAATCGGCTCCCCCGTCGCCCGCTAAAGCGGCGCGGCTAAAGCCGCGTCATTGACCCTGCCCGCTTTCACCGAACCGCCGACTTTGTCATCAAGACAAAGAGGAAGGATCGAACATGCGCTGGATCATTACCGCAGACCACATCGGCACGAACTCGCACGGAGTTGGTGACGACGAGAACGGCAAGCGGGTGCAGACCTTTGTTACCGCTGGCGACCCCCTCTCTTACGATTTCCGGCTCTACGATGACGACGGCAACCTCTACTATGAGGGCCGCACCAACGACATAAACGAGGATGAGGAGCGCGCTTTCGCTCCGCTGGATTGGGCGCGGCACATGGCAGGATGCACCTACATGACCTACCGCCAACACGGCCTTCATAATGCCGCATTCGAGGCGCACCATGCGCAGGCCTATACGCAAGCTGTCTATCGCCAATATGAGGACTGGCTCGCTGCGCCGGTGGAAATCGTCTTCATGCAGCCGGTGGCTTGAGGATGAGCGATAATCGATCCTCCCCGCCGGCCGCGCCACCGGCAGCCCTGATCGCAGCGATGGAGGATCACGCATGTTCTTCCTGAAGGAACTGCCCTCGCGGCAGATGATCGATGGCTATGCCGGCACGTACGGCATGCCGGCGGATTCGGTCGCGCGGGGGCTGTCGATGATGCGGCGGGCAAGCCTGTTGATACGCCGGCTGGAAAGCTATTTCGCGCAGCATGGGCTGTCGCAACTCCGCTTCCTGTTCCTCATCGTCATCGACCGGGAACCCGAACGCGATACGCTGACGGTCGGCGAGATCACGGCCCGCCTCGACGTGGCAGGCCCGATCGTCGCGCGAACCTTGCGCGCGCTGGAGACGGAGGGGCTGCTCGTCGTTACCAGGGATGACCTAGACGCGCGAACGAAGCATGTCGGGTTGACCGATCGTGGCAGTGCGCTGCTGGCGCAATTGCTGCCGGGTTATTTCGCGATCATCGCCGAAGAGATGGAAGCGACGGAGTGACCGGCGCGTAGAGAACATGGCGAATGCTTCCGGCACCTCCGCATGGACGAGTGCGTAATCGGGACCAAGGGTACGACATTGTCGCTTGCCGCCGTCATGCCCGTGCGCCCGACCTGCGATCGGCGGCGAACGTCTCGCCAGGCATCGCCGCGATGGCATTGCCGGTACGCGGAATACGCTCGAACGGCTTGAGCGTGGCATGGTTGCCGGCTGCAAGCACCGCCACCCGTGGCACGAGCCACCCTGCCGGTCAACGATCGGCGTTGGATCGGAGCCGCCGCTGGCAGCTCCGATCCGTCGAGTACGTTGCAGGACATCCCCAACGAACGTCTCAGCCATGGATGAAGGCCAGAATGTCGGCATTGACCTCTTCGGCATGGGTGGTGTGCATGCCGTGCGGCGCGCCTTCGTAGATTTTCAGTTCGCTGCCACGGATCAACGCATGCTGCTTCAACGCAGCCGCCTTGTACGGCACGACCTGATCGTCATCGCCCTGCAGGATCAGTGTCGGCACGGTAATCGCCTGAAGGTCGGCCGTCTGATCGGTTTCCGAAAAGGCCGCGATGCCCTCATACTGGGCCTGGGCCGATCCCATCATCCCCTGCCGCCACCAGTTGCGGATGGTGGCTTCGGACGATTTGGTCAGCAGCCGGTTGAACCCGTAGAAGGGACCGCTGGGCACGTCGAGGTAGAATTGCGCCCGGTCGGCGGCAAGCTGCGCCCGGAAATCGTCGAACACCTCGATCGACGTGCCCTCGGGATTGTTGTCGGTCTTGACCATCAGCGGGGGCACGGAACTGATGAGGACCGCCTTCGCGACACGGCCCTGGGGCTGGCCGTGCCGGGCGACATAGCGCGCGACCTGACCGCCGCCCGTCGAGTGGCCGACGTGGATCGCATCACGCAAGTCCAGCGCTTCGACCACCGCCGAGGCGTCGGCGGCATAATGATCCATGTCATGGCCTTCGCTCACCTGGCTCGATCGACCGTGGCCGCGCCGGTCATGAGCGATCACGCGAAAGCCCTTCGCGAGGAAGAACAGCATCTGGGCGTCCCAGTCGTCCGCGCTCAGGGGCCAGCCGTGATGGAAATGGATCGGTCGGGCCGACTTCGGCCCCCAGTCCTTGTAGAAAATCTCGGCGCCGTCAGCGGTGGTAACGAATGGCATGGCTCTTCTCCATTTTTGTCGTTGACAGTGATGGGGATCGCAACGTCCCGGACAGACCCTGCATTCCCCAAGTGGCGTGGCGTTTGAGGTGAAGATCGCCTGTATCCGAGCGCTAGACAAGGATTTTCTGCCGC
>NZ_JBIQFL010000025.1:0-12450 GCF_045369135.1 Sphingomonas sp. 179-I 2A4 NHS | reverse complement strand
GGATAGCCGCGCCGCCTAAGCGTTCGCTGATTGTTCGCCCTTAGCGTTGTTTAGCGTACCATCCACGCTATGCCCTCCTGAAGGCCGTAACCCGCCATCAGCCCCATCGCGCGCTCTACCGGCTCCAATCGGCCGAGCGCGGCGAACTCATCGAGCAGGAACAGCACCGGGCGTTCGGGCCGGGTAGGGGAGCGGGCCATGTCGGTGACGGCCTGCGCGACCAGCAGCCGAAGCCACCGCGCATATGTATCGAGCCGGTCGGGCGGGAGGCACAGGAACACGGTGCCGGGCCGCTCCTTCAGGTCCGCGAAGCTGAAATCGGCCGCGGACGTGCTTTCGACCAGGCGCGGGCTGTCGAGAAAGTGGGTGTGGCGCTGCGCTGACGACAACACGCCCGCGGCCTCGCGATCGGACTTGCCGAGGTGGCGGTTAGCGGCGCGCGCGATCAGGCCATGCGCGCCGGTGCTGGCCTGCATCGCCGCCAGCAGCGCGGCGAAGGCGGCGGGATCGCGGGTGAGTTTGTCGCGCACGGTGGCGAGCGTGGCGCGGGCAGGGGGCTCGTGGACGACGGTGTGCAGGATCACGCCGGCGATCAGCGCCTTGGCTTCCTCGTTCCAATGCGCCTCGCCGCTCTGCCCCGGCGCGTCATGTACCAGCGCGTCGGCGATCGTCTGCGCATCTTCCGCGAGGTCCGGGCTTGTCGGGTCGAGCTGCGCGAGGGGGTTGTAGCGGGCTGCCGGGCGCCCTGAGACCCCGAAGGGTCCAGGCACCACACAAGGCCCTTCCTCGCCCTCGCACGAGCCGTGGCGCGGGCATTCTCGCCCTTGGGGTCGATGCAGACCACCGAGGGGTCGAGCATCAGCAGGTTGGGGATGATCGTGCCGACGCCCTTGCCAGATCGGGTGGGTGCGATCGTCAACAGGTGCGCCGCGCCGTCATAGTGGAGCAGCTTGCCGGACTCCTTGCCGCGGCCGATCAGGAGATCCCCGTTCGCTTCCAGCTTGCGCACGTCGGCGCGGTCGCCGAAGCGGGCCGAGCCCAGCAGCTCGTTCCTGCGGTTGGCCCCACGGCTGTTGATCCACCAGGTCGCGCCGATCAGTCCGACCAGGACGAGGAACGACACCGTGCCGGAAATCTGCCCGACGCCGAAGATGCCTTCCAGCCACCGCGCCGTCGCATAGGCGGCGACGAACGCGACGACGATCGCGAGCCGCCAGCTGATCGGCCGACGCCCACCGATGAGCGGCCCCGCCATCAGCTGACCCGTTCCAGTGGGGTGATCGCCAGCGCCGCATCGGCGTCGGGATGGTCGAGCAGCTTGAGGATGATCTGAGTAGCGAGGGCAGGGGGCACGGCCTCGTCGCGCAGCATGTCGAACAGCAGGTGCTCGTCCGTCTCCAGCGCCATGCCTTCGATGGCGAGGTTGGCGCGCGAGTCCGCATCATCGTCGCGCCACATGGCAACTTCGGCCGGCGTGCCGCGCACGAAATCCAGCGCGCGGACTTGCCTGCGGATCGCCTCAATATCCAGTAGCGCCATCGCCTTTCTCCGTCGCTTCGCTTTCCGCGTCGAACGCGCGTCTGCCGCGCCGCTTCCAGAGCGCGAGCGTGTCGTCGGCATCGTCGCCGCGAGCGCGGCCGACCATCTCCAGCAGCGCGCCATAAATGGTCGCGCGATCGTCATCGGCGAGTTCGACCAGGCCGGCCTTCTGGACGAGGCCGCCCAGCTCGATCAGGTGGCGGGTGCGTTCACGGCGTTGCACGACCCAGCCTCGCGTATCGCTACGACGCCGCGCCGCTTCCAGACGCTGGATCAGCGCCCGGTTCCGCCGCTGCGCTGTCGCTGTTGCCGCCAGCAGTCCGGCTAGCTTTGCGCGAGCGCCGCTGAAAGAACGCGGCGCCCTTCGCACGCCACGCCTCCTTCGCTTCCGCGTCCTTGGAGGCGACTGCATCAAGCAGCGCGCCGGCGAGCGTTTCCATGTCGAGCGCATCGGCGCCGGTGGCGGTGACAAGCTGGCCGAGTTGTTCGACACGGCGCGCCTTGATCGTGCGCGCGCGCTCCTCAAGGGCCTTCAGTTCCGCGTCATAGTCGCGCACCTTTCGCATGGTGCTTTCTCCTCCGCCTCAGGATCACCGCAGCCTAGCAAACCGGGTGGGACAGGCAACCCACAAGTGAAGCGCGGGACAGTCAATCAGGAGAAGCGAAGCGGATTATGAGTGCGCGCTTATACGTCGTTGCCGACGTGCGCTAAGTAAGGCAGATTGCAGAGCGCGATGGCGATCTACCATTTCAGCGCGAAGGTCATCAGCCGTGCGAACGGCTCCAGCGCCATCGCGTCCGCCGCATATCGCTCTGCATCCGAGCTGCACGATGAGCGGCTTGGGCGTAATCACGACTTCTCGAACAAGGCTGGCGTCATCCACTCCGAGGTGCTGTTGCCGAAAGGCGCACCGGAGCGTTTGTCGGATCGCACGACGCTGTGGAACGAGGTGGAGGCAGGAGAGAAGCGCAAGGACGCGCAGCTCGCCCGCGAAGTGGAGTTCTCGATCCCGCGCGAGATGAATGAGAAGCAGGGCGTAAGCCTCGCCCGCGATTTCGTGGAAGAGCAGTTCGTGAAGCGCGGGATGGTCGCCGACCTCAACGTGCATTGGGATCATGCGAAGGACGGCAGCCCCAAGCCGCACGCGCACGTCATGCTGTCGATGCGCGAGGTGGGACCGGATGGTTTCGGGAAGAAGAACCGCGACTGGAATAGCGCCGAGCATCTGAAGGGCTGGCGCGAGGCGTGGGCGGCCCATGTCAACGAACGCATGGCCGAGCTGGGGCTGGAGGGGCGGATCGACCATCGCTCCTATGCCGACCAGGGCATGGAGCTTGAGCCGCAGCACAAGATTGGGCCGGCAGGGATGCGCCGCCTCGACCGCGGCGAGGATGCCGAGCGCGCCGACGATCACCGGCGGATCGCGCGGGAGAACGGTGAGAAGATCGCGGCCGATCCGCGCATCGCGCTGGACGGCATCACGCGCAGCCAAGCCACCTTCACCACCCGCGACCTGGCGATGTTCGTTCACCGGCACAGCGACGGCAAGGATCAGTTCGACCAGGTGATGGCGGCGGTGCGTGCCAGTCCCGAGCTGGTGGCGCTGGGTAAGGACGGGCGGGATCAGGACCGCTTCACGTCTCGCGACATGATCGCGACGGAGGCGCGGCTTGAGCGGGCGGGCGACGAGCTGGCGAGCCGTCGCGAGCATGGTCTCCCGGCAGCGGCGCTCGGGGGGGCGATCACCGCCGCCGGGAGTGAAGGGCTCGTGCTCGGGGGAGAGCAGGAAGCCGCGCTGAGGCACGTAACCGGGCACGGCGATCTTGCTGCTATCGTAGGTTATGCGGGCACGGGCAAATCGGCCATGCTGAGCGTGGCGCGCGATGGATGGGAGCGCGCCGGCTACACCGTGCGGGGCGCGGCCTTGTCTGGCATCGCGGCCGAGAACCTGGAGGGCGGATCGGGAATCCAGTCCCGCACCATCGCCAGTCTTGAACATGCATGGGGGCAGGGCCGCGGCCAGCTCACGCCCCGCGACGTGCTGGTGGTGGACGAAGCGGGCATGATCGGCACCCGCCAGATGGAGCGGGTGCTGTCCCATGCCCGGGATGCTGGCGCCAAGGTGGTGCTGGTTGGCGACCCAGAGCAGCTTCAGGCGATCGAAGCCGGCGCGGCGTTCCGGTCGATCGCAGAGCGGCACGGTGCGGCCGAGATCACTGAGGTTCGCCGGCAGCGTGACGACTGGCAGAAGGATGCGACGCGCGCGCTGGCGACAGGCCGCACGGCCGAGGCACTGCACGCCTATGAGAGCCGCGGCATGGTGCAGGCCTCCGACACGCGCGAGGCGGCGCGGGCCGGGCTGGTCGATGGCTGGGACCGGCAGCGCCAGGCCGATCCCGACAAGACCCGCATCATCCTCACCCATACCAACGCCGAGGTGCGCGAGCTGAACCAGGAGGCGCGCGGGCGGATGCGTGCGACCGGCGAGCTGGGCACCGACACCAGCGTCACCGTCGATCGGGGCCGGCGCGACTTCGCGGCAGGCGACCGGATCATGTTCCTGCGCAACGAGCGCAGCATGGGGGTGAAGAACGGGACGCTCGGCACGCTGGAGCAGGTCAGCGAGGGCCGAATGGCGGTGCGCCTCGATGGCGGTAACCGCGTTGCGTTCGACCTCAAGGACTATGCTCATGTCGATCACGGCTATGCCGCGACCATCCACAAATCGCAGGGCGTGACGGTCGATCGCGCGCATGTGCTGGCGACGCCGGGGATGGACCGGCACGGCGCCTATGTCGCGCTGTCGCGGCATCGGGACGGTGTGTCGCTTCACTATGGTCGCGACGACTTCTCCGATCAGCACCAGCTCGCCCGCACCCTGTCGCGTGACCGCGCCAAGGACATGGCTGGCGACTATTCGGCGCCGTCCGACCAGGACCGGCGCGAGGCCTTCGCCGAGCGGCGCGAGATACGCTGGCCCGAGCGCGCGCGGGAGATCGCCGCCAAGGTGCGTGACAAGGCGCGCGGCATGTTCGACGGCTTCCGGCCCAGGCCGGCGCCGGAGAAGGCGTCCACGCCCGAACGGGAGCCCGCGATCGGTGGCAAGCCCGACCAAGCCAAGGCGATCGAACGCTATGCACGCGCCACCACCGATATAGGCCGGATGCGCGCCAAGGGCCTGCCGGTGCTGCCGCATCAGGAGAGCGCGTTGCGCAAGGCCGGCGAGGTGCTGGACGCCAATCGACCCCATGCCGCGCGCGACCTCGCTTCCGCGCTCCGGCGCGATCCCAGGCTCATCGAGCAGGCCGCTGGCGGCAACATCGGCGGTGCGGCGCGCGCGATGGCCGAGGAGCAGCGCGTGCGGCTCGACCCGGAGGCGCGCGCGGGTCGCTTTGTTGAGGCATGGAAGACGATGCAGCGCGATCGTGCCGCCCTGGAGCGGGCAGGTGACCGCGCCGGCGCGGAGCGGTTGCGCGGCAACATGGCGAAGGTCGCCGGCGCGATCGGGCGCGACCCGCAGCTTGAATCCGCGTTGCGTCGTCGTGCGCCCGAGCTGGAGCTGAAACTGGAGAAGGACCGGGCGATCGGCGACGCGCTGGCAGCATCGATCGGACCCGGCCGCGAGCGCGACCGGGGATTGAGCCGGTAGGCGATCGTGCTTTCGGGGACGACGGGGAGACAGGATGAGTGAGGACGAGCACGAACCCGAGACAGCCCAGGAAGCCTTCGCGCGGGTAGAGGGCGAGCTGGCGTTGCTACGCCGCGCGGTCGAGCGGATGGCGGTCGAGCGCGCCGAGGTGCCCGAGCAGCCCGACTACAGCGAGACGCTGGCGGGCATGGTGCAGAAGATCGACGCCACCTTGCAGCGCGCCGACGCGCTGGTGGCGGCGGCCAGGGACGGAGCCACTCCGCGGCATGTCGTTGACCGGATCGTGGCGGCGGGTGCCGACGCCCGCGCCGAGGACCGGCGGACGATCGCGACCGCAGCCGCAGAGTTGAAGGACGCGACCCGGGTGCTTCAGGGCGTCACCGCATCGGCGCGGCGCGGCGACGAGCAAAACCGCTGGCTGATGTGGACTGCGATCGCCGGGGTGGTGTTCGGCATGATCCTGTGGGCGGTGTTTGCTGGCATCGTTGCGCGCGCCGTGCCCGCGAGCTGGCAATGGCCGGAGAAGATGGCGGCGCGTTCGCTCGACTTGCCGATTTGGGAAGGCGGGCAGCGCATGATGCAGGTCGCCTCGCCCAGCGCGTTCGCGGCCCTGGCGGCAGGCGACCGGATCGTTGCCGCCAATCGTGAGGCGCTGGAGGCGTGCCGAAAACGGGCGGATCGGGATCGCGAGACGGTGCGATGCACGGTCAACGTCGTGCCGGAGGAGCGTCAATAAGCGCGGCGAACCTGAGTAGGGAATGACTTCCCGCCCGCCACGTCGTTCTTGTGCGGCCGTAACTGCCACGAAATAGTTGCGAACGTCTCAGGTGCGCGCGGCCGCGCTCGGTTGACCGAAGCAGGTCCGATCGTTGAACAGTCTTGTCCGGTCTTGACGGAGTGATGGGTGAATAATCCTTGGGCAACGAAGATGGAGCAGTTCACCCGGTTCAGCGCTGAGGAGCGGCAAAGGCTGGACGTGCTGATTGCCGGCAGGCAGCAAACCCATGCGGCGCGCGAGGACATTATTCCCGAGGGCGTGCACTCGGACTACTGCCACGTCCTGCTGACGGGGTTTGCCTGTCGCTATACGATGTTGCCCGATGGCGAGCGCCAGATCATGGCATTTCTTATTCCCGGCGACTTATGCGACGCCGAAGCCTTCATCCTGAAGAAAGTGGACCATGCGATCGGCACCATCGTGCCGAGCACGACGGCCATGATCCACGCCGACGACATGAAGAAGCTGCTGCGGGAGGTGTCGGCGCTATCGGAGGCGCTGTGGTGGGGCACGTTGACCGACCTTGGCGTGTTGCGTGAGCGTATTGTCGGTCATGGACGCCGCGATGCGACCGAAAGACTGGCGCATCTGCTTTACGAGATGCTGGTCCGTTACCGGGTAGTCGGCGAGGCGACCGACCATTCGTTCGACTTCCCGCTAACGCAGATCGATCTTGCCGATGCCACGGGGCTCACCCCAAGCCACGTCAACCGCATCCTCCAGCGTTTTCGGGAGGACGGGCTGATCGAGTTGCGCAGTCGAACGCTCAAGGTCACCGATCCCGCGAGGTTGAGGGACGTGGGACAGTTCAACGCGAACTATTTGCATCTGGAGCGCACCGAATCCGGTGACCCGGCCGTTATGGACAGAGTGGGCGATCTGATCGCACCATCTCCTTAAATTCAGCAAGTCTTCAGCCGGATCGGACCAATGACGTGGATATGGCTTCCAGCACCGGCATCTGTAACCTGACAGCCCAGGCATATCGGCTTCGCATGGGGGAACTCCCGGAGGCACCCAAAGTCCTCACCCATAATGACATGTCGGCCGAGATCGTCGTGCCCGAGAGCGGCGTTCCGTTCGAGGCCGGTCAAGCGGGGCGCGACATGCTTTATATCGTCATGGCCGGTTCGGGCGTGGTCGAGAGCGACGGCCAGGAAGTGGACTTCACCACCGGAGACGTTCTGTTCGCGCCGGCGGGCGCTGATCGCCACTTCACGAAGCTGAGCCAGAAATTCAAAGCCTGGAAGATAGCGCTGCGGCCCGAATGAGAGAAAATCGCTCAGTCGCGCATTTCTTTTCGAAAACTGTTCCAGTGCAAGGCGGAACCAGCCCCGCATGATCTAGGTTAGCTCCGTCACATGCCAAATGCCTCCGGGGCGCATGTGGTTGGAGGACACGGACCTTCGCCTCTGTGTCCGAACGGAGAGCGATCATGTCCGATGACGACCTGAGCTATTATCGCCGCCGCGCCGAAACCGAGCTTGAGCAGGCACAGCAAGCACGCAGCCCTCAGGTGGTTGCGGCCCACTCCCAGCTTGCCGAAGCCTATCTTGAGCGCATCGCATCGACCGAGCCGACCGGGCAGACCTGAGATGCATGAAGGCCTGCAATCGCCCGCTTCGACGGCTGCTCCCATGTCTTCGCGTGTGTCGCTTGCGGGCACGCGGATCGGCGCGTCACCCCTCCTTTCGCGCGAGGAGCGGCAGGCGCTGGAAGGTGCAGCGCTGACCTCCCGCTCAGTCAGCACCGGTCAGGACCTCATGCGCGAGGGTGAGGCGGCCGATCGTCTCCACGTCATCGTGGACGGGTGGGCGTGCCGCTACCTGACCACCCGCGACGGTGCTCGCCAGATTTCGGCACTGTTGGTGCCCGGCGATACCGTCAATCTCGACGTGCTGGCGTTCGGTCGTTCCGGCTACGGGGTGCGCGCTCTCACGGCGGCGAAGGTGCTGGCAATCCCGCGTGAACGGGCGCTGGCGCTTGCCGCCCAGCACGCAGGGATCGTGCGGACGTTCGCGCTCCTGGCGTTCACCGAAAACGCGATCGTCAGCCAATGGACGCTCTGTATCGGCCGCCTTTCGGCCCGGCAGCGGCTCGCGCATCTATTGTGCGAACTGAGTGTCCGCCTCGAAGGTTCGGAAGGTGACGAGAGCAGCTTTGGCCTGCCAGTGACCCAGGAGCAGCTTGCCGATGTGCTCGGGCTTACGTCCGTCCACGTCAACCGCACGATACAGCAGCTGCGGACCGAGGGGCTGATTGTGACCGGGAACTGCACCATCACCATCCCGAACGTGTCCAGGCTTCGTGCCGCCGGCGAGTTCGACCCGGCTTACCTGCATATCCCGCCAGTCAATCACGAGTGACGGGTGTGCCGTCCGTCGCCGCTTTGACGGAGAAAGTTCATGACCAAGGATAATCTCGCATATTACGAGCGACGAGCCCGTGAGGAGGCCGAGGCCGAGGCCTCCGCCAAATCCGCGGAGGCCGCATCCGCCCACCGGCTTCTGGCGATCGAGTATGAAGCACAGGCCCGCGAGCTGCGGTTGCGCTCGGGACCTGGCACCGAGGATCGAGGTGAGCGGGCCGAGGAATCAGTGTCTGGTGAAGCAAAGGCCCATCACAGGCCCAAATTGTCGATCAGGTAAGTGGCGCGCCGATTATCAGCCGATTGGTACGGAGAACGGATCGCGAGACTTGAGTAATTCATCATCGCCTACGAAGTCCTTCTCACCCAATATGATGTCCTAGGCACCCACGACGCAGCAGGCCGGCAGGACGCGCGTATCCATGACTCCATCAGACGACTTGGCTCGTCAGTGGCCCGGATGGAGCAACACAGGATAAAACTGCTGTGCGCGCTGAAGGCTTTAAGCTGATGATTGCCGATTGCAGCGGCCACGCTCTGCAAGGAGATTCGCAAACGTGTCATCAAAGCCCTCAACGCCGCACGTTTGGCAACCGGAGAACCTCCAACTGGCCGTTGAAGCCGCTGGCGTGTCGCTCTGGGCATGGAACGTCGATGACGACCGGTTCACGATGGACGAGCGAGGGTTCGAGCTGTGGGGTATCTCTTGGAACGAGAGCGTCACCTTCGAGGAATTGTCGGAGCGCATCCATCCCGCGGACCGCGACCGCGTGCGAGCTGGCTTCGCTGCTACCCGGGCGGTGCTCGGCCCATACGAAACCGACTTTCGTATCATGATCGACGCCGAAGTCAGATGGATCTCCGCCCGAGGCCAGGGTCAGGACGTGGGCATCGTGGGCAGAACGATGTTCGGCATCTTCCTTGATGTGACAGGACGCAAGCAGGCCGAGGAAGGGCATGAGCTGCTTGCCGGTGAGATGAGCCACCGGGTCAAGAACCTGCTGGCGATCGCGGCAGGGCTTGCCGAGATCACGTCCCGGTTTACCGAAACGACCGCAGACATGGCGCGCGAGCTGTCGCAGCGTCTCGCGGCCTTGGGGCGGGCGCACGACCTGGTGCGGCCGTTGCCGGGAGGGCAGGGTCAAGCAGCGCTCCTGGGAGACCTGCTCGCCGTGTGAACCGCCCCGGGTCTGCCGGAGGCCTTGGGTTGTGAGTCATGCTGCCATATCGATGTTGTCCGCGGCAGCATAATATTGATCTTCGGCTTCGGCGGGCGGGATGTTGCCGATGGGCTCCAGCAGCCGACGGTGGTTGAACCAATCGACCCATTCGAGCGTGGCGTACTCGACGGCTTCGAAGCTGCGCCAGGGTCCGCGCCGGTGGATCACCTCGGCTTTGTAGAGACCGTTGATCGTTTCGGCCAAAGCGTTGTCGTAGCTGTCGCCGACACTGCCGACCGATGGCTCGATGCCGGCCTCGGCAAGGCGCTCGGTGTACTTGATGGACACGTATTGCGACCCGCGGTCGCTATGATGGATCAGGCCACCCCGATGGGTCGGACGGCGATCGTGGAGCGCCTGTTCGAGAGCATCCAGGACGAAGCTGGCGTGCGCCGTCCTGCTGGCGCGCCAGCCTACGATCCGTCTGGCGTAGGTATCGATGACAAAGGCGACGTAGACGAACCCTGCCCAGGTCGTGACATAGGTGAAGTCCGACACCCAAAGCCTGTTCGGCGCTGGCGCAAAGAACTGGCGGTTGACGTGATCGCGCGGGCACGGTGCCGCCTTGTCGCTGATGGTCGTACGCACCGGCTTGCCCCGGATCACGCCTGCCAAGCCCATCTCATGCATCAGCCGTTCGACGGTGCAACGGGCGATCACGAAGCCCTCCCGCATCATCTGCCGCCATACCTTCCGCACGCCGTAGACCGCAAAGTTCTCCGCGAAGACGCGAGCGATCTCGGACTTGAGGATCAAATCCTCACGCGCCCGTGCTGACAGACGCGATGGATCCTGTCGCTGCGCGACGTGCTCGTAGTAGGTGGATGGGGCGATCGGCAGGACACGGCAGATCGGCTCGACCCCATAGGCATCGCGGTGATCGTCAATGAAAGCGATCATCGCCGGAACGGGCGGTCGAGCTCCGCCTGCGCGAAATATGCCGATGCCTTGCGCAGTATCTCGTTGGCCTGTCGCAGCTCACGGACCTCGCGTTCCAGCGCCTTCACCTTGTCGGCCACCTCGGTCGGGACACCGCCGCGCTTGCCGCTGTCGACCTCGGCCTTCTTCACCCACTCATGCAGCGTCTGCGGAACGCAGCCGATCTTCTCGGCAATCGATACCACGGTGGCCCACCTGGACGGGTGATCCCGCTCGTGATCGAAAACCATCCGCACCGCTCGCTCGCGGACTTCGGGCGCAAACTTGTTCGTCGTCTTGCTCGTCATGGCTCCACCTTCTCAAGAGTTGGAGCCTCCGACAAACCCGGGGCGGTTCAGTGCTCCTGGCTCCCTATGACGACCTGGGCGCGTTCAGCGGGCGGATACGCGTGGCGGTTGAACGCATGGGCGTGGGAGAAGCCGCCGCGACGAGCCTGGCTCTGATCATCCATGAACTGGCGACGAATTCCCTTAAATATGGCGCCCTGTCAGCGGAGGCGGGTACGCTCGATGTCTCCAGCACATCGAGCGGTGACGAGATCACGGTGATATGGATGGAGCAAGGCGGCCCGCCGATTACATCGACACCAGACCGGGCCGGGTTCGGAAGCAAGCTCGTGGAACGCAGCGTCTCGCAGCAACTGGGGGGCTCGATCGACTATGACTGGTCCAATGGAGGCCTAACGGCCACCCTTCGCCTCAATCGCGAGAGGCTTGCTTGCTGAGAGAGTAGGGCACGGCAGGAGGCGCCATTAGCGGACATGACGCTCCGGCTAAAGCAGCGTAAGGACGGCTTCGCGGTTTCCACCAACTTGAGACAATCGTTGGTGTCACAACCGGTGGGTTTTTATATGCGCTAAGTGAGATGCCAAGGGCATCATATGACCGTACTTAGGAGATTGTATGTCAGAGCCTCTATCGCCAGAAACCATCGCTATCATCAAATCGACAGCTCCGGCGCTCCAGAAGCATGGCGTGGAGATCACGACGCACATGTACGAACGGCTGTTCGTCGATCCTGAAATCAAAGCTCTGTTCGATATGGCGGCTCAAGAATCTGGTGAGCAGCCCAAACGGCTTGCGGCCGCTATCCTCGCCTTCGCACAGAACGTCGATAAGCTCGACGCATTGAAGCCGGCCATTGAGCGCATCGCTGCGCGCCACGTCGCGACACACATCAAACCAGAGCATTATCCCGCCGTCGCGAACGCTCTGCTACCGGCGATCAAAGACGTCCTTGGAGACGCGGTTGATGATACCGTGCTGAATGCATGGGGCGAGGCGTACTGGTTCCTTGCCGACGTTCTGAAGGCACGTGAAACCACCCTCTACGCCGAGGAGGCGTGACAGCGGAAGGCGTGCCATTGGAGAGCGCTGGCGAGCTTCCCTGAAGCCTGGAGCCTTATCGACAGACTGAGCTGCCCCCTTCTGAGTGGTCCATCGACTATGACAGTCTGGACCAAGGAAGGGACGACGAATGCCTGCCAAGAAGCACAAGCCCGAGGAGATCATCGGGAAGCTGCGCGAGGTTGAGATCATGCTGGGCCAGGGCGGCACGACCGCCGAGTGACGTGCTCCCCAAAGCTCTACCAGTTATAACTGGAGTCCGGGGTTGGTATGGTGCCCCTCGGGGCGGTGTTGCACAACCCGCCTGGCAGCATCGGCGGGCGTCAGCCCGCCAACACCACTATGCGGCCGCACATGGTTGTAGTCGTCGCGCCAGAGCCGCAGCACCGAGCGGGCATGGCCGAGCGACACGAACAGCGTCTCGTTGAGGCATTCGTCGCGCAGGCGGCCGTTGAAGCTCTCGACGTAGCCGTTCTGCTGCGGCTTGCCCGGTGCGATGTAGTGCCACTCGACAGGCCGTTCCTGCGTCCATCTCAGCCCACATTTCCCAAGTAAGGCGCTGATTTCGCTGTCCTGACCATTATATTTCCTATATAAAACATGGTATTGA
>NZ_JBIQFL010000024.1:0-12456 GCF_045369135.1 Sphingomonas sp. 179-I 2A4 NHS | reverse complement strand
TTCAATACCATGTTTTATATAGGAAATATAATGGTCAGGACAGCGAAATCAGCGCCTTACTTGGGAAATGTGGGATGGAACCCATCTGTCGCGCGAGTGTGCCGTTACGGCCGGCAAGTGTCGCAATTTGTCGCGGCACGGCGGGATGTGCGCCGCATTGGTGCGGCATGGGAGGGACTTGGCGGCCCCTCCCGAACGCATCGCTCGATCAGGCGAAGACGGCGACCGACTGCATCTGTTCGGCGACCATTTCGCCGGCGCTGTTCCAGATACCCATCTGCTGCGAGGAGCTGCCGGCGCGCGCATAATCGGCGTTGGAGCGCAGCAGCCACCAGCCGTCTTCGGTCTTCGGCTGCGGCCCGAGGACGTTGAGGATCCACGTCATCGAGCTCATCGGCACGTTGCGGCCGAGCAGGCGGAGCGCGGCGGGCGGCAGGCAATCGCCGACCGCCATCAGCTCGACCATCGGATCGAGCCCCTCGCGTTCGTTGAGCCGCGTCCAGCGCAGCCATTCGGCGGGAAGCAGGTTCGGCCCGTCACGCCGATCAAGGAATTCGAAGTTCTGCGTGAAGGCGACGTGCGGGTTGCCCTTGAACGTTTTTTCCTCCGGGCCGGGCTGCTTGAAATCGGGGACGGTGGTGGTGGCGTAATCCACCTCGCTTTCGATCGCGCGCATGAAGACGAAGGTGCAGCGCAGGCCAAGTCCGGCTTCGCTTTCGATATCCGCCTGGATGAAGGCGGCGTTCTTGCCGCGGCGCAGGCGATGCGCGGTGACGAGGATCGGGCCGGAAAGCGGGCCGATGAAGCTGACCTGGGCCGAGCGGAGCGGGGGCAGATCGGTATCCGACTGCATCGCGCAGTGGAGTGCGATCGCCGCAGAGAGCCCGCCGTATGCGGTGCGGCCCTGCAGCCAGCCATCCGGAATTTCGCCGCGCCAGCCCGGCGCGTCGCCAAGCGGCGTCAGGCCATCGAGAATCTCTTTCAGGCTGGTCATGCGTCTTTCCCCCGGAAATCCCCTGCGGCGAGCCGATCGCGCAGCTCGCGCTTCAATACCTTGCCGATCGCGCTGCGTGGCAGCTCGTCAGCGACATACAGTTTCGACAGGCGCTGCGTCTTGCCGAGCTTCTCGTTGGTGGCGGCGCGGATCTCCTCCGCGCTTGCGGTGGCACCATCGCGTGGGACGTAGAAGCCGACCGGCGTTTCGCCCCATTCCTCGCTCGGCACGCCGACGACGGTGCAGTCGGCGACGGCGGGATGCTGCGCCAGCACCGCTTCCAGATCCGACGGGTAGATGTTGAACCCGCCCGAGATGATCATGTCCTTCTTGCGATCCATGAGGATCAGGAAGCCGTCCTCGTCGATCCGCCCGACATCGCCATGGCGGATCCAGCGATTGCCGTTCGCATCGTAATATTCGGCGTCGCGCGTCGCGCCCTCGCGCTTGTGATAGCCGTTCATCATCGCCGGCGAGCGGCCGACGATCTCCCCCATCTCGCCGGGGGCGACTTCCTTGCCCTCCTCGTCGAGCAGGATCGCCTGGTGGCCGGGCGACAAGCGGCCGACGGTGTGGAGCTTGTCCGGATGCTCGTCCGCGACGAGGATGAAGGAGGCGCCGCCTTCCGTCATGCCATAATATTCGACCAGCTTGCCGGGCCAGCGATCGAGGATGTCGCGCTTCAGCTCCGCCTTAAAGGGGGCCGAGGTGCACGTCTTGAAGCGGAACGCGCTGAGATCGAACTTGTCGAAATCGGGCAGCGCCATGATGCGTTGATATTGCACCGGGACGAGCATGGTGTGCGTCGCGCGATATTTTTCGGCGAGCTCCAGATACGTGCGCGCGTCAAACTTCTTCATCAGCACCACGGTGCCGCCCCAGGCGAGGGTGGGCAGGAAGCTGACGAGCGTGGTGTTCGAATAAAGCGGGGTCGATAGCAGGGTGACGGCGGTGTCGAAGCCGGCGCCGCTGTTGCGCGAGAGATGCTGCCAGCGCATCGCGTGGCTCTGCACGATCCCCTTGGGAATGCCGGTGGTGCCCGAGGAATAGATGATGTTGAAGCCATCATCGGGCGCGATGCTGACAGGGGCGGGCTTGGCGTCGGCAGGCGCGAGCCAGCCGTCCAGTTCCTCCAGCATGATGATGCGGGCGGCCAAGGTCTCGTCCTTCAGCGCGGCGGCATTGGCGGCATCCAGGAAAACGAGGTTCGCGCCGCTGTCGGCGATCATGCCGGCGATCTGATCGGGCGTGGCGGAGGGCTGGATCGGCGCGGCGACCGATCCGGCCCGCACCGCGGCAAGAAAGACGATTCCCTGGGCCACACTGGGGTAGCTCACCATCGCCACTGCCTGGCCTTGCACCGTACCGTCGCGTTGAAGCGCGGCGGCGGCGCGGTCCATGGCGGCATCGAGTTCGCCGTACGTGACTTGCGTGTCGCCGTCGGCGATCGCGAGCTTGTCGGGCTGGGCCACGGCGTGGTGACGGATCAGGTCCGGCAGGGTGCCGAACGGCTGGGCAAGCAGATCTTCAACTCTCTCCATGATTCGGTCGCTAGCGGCACGATCCCGCGAATGCCATACGCCACGTTCGAAAATGCAGGAGAGCGTGATGGACGGCGGCGTGGCGATCGTGACGGGTGGGGGAACGGGCATCGGGGCAGCGGTGGTGCGGCGGCTGGCAAAGCGCGGGGTGCGCTGCGTCATCAACTATGCCCATAGCCGCGCCGAGGCGGAGGCGCTGGCCGCCGAGGTCGCGAACGGATCGATCGCGGTGCAGGCCGACATTGCCGAGGACGCCGAGTGCCGGAAGCTTGCCGCTGCGGCGACCGAGGCGTTCGGCCGGCTCGATTTCCTTGTGAACAATGCCGGGCGCACCAAGCATGTGGTGCACGAGGAGCTGGACGGGCTGGATGCCGAGGATTTCGTCGGCATCTATCGCCTGAACACGATTGCCGCCTTCCAGATGGTGCGCGCATGTGCGCCGGCAATGCGCGAGGGGCCGATGAGCGCGGTCGTCAACGTCGCCTCGATCGCCGGGCTGCACGGTGTCGGCTCCTCGATCGCTTATGCCGCGTCCAAGGGCGCGCTGATCACCATGACGCAGAGCCTGGCACGCGTATTGGCGCCGGCGATCCGGGTGAACGCGGTGGCGCCGGGCTATGTCGGCACCGGCTGGTTCGAAAAGGCGCTGGGCGTGGAGGGCAAGGCGAAGCTCGACCAGCGGATCGCAGCGCAGACGCCGATGGCGATGGCCCCGCAGGCGGAGGACATTGCCGGGCCGATCGAGATGCTGCTCGATCCCGCAGCGCGGGCGATCGTGGGCGAGACATGGCGGGTGGATGCCGGGTTCCACCTAGACACCGGCGGCAGCCGGCGGCCGGGGCGCGACTGAGCGAGGGATTGCGAAGTAGCGTCACCCCGGATCACGTCCGGTGTGACGCACTTCAGGATCGTGTGTGCATGGACGTGATCATGCGAGCTTGCCGCGGCGGAGCACCACGCCGAACAGGAAGATCGCGAAGGTGACGGCGCAGAGCAGCGAGGCGAGGGCAAAGGCGCCGCCCGCCGCGCCGCGCTCCGTGCCGAACGCCAGTGCCTGGGTCATCGCCAGTGGGCCGACGATCGCGGCAATGCTGGCGATGCTGGCCATGCCGCCCTGCAGCGCGCCTTGATTGGAGGCGTCGACCCGTGCCGACAGGATCGCGTTAATCGATGGGCCGACGAGGCCGGTCAGCGCCCCCAGCGCGATGAGCAGATAGATCTGCCACTCCGCCCGCGCGAAGACATAGCCGGCAAAGACGATCATCCCGGCGGCCAGCCCGATCAGCACGGTTCGCTCCTCGCCGAAGCGCCGGATCGCGCGGCCGATGAGGAAGATCTGCGCCACCATCATGGAAAGGCCGGAGGCGGCGAGCGACCAGCCGATCGCCTTCGCATCCCAGCCAAGCGCGATCTCGCCGAAGAACGCCCAGGTGGACGGATAGACCATGTGCGCGATCTGCCAGACGAGCGCGCCGGCGAGCAGCGCGGCCGCTCCGCCAGCGCGGAACAAGGGCGCGAAGGCACCCACCGCATTGGCGCGGCGCCAATCGAACGGGCGACGGCGCTCCGGCGGGAGGGTCTCGGGCATCAGGAACAGGATCACCCCGGCGTTGACCAGGGCCAGCGCCGCCGCCGCGACGAACGGCGCGCGGGTGCCGAATTCCACCAACAGGCCGCCGATCGCCGGGCCCAGGATGAATCCGCCACCGAAGGCCGCGCCGAGCAGGCCGAACGCCTGTCCGCGCCGTTCGGGCGGGGTGACGTCGGCGATCACGGCGTTGGCGGGGCCGTAGGTCGCGCCGGCGATCCCCGCGATAGCCCGGCCGAGGAACAGCCAAGCGAGGGTAGGCGCGAACGCCATCAGCCCATAGTCGATGCCGAAGCAGGTAAGGCTGATCAGCAGTACCCGGCGCCGGCCGAAGCGATCCGACAGGCTGCCGATCACCGGGCCGGCAAAGAAGTGAGTCACAGCATAGACGGCAAGCAGATAGCCGCCGATCCGCGCGCCCTGCGCCAGCGATACGCCGCCCAGTTCGACGATCAGCGAGGGAAGTACCGGCAACACGATTCCGAAGCCGATCGAGTCGATCAGCATGGCCAGGACGGCGATTGGCACGGCGCGGTGATCGAATCGCATCGCTCTGGCTCCCCTCAGCGCTGATCTAGCCGATCGGGGCTTGCATGTCCCTTTGCTTCCGCGATCAAACGTGCCATGACTTCGCGCCATACCCGATATTCAGAATCGGCTTCGGAGAATTGAACTGATGGCAACTGCCGCCGAACTCGAACGCCCCGCCGATAGCGCCGACGGCTTCCGCCAGGAGGCACGTGCCTGGCTGGAGGCGAATTTCCCGCAGAGCCTGCGCGGCAAGGACAACGCGATGTCCGCCGTCGATGGCCCGACTGACGAGACGCCCGAGCAGAAGCAGTGGCGCGAGGCGATGGGCGAGAAGGGGTGGGGCACGCCCACCTGGCCGAAGGAATATGGCGGCGGCGGGCTGACCCGCGAGCAGGCGCGCATCCTTAGCGAGGAAATGATGCGCATCGGGGCCTGGAACCCGATCGGCGGCATGGGCGTGATGATGTTCGGCCCGACGCTGCTGGAATATGGCAACGAGGAGCAGAAGCGGAAGCACATCCCGGGCATCGTCCGCGGTGAAGTGCGCTGGTGCCAGGGCTATTCGGAGCCGGGCGCCGGTTCGGACCTCGCGTCCTTGCAGACCTTCGCCGAGGACAAGGGCGATCATTACATCGTCAACGGCCAGAAGACCTGGACGAGCGGCGGCCAGTGGGCGGACAAGTGCTTCGCGCTGGTGCGTACCGACAAGACGCAGAAGCATGCCGGCATCAGCTTCCTGCTGATCGACATGGACGCCGAGGGCGTCGAGACCCGGCCGATCAAGCTGATCTCCGGCGCGTCGCCCTTCTGCGAGACCTTCTTCACGAACGTAAAGGTGCCGAAGGAAAACCTGGTCGGCCAGGAAGGGCAGGGCTGGACGATCGGCACCCGCCTGCTGCAGCACGAGCGCAACTCGCTGTCGGGCGGCGGCGGCTCGCAGGGCCGGATGAACCAGGGCGAGCCGATCCCGTCGATCGCCAAGAAGTATCGTGGTGTCGATGCCGAGGGTAAGCTGGCCGATAGCGACCTGCGCACCCGCATCATCAAGCACGAGATGGACCAGCGTGCCTTCGCGCTGACGCTGCGCCGCGCGGCGCTGGAGGCCAAGGGCAATGCCGGGCCGTCCGCGGCGACCAGCGTGATGAAGAACGTCGGCGCGCGGATCACGCAGGATCGCGCGGAACTGGCGATCGAGATCATGGGCATGCAGGGCCTGGGCTGGGAAGGCGAGGGCTTCAGCAACGAGGAACTGGCGCAGACCCGCACGTGGCTGTGGGGCAAGGCGGTGTCGATCTACGGCGGCTCGTCCGAGATCCAGAACAACGTCATCGCCAAGCGCATCCTCGGGATGCTTGATCACCAGTAATCACGGTTAGGCGCGGCGCAGACACGCGTCGGAGAGGGCCGGGTCGAGGGAGAGCGCGGCAGAACGCTCTCCCTCCCCGGCAGGTCCTTCTAAGGGGTTTGAACACATGGCAGCACTGAACGACGAACAAGTGATGCTGCGGGACATGGCGCGCGAGTGGGCTGACAACGAACAGCCCACCACCGCCTTCCGCAAGCTGCGCGACGCGGCACCGGCAAAGGGCTTCGATACCGAGGCCTGGAACACGATCGGCCAGATGGGCTGGAGCGGGATTGTCATCCCGGAGGAATTCGGCGGATCGGCCTTCGGCTATCTCTCGCTTGGCCTGGTGGTAGAGCAGCTCGGCCGCAACCTGGCGGTGAGTCCGTTGTCGTCCACCGCGGTGGCGGCAAGCGCGATCGCGATGGGCGGCTCCGACACGGCCAAGAACGAATGGCTGCCCAAGCTCGCTTCGGGCGAGGCGGTGGCGACGCTGGCGATCGACGAAGGCCCGGTTCACGGCGGCAAGATCGAAGCCAGCGTTTCGGGCGGGAAGCTGAGCGGCGCGAAGAAGTTCGTCGCCGAGGGTGATGGGGCGGACGTGTTCGTCGTCGCGGCAACCGACGGCCTTTATCTCGTCCCGCGCGGCGAGGGCGTGACGGTGTCGACCCGCAAGATGGCGGACAGCCGCAGCCATGCCGATGTGACCTTCGCCGATGCGCCGGCCGAGAAGCTGGGCGGACCGGAACTGACGCAGGCGATCGTCGACCGCGCGACCGCGGTGACCGCGGCCGAGATGCTGGGCATGGCGGACAGCGCGTTCGATCAGACGCTCGATTACCTCAAGCAGCGCGTCCAGTTCGGCCAGGTGCTCTCGACCTTCCAGGCGCTGCAGCATCGCATGGCCAAGATGAAGACCGAGCTGGAGCTGATGCGCTCCGCGGTCGAGGGCGCGCTCGAGGCGATCGACGCTGGCCGCTCGGATGTCGACCAAGCCGTCAGCCTCTCGAAGGCGATCGCCAACGATACGCTGAAGCTCGTTAGCCGCGAGATGGTGCAGCTGCACGGCGGTGTCGGCATGACCGACGAATATGATGCGGGCCTGTATCTGAAGCGCGCGGCGGTGCTGGAGACGATGTGGGGCACCGCGTCCTATCACCGCGACCGTTTCGCCCGCCTCAACGGCTATTGAAACACGTTTCACAATTTACGGTACGGCGGCGGGGCTCCTCAGGGCTCCGCCGCTTTTTTATGTCCGGCGGCGGGAAGGAGGCGTTAAGCGGCTTGACGTAGCGGAAAGCGCATCGTCTATTCGAGGAACCGGTACGGCGCACACAGACGCTGATCGGCAACGGGAGAGAGATGATGGCGAAAGCGATTTTCGCACGCGCAAGCGCCTCGACGGCGCTTGCGTGGGCCCTGGCGATTGGCACGGCACACGCTCAGATCGGCGGCGATCCCGCCCCGGTACAGACCACCCCCCAAGAGACCGCAGCCCCCGATATTGTGGTTACCGGTACGCTGATCAGGGGCACGCCGGAGAACCTGGCGGTGCCGGTGGACGTCATCTCCGGCGAGGAACTGGCGCGGCAGGGCGCGCCGACCGCGGTCGACCTGCTCAAGAACCTGACCATCGCCAACGGCACGGTGGGTGACGCCAACCAGTTCGACACCCGTGCGCAAGGGTCCGAAGGCGTCGCGTCCGTCAATCTGCGCGGCCTTGGCCCGCAGCGAACGCTCGTCCTCCTTAACGGCAAGCGCATGGTGGCGTCCGGCCTCGGCATCCCGATCGTCGACGTGAACATGTTCCCCGCTGCCGCGATCGGCCGCATCGAAATCCTGAAGGACGGCGCCGCCGCCACCTACGGCTCGGACGCGATCGCCGGCGTGGTCAACTTCATTACCCGCACCGATCAGCAGGGTTTCCTGGCGTCGGGCGACTATCGCTACATCCGCGGGTCCGATGGCGATTACGGCGGTGCGCTGTCCTATGGCCACGAACAGGATGGCTTCCGCGTGTTCGGCTCGTTCGGTTATCAGCGCCGGTCCGAACTGCGGTTCACCGATCGTGACTTCGCGGTTCAGCCATATCCCACCAACCCGCAGGGCGCGTGGACCGGCGGCGGCAATCCCGGCAACTTCGACTTCAACGGCACCGTCGGCGGCATCAACCTGACGACCGATCTTGGCTGTGCCGGCCTCGGCGGCTTCCGCAGCGCACCCGGATCGAACACCGACCGCTGCTTCACCAATTTCGGGCAGTTCGACAATCTGGTGGAGCCGGAAGAGCGGTTCCAGGCGTGGGTCGATACCGAGTTCGACATCACCGATAGCGCCACGCTGCGGCTGACCGGCCTGCTCGCCTTCACCAACACCAGGGTGACGAGCTCGCCGAGTTATCTGCCGACGCTGCCACCGTCGACCAATGCAGCGTTCGGCAATGGATCGCTGTTCGTCATCCCGGGCTATGCCCCGGCGCTGCGGGACTATTGCACGCTCTATGGCGCGGCCGCGGGCTGTACGCGTGGACCCACCGGTGCGCTGGATAGTGCGGTGGGCCTGCCCGTGCTGTTCCGGCCGTTCCTGCTCGGCGGCAATCCCCTGTTCCAAGACGAGAAGAACAATCGCGGATCGGCGATCTCCAAGCGCGAGACCGAGGCTTATCGCTTCACCGCCGACGTCAACGTCAAGCTGACGAGCGACATCGATTTCAACGCTGGCCTGACCTTCAGCGAATATGCGCGCGATTATGACGGCACCGACGCCTTCGGTGATCTGTTGCAGAACGCGATGGCCGGCTTTGGCGGTCCGAACTGCCCCTATGCCTCCACCGCCTCGCGCGCTGGACTGACGCCAGCGCAGCTCGCCGGGCTCGCCGGCACCAACGGCTGTACCTATTTCAACCCGTTCTCAACCGCGATCCCGGCGAATGCGGTGAGCGGGGTCCCCAATCCAAACTTCGCCGGTACGCGCAACCCGGCCGGGTTCAGCCTGACGCCGGGCGCGGGCCTGATCAACGACCTGTCGACGATCGACCTGTTCTTCCGCACGCCCAACACGCAGGTGCGCACGAAGCAGTTCGTGGGTGACCTGTCGCTGTCCGGCCGCACCGGGATCCGCCTGTGGGCGGATGAGGACATCGGCTTCGCGGTGGGCGCGCAATATCGCAAGAACTGGTTCCGCACGTTGCTGAACAATGATGCGAACATCGCGATCACGCCGTGCCCCGGCACGCCGCTGAACCCGGCCGCCACCTGCAACCCGCAGACCGGCGCCCTGGGCTTCCTCGGCACCAATCCGCAGCGCAGCGAAAATGCCGACGTGTACGCGCTGTTCGCCGAACTTCAGGTGCCGATCATCGAGGCGATCAACCTGCAGCTGTCGGCGCGCTACGAGGATTATCGCGGCAACGTCGGCTCCACCTTCGATCCGCAGGCGCGCCTGAAGATCGAGCTGACCGACTGGCTGGGCCTGCGCGGCGGCGTCGGCACCAGCTTCCGTGGCCCGCCGCCGCAGAACCTGTCGGGCTCGGCGGTGTCGCTGCAGGTGATCGGCACGGGCTTCCGCGCGGTGGAAGTGTTCGGCAACCCCCTGCTGCGGCCGGAAAGTGCGACCACCTACAATGGCGGCGTGCTGATCGATCGCGGTCCGTTCACGGCGAGCCTCGATTACTGGCGCTATGACTTCAAGGGGCCGATCGAGGCGGAGCCGGTGTCCGGCATCACCAACGCGCTGTTCGGCGCGTCTGGCGCGGCGAACTGCGACAACCCGGCCTATGCCGCGCTGCAGGCGCGCTTCACCTTCAACGCGGCGGGCTGCAACATCAACAACGTCAGCCGGCTGCGCACCCAGGTGTTCAACAGCGCCGATGTGAAAACCTCAGGCCTTGACTTCCAGGCGGCATATCGTGGCGAGCTTGGCCCGGCGCGCGTGACGGTGGGCGGGTCTGCGACCTATGTGATCGATTACAAGATCGGCGCGTTGCAGGTGGAGGGGATCACGGTGCAGCCCGCGTTCGACGCGGTCGGCCTGCTGAACTTCCAGACGACGGCTTACCCGATCCCGCAATGGCGCGGGAACTGGTACGTCCAGGGTGATGCCGGCCCGCACTCGCTGCGGCTGCAGTTCAACTATGTCGATGGCTATACCGATCAGCGGGGCCCTGCGATCTTCGGCCCGAACGCTGGCGCCCTCGCCGGCGCCTCGGTGACGCGCGGCAAGGATATCGGATCGTGGCGGACGTTCGACGCGACCTACCGCCTGGCGCTCGACAGCGGCACCAGCTTCACGCTGGCGGCGGTCAACATCTTCGATCGCGATCCGCCCTTCGCGCGGCTCGATCCGAACTATGACAGCTTCACTGCGTCGCCGCTCGGCTTCACGTTGAAAGCCGCCGTGTCTCAGGCCTTCTGACCGGGTGCCGGCAGTGATGTTACGAAACATTGCTGCCGGCCACCTGCTGCTGACGTTTGCCGGCCGAGCCGATAGGCCGGAATGAATAATATGGGTTGGGGAGAACGAGATGGATGCCAGCACCACGTGGTCGCAGGAGTCGCGCGACGCACGGGCGCTACGCCGCCGTGGCTGGACGCTGGGGCTGCTGACCACGGCCTATTTCTTCAGCTTCATGGATCGCCAGATCCTGTCGATCCTGATGGAAGCGATCAAGGCCGACCTGCAGCTGTCGGATACGCAGCTGGGGCTATTGTCCGGGCTGGTATTCGCCATCTTCTATGCAACGCTGGGCCTGCCGATCGCGCGGCTTGCCGACCGGTCCAGCCGCACCAACATCATTGCCGCCAGCCTTGCCTTCTGGAGCGCGATGACGGCGGTGTGCGGCTTCGCGCAGAATTTCGTCCATCTGATGCTGGCGCGCATCGGCGTCGGTATCGGTGAGGCGGGCTTCGGCCCGCCCAGCCAGTCGATCATTGCCGACCTTTATCCGCCAGAGAGGCGGGCCAGCGCCATGGCGATCTACTCGCTCGGCGTGCTGTTGGGCGGCGGGCTCGGCATCGTGATCGGCGGCGTCGTCGCGCATTCCTATGGCTGGCGCGTCGCGATGATGGTTGTCGGCCTGCCGGGCATTGCGCTTGCCGTGATCATGAAGCTGTTCGTGGTCGAGCCGCGCCGCGGCCTTTCCGACGGCAAGGCGCCGGCCGAGCCTGACGGCGCGCCGGTGATGGGCTTGTGGAAGGGCATCGGGACCATGTGGAACAACGGCGCGGCCTTCCATCTGGTCGCGGCGATCACCATCACCTCGCTGGTCGGCTATGCCGTCACTGGCTGGGGACCGAGCTACATGCAGCGCTCGCTCGGCATGTCGATGCTGGACGTATCCAAATATGTCGCGCTGCCGGCGGCGTTCGTTGCCGGCTTCTCCGCGATGCTCGGCGGCTGGCTGTGCGATAGGGCGGCGAAGAGCAAGGGCATCTACGCGCAAAGCTATGTCGTGGCGGTGATGAAGATCGTCGCCTTCCCGTTTGCGCTGGCCTTCTACTTCGTCGATCACCTGTGGCTGGCGTTGGGCTCGTACTTCGTCGCGGCGATCTTCGCCGGCGCATATATCGGCCCGACCTATGCGATGATCCAGCACCTCGCGCCGCTGCGGCTGCGCGCGACCTGGGCGGCGCTGACGCTGCTCGCGACTAGCCTGCTCGGCCTTGGCCTCGGGCCGTTCGCGGTGGGCCAGATCAGCGATCTGTTGCGGCCGACCTATGGCGCGGAATCGCTGCGCTGGGCGATGTTCTCGGTCGCGATGCTGACGCCGTGGGGCATCTTCCATTATTGGCGCGCTGGCGTGCTGATGAAGCGCCAGGAAGCGGCGGGCGAGGGCAATTTCGCGACCAGCGCGGCCTGATCTCAGCGCCGGGCCTCTGCCGCCATGGTGGAGGCCCCGTTCTTCGTGGGACAGAATGGCCGGGGAGGGGGCGGGTGCCCAGTGTCGAGGAATATCGCCAGTCGCTGAACGGCGACACGCGTGCGATGATCGACCGGCTCCGCGTGATCGTCTCCAGCGCGCACCCCGACCTGGTCGAACGGATCAAGTGGAACGCGCCGAGCTTCGGCGTTGGGGAGGCTGATCGCATCACCCTGGGCGTGGAGCGCAGGGGCGGCGTCAGGCTCGTGTTGCATCGTGGTGCCAAGCCGCGCAGCACCACCGGTTTCTCGTTCAGCGATGATGAGCATCTGGCCAAATGGCCGGCGCCGGACCGCGGCGTGATCGTGTGGCGGGAACTGGCGGATATCGAACGGGATGCGGCTTCGCTGGCGTCCCTGTGCCGGCGGTGGATTGCCGCGACCGCCGACGACCTGATCTAGACGGCGCCACCGGAGCGGACGGTCACTCCGTCCTGGATCAATCCTCGATAATGCGGTCGTCGAACATGCCGAAGGCGAGCGTCGAGGCGTAGAGGCCGATCGCGCGCTCGCGCGGCATCGCCCAGGCCCATTTGCGCAT
>NZ_JBIQFL010000023.1:0-16326 GCF_045369135.1 Sphingomonas sp. 179-I 2A4 NHS | reverse complement strand
AGGAAGGCTTTTGCGAACAGCGGGTGGCGCATAGAGCGGGCACAGATATACGTTTACGACTGAACCAGTCGAAGCGCGCTGGCCGCGACCGTCCCGAATGGGATCAATGGTCGGGATAGGATTCTCTTCATGCCCCAGCCGGTATAAAGGAACCGCCCCGATCGTAGCGGCTGCGTCGTTATCCCGCCTACCCAACCCGTGGGCTCGACCTTCGGCCCAGCCGGGCCCGCCTCAACGTGGCCCGTCGACTGCGATGACCGCGGCGTCGTCTAGCTGGAACCGGCCAAAGTCGTCGTCGCCCCATAACGAACGCTCCAGCCGGCCGACAAGCCGGATCGGCTTCCCGGTCGGCATTGACCCATAAGGCAGCGAGTATTCATGGTTTTGCGTCGAGGGAGCCGATCATAGGCAGGAATACGGCACAACCCGTTTCCTTGCAGGAAAGATCAAGCACCAGGTTCTTCCCCGATCCGTCGTTCCGCCCAGCAAACGTCCACAGAAGGCTGCGGCGCTCGGGATAGTTCGGGTCGGCGACACGGTAGGAAGCTACGCCTGCGGGGCGGCCGTCGAGCGTGAGCTGATCCGCTTTGTAGTTGGTCCCGGAGCTCGCGATCGGCAGCGCCGATCCTCGGCCTGTCACTGTGAACATGCCTTCGTAGCCCGGCCCGCGCAGCAGGAACACCGGATCGTCTACCGGGTCCTTTCCCGCCTTCAGAGTCGCATCTGATGGAATGGCGACCGTGCAGCACGAAGGGATCCCGACCGACTTCCAGCCGGCCGGGACCTCGGGTTGCGGTGCGTTCGGCGAGCAGGACACTAGCAGCAATCCCGCTACCGACCACACCGCGACCCTCATATCACCGCACTCCGTAGGCGTTGCGAAGCGCTGTCGTCTCCGTCGAGCACGGGGTGCGACGCACCACGCCCGCCGGCTGACTATAGTGCATGACGCACGCCGTGTTGTTGGCTTCACCGAAGCCCAAAGCATGGCCGAGCTCATGCGTCATGGTCGACTCATAATCAAACGAGCCGGAAGGAGGGCTCGACCGAGTAGACGGGCAATGGAACCGCCCACCCGACTCATCGCCATAATACCAGAGGTAATCGGCCTTCACGATCACGTCTGCCTGGGTGATGGTCGATCCGCTGGTCCACAGGTTGGTCGACGCGAGGGCGGTCGAGTTGGTGGGATAGCCGTCCTCCACGGTCACGATCTGAGCCGTGGTCTCGGTCCCTCGCGTGGTGGTCAGGTTATTCGCCGCGTCCCACTGATAGTAGAAGCGCGACCCTTGAGCGTTCCAGTTGCTGACCGCTCGCCCGAGGGCAGGGTCGCAGCCCGCCGGCATGGCGATGTGCAGGTACACCGACTTGGTAGTGGTCGGCCAGCGCGGGCCGATCGTCTGCGCCGATGCGGAGCCCGAGCTGATGATGGCGGCCAAGGCCGCGATGAGCGTGATCTTCTTCACTGTACCGTCTCCTGCGCCGGCGCGGCGTCATCCGCGGTGTTCCGAGCCCGCGCGACCGGCGCGAGCGTTGCCTTGAGTTGCGAGAGCGTCGTGGGGGACACCTCGCCCGTGTCGACCGGCGTCAGCGTGTCGCCCTGGACGAGGTACGTTGGCCCGAGCTGGACATAGTTCCTGGCCGCACCCCGTGCGGAAGCAGCAGGATTTCCAGCTCCCTCGGTGGCAAGCTGGCCATAAAGCCCCGCGGACAGCATCACGAGGTAGCTCTGACCATCGACGGCCTGAAGCTCGCTCGTTACCCGCAGCGTCTGACCATTCTCATCCTGGGCGTTAGCATTCCGAGCCGGGAGCTTCGCCTTCACGGATGCGCAGGCGCGCGAAGGCGAGCGGCTTTGGAAATCCGACCCGACCCTTCGCCGGCGCATTCCGGACCTGAAAACCCTGGTCGCGCTCACCCCGGCCGCGCTCGGCGCGGCGATCGGCGACGCCAAGGCTGACCCAGTGCTCGCGTTCCTGCGTCGTCATCCCGAACAGGTGATACAACAGGCTCCCGGCTCGCTCGCGGTCGCCCGCGCCAAACTCGCCGAAAGCGTGGCGGCTGCGCGGCGCGGCGATGCGCGCATGGCGAAAGAGCTGGCGCTGTCGGCCTATCTCGATGGGTTCGAGCCGATCGAGCCAACACTCACCGCGCGCGACGCGACGCTGATGGGTCGAATCGAGGGCGCGATGGGGGAGTTCCGCGCCTCGATCGACCGGGGCGCGTCGCCCGATGATCTCGCGGAGAAGGTCGCAGTACTGGGCGGCCTTTTCGACGATGCGGAAGCGGCGCTCGCGCCTGATGCCGCCACCGAAGCGTCCACGTTCCTGGGCGCGTTCACGATCCTGCTGCGTGAAGGGCTCGAAGCCCTGCTCATCGTTGTCGCCATGATCGCGTTCCTGCGTAAAGCCGAGCGCGGCGAGGCGCTGCGGTACGTGCATGGCGGCTGGGTCAGCGCGATCATCGCGGGCGGGATCACCTGGGCGGTCGCCACCTATGCGATCGGGATCAGCGGTGCGAGCCGGGAGCTGACGGAAGGGTTTGGCTCGCTGTTCGCCGCGGTCGTGCTGCTCTCGGTCGGGATTTGGATGCACGGCAAGGCGCAGGCCGATCAGTGGCAGCGCTATATTCGCGAGAAGATGTCGCGGGCGCTCTCGGGCGGGTCGGGCTGGTTCCTGTTCGGGCTGGCGTTCGTCGTAGTTTATCGCGAGGTCTTCGAGACGATCCTGTTCTATGCCGCGCTTTCGGCGCAAGGTGACAACGGGATGCTTCTCGCGGGGGCCGGGTCGGCGATTGGACTGCTCAGCCTGATCGCTTGGGCCATGCTTCGCTACAGTCGCAAGCTGCCGATCGCGCAGTTCTTCCGCTATAGCTCCTGGCTCATGGCGGTCCTGACCGTCGTGCTGGCGGGTAAAGGCGTCGCCGCGCTCCAGGAAGCCGGCCTTATCAACATCGCACCGCTCGCGGACGTGCCACGGCTGTCGATGCTCGGCGTGTTTCCCACTTGGCAATCGGTGCTGGCGCAACTCCTGATGGCGGTCGCCATTGCGGTCGGGTTCGCCTGGAACGGGCGCGACCGATCCCGCTCGGGTTCCGGCTCAGTGACCCTTGGTTCGAATTAGTGCAATGACATGAAAACCCTTCCGTGATAGAGGCAAGCTAGTGCGAGCCTTTTTGCCTTTCCTGACATGCCTGATGCTGGTCCTGACCAGCTTCTCCGGCATGGCCCATGCCGCCGATCTGGCGGGGGGAAGCATCGCGGGCGTTGAGTTCACGGTCCATACCGCCGGTGACATCGATCAGGTGCCATCGGACTCGGACAAGAATGTCCCGCATCATCACAATTATTGTCACGGACACGACGTCGGCGCGCCTGCGCGCACGACGATGGAATATACCCCCGTCCTCACAGTGCCCAAGCCGACAATCTCCGCCTCTGCGTCGCTCGACGGCCGCACCGGCATGGTCCATTTGAGGCCCCCCCAAGCCTGACGTCCGATTTGGGCGTGCGTTGGCGCGCCCCTGTCGATCATCGTCAGGAGTCCTATTTTCATGAATCGTATCTTCGCGGCCATGCTGGCCGCAGCGTCTTGCGCCACGATGGCGCAGGCGCAGGTCGGACCGTCCGCGCCTGTTGCGCAGGATGCGCCGGTCTACACGCTTGACCAAGCGGTCAGTGCAGCGGGCGGTTCGGCCCCTGCTGCGGAAGCGGCGACAGCTGGAATCGACGCGGCCCGTGCAGGTCGCACAGTCGCCGGCTTGCGGCCCAATCCGGTGGTTCAAGGCCAAGTCGAGAATGTCATCGGCTCCGGGCCGTATCGGGGGGTCCGCAGCGCGGAAACCACGGTCGGCTTTGCGATCCCGATCGAGCTAGGCGGCAAGCGCGGCGCCCGCGTCGCGGTCGCCAATGCGCAATTGTCCCGGGCCGAGATCCAGGCCGCGATCATCGCGGCGGATGTCCGGCTTCAGGTAACGCAGCTCTATGTCGAAGCGGTCGCGGCCGATCGCCGGGTAATGACAGCCCGCGATCAGGCCCGGATCGCCAGCGATGCGCTGCGGGCCGCGAGCGTTCGCGTGCAGGCAGGGCGGGCATCGCCACTCGAGCAACAGCGCGCGGATGTCGCGCGTATCAATGCCGACGCCAATGTGGAGCGGCAGCTTCGCTTGGCCGAGGCGGCCCGCGCCAATCTGGCGCGTCGGATCGGACGGCCGATCGACGGCCTGCTCGATGACACGCTGCTCGATCGCCTTCCCGGTGTGAACGTCTATGGGCCGTTGGCACCGGTCAACACGACCGGCACACTCGCGCTGGCGGCAGCCAACGCGGATTTCTCCATTGCCGAAGCCGGCGTGCGGCTCGCGCGCGCCAATCGCGTGCCTGACCTGAACGTCGGGCCGTCGATCCGCCGCCTGGAAGCGACCAACGACATGGCGGCGGTGTTCAGCGTGTCGATCCCGATCCCGGTGTTCAACAATGGTCGCGCCGCGATTGCGCAGGCGACCGCGCAGCGGACCCAGGCGGATGCGCAGCGCCGCGTGACCGCGCTCGACATCGAACAGGCGATCACGGACGCGCAGGCGCAGGCGGCCAATGCCGCAACGACGGCTCGTGCGGCGTCGGGGCCGGCGCTGGCGGCTGCACAGGAGGCCGCCCGCATCGCGCGGATCGGCTATCGCGAGGGCAAGTTCGGCCAGCTCGAATTGCTCGATGCTGAACGCACGCTCGCCGAAACGCGGGTCGCCGCGATCGACGCGCTTGCCAATTACCAGAATGCCCGCGCGCAAGTGGAGCGACTGACCGCTCGTGCGCCCAATGGGGGGAATCAGTGATGAAGAGCTTTTATCTCGCGGGCGCGGCGTCGCTCGCCCTGCTCTTGGCTGCCTGCGGCGGCAAGGATGGCGGAAACGAGGCAACTGCCGAAGGCGCAGCTGCCAATGAGACGGCAGCGGGCACGGAAAAGGGCGGTGCTGAAGGCGGTCATGCCGGTGAAGGCGTCGTCACATTGGGTGCCGACCAGATCGCCACAGCGGGCGTCCAGGTCGGACGGCCGATCATCGGCGGGGCCGGGACGATCGAGCTGCCCGCGATCATCGAGGGCGACCCACAGGGAACGCAGGTCGTCTCGGCCGCAATTGCGGGACGCGTGGTCGCGCTCACCCGTAACCTCGGCCAATCGGTCGGACGCGGCCAGACCATTGCGGTCATCGAAAGCCGCGAGGCGGCGCAGATCAAGGGCGAGGTCGAGGCGGCGCGGGCGCGGCTTCAGCTCGCTAATTCGAACCTCGCGCGCGAACAGCGGCTGTTCGCGCAGAGAGTCTCCCCTGAACAGGATCTGATCGCCGCCCGCACAGCGGCGACGGAGGCGCGGATCGCCCTGACGCAGGCGCAGAGCATGGTTTCGGCGGCGGGTGTCGGCGGCGGCGGGCTCAACCGGCTCGGCATTGCCGCGCCGATCTCGGGCCAGATCATTGCGCGCCCCGTGACGCTGGGACAAACGGTCGCGGCGGATGCCGAACTCTATCGCATCGCCAACCTGAGCCAGGTGTCGATCGCGCTTAATCTCAAGCCCGAGGATGCGGGCCGGGTGCGTCCCGGCAATACGGTGCTGGTGAAGGCGGCAGGCCGTCAGGCGACCGCCCGCGTGACCTTCGTGTCGCCGGCGCTTGATCCGCAGACGCGGCTCGTGCCTGCGCTCGCCACCCTCGACAATCGCGGTGGCGAATGGCGGGTCGGCGAGCCTGTGACGGCAGCCGTGCAGCTCACGGGCAGCGGCGGGAGCGGGGCGGTCCGCGTGCCGGCGACGGCGGTCCAGAGTTTCGAGGGCAAGTCGGTCGTGTTCGTGCGCACGCCCACCGGCTTCAAGGCGACCCCGGTCCAGCTCGGCGATGCGTCGGGCGACACGGTGATCGTCCGGTCGGGCCTGACCGGCAACGAACAGATCGCCACCACCGGAAGTTTCACGCTCAAGGCCGAGATCGGCAAGGGCGAAGCGAGCCACGAGGATTAAGCCATGATCGCCCGTATCGTAACCTGGGCGGTCGAGAAGCGCTGGCTAGTCCTGCTCCTCACCGTCATCGTCGCCGCCATCGGCGCCTTTTCCCTCTACCGGCTACCGATCGACGCGGTGCCGGACATCACCAACAATCAGGTCCAGATCAACGTCCGCGCGCCTGCCCTCTCGCCCGAGCTGGTCGAGAAGCAGGTGTCGTTTCCAATCGAAACCGCGCTCGCCGGCACCCCCGGCCTGGAATATACGCGCTCGTTGAGCCGCAACGGCTTCGCGCAGATCACGGCGGTCTTTTCGGACGCGACGGACATCTATTTCGCCCGCCAGCAGGTGGGCGAGCGTCTGCGGGGCGTGCAAGAGAATCTGCCCGACGGCGTGAACCCTGAAATGGGTCCGATCGCGACAGGCCTGGGCGAGGTGTACATGTACACCGTTCGTCTCGATCATCGCGAGGACGACAAGCACAAGCCCGGTGAACCGGGCCAACAGCCCGATGGCAGCTACATCACGCCAGAGGGCGAGCGACTGACGACCGAAGAGGACAAGGCGACCTACCTGCGCACCGCGCAGGACTGGATCGTGACGCCGCTTCTGAAGACCACACCGGGCCTCGCCGGTGTCGACTCGATTGGCGGTTACGCCAAGCAGTTCCTCGTCGTGCCCGACGTGCAGAAGCTGGCCTCGCTCGGCATCACGCTGACGGACCTGGGAAATGCGCTGGAGCGCAATAACACCAGCGTCGGCGGTGGCTTCGTCAATCGCAATGGCGAAGGTCTGGCTGTTCGCTCGGATGCGCTCGTTCGCAATGCCAGCGAGTTGGCCAGGACCGTGATCGCGACACGTAACGGCGTGCCGATCACGGTCGAACAAGTTGCGACTGTGAAGACGGGTCAGGCGATCCGCATGGGTTCGGCATCGGAGAACGGTACCGAAGTCGTCGTCGGCACGGCGATCATGCGGATCGGCGAGAACAGCCGCATCGTGTCGACCGCGGTCGCTGAGAAACTGAAGACGATCAACGCTTCGCTGCCTCCTGACGTCGTAATTCAGCCGGTGCTGAACCGCACCGAGCTGGTCAATTCGACGATCAAGACGGTCGCGAAAAACCTGTCCGAAGGCGCGGTGCTGGTCATCGTCGTGCTCTTCCTGCTGCTCGGCAACTTCCGTGCGGCCCTGATCGCGGCGTTGGTCATCCCGATCACCATGATGCTGACAGGCTTTGGTATGCTGCGCGCTGGGGTCTCGGCCAATCTGATGAGCCTTGGGGCTTTGGACTTCGGTCTGATCGTCGACGGCGCCGTCATCATTGTCGAAAACGCGCTGCGCCGGCTTGCCGAGCAACAGCATCATGAAGGCCGATTGCTCAGCGTCAAGGAACGGCTCGCGACCGTGGCAGCCGCTGCGCGTGAGATGATCCGTCCCTCTGTGTACGGGCAGGCAATCATCATCCTCGTCTACGTACCGCTGCTCACGCTGACCGGCGTGGAGGGTAAAACGTTCGGACCGATGGCGCTGACCGTCATCATCGCGCTCGCCTTCGCCTTCATCCTCTCTCTCACCTTCGTGCCGGCGATGATTGCGATCTGGCTGTCGAAGAAGGTCGAGGAGAAGGACGGCCGCATCATCACGTGGCTGAAGAAGCGCTACGAACCCGGTCTCGACCGGGCCATGAAGCGCCCGACGCTGACGATCGGTGCGGGTGTGGGAAGCCTTGTGGTGGCGGCGCTTGCTTTCACTACGCTCGGCTCGGTGTTCCTGCCGCAGCTCGACGAAGGCGATTTGCTGATCCAGTCGCTCCGCATTCCGGCAACGTCGGTCCAGCAGAGCCAGGCGATGCAGGTGCCGATCGAGCGGATGATGTCGAAGCAGCCGGAGGTGCAATTCGTCTATTCCAAGACGGGCACCGCCGAGCTGGCGGCCGACCCGATGCCGCCGAACGCGACCGACATGTTCGTCATCCTGAAGCCGCGCAAGGATTGGCCGGATCCTGAGCTTCCCAAGGAGGAGCTGGTCAGCCGGATCGAGGGTAATCTCGCGAAGATTCCGGGAAATGCCTACGAGATCACCCAGCCCATCCAGATGCGCTTCAACGAGCTGATCGCCGGCGTGCGCGGCGACATCGCGGTGAAGGTGTTCGGGGACGACTTCAACCAGATGAACCGGACGGCCGAGCAAATCGCGGCGGTGCTGCGCAGAACGCAAGGCGCAGCGGACGTGAAGGTGGAGCAGACGACCGGTCTTCCCATGCTCGACATTCGCGTCAACCGCGACGCGATGGCGCGGTTGGGCGTTACGGCTCAGGATGTGCAGGACACCGTGACTGCGACGATCGGCGGGCGAACATCGGGCCAGATCTTCGAGGGCGACCGTCGCTTCCCCGTGGTGATCCGCCTGTCGGAGGCGCAGCGTGCCGACATCGGCCTGCTCCAACAGGTGCAGGTGCCGGTGGCAGGCGGCGGCTATGTACCGCTGTCCAGCGTCGCCGAGATCAAGGTGGTCGATGGTCCGAACCAGATCAGCCGCGAGAACGGCAAGCGGCGCGTGGTGGTGCAAGCCAACGTGCGTGGCCGCGACGTCGGATCCGTCGTGGCGGATGCGCAGGCGGCGATCGGCAGCCAACTCCGGCTGCCTGCCGGCACCTATCTCGAATGGGGCGGCCAGTTCGAGAACCTCCAATCGGCAAGCGAACGGCTGAAGCTGGTCATTCCGGCTTGCTTCATCTTGATCCTGCTGCTCCTCTACGGGGCGTTGGGATCGGTCCGCGACGCCGCGATCGTGTTCACCGGCGTGCCTTTCGCGCTGGTGGGCGGCGTCCTGTTGCTGTTCCTGCGGGGCATGGACTTCTCGATCTCGGCGGCAGTGGGCTTCATCGCCCTCTCGGGCATCGCGGTCCTCAACGGCCTCGTCATGGTCAGCTCGATCCAAGATCTGATCCGATCAGGGATGAGCCGCGAGGAAGCCGCGCATGTTGGCGCGATGCAGCGTCTGCGACCCGTCATCATGACCGCGCTAGTCGCCAGCCTCGGCTTCGTGCCGATGGCGCTGGGCGAAGGCGCCGGCGCAGAGGTTCAAAAGCCTTTGGCGACGGTCGTCATCGGCGGTCTGATCTCGGCGACGCTTCTTACGCTGTTCGTGCTGCCGACACTCTATGCCCGGTTCGGGCAGAAAGTGATCGAGAAACCCGAGCACTACAATGAGGAGCATGAAGGGGACGACCACGGTCAGACCTTCGTGAACAACTTGGCCTGATGGATGGGCGGGGCGATCCGCGATCGCCCCGCCCATCTCTGGGAGATGGGGATATGCCTCGCACCATAACCAGCTCGATGCTTCACGGCGGGCTACTGCGCATCTGGTCGGCACTCACCGATCCGGATCATCGCCGGGCGTGGAGTCCGCTCGTATTTCTCGATGATCCGTCCCGGCTCGGCGACACAGAATGCACCTTTGCGATCCAGGGCATCACCCGGCCAATTCGGACGCCAGCACGGATTGATCGATTCGATAAACCGCACGCCTTCGCTTGGTCCTGCGGCATCCCCTATCTGTTCACGCTCGAAGAGCGGTACGAGCTGGCGGGGGACGATGGCGGCACCAGGCTAACGCATAGCTGCACGCTGCGCGGGGCGCTCTCCCTGCCGTTCGCGGCGATGATGTTGCGCCGCCTGCGATCCCTGATGGTCGAATCTGACGATCGCCTCGCAACCTATCTCCGCTGGCGGGTAGGTCAGCCTGCCCGGGCTATCAATCGTCAGCGCGTCCCCTTCCGCTACAGGAGGAAGGCGCGATGATGATGCACTGTAAGCGGGTGCTGCCCGCCGTCATCCTCGTTGTCGGGCTCGCGGCGTGCTCGGAAAGAAAGCCGCCAGCCCCGCCAACGGAGCAGCAGATCCATTCGTCCGACAGCGCCGTGACGACCGGGGAAATGGGGCGGCATAGATATCGCTGTTCCGACGGGGAACCGCTGTTCGTCGATTACAAGGACAACGGCCTGCAGATCGATTTGCGGCGCTCCAACGGGGGACCGCCGATGATGCTGACCGCGCCAGCGCAGGGCCTGCAATATGTCGGCGAAACAGCCACCGCGACCTTCAAGGGGTCGCAGCTCACCATCGTGGAAGGCGATGGCCGTACCCGGATCTGCGAGCAGGAAGGCACGCGATGAACTGCCCTGCCTTCGAACGCCACAGGGCGCTTCGTCGGAAGAGACCGATGTCTGACACGTCGATTTCAAATGTGACAACCTTGTGCGGCCTGAATCGGGCCGGTCTGGCGATCGCGCGCCTCGGCGTCGTTCTCGTCTCCGGGGCGGTTATAGGGGCGTGTAATCCAGCGCCGACCCAGCCTACCGAGCCGGCGCATGAAAAGCATCTGACGTCGAAACTAATCGCGCAGCGCATCATGTACTGCGACGACGGCACACGCGCCGATGTCGACTTCATCGATGACGGCTTGAAAATGGCCGTCACCTGGCTGCCGAAGGGCAGGACCGAGATCCTGCGCGCGCAGCGAACCGGTGAGGAGTTTCGCGGCGACCATTCGCGGGCTGTCGTGGCGGGCGGATCGATCGCGTTCACGCGACGCGGGAAGATCCGCGTCTGCCACCGAACCCCGGAGGAGTCCTAGGAAATGCAGGCACTGCTCTATACGCTTGCGCCTGTGCTGGCGGTCGTGCTCGGCGCGATTGTCGCGAGCCGCACCAAGTTGAAACCTGGCCTCGTGGCGGGCCTACAGCATCTCGCTGCCGGCGTCGTGTTCGCGGCGGCAGCGACCGAAATCCTGCCGCAGGTCAAGCATGAGGCATCGCCCAGCGCGACGTTGATCGGCGGGGCGGCGGGCGTCGCGACCATGCTGGGGCTCAAGGCTCTTGAGGCCCGCTTCAAGGGGCCGATGGCGCTACTCGCCGCGATCGGCATCGACATTCTGGTCGACGGCCTGGTGCTCGGCCTCGCTTTCGTGGCGGGCGAGAAGGCAGGTCTCCTGCTGACGATCGCGCTCACTCTGGAAGTGTTATTTCTGGGACTGACGCTGACCGACGAGCTGGCGGAAACCTATCGCTCGCGCTTGCGCATCATCGTGATCGTCTCGGCATTGGCCCTGCTGCTGCCGATCGGCGCGCTCGCTGCCGTGCCGGTCGCCGCGCTGTCGCCGGTGATGATCGCCGGCTTCCTCAGCTTCGGGCTGATGGCGCTGCTCTACCTCGTCACGGAGGAGTTGCTGGTCGAGGCGCACGAGAAACCCGACACCCCGCTCATCAGCTCGATGTTTTTCGTCGGCTTCCTGGCCCTGCTGACACTTGAGGAGATGATGGGATGATCCCGGGCAACGACAACAATGGCGGGCAGGAGCGCCGCACACTGTGGATCGTCCTGCTGCTGAACGCGGCGATCGCTGCGGGCTTCTTCGTTTCCGGCTTCTTCGCGGACTCGAGCGCGCTGATCGCCAACGGCGTCGACAACCTGTCCGATACGGCTGTGTATGCGCTGAGCCTTGTGGCGCTCACCCGGGGCCAGACATGGAAGACACGCGCCGCGGTCGCTTCGGGCGTCATGCTGCTGATCTTCGCGGGCGGCATCTTGATCGATGTCGGACGGCGCTACGTGCAGGGCAGCGAGCCCATCGGACCTACCATGATGGTCATGTCCGCGATCGCCGGCGTCGTGAATTACCTCTGCCTGCGGCTGCTCCAGCGCCTCAAGGATCCGGACGTCAATCTCCGGGCCGCAACCACCTTCAGCTTCAACGACTTCATTTCCAACGGCGGCATCCTGATCGCCGGCGTGCTGGTGCTGTGGTTGGGTACCAATTGGCCGGACCTGCTGGTCGGCTTCGCCACCGCCATCATCGCCATCAAGGGCGGTGTCGAAATCCTGCGCGACGCGCGCGCCGAAACCAAGAAAAGCGAAAGGAGGTCGTCATGAACGACAAGCTCGAACTCGACATTCCAGTGTTGTTGCCGGACCTTCCTGACGCGGCCGATGCCTGCCTGGACCGTCTCGTATCAACCCTGTCAAAGCGCGAAGGTGTCGAGCGGGCGCATGTGATCTGTCTCGACGGCAACACGCCAGCGGCGCTGTGCATCCATTTCGATGCCGCCAAGCTGCCGCTGCCACGGTTGCGCGAAATGGTGCGCGCCGCAGGTGCCGAAATCACCGAGCGCTACGGCCATGCGATCTGGCAGGTGACGGGGATCAACCACGAACGTCGGGCGCGCACGGTCAGCGATGCGCTGTGCGCCTTGCCCGGCGTGGTCCAGGCAAGCGCCAGCACCAGCGGGTCTGTCCGGGTCGAATATGATCGCCGCGAAACCACCGAAGAGGAGGTGCGCGCTGCGCTTCGCAAGCTGAAGGTGAGGGTGGGCAAGCGGGTCGCTGCCGATGAACATGCCGGCCACGACCACGGCCCCGGGGGCCACGGCGCGGGCGAAGAGAAGCACGGCCCCGGCGATGGCCACGACCATAGCCACGCCGAATTTCTCGGCCCCAATACCGAGCTGATCTTCGCGCTCGCCTGTGGCGCGCTGCTGGGGATCGGCTACGCGATCGAGAGGCTGGTCGCTGGCGCGCCCGAATGGCTGCCGACCGCCTGCTATATCGCAGCCTATTTCTTCGGCGGATTCTTCACGCTGCGCGAGGCGATCGACAACCTCCGGATGAAGAAGTTCGAGATCGACACGCTGATGTTGGTCGCTGCGGCCGGCGCCGCTGCGCTGGGCGCATGGGCCGAAGGTGCGCTGCTGCTGTTCCTGTTCAGCCTCGGCCATGCGCTTGAGCATTATGCAATGGGCCGCGCCAAGAAGGCGATCGAGGCGCTGGCGAAGCTCGCGCCCGAAACCGCGACCGTGCGACGCGGCGGGCAGACCAGCGAAATCCCGGTCGAGCAGATGGTCGTCGGGGACATTGCCATCGTCCGCCCGAACGAGCGCCTGCCTGCCGACGGCTTCGTCATCAAGGGCACCAGCGCGATCAACCAGGCCCCGGTCACGGGTGAAAGCATCCCGGTCGACAAGGTGCCGGTCGCAGATGCCGCAGCGGCACGCGCCAAGCCCGATGCAGTCGACGCGGAAAGCCGGGTTTTTGCTGGTACGATCAACGGCGGCGGCGCGATCGAGATCGAGGTGACACGCCGTTCCAATGAAAGCGCGCTTGCCAAGGTCGTGAAGATGGTGAGCGAAGCGGAGACGCAGAAGTCGCCGACGCAGCGCTTCACCGACCGGTTCGAACGGATCTTCGTGCCCGCCGTCCTGGTCCTGTCAGTGCTCCTGCTGTTCGCATGGGTGGTCGTCGACGAGCCGTTCCGCGACAGCTTCTATCGCGCGATGGCGGTGCTGGTGGCGGCAAGCCCGTGCGCGCTCGCGATCGCAACGCCGAGCGCGGTCCTGTCGGGCGTTGCCCGTGCAGCGCGGGGCGGCGTGCTCGTGAAGGGCGGTGCACCGCTCGAAAACCTCGGGTCGCTCAAAGCGATCGCTTTCGACAAGACGGGCACGCTGACCGAAGGTCGTCCGCGCATCACTGATGTCGTGCCCGTCGATGGCGCCGATGAAGGCGAGTTGCTGGCGCTGGCTGTCGCCGTCGAAGCGTTGAGCGACCATCCCCTGGCCCAAGCGATCGTCAAGGACGGCCGCGAACGTCTGAACGATCGTGCCGTGCCGACTGCCGGCGACCTCAAGAGCCTGACCGGTCGGGGCGTCACCGCGAGCGTGGATGGCGAGACGGTGTGGATCGGCAAGGCCGAGATGTTCGGAAGTGAGGGCATTCCGGCGCTGGGGCAGGGCGCGCAGGACGCAATCGCGAAGCTGCGCGAGAACGGCCGCACGACAATGGTGGTCCGCAAGGGGGACCGCGACCTGGGCGCGATCGGCCTGATGGACACGCCTCGCGAAGCTGCCAAGACCGCGTTGCGTCGGCTGCACGAGATGGGCGTGTCGCGGATGATAATGATCTCCGGCGATCACCAGAAAGTCGCCGAAGCGATCGCCGACGAAGTCGGGATCGACGAAGCGTGGGGCGACCTCATGCCCGAAGACAAGGTTGCCGCGATCAAGAAGCTCGCCGGCGAAGACAAGGTCGCGATGGTGGGCGACGGCGTGAACGATGCGCCGGCGATGGCAAGCGCCACGGTCGGCATCGCGATGGGCGCGGCGGGGTCGGACGTTGCGCTGGAGACAGCCGACGTGGCGCTGATGGCCGACGATCTGGCGCACCTGCCATTCGCAGTCGGTCTTAGCCGCCATACCCGTGGAATCATCCGGCAGAACGTCTTCGTCAGCCTGGGTGTCGTCGCCTTCCTGGTGCCTGCTACCATCCTCGGCCTCGGCATTGGGCCAGCGGTGGCGGTTCATGAGGGATCGACGCTGCTCGTCGTCATCAATGCGCTCAGGCTGCTCGCCTACCGCGATCCGGCAGGGAAGGCGGCATGAAGTGGCTGATCGCCTTCGACCTCGACGGCACGCTTGCCGAGAGCAAGCGGCCGTTATCGGAGGATATGGCCGCAATCCTCGCCCGATTGCTCGCCATCACGGATGTGGCGGTGATCTCGGGCGGGGACTGGCCGCAGTTCGAAAAGCAGATCGCCTCGCGCCTTCCTGCCGGCGTCGCGCTCGACCGTCTCTGGTTGATGCCGACCACAGGCACGAAACTCTATCGGTTCATCAATGGCGCTTGGCTGAGAACGGCAGAGGAATATTCGGCCACGCTAGCTGTAGCTGCTCGCAATCGGATGGGCTCCTGCTCGCAAACGGATCACCTTTCTGCTCGGATTAGCTGACAGTAAGCGCGCGCGCCTGCTCACGCTTTTCGATAATGTGCTCGCGATCTCCCGCGGCTGCTCGCAATCAGCGCGCCGCGCTCACGCTTAGCGCTACTGACGGGAATGGTCAGAATCTGATCCCCTCAACCAACCGAGCTGCGGCCTGGCAGTTCGCGGTGGTGGCGCACCAAGCCCTGACTTCAAGGCCCGGGCTCCGAACACGACGACGTTGCGCCTCCGCATCGAGAGGGACGATAGCGGCGTAGAGGAGATCGGGCTCTTTCTGTCCGGGGCTTGCTGGCCTGAACTTCCGGAGAGTCACCCCATCGATGTTGAGCGTCGAGGGCGCGGCCGCGGAAAGGGGCCGGCGAGCCAGGCCGTTCCCGAACGAAATCTCCACCCGATAACCGTCCCCCTCGACCATGCGGCCGTCCACGTCGCCCTCCAGCTTAGTGGTTCGCGCCTGTCCCACGTCGAACGTGCAGCAGCCGGCGATCAGCAGGCGGTCGCCGGCCACATTGCGGGGGTGGATCGAATACTCGGTTCCGACGGGGCCGGAGAGCTCGGTGGGCCGCGGCTCCTTCTCGGAGCCGCGGTCGCACCCTGCCAGGGCGATGAAGGCCAAAAGCCATCCCGCCCCGGTAGAGGCTTTGCCTCGGTCAGCCATAGAACCCGACCAGCAGCGCCCGCTCGTCAGAGCATAGGCTCCGCTTGATCTGCCCAGGGTTGAGATAGGTCGTCATCAAGCATGGCCCTGTCGAACCATCGGTGCGGTGGTCCATTCCTTTCACGTGACCCATCTCATGCGTCATCGCGGACTGCCAGTCGATATGCTGGCCGATGTTGCTCGGCGTGATCGACGAACCGCAGATCAAATCGGTCGATTGCGCCGTGTCGCCCGTGTCGTAGTAGATGCGGTCGGTATTGACGTACACGGTCGCGTCGATCGCCTGCGCAGGCGCTGGCCCGGAATAGCCGTAAATGATGGTCCGCATGATCGCCGACATGCTGGAGCCGTCCTGGATGTTGATGAAATCCGGGTCCTCGGTCGCCGAGTAGTAAGTCGACGTGTAGTTCTGCGTCGTTCCGGTGAGCTGGAACGAGCGCCCTGCGGCGTTGATCGTGTCGACCGCGGCCTTGGTGTTGGCGTCGCAGGCGGCCGGAAGCGCATAGTTGATCTTCACACCCCGCGACCCGTTCGGGAAGTAATAGGGTTGCGGGATCGGCCCGGCGAACGCCGGTGCGGCGTTGGCGAGGGCAAGCACGCAGGCGAGCAGCGCAGATTTCCTGATCATTTTTCCTACTCCTTACTTCGTGGCAGCGGTGAGGGCGTCGAGGGTGGTGGCGGTCGGATATCCGCCGGTCGGAACCAGCGACTGTCCGTTCACCAGAAAGACGGGCACGACCTCGACGACACAGCTGGGGCACCGCGCGCTTCCACCCTGAGGAGCAAGCTCCTTTTCGTAGCGCGAGCGCGACGCGAGCAGGGCAACCGGCGCACCGTTCGCCAACGGATCCTCGTCGCTTGCCGAGAGCCGCCGCCCATCGGGCAGCTTACCGCTCGTCCGCC
>NZ_JBIQFL010000022.1:0-17675 GCF_045369135.1 Sphingomonas sp. 179-I 2A4 NHS | reverse complement strand
TTGCGGCAACGCTCAGGCCTTTGTTGACCATTTGTTCCGACTGCCGCTGTCCATATGACAAACCTTGAGGTGCCCCCTTGATCCTCGACTAGGTGTTTAGTCCCGGCATCTGGTGGATCGGGTTGAGGATGAAGCGTTCTGGCTCTGAAGTCCAGATTTTGGCGATGTACTCGTAGGGTGTGAGGCCGCTGAGCGTCTTGAGCCGGCGTGCGAAGTTGTAGGCGGCCATGAAGTCAGCGAGGTGCGTGCGCAGCTGGTCATGGCTTTCGTAATGGAAGCGTTTGACGGTCGCCTCCTTGATGGTGCGGTTCATCCGCTCGACTTGCCCGTTGGTCCATGGATGGTTCGGTTTGGTGAGGCGATGCTCGATATCGTTTGCTTCGCAGATCATGTCGAAACGCATCTGACGCGACCAGGCGGTGTTGCGGTTACGCGGCTGCTCAGCGAACTGGATGCCATTGTCGGTCAGGATCGTATGGATGCGGTAAGGCACGGCTTTCAGCAGATGCTCGAGAAACTCCCATGCTGTCCGTCGATCAGCCTTGTCGACAAGCTGGGTGACCGCGAACTTGCTGGTGCGGTCGATGGCGACGAACAGGTACAGTTTGCCTTCGGCGGTTTGCACCTCGGCGATATCCATGTGGAAGAAGCCGATGGGATAACGCTTGAAGCGCTGCCGCTTAGGCTTGTCACCTTCGACATCGGGCAGGCGGGAGATGCCGTGCCGCTGGAGGCAGCGGTGCAGCGCTGAACGGGTCAGATGTGGGATCGACGGCTGCAGGGCATAGAGGCAGTCGTCCAGCGGCAGCAGGGTATGCCGTCGAAATGCGACAACCATAGCCTCCTCGGCCTCGGACATCGTCGTGGAATGAGGGGCCTTCGGCCCGGTCTTCAGATCCTCGACCGTTGCCCGCTTGCGCCATTTGGCGACCGTCTTGGGGTTGATGCCCAGCTCCCGGCTCAGCGTCGCGAGCGAAGCTTGCGATCGCTGTATTGCTGCTCGGACGGCGTGCGTGGTCGTGGCGCTCCCGTGACGTACCTGGCCCATAATGCTTCCTTCCATTCCAACGAAAGGATCGCACCATCAAACCGTGGGATCAAACACCTAGGTTAGCGCAACGTTTGACTCCTTGATCCAATCGGTATCATCGTCGGTCGCCAACGCCGCCGTTGCACCACTTTCGTAGCAGACGTAAATTAGGGAGCTCTTTTGTTTCGTACTGCTTTCAAGCGGCGTCAACTTTTTCAGGCTGGTGTTGCTCTTTTGGCAACCAAAGCCTTGCAAGCGAACGGTTTGTCGGTCCCGATGCGCGGTCTCAATATGATAGAAACACCTGCTGCTTTGTATGGTAGCCGGCAGGCTGCCCAGAGCTTTGCGAGAGTGAAGGCGATCGGTGCCAACAGTGTCGCCCTGGTGGTGTTCTTCTGGCAGGCTGACCGCGCCGACCCGAACCTTGTTCTTGGCAATGCCGTTCCGGCGGAGCGATTGCGTGCCGGCATCGCGCAGGCACGCGCGGCGGGGCTCGACGTGGTCGTCAAGCCGCATGTGTGGGTGCCCGAAACCTGGGCTGGCGCTGTGCGACTTGATGACGCAGTGGAGCGCGAAGCCTGGTTTGCCGCCTATTGCGACGCGCTCGGCCAGGTGGCCGAAATCGCCCAGTTCGAAGGCGCCAGCACGCTCGTCATCGGAACCGAGCTACGCGGAATGACACGCTGGCCGCAATGGCAGCAAGTGATCGCCGCCACGCGCGCGCGGTTCGCAGGCCGTCTGACCTATGTTGCGCATGGCGCGCAAGAAACCGCCAATATAGCGTTCTGGGACCAGCTCGATACGTTGGGCGTCTCGCTCTATCCGGCGCTTGGCGGTGCCAGCGACCGCGCAGCCTGGCGCGCGGCGATAGTGCGCGAGCTGACGACGGTTCAGCGCATTGCCCGGCAGGTTTCGCGGCCATTCTGGATCGGTGAAATCGGGTTGCGCTCGGCTGCCGGTGCGACGCAGAGCCCATGGGAGAGCGCCGAGGAACGCGCCGCGCCCGCAGCCCCTGCGTTACAGGCCGCTGTGCTCGAAACCTGGCTCGACCATGCGCGGCAGTTCGAAGCGCAGGGCGTCTATATCTGGCGGTGGTTTTCCGATCCGGACGGAGGCGGTGCGGAGGACACCGACTTTACCGTGCAGAACAAGCCGGCCGAGGAAATGTTGCGGCACCGATGGCTTAGAAACTGAGCCACAGCCCGGCAAACACGCCGCGTTCGCGCAAGGCATTGCGACCGCCGATTGTGCCCACCCAACCGGCCTGCAGCGAAACACCCGGAGCGACCTGCTTGACGGCGCTCAGCTGGACATTGTGGTAGGCGTAGCGGTCGAAAATACCCTGACCGCTGCCGTCGCTGATGGTGCTGAAGGACTGCGCCATCAGCAACAGGTCGGGGAGCGGACGGTAGCCGAGCGTAATGTCGGCGTGGAACTCGTTGGGCGGATCGCCTTCGCGCAGGCGATAGCTCCCCTGCAGGTCCACGAAACCGGAATCCTCGCCCAGAGCGAAGCCGTGGAAACCGCGCAGTCGCAGATCGTATTCGGCATCGGTGCTGCCGACCTGAGCGATGCTGTCCTCGCGATCGACGCCGGGAATGCGGGCCGTCGCTTCGAAAGCAAGCGACCGGTCATTGTCTCCCGTGAGGCGGTAGCGGGCACCGATATCGGTGTAGCCAAGGCCACTAGAATCCTCGCCGCCCTCAACTGAAACATCGCGCAGGCTCGGCTTCAACAGCAAGGTCAGGTCGTCGCTCACATGGTATTCGGCGAGCACGTAGAGCTCCAGTTTCTCGTAATCGGAAATATCGATCGTCTGGCCATCGGCGTCGAAGCCGCGCGTGCTCTTCGAGTAATAAAAGGTCGCAATCATCTGCCCGCGATCATTGTCGGCGCTTTGCGATACAGTGGGCACCTCCTGCGCCTGCACCTGGCCTGCTAGCAGGATGCCGCTCGCCCAGCCGGTCGCCATCGCCAATATCCGCCGTTTCATCACCGCATCTCCAGCATTCGTGTGTTCATCCGCTCAAGCAAATCATCGATCATCGCCTCAAGCTTGTCGCTGTCGCTCCAGCCGGTCTGCGTCAGCATCTCGACATTCTCGCTGCCGATCGAGTTTCCGTGGAATATCGCCTCTTGTGTTACCGCAGCGCACACCTTCGTGCACATTTCCGCGAGCCTGTCAGCGCTTGTGGCGCCCGGCTGCACGACCATGTAGCTGCCTTGCCCATAGGCACACGGGATCGCCGCAAGCGGTGCCTCGATCTGCGAAACGATTCCCGCGATGCGGTGAAACAATCTTTCGGCCAGCTGGTTGCCGTGCAACTCGCGATAATGCGCGAAGTCGGCGATCTGAATCAGCGCCAGCGCTGCCGGATCGCCCAGCTCGCGGCAGTTGCGCAGCAATTGTTCGACCAGCATGTCGCGCGGCAGGTGTGACACCGGCTCGATCAGGACGGCATCGAGTTGACCGCGCTGCAGGTTGAGGTTCTGCAGCCGCAAATCTGCCTCGCGCAGTTGGCGGCGCTTCTGTTCGCGTCGCATCCGCAGCAGCGTACGCACACGCGCCAACAGCCGCACCTCGTCAACTGGCTTGGAGACGAAGTCGTCGGCGCCCGCAACATAGGCGTGATTGAGCGTCTCGACATCGCGCGAGGCCGTGAGCATCAGGATCGGGACGTGGCGGCTCGGCTGGTTGATGCGCAGGCGCGCGCAGGCCTCGATCCCGTCCATGTCGGGCATGACGATGTCGAGCAAGATCAGATCGAAGCCAATTTCGTCCTCGACCGGTGCGCTGCTGCTGCCGATGCCGACCATTGCCAGCGCTTCCTCGCCGGAACGTGCAAACTCGATCCGCTCGAATCCTCCGATGCGCAGAAAGGCAGCGGTAACTGCGGAGCTTTCTTCGGAATCATCGACTACGAGGATGCGTGCGACCTGGCCTGACTTGCTCATAATCCGGTTCCCGTTTCGATAGCGAACACGCGCCAGCGCTCGCCGGTGTATATTTCGCGGAAGCCCTCGAGACCGTTCTCATAAACTTCGGGCAACATCTGACCGACCCTGTCGTTGCCCAGCCCGGCGTCACGATTGTGAACCACGACTGTCTGCGCTTCTGAGCGCCCGGACAGCGCGGCGAGGCGGAATTCGGGCGATCCGGCGCTCCATATGCCGCGTGTGGTGCCACGTTCGGCAATCACTGCAGGGGCGCGGTCCGCGTCGAACAGGATCGCATCGCGCGGTAAGAGCAGCGCACCCAGCTCAGCCAGTTCGGGATCAGCCGGGGCCACTTGCGCCCCGGACATAGCCGCGCGCCAGCGTTCGGTCTCGGGCGTCGAATCGGCAAAGGTGACCACCACGCCGCCGAGCGTGCCTGCTGCCAGCAACATTGCCAGCTCGGACCCCTGGGCATGCTCGATCGGCCAGCGGGCCGCGCAGGCAGCCGAGATTGCCACAGCGAGGCTTGCGACCAGTGCGGGTGCCGGCAGCACTTCGAAAAGGCTGCCAAGCAGGGTGGCCGCAAGCAGCGTGCACATAAGCACGATTACAGCCATTCGCAGCGATGCCATGCCCTGCGTACGCACGAACATGGCGATTGCCATGGGACAGGCGGCGAACACGCTGAATACCGCAAGCGACCAGCCCCAGAACCCCGCCGGAGGGGTCCAGTCTGGCCCCAGTCCGGCCGATTCGCGGCTCACGCGGGGGAGGAAGGACAAGGCATCGCCGGCAAAAACCCAGTTCACATAGGCAAAGGAGAGTAGCGCGAAGAGCAGCGGGAATAGTAGCACGAGGAACATCGCTGCCGGAGCCTCGCCCAGCCGGTCGGCGGGGAACACCAGCGCGAGAAAAGGAAACATCGCAAATGCCACAACGATGCCAAAGGGGTGGGCGAATACCATCAGGGTCAGACCCAGCGAGATGAGGATGATATCATTGACGCGGTGTCCACGGCGCAGGCCGAACACACCCAGCGCGGTGAACCACAATCCGAACATGAGCAGAATGAAACCCGGTCCTTCGGAAATCGAACGCAGGAATAGCGGGTTCACCGCCAGCGCCACCGTCCCGATCAGCGCGCGGACGGGGCCAACATGATTGCGCCGGATGCCGGCATGCCAGGCAAACACAAGCAGCGCGGCAAGGCCGGCCCCGAGCAGTTCGGGCGTGGCGTCCCGCATGACGGGAAACAAGGCCGCGGTCACGATGGTGATAATATAGGGCAGCGGGGGATAGGCAGTCACCACGTCCTCGAACCGCGACAGCCCGCCATTGGCCATCAACGCACGCCCCCACAGGTCGAGATTGCTCGCCGAAACATATTCGCGTGTTTGCAGCGCCAGCACCAATACAGCATAGGCAGCAAGGCACAGCGCCAGCACGATCGCGCCAACAGGCAACCGCCGGATCACGCCGGCACCCCTTGGTCCTGCGATGCCTTTGCCACCTCTTCGGCGGTGTGTTTGGACAGGCCGTGATGCGTCTTTTCCCAGTAGAACGGCTTGGTTACCAGCTGCCATGCCCCCTTCCACGCCGCCACCGACATCAACGTCCAGTACCAGATCACGGTGAGGCTGAACGGGACCAGCTGCAGCCAGTTGCGGCGGAACGGCGCCAGCATCATCACGAACATGAACATGCCGTTCCCGGCCAGCAGGTTGAACAGCGATAGATACAGCAGCGGATCGGGAAAGACGGGATCGAAAATACCTGTCAGCGTAACCAGCCAGAACGCAAAGATCGCCCAGAACAGCGGGTTGAGCAGCCCTGACAGCATCGTCCCGCCGATGAAAAACACGAAGCCGAGCACACCCATAGGGCCGATCGTGCGCATCAGGTGCAGCGGCCGGCGGGTGTGCACCAGAAAGGTCTGCATGTAGCCCTTGATCCAGCGCGACCGTTGCCGCACCCAGTTGCTTTGCGAGACATTGGCCTCTTCGAAGGTGGTCGAGGCGACAAGGCGAACCTCATAGCCCTTCTGCGTCATGCGGATGCCCAGATCGGCGTCCTCGGTGACGTTGAACGGGTCCCAGGCGCGCAGTTCGCGCAGCACGTCCATCTTGAAATGGTTCGATGTACCGCCGAGCGGGATCGGCATGCGCAGCTGCTCCAGCCCCGGCAGCATCAGGTCGAACCACAGCGAGTAATCAAGCGTGAACAGCCGCGTCAGCCAGTTCTCGTCGCGGTTGAAATAGTTCAACCGGCATTGCACGCAGGCGACATTGGCGGGCGCTCGGTTGAACGCCACTACCACCTTCTTGAGCTGGTCGGGCTCGGGTTTGTCTTCCGCATCGTAGATTACGAGATATTCGCCGCGCGCGAATTGCAGCGCGTAATTGCACGCTTTGGGCTTGGTCTGCGGTTGCGAGGGCGGAACGCGGATGATCTCGAAAATGCCTTCGAGACCCAGCGACTGGGCTGCCTCAATCGTTTCCTGGTCGCCTTCCTCGAGCACGATCTTCACGTCGAGCTTGCTGGTCGGGTAATCGAGCTGGCGCAAGGCGTTGGCGAGGATCGGCAGCACGTTGGGCTCGCGAAACATCGGCACCAGCACGGTATAAACGGGCAGATCGTCGTCTCTCAGCATGCGCACGGCGGAGGAGATCTGCTGCTCGCGCGCATATTGATGCTTGCCGCCCGCCCAGATCAGCACGCCCTTGAAGATGAAATTGCCCAGATAGAACAGCGTCATCACCAGGTTGATCACGATCAGGGTCGGCACTGGTGCCAGCGCCAATCCTATCGCGATCGCGGTCAGCATGCCCCAGGCGATCACGATCTGCGCCGGAGTAAACACCGTCTGCGCCGACATCAGCGGGTCACGTTCGGCGAGGTCAAACACTGCAGCATGGCTGAAACGTTCGGAAAAATTGCGCTGAACTGCGGCCTGCAGGTCGGCCTTGGCGGCAACCACCAGCCGCACCTGCGCGCCCCAGCGTTCGCGCGCATACACGATAACCTCCGGGCCGGGGCGTGCGGTGGCCACCGTCACCACATTGTCGGTGGCGCGCCACGGCACCGTCAGCTCGCGCATGTAATCGCTGACTTGCGCCTCATCGAGCAGGTCGGGATCGGGCGGTTGTTCGAGCAGATCGACATATTGCATCCCGAAACGCTCGGCGAGCGCATGGTAGAACTCGGACGCTTCCATCCAGTTGCGCGCCAACAGCACATCGGACAGGCTCGAACCCCAGCGCGAGGCAAGCTCACTCGCCTCGTTGAGTTGTTCGAGCGTGATAAGCCCCTGTTCGGCGAGGAAGTCGCCAGTCCAGCTGTCGGTGGCTGTCAGATCCAACATGGGGTGGGCTCAGTCGTCGGACTGGCGCGTCGCATAGACCCGGCGCAGCAGGTAGATGAAGCCGACGCTTGCGATCAGCCAGGCGAGCCCGATCAGCCACAGCCGGTAACGATCGAGGAGTTCAGCCAGTCCGGTCCGGTCCGGATAGCGAATGTCGATCAGCCGGTCACGTTCGGTTGAGAACGCCAGTTCGATGCCATCGGCACCGATCAGTGCGATGTCGCCATAACTGAGATCGAGCGGTTCAGCGAGCTCGGTCAGCGCGCCAAAATCTGCCGCCGGACGAATCCAGAGCACCGGATCACCATCGTTATGCAGCAGCTGCGCGACGGTGAGAGAGGCAAGCGTTGCGCTGTCGACCAGACTGCTGCCGTCCTCGGTAACAATCTCGACGCGCTCGCCAGAGAGCGTGACAACCGGATCCGTTCCTGCCGGCGGCGTGGCGCCGATATGCACCAGCGGGCCGGTGGTCGCGGTCTCGCCATAGGTGACATTTATCGGGGCTTGCGGCCCGGCAAGGCCCTGCAGCAGCTGTGCCGCCGGTGCCAGATGCTGCGGACTGTCGAGGCTGACCGTGAAGCCGCCATTGAACGTTGCCGGCAGATCGGAGAAATCCGCGGCCTCACCCGCCGGACCGAGCCGTACATGGCTGGAGGGCAGGATCTGCGCGGGATAGGTTTGCGGGGCATAGGTGCAGTCGCCGCTGGCCACCTGCCGGGTGACACTCACTTCGACCGCGTTGCGCGCGCGGGCCAAACCGTCGGGAATTGCCAGGTCGAGCCGGGTACGCTCGCCGCGCCGCGCCTCGGTACTGCCGAGCAGCAGGCCGTTCATCAGCACGCTCACTACCGGAGGGGTGATGCTGCCGTCATCGGCCACCGCTGCATCCACCGCCAGACTTCGGATTGCCTGCCCCGCGGGAACCGACGCCGCCGGAACTGCGAGCGTCCATGTGCCGCGATCGGAAACCTCCTGCACCGATACGTCGCCGGAGAGGTCGGCGAAGGTCAGCCGGTCGGGGGCGGTGGCATCGGGTTCGCTGCCGGCAAGCGCAGCGCTTGGGGTCGCTGCCAGCGCCGCCCGCCATTGGCTGCGCACCAGACGGGCAGCAGCGGCGGGGTCGTCGCCTCCGATAGCGACCGCAGGCACGGGGCCAGACCGGTCGATTGCGAGCGGCGGGGCGCTTTTGTCGACAAGCACTATGCGGCCCCGCGTCCACATCGCGTCACGCGCCACGATGGCGGCAGAACTTGCGGTGACAATGCGGGCCCGTGGATTTCCGGCGGCCAGCGTCAGTGCGGCGGCAGCCTGGGCCTCGCTCGGCGCGGCGGGCAAGACGATGTCGACCGCCGCCGGTAAAAGTGCGATCACCGCGCCCAGGCTGGCGGTTGCTGCAGGGCGCAGCGCGGCCCGCAGGCCGCCCTCCGGCGCGAAGGACAGGAACGCGCCCGCCAGCCGTTGATCCATGCAGCGATCTTCGGTGATCGCACCGCTGTAATCCAAGCGCACGGTCAGGAAGCCGTTGCGGACCATCGTCGGCACGACTGGCAGGACGATCTCCCCGCTGGTTTCGCCGGGAGCGAGCGCCATTGTGCGAAGAATCTGCCCATTGGCCGAGATGGTGAGGCTGCGGCGGCTCTCGAACGCCGACGCGCTGCGATAGGGCAGCCGCAGCTCGAGCGCGCCGATCCTCTCGGCGTGGGGCAGCGGAAAGTACAGTTCACGGCTTCCGGACAGGCCGCTGATTTCGAGCCCGTCCTGCCACCCGAGTTCGGACAGGCTATAGAACCGTTCGACCGTTGTCGGGGCAGCCATGGAACCAGTGTCGGCTTGTGTGACATCGGGCTGGACAACCGGATCGGTGCGCTGGGCGTTGGTGGGAAATGCCACCATTGCTGCCCACAGGGCCATTTGCAGCTTTTTAGAAATAACCATCAAACGCTCCGACAACGGGGAGTTTATACCGGGTGGGGCCTAGAGCACGCCCAGCGGCGAAGTGAGCGCTGGCCCCGAGGCCCGCCACGGTCCGGCGGTCTCATGAATAAAACGCACGCTGTCCGAAGGTGGACTACCAACAAAAAGTTATTACGTCATGTTCAAGAATGGCACATAAGATCATCCAGAAGCAAGATTTTGCGCTGATGAACGGATCACGCTAGGGGTCGGTAGCGGAAGGTTGCACAGATGCAATGCAAATCCATTTCTTGTCGTGAGCGCGGTGCTTCCCGCCCGGTCGACAGGCGCTATGGCAATGAATGAGAGTATGGAAATGCTCCTGCTCGGAGCCGCGCTCGGGGCGATCCTGGTCACCGTCTTCATTGCGCTGTTCGTTCGCCTTGGCGGACAGCGGACATCACCGCGCCGGGCGAGCGACGCGCCTGCCGTCGAAGCCGGACGGGCCTTGGATGCGCTCCCGGCGCACGCCGGGCAGGATCGCAGGATTGCGGAAACTGCCGGTTCTGCCATTCTCGTACTCGACGCTGGACGCCGGATATCCTGGGCCAACGGGCTGGCGCAACGCAAACTGGCGACAGACGGCGCGCCACTCCCGGGGCGTGATTTTGCCGAGCTGATTGGTATCAGGGCAGACCAGCGCCTGCCCGAAGAGCCGGTCGCGCTGCGGCTTGGCGACGAACTGCGCTATTACGCCATCGCGGCGAATGAATGGATCGATGACGCGGGCGAAACCTGCATTACGGTAGTGCTCAACGATGTAACCGCGCTCACGCTTGCCAAAGCCGAAGCGGTTGCAGAACAGCGCCGGTTCCGTAGCCTGGCCGAGAATACCAACGATATGATCGTGACAATCGGCGCCGATCGAATCCGCCGCTACGTATCGTCGGCCAGCGAGCGGTTGCTCGGCTACGCGCCCGAGGAGATGATCGGAGAATCCCCGATGGCGGGCATTCACCCCGATGACCGCGCGCATGTCATGCAGGTCAGCGAAAGCCTGCTGCGGGGCGCGGCAAGCCGTATTGCCAGCTACCGCTACCTGCACAAGGACGGGCACTATGTCTGGCTCGAAGCAAGCTTTCGCACGATTGCCTCGCCCGAAACCGGTGAACCGATCGAATTTGTCGGCACGGTGCGAGATATCAGCGAACGCCACCGGGATGAACTGGAGGACGCGGCGCATGTGGCGAGACTGGTTGAAAGCAATCGCCTGCTAGCAATGGCCGAGGCGCTGGTCCATGTTGGTCACTGGCGCGTCGATCTGGCTACCGGCAAGCTCGATTGGTCCGACGAGGTCTATCGCATCCATGGCGTCGACCAGGACTATGACCTCAGTCTCGAGAGTGCCATTGAGTTCTATCATGAAGATGATCGCGCGATGGTGGCCGAAAAGGTCGAACACTCGATCAAAACCGGTGAGGGTTTCAGGTTCGACGCACGGCTGGTGCGCCCCTCGGGAGAAGTCCGCTACGTCGCTTCGGTTGGCCATGCCGAGGTTAGCCCGGCGGGCGAGACCATCGGATTGTTCGGCGTGTTCGAGGACATTACCGACACGGTGCTGTCTGAGATGGCGTTGCGTGAGTCGCGCGATGAGGCGCGCGCGGCGATGGAGGCCAAAGCAACCTTTCTTGCCAATATGAGCCATGAGATACGCACGCCGATGAACGGCGTTATCGGGTTCGCCGAAGTGCTGCTCGAAAGTGATCTCGACGACAAGCAGCGCGACCATGTGCAGGTAATCGTCCAGTCGGGCCAGGCGATGCTGCGGTTGCTGAACGAATTGCTCGACCTGTCGAAGATCGAGGCGGGGCAGATGACGGTGTCCGAAGAACCGGTGGACATCCCGCATCTGGTGCGTGGAAGCCTGCGCCTACTGCAACCGGTGGCGCGCGAAAAGGGGCTGGAGATTTCGGCCGAAATCGATCCCGCATTTCCTCAACGTGTCCGGGGCGATTCCATGCGCATTCGCCAGGTGCTGCTGAATCTTGTCGGCAATGCGCTCAAATTCACTGACGAGGGATCGGTCTCGGTACACGCGCGGATTGTCGGCGAAAGAATCGAGATCGCGGTACGCGATACCGGCATTGGCATACTTCCCGAACGGCAGCAGGCAATTTTCGAGGAATTCGTGCAGGCCAATTCGGAGCTTGCGTCGCGCCGCGGCGGCACCGGACTCGGCCTGTCAATTGCGCGCCAGCTAGTGCATTTGATGGGTGGCACGATCAGCCTCGAGAGCACCCCCGGCGAGGGGTCCACGTTCATGGTCGACCTGCCGTTGGTCGTTTGCAGCGAAGGCGACTTGCCTGTAGTGGAAGAAGCAATTCCCGAACCGCCGGGCCGCAGCGACATTGCTGGCAGACGGGTGCTGCTGGCAGAGGACAATGAGATCAACCAGTTGCTGATCAGCGCCATGGGAGAAAAGTTCGACCTGCGGCTCGATATCGCCCGCGATGGCAGCGAGGCGGTCGCGATGGTGCGCGCCGAAAGCGAGGGCGATGATCCCTACCAGCTTGTGCTGATGGATCTGCAGATGCCGCGCGTCGATGGCTATGCCGCGACGCGGCAATTGCGCGCTGCGGGGCTGACGCCGGGGGAACTGCCCATCGTAGCGCTGACCGCAAACGCCTATCCAGAAGATATCAAGGCCTGCCTTGCAGCGGGGATGCAGGCGCACCTGACCAAGCCGCTGGCGATGGAGGTGCTGCAGGACGCACTCGAAAAATGGCTACTGCGCCCGCGCCCAGAAGCCAAAGCAGAGCCCGTGCCTGAAACGCCACTGGCTGCGCATCCGGCCCTACCAATCGAATTGGTGGAAAAGTACCGAACGCGTCGCGGCTCGCTCATAGAGGCTTTGCAGCGTTGCTCCGGGGCCGAAATGATCTCACCGGAAGATGCCAGCAGCCTTGCGGCCAAGCTGCACGACATGGCTGGCCTTGCTGCATTGTTCGGAGAACAGCACCTGGGTGAACGGGCGAGGGAATGCGAACAGCTGTTGCGGAGCGCCGATCCCGAAAACTGGCGGAAGGCAATCGAAAGAGCGCTGAGAGCGGTTCAATAGGTCGGGCTCACCAATTGCGAATTCCCTATCAAGGGCGAGACCCAGAACAATTAAGACATAAACTGAAGCGGCAATTTGATATTGACCTGAGCCCTTCGGATTGGTCCGTTCTTTGTAAGAAATTCCCGGTTAGGTTTGGCAGGTGCCGGACAAGGGAATCCGTCAATGAAGAGGTCGAGGTTCAGCGAGCAGCAGATAGCGTTCATCCTCAAGCAGGCCGAGGATGGAACAACCGTCGAGGAGGTTTGCCGGAAGGCGGGCATATCAATCCAGACCTATTATCGATGGCGTAGCAAATACGGAGGGCTGATGCCGTCGGAGATGAAGCGTCTGAAGGTGCTGGAAGAGGAAAATGTCCGGCTGAAGCGGCTGGTGGCGAACCTGAGCCTGGACAAGGAGATGCTGCAGGACGTCATCCGCCGAAAAATGTAGGGCCTGGTCGAGCCCGGGAGATCGTCGGCTATTTGCAGGCGAGCTACCAGGTCAGCGAACGGCGAGCCTGTGGCGCATTTCCGATCAATCGATCGACCCAGCGCTATCAGTCCCGCCGCCTCGATCAGGCCGGCCTCAAGATGCGGATCAAGGAGTTGGCTGCGACCCGTGTTCGCTACGGGTATCGACGCATCCATGTGCTGCTCCGGCGGGAAGGCTGGGAGATCAACCACAAGCGCACTCATCGGCTGTATCGCGAACTCGGGCTGCAGCTGCGCAACAAGACGCCCAAGCGCAAGGTGAAGGCGAAGCTGCGCGATGACCGGACGCCGGCGACGGCGCCCAACGAGTGCTGGTCGATGGATTTCCTGTCGGACCAGCTGTTCGACGGGCGCAAGATCCGGGTGCTGTCGATCGTCGACAACTTCACGCGCGTGTCGCCAGCGCTCGATGTACGGACGAGCTATCGTGGCTCTGACGTGGTCGAGACGCTCGACCGTATTGCCGCGGTACACGGTCGCCCCAAGCGCATACGTCTGGATAATGGGCCGGAATTCATCTCGAAGGATCTCGATCTATGGGCCTATCAGCATGATGTAGTGCTGGACTTCAGCCGCCCCGGCAAGCCGACCGACAATGCGTTCGCGGAGGCGTTCAATGGCCGCGTTCGGGCCGAATGCCTCAACGCATACTGGTTCTTGAGCTTGGACGACGCACGGGTAAAATGTGAGGCGTGGCGGCGCGATTACAACGAGCACCGTCCGCATAGCTCCCTCGGCAACCAGACCCCGATGGAGCGCGCTTTTTCGTCAGGGCAGGCATGCCTGCCCTGACGAAAAGAGAGCCGGTTTTCTCATAAAGACCGGACCTAAGACGGGGTGAGGCTCACATGAATGCCGGACTCCAGTTATGACTGGTAGAGCTTTGGGGAGCACGTCACAAAAGTCAGTCGAGGCCAACTCTCCGTCGCAGCGAACCGCCATCATCGTCTCGCTACCACTCCCGGTGTCGATGGCCGGACGCACCGCATCGCCAAGCTGCGTGCTCACCACCTATACCGACGGCGAGGCGTTTGCCTGATTGCTCGAACCAGCATGACCAGATGCCACGGCCACCATCTGGGAGCCATGGCGTGACGGATCAGATCGAACGACGCTGACGAAGCTCATCACGGATTTCACGAAGCAGCGTGACGTCCTCAGGAACCGCGGCAGGCGTGTCGGCCTTCTTTGGCATCAGGCGATTGACCGAGCGGACGACGAGGAAAATGATGAAGGCGACGATGATGAAGTTCACCGCCTGCGTGATGAATTCGCCATAGCCGAGTAGCGGTACGCCTGCCTTCTTCAAGGCGGCGTAGTCAGAGAGGCTGCCAGCGTAGTTCGCGGGCACGGCACCGAGCGTCACGAAATAGCTCGAAAAGTCCAGGCCACCGAAGACTTTGCCGATAATCGGCATGAGGATATCGTCGGTGAGCGAGGAGACGATCTTGCCGAACGCAGCGCCAATAATGACCGCGACCGCGAGATCGAGCACGTTACCGCGCATGACGAAGGTTTTGAATTCGTTGAACATGAGCTTCCCCTTTCTCGTTGCCAGCTGCTCCTGGTGACGTCAGACTGTAACGGGCATTGGGCGTAACGAACAGGGGGTTAAGATGGGGTGGGCAAGGGTAGCCTTAGGCAGTGCTATGCTGCTGCAAGCGGCGTGCGGACGCCAAGCTGAGAGTGCAGGCAACAATGCTGAAATCAGGGCAGCTCAAGAGCGCACGATGAAGGAGGCCAACGATGACGTCGATGCCGCCATGGCCGAGGCGGCCATGACGAATGGCGGCGCCCCGGCTAACCTCATCACCCCTTCCCAGCGCTAATCCCGTCGCTGTGCACGGAAATCAACGGCCGTCGATCAGGCCTTGGTCAAGTGTTGTGAAATGTGTTTGTTCATCTCAAACATCGACACCCGCTCTTTACCGAAGATCTTCCTGAGCTTTTCGTCTGCGACGATCTCACGTCTGTTGTCGGGGCTCTGAAGCTTTTCTGCCTTGATGTAAGCCCAAATCTTGCTGACCACCTCACTGCGAGGAAGCGCTTCACTCCCTACGATCGCGCCAAGTTCGGCCGATGGTTTCACTGGCGCGTGAATCCCCGTGGCTGCCTTCGTACCCGTTTGCGGATTCGCTACCATAATCGTCTCCTGTTCTCTGGTCCCGGTCATCAGGCCACGCTTTCTCGACACGATCAAGCATGAACGGCTCCAGCTTCATTCCCAACTGGGAATGGCGATCGAGACGGCTCGGGTTTTCCCATTAGGATGGTGAAGCGAGAACGGAAAAGGCCTATCAAAGGCCCCGCTCACCAGCCTTTGGAAACAGCCAGGTCGCAGATCTATATTTCACTGCTATAGCATTGGTTGCACAATAGGCGGAACTACGGTGCCTCGGCTAGCGTGCGTTCATGAGAGCTGCGACGGGGTGAGGAGTGAGATCGGGATGGGTGGCATGGAGTTTAGGCATCATCGCGTTGCTCGCGTGGCAAGCTCCTGGCATGGCTGAGCAGCTCGGCCACGTCACCGGCATTGGTGGCATCTTTGTAAAGAGCAAGGACCCCAAGGCGTTAGCGCGCTGGTATAGAGAAGTGCTGGGGTTGGATGTCGCAGCCTGGGGCGGGGCAGCGCTGCCCTTCGACGCGCCAGGGCATCCGCCGAAGGTCTCCTGGATTGCCTTCCTAGATAGCACTGATCACATGATGCCCTCCACGCGGGAGTTCATGGTCAACTTCGCCGTGGACGACATGGACGCGATGATCGCGCGGCTGACGGCGAAAGGCGTTCCCATACTCAAGCGGGACGATGCCGACCCATTCGGCCGGTTCGCCTGGATACAGGACCCGGACGGCACCAAGATCGAGCTCTGGCAACCAAAATAGGATGCAGCCGATGTGCCGGTCGGCCGATCAACAGGCCGTCCGGCGCCAAGGTGAAAGAAGCTCGTAACGCGTCACCTCGGTCGCGCCGCTCTCGGCAGCCCGCAACAGACCCCGGTCGATCAGGTGAAGTACGGCGTCCTGTGCGCTGCGCTTGGAAAGTCCGGTGCGTTCGGCGAGCTGGACGTGGCTGATGCGCGCGAAGCCCACCTCCGCCGAGGCAAACAGCGATAGGTAGATCAGGAAAGCCGATGTCCGGCGATCGTGACCGACCAGATCGCGCATGAGGGTGTCGAGGACGTAAGCGTCCAACGCGTACTGCTTGTCGCTCATTGCTATAGCAATGAGCATCTCGCGGGCGCGCCGCAACTGGTCCGCGGCCAGAAAGGTCAGCCGTGATCCGAAAGCTGAACTACGTCGGCATTCCAACCCGCGACCAAGACGGTGCGGTGGCCTTCTGGACGGAGATTATGGGTTTCGTGATTGCGACCGACCGCTCGATCGAGAAAGGCGCTGGATCGAAATGACCATCCCCGGTGCGCAGACCGGCATCCTTCTTTTTACGCCTGAGGGGCATGAAGAGAGGATCGGCACCTTCTTCAACGGATCGTTCGGCTGCGACAATGTGCAATATGAGTATGATGGACTGTCGGCAAGAGGTGTGACCTTCCTCGGGCCGCCGTTGACCAAGCCTTTCTCGCACGTCTATTTCAATGATCCCGACGGTAATACCTTCTTCCTGTCCAGCAGGTAACAGAAGTCCGCCCCGTTCCCGAATGGGAACGATCATCGGGACGACTGACGGCAGAAAAGAAACGCTGAACGGCAAGGCGGGCGCTGTTTTCCCGAAATGTATTCTCGATTGCCTTTTCCCGAAACTAGCTATTGGACACGGAGACACGGTAATCTCAAAGCGCGTCCGACAGCAAGAAAAACGACCGGTTCTCTGGCGACGGGAATTACCCGTATGTAAGCAGAGCGATCTGATTCAGGCTCCGCGAGGAGACTGGAATGAGCGACCTGTTTTGGCTCACGGACGAGCAGATGGAGCGGCTGCGGCCGTTCTTCCCCAGGAGCCACGGCAAGCCTCGGGTCGATGATCGCCGGGTGTTGAGCGGCATCGTGTTCGTCAATCGCAATGGGCTGCGCTGGCGCGACGCGCCCAAGGACTACGGTCCTCACAAGACGTTGTACAATCGGTGGAAGCGCTGGGGCGTGGCGGGCGTGTTCACGCGGATGATGGAAGGCCTAGCTGCGGTGGGCGCCGAGCCGAAGACGGTCATGATCGACGCGACTTATCTGAAAGCACACCGCACGGCATTGAGCCTGCGGGTTAAAAAGGGGATCTCGGTCGCCTGATCGGCCGCACCAAGGGCGGCATGAACACGAAGCTCCATGCCGTCGCCGACGCGAATGGCTGAACCGCGCCGGGTTTGCCGGAGGCCGTTGGATGTGAGTCACGCTGCCATATCGATGATGTCCGCGGCAGCATAGTATTGCTCCTCGGCTTCGGCAGGCGGGATGTTGCCGATGGGTTCGAGCAGCCGGCGATGGTTGAACCAGTCCACCCACTCAAGGGTAGCGTACTCGACTGCTTCGAAGTTGCGCCACGGCCCGCGCCGGTGGATCACCTCGGCCTTGTAGAGGCCGTTGATCGTCTCGGCCAAAGCGTTGTCATAGCTGTCGCCGACGCTGCCGACCGAGGGCTCGATCCCGGCCTCGGCCAGGCGCTCGGTGTACTTGATCGATACGTATTGCGACCCGCGGTCGCTATGATGGACCAGGCCACCGCGATGAACCGGTCGGCGGTCATGGAGCGCCTGCTCGAGCGCGTCCAGGACGAAGCTGGCATGCGCCGTCCTGCTGGCGCGCCAGCCGACGATACGGCGGGCATAGGTGTCGATGACTGTGGATCGGCGTGGAAAAGGGACCCCGGTAGCGGGGTGATCGGCGTCGAAAAAGGACCCCTCATCCCGGTGGTCT
>NZ_JBIQFL010000021.1:0-23382 GCF_045369135.1 Sphingomonas sp. 179-I 2A4 NHS | reverse complement strand
GGCGGTAACGGCCATCATGCGGTTCTTGAAATGTTCTCGCTTAGCGTTGTCTGGCGTACCTTCCACGCGATGCCCTCTTCAGCTCTGGCCGATCCTCCAGGACATGCACCAGCTCCGCGCACTTTATGGCGAGCGCGCCGGCACCTTCCTGTCCAATGCCGGCGTGGTCCAGACGTTCGGGGTCAACGACCATGCCACCGCCGACATGCTCTCACGCACGATCGGCGACACGACGCTGGAATATGCGACCCTCAGCACGTCGCGCGGTACTGGCTGGGGAGATAATCGCGCCGGTCCCTCGGAGAGCCTCAGCACGCACGTCACGGCGCGGCGGCTCGTCACGCCGGACGAAATCATGCGGATGCCCGCCGACACGCTCCTGTTGCTGCGCCAGGGCGAGCGCCCGCTGTGGGCCAGCAAGGTCCGCTACTATGACCAGCGCGAGTTCGCCGGCCTGTTCGATCCGGCGTGATCGCACACACCGATCCCCGGAAGACGAAAGGTGAGCTTTGGGGTGGCGCCTCACCGCCTTCTCCGCTGGCGGAACGCTGAAGGCACACACCACCGGTTCCGCCTGGCTTCTCTGGGAAGCCCTGCGGCCGTCAGGCCGCGCTGGTGACGGCGATAGCCGGCACGGATCAAAGGCGCATTGGCCGATAGGTCAATTCTGCATTTGCCTGTGCTTTGTCCACAGGAGTGGCTTACCCCAAAACTCACCCGTCACCTTCTGATTCAATTATTCTTCTAGATTCAAGATTCAGGCGCTCGAAGGCCGCGGAAAACCGACAGAAATCAGCTCTAATGGTGAGGGTTAGGGCCGATTCGCGTGAGCCTTGGGGTAACCATCGGTGAGCGTTGGGGCGGCTTAAGGTGAGCGTTCGGGTCGATTCTGGTGAGCCTTAGGGTATCCAGGAAATTGACGGTGAGTTTTGGGGTATCTCCTCACCGTAGATCGGGGAGCCAACTAGATTGCCCAACTCACTTTTCGTGTTAAGGTGAGCGCAGCAATAGCTACCGCTCACCTTTGAGACACGCCCATGCCCCAGCCCACGCTTGCAGATGGATCGTTCCGCACCCTAACTCAGCGAGGCAAGGGCAACCCCTTCAATCCCTCTCATTATGGCGAGATCGTAAAGCCGGGCGAGTTGGTCGATATTGTCGAGCTAAGTCCCCTCACTCTCGCCGATCGCCGAACCTACAATCTGCTGATCGCCAATGCCTGGGAGCGGATCGGCGAACCGATCGTCCATCGGATTGCCAAGTCGGCGCTGAAAGGCACGCATCAAGGTAACGAGCGGATTGAGGCCTCCCTGCTCCGCCTGATGGGCACGATCGCAATCGTCACCATCCGCAAGAGCGGCAAGAGCTACAAGCGCCGTGTGCAGCTCCTCGGCCCGAGCGACGAAAGCTTGGAGAAGGACGGCTTCCTCCACTACCGCATCCCTGAGGAACTGATCGAAATCCTGCGGAACAGCGAGGTGTATGCCCGTCTCAAGACGCAGGTGATGTATTGCTTCGAGTCTAAATACGCCCTGTGCCTCTACGAGATGATCGAGCGACGGATCGGCCTCGAATACAAGCAGACGGAGGAGTTTACGATTGAGGAGCTGCGCGGGCTGCTCAACGTGCCCGCTGGCAAGCTGGAGCGGTTCGCCGATCTCAATAAATACTGCCTCAAGGTGGCGGTAGAGGAGATCAACAAGCTCTGCCCCTTTTACGTCGATTTCACCCCCATCAAAAAGGGCCGCAAAGTCGAGCGGATTGCGCTCCACTGGTTCCCGAAAACTTCCAGCGGGAAGCGGGACGCGCAAAGCCTGATCGACCAGCACAGCGTCGTCCGTCGCGCCAAGATGCGCGGGCTGGCAGCCGAGCTGCCGGTGCTGGTGGATTTTAGCGCGCCGACCGAAAGGTGAGCCGCTACCCCAAAACTCACCGAAAAGCCTGCTGCCAGGTTTACAGGCTGCGTGTTCACATGCCGTCATGATATCGTGTCCACACGTCAACACGTGAGCATGCAACAATCTGGGCGCTACCTCAGATGACGCTCACTCACCCAGCCCTTGCATGTTCCAATCAGGCCGGATCATTCGGATCAACCCCGCTTCCAACCCTGGCGCGGTCAGCACCGGAAGCCCGTTCCACGTTGTGTCCTCAGGGGTCGCGATCAGGATCTCGACACGGCTGCCTGCATTAAGCGCCGTCAGGATAAGGCCTTTGATGCGCGCACTAGTGCGCTGCCGGGCGTGACCGCGAACATAATGTGCCATGCGGCCCCGCAAACCACGCTGGGTCAGTCCTATATAGCGGATGATCCCGTCCACCACGAACGCATAGACACCGGCGTCTGCCGGCACGATGCAATCAGGTTCAAAAGCCTCATCGCTGATCGAAGTCCACTGCCCAATCCGAATGAACCCTGCGTCAATAAGGCGGGAAGCCGGGATCGGCTCGTTTGCGATAGCCGCCTCAGGCTTCGGCCGTTCCTTGGCCAGCGATCGAAATTCCGGACCGGAGGCATTGGCGCGTTGCTTCCGGCCCAGATCGATCCCTGAGCGTTCGAGAACCTGCCGAACGTGTTGATAACGAATGCCGAGTTGGACAGCGATTTCCGTACGCAAGTACCCAGCTCGCGCGAGGCCACGGATTTGGTCTGCTTTGGTGCTCAGTCCGGCAGTGACCTGATGGACCGGCAGACGCTCGCCGGGAGGCAGCGGCTCACCCATAGATGCTTCACCCCCTCCTCTTTCGTAGCTACGTCACCGTTCCCCGAACGGGTGCTTGCCGTACTGGCGCATCAGGAGGTCGATCGCCTCGCCCATCAAGGCTTGGAGGGTAGTTCCGTTCTCCGCCGCTAGCACGTTTAGGCCCCGGCTGACCTCCGGGCTGAAGTATGCGCTCACCGCCTTCTTGCCCTGCCGCGCCGCCGATCGGACCGGCGCCGCATCCTCGATGGGAGGAGCCAAGGCGCTCGGCTCCACCTTCGCGCGTTCTGCGCGCTGCTGCCTCATGGCACCAAATTTGCTCATGTCAGCCTCGCTTCTTCCTGCTCTTCTTACCTGTGGACAAGTTCACACGTTCTCGTGTCCACGTCCATAGCGCAGCAATCTCCTCCGCCGCCTTGCCGTCCGGCTCCGCCTCCATCGCGGTTTTCCCTTGCGCCGTGCTGTGGTGATAGATCGCGCGCATAGTGAGCATGACGGGCGCGACCGGCACGCCCATGCCCTCCACGCCTTCGCTGCCCTCGATCAACTCGCGCGCGTCCCGGTAAGTAGTTGGTGCACGCTGAGGGCCGCCCATGAAGAGCACGAAGGCCGGCTTACCTGCTGCCTTCACCAGCTCGGCCGTCGTTTCGACCGCTGACAAGTCGAAGGCCTGGGGACGGCACGGAATGAGGATCAGGTCCGCGGCCTTGCACGCCTCGCGCGCCATAATGTCCGCGTGTGGGGGCGTGTCGATAATGACCAGATCCGCGCCTAGATCGGCCGCTTGCTGCACCTTGCGCGGAAGGAGGGTAGGGGAGGCACAATCCACGACCTCAGGGTCCGCGCCGCCTCGCCAGTGATTCCACTGGCTGGCGGTCGCTTGCGGGTCCGCGTCGAGGATCAGCGCAGACAGACCCGCACTGGTGGCAGCGCCGGCAAGGTGGATCGCAAGCGTGGTCTTACCCGCTCCACCCTTCTGGCTGATGATAGATATGGTCTTCATGTGGCCACCTGAACGTGTTCGCGTGTGAACATGATGGATAGAGGACGTGTGGTCAGGATAGCAATCCCACCTGTGAACGGCTCGACTCATGCTTGTCGCGCAGATCCTGACTTCCAAGCGTCGCAACAGTGCCGGCTTTGGTGGCGGATATATATCTGCTATGCTAGATATATGGATTCTGATTCGGCCATCTCTGCCTTGGGGGCGCTTGCACAAGGCACGCGCCTAGATACCTTCAAGCTGCTGGTGCGCCATGAACCAGAGGGCATTGCCGCGGGTGAAATCGCACGCCAGCTGGACGTGCCGCAAAACACCATGTCGGCGCACCTCGGCATTCTTGCCCGCGCCGGCCTCGTCCGCTCCGAGCGGCGCAGTCGATCCATCATCTATCGAGCCGATCTGGACGGCCTGCGCGCACTGACACTGTTCCTGGTCAAGGATTGCTGTGCCGGCAACGCGGAGTTGTGCGCGCCGCTCGTCGCCGAACTCGCTCCCTGCTGCTGAAAGGACGCCCGCATGGCTGTCGACATCGTCATTTATCACAACCCTGAGTGCGGCACCTCCCGCAACACCCTTGGCCTGATCCGCAACGCCGGCATCGAGCCACACGTTGTCGAGTATCTGAAAACCCCGCCCGCGCGCGCGCTGCTGGTCGAGTTGATCGACCGAGCCGGCATGACCCCGCGAGATCTGCTGCGCGAAAAGGGGACGCCCTATGCTGAACTGGGTCTGGGCGACACGTCGCTGTCCGAAGGCGCGCTGATCGATGCGATGATGGAGCACCCGATCCTCATCAACCGACCGCTGGTCGTTTCGCCGCTCGGTGTGAAGCTCTGCCGCCCCTCCGAGGCGGTGCTTGATCTGCTGCCGGCGGGCCAGCTCGGCGCCTTCGTGAAGGAGGACGGCGAACAGGTGGTGGACGCGTCGGGCCAGCGCATCGCCTGATGCTCCTTGCCGTCCTGATCTTCGTCGCCACGATCACGCTCGTCATCTGGCAGCCCAGGGGTCTGGGCATCGGATGGAGCGCGGTGGGCGGGGCCGTCGTGGCGCTGCTGGCTGGCGTCGTCTCCCTGTCCGACGTGCCGGTGGTGTGGGACATTGTCTGGAACGCGACGGGTGCATTCGTCGCGATCATCGTCATCAGCCTGCTGCTCGATGAAGCCGGATTCTTCGAATGGGCGGCGCTTCATGTCGCCCGCTGGGGTAGGGGCAACGGCAAACTGCTGTTCGCGCTCGTCGTGCTGCTCGGCGCTGCGGTGTCCGCGCTATTCGCCAATGACGGTGCGGCGCTGATCCTGACGCCTATCGTCATCGCCATGCTGCGGGCGCTGGGATACGGCACCAAGGCGATGCTCGCCTTCGTCATGGCCGCCGGCTTCATCGCCGACACGGCCAGCTTGCCGCTGGTCGTCTCAAACCTCGTCAACATCGTGTCGGCCGACTTCTTCGGGATCGGCTTCGGCGAGTATGCGTCCGTGATGGTACCGGTCGATCTGGTGTCGATCGCCGCCACGCTGGGTGCGCTGCTGTTGTTCTTCCGCCGCGACATTCCGCAAGCCTATGACGTGGGCGCGCTCCGACACCCGAGCGAAGCGATCCGCGATGGCGCGACCTTCCGCGCCGGTTGGGTCGTGCTTGCACTGCTGCTTGCCGGCTTCTTCCTGCTCGAACCGCTCGGCGTGCCGATCAGTGCCGTTGCTGCTGCCGGTGCAATCCTGCTGCTGGTGATCGCAGGCAGGGGCCATGTGATCCAGACCGGCAAGGTGCTGCGCGGTGCGCCGTGGCAGGTCGTGATCTTCTCGCTGGGCATGTACCTCGTTGTCTATGGCCTGCGAAATGCGGGCCTTACGGACCACCTGGCCGCGCTGCTCGATCGGACCGCGCAAGGTGGTGTGTGGGGCGCAGCGCTTGGCACCGGCGTGATCGCGGCTGTCCTGTCGTCGGTGATGAACAACATGCCGACCGTGCTGGTCGGCGCGCTGTCGATCGACGCGGCCCATGCTACGGGCGCGGTCAAGGAAGCGATGATCTACGCCAACGTGATCGGCTGCGACCTTGGCCCCAAGCTGACGCCGATCGGATCGCTTGCAACGCTTCTGTGGCTCCATGTCCTCGGGCAGAAAGGCGTGCGGATCGGGTGGGGCTATTACTTCCGCGTCGGAGTGACGCTTACCGTCCCCGTCCTACTCATCACGCTTGCGGCCCTCGCGCTGCGAATTGGGATCGCCTGATGCCTCTCCGCGACTTGTCCGAACCTGACCATCTGCCGGCGCTCGATCCGGCGTTCATCCGTGAGCGCCCCGCGCTGGGCCTCGGCCCGAACGATCCCGCGCCGCGTATCCTGCTGCTCTACGGAAGTCTGCGCGAACGGTCGTTCTCGCGGCTCGCGGCTGAGGAAGCCGCCCGCCTGTTACGCCTGTTTGGCGCCGAAACACGGATATTCGATCCCTCGACGCTGCCGCTACCCGATCAGGTACCGGGCGACGATCATCCTGCCGTCCACGAACTGCGCGAACTGGCGTTGTGGTCAGAAGGTCAGGTGTGGTGCAGTCCGGAGCGGCACGGCCAGATCACCGGCATCATGAAGGCGCAGATCGATCATCTGCCGCTGGAGATGAAAGGAATGCGCCCGACCCAGGGACGCACGCTGGCCGTGATGCAGGTGTCCGGCGGATCGCAGTCGTTCAACGCGGTCAACACGCTGCGTCTGCTCGGCCGCTGGATGCGAATGTTCACCATCCCGAACCAGTCCTCGGTCGCGATGGCCTACAAAGAGTTCGATGAGGCCGGCCGCATGAAGCCGTCGAGCTATTATGATCGTATCGTGGACGTGATGGAGGAGTTGGTGCGCTTCACCGTGCTGATGCGGCCCCATGCCGCCCAGCTGGTCGATCGCTACTCCGAACGCAAGCAAGCCGGCGTGCCGGTCGATGCAGCAACCGATCTGTCCAGCATCGCGATTGCGCCACAGCGGTAACCCGTCGCCAAAGTCCTGACTTCCTGTCGTCGCGTATGTCCCTGCAAGCGACAGATTGGGCGGATCGTGTGGTCTCTGGCTCGGCACCGCCCTATCACGTGCCTTGATTTGGACTCGGACAAGCTCGGCAGCATTCCAGTTCCGCTTGCAGGGCGTGAATTAGTTCCGCGGCAGGCATGGCGCGGGTGAGCGGGGCCCCCTGTCCCGCCCATTGCGCGCCGAAGCCATGCTCGCCCCGCGCCTTGGCAGCGGCGTGGAGTGCCTTCCCGGCGTCGTAGGCGGTGGGGTAGGCGGGCGGCAGTTGCTCAGCGAGCTGATCGGCCAGTGCCGTGAAGCGATTGGCCAGCGCGCGCGCCGGGCGACCAGAAACCAGCGATGTCAGCGTGGTGTGGTAGGCGCCAGGGCCGGTCAGGGCAGCGCGATAGGCCGCGTCCGCAGCGGACTCGGGGCAGGCCACAAACGCAGTGCCGAGCTGCGCTGCGGCTGCGCCGAGATCGAGCGCGGCAGCAATGCCGGCACCGTCCATGATCCCGCCCGCCGCGATCACCGGCAACCTTGATTTTCGTACCAGTAACCGTGTCAGCACGCCCATGCTGAGCGCGTCGTCATGGCCTGTTGGATCGAAGACGCCGCGATGCCCGCCCGCCTCGATTCCCTGTGCGACGATCGCGTCGATTCCCGCCGCCTCGATCGCGACTGCTTCCTCAAGGCTCGTCGCGGTCGCTATGAGGGTGATGCCGCGCGAGCGCAGCGCCGAGAGCGTGTCGGCGGGCGGCAATCCAAAGTGAAAGCTGACCACGGGCGGCGCCAGATCGAGCAGCATCGCCAGCATGTCGGGATCCTCGGCGAAGCTCTTGTAGATCGTGCGGAGCGTCGCAGGCGGCTGGGCACCGAACTCGGCGAACAGAGGTTGGAGGAACTCCAGCCATGCCGTCTCCCGAGCTGCATCCGGCTGAGCGGGCTGATGGACGAACAGGTTGACGTTGAAGTAGCGATCGGTTCGCGAACGTGTCTCTTCGATCATGGCGCGCGCGCCGGCAGCGTCCGTCGCTCCAACTCCGATCGAGCCCAACGCACCCTCGTTGGACACCGCGGCTGCAAGGGCAGGCGTGGACACTCCCGCCATGGGAGCCTGCACGATGGGTACACAAAGGCCAATCCGGTCGAACAGGGAAGCGGGCATCGGATACCTCAACGCGAACGTTGTGGCTGCTTATGAGCGACCGCGTTGAGCCTGTGAACGGGCGATAGTGGCATGCTTGCCAATCGGCAGCTTCCGCTCGCCTGTCGCAAATGTGCTGAGTTTCGCGACAGCGCCCTCAACGCTCGTATTCTCTCGTACGCTGGCGTCGCAAAAGTCGATAGCATAATATTTGTTTTCTGATACAGTTTTGCGACATGCTGATCGGCTACGCCCGTGTGTCCACTGATGACCAAGATCTCCGGTTGCAACGCGCCGCGTTAAAGGAGGCGGGGTGCAAGCGGACGTTCGAGGAGAAGGTGTCGGGCGCGAAGCGTGATCGGCCCGAGTTGGCCAAAATGATCGAGCAGCTGCGCGACGATGACACGGTGGTGGTGACGCGGCTCGACCGGCTGGCACGCTCCACTCGCGACCTGCTCGACATTGCCGAGAAGCTGAAGGAGGTCGGCGCCGGCCTGCGCTCGCTGGCCGAGCCTTGGGCGGATACGACCTCGCCTGCGGGTCGCATGGTGCTGACCGTGTTCGCCGGCATCGCCGAGTTCGAGCGCGAGCTGATCCACCAGCGCACCAGCAGCGGGCGGGTCGCGGCGAAGGCGAGGGGGGTCCGGTTCGGCCGCCCGCCCAAGCTCACCCCCGATCAGATTGCCCTTGGCGAATGGTTGGTGAGCGAGGGCACGTCGGTGCGGGAAGCGGCCAAGCTCCTCAAGTGTCACCATGCCACGCTCTACCGGGCGCTGACCGCCGCAGCATTGACCCCGTGATGCTGACCACCCCGCAGCCCGACGCGCCGGAGGGGGAGGCCTGATGCCGATCCGTCCCGAACATGTGTTCCTGTATCCGATCGACTGGCCCCAGCTCTCTCATCATGTGCGCTTCGTGCGGGCAGGGGGATGCTGCGAGCATTGCGGGCGCCCCCATGGGCAAAAAGTATTCCATATGCGGGATGGACGATGGTGGGACCGGAAGCGGCATTGCTGGCGCGATGGCCAAGGTCGACGCGTGCGACGGCCGACAGAGGACATCCTGGTGCACGGTGCGTGGACGCCGGTGGTGCTGGCCTGTGCGCACCTCAACCACGACCCTAGCGACAGCACGCTCCACCAGCTGGCGGCACTGTGCCAGCGGTGTCACATGATCCACGATGGCCCGGAGCATCGGCGCCGGCGCTGGATGAATGCGCACTATCGACGCGCTCTTGGCGACTTGTTCTACGGACCTTATCCCGTGTTGGGCGCCGACTGGATCACGCCCACCCCGCTCAGCATGCTCGATGGTAGCTCATCGATTCATGCTTGGATTCGGTGAAGAACGGCCAGATCGTAGCTGCTGCAAGGGGCCGCCCCAAAAACGGGCTAGTCGTTATTGCTTTGTTGGGTTTTCGCTCATATCTCGGGGTTAATCGAACCCGCCAGGCCTCTGCCCGCAAGGGTATGCACACTTGGCGGGTCTTTTTTTGCCCTGCTAAGCAGGATGGGTGCCACGCCCCTTCACAAAACCCGCGACGACGATCGCGCAGCAGCTCCAACACCTCCAGGCCGAAGGCATGGCAATCCCCGACGTGGTGCGGGCCGAGCACTGGTTACGCCATGTCAGCTACTACCGCCTGAGCGCCTACTGGCTGCCCTTCGAATATCCTAAGGGCACTTCTGGCGCCCGTTTCTTGCCGGGCACCAGCTTCGATACCGGCCGGAGGGTTTGGTGTTTGAATTGGAAGCGCGGCTTGGAGATGCCGCAACAGTGAACGAGTAGACGGCGTGGGACAGAGCAAGCCGATCGGCAGCAACACCATTCTGATCGTTGAAGGCGAAGCGCGGGCGGTGTCGCCCGCCAGGCGCCGCTTGCCAGCTTTCATGAACTCCTTCGACCAGGTGTAATACAGGCTCTGTGCGATGCCTTCCTTGCGGCACAGCTCGGCAATGCTGTCCTCGCCGCGCAGGCCTTCCAGCACGATGCGGATCTTGTCCTCGGCCGAGAAGTGGCGACGGGTCTGGCGCCGGATGTCCTTCACCACCTGCTCTGCAGGGGCCTTCGTCGACGATTTTGCATTGGAGGATCTGGGCTTCATCTTCGTTCCTTCGTCACTACGACGAAGCCCAGATCCTCCTTACATCACAACCTCAAATCTGTGCCATTGGCGCTGACGGCGGACACCGTCGATTTGATCCATCGTCCCCGTCCTGTTGTGGTTGCTAAGAGGGTAAGGTGCACTCCGCCCCGCCGGGAGGGCCATAAAACAACAAAAGTGGTGCACCGCCCGCACCACTTGTGCTGCTATATAGAGAAAGGGTGGAGAGCCAGGCGCCGCATCAAAGCCGCAAGCCCACACCTTCATCTATCGGCGACCAGCCACCTGCATTCAGGCCATCGCTGATCCAGGCAGCTCGCTCCTGCGATTACCCCACCTTCATAGCGTAGGCGGCTGTTCCTCGCCGATCGTGGAAATCTGATCGGTCGCCAGCACGCGGAACGCGTCGTCACCCAAGCGCAGCGCGCCGGCCAGCTCACGTCCAAGCAGCGCTGCGCCCAGTGCCGGCACGATCACGGCGGAGATGATCCTTCCCACACGCCTCGCCTCGGCTTGCTGGTCCACAGCGGGATGCTCCAGCGTCGTGGCGAGTTCGGCTACCGTCAGACAAAGGGGAACCAGCCGGTCGCGGTGCCCCGACGACGCCAGCCACGCGATCAGCTGCCCCGCACCACCCGCGTCGAACGCGTCAAAGACCAGGTCAATTACGTCGCGCACATCGGTCTCACCTGCGCGCAGCCCCGCCAGTGCGGCCTGCACCGCATCGACCAGATCGCGGATCATCGCCTCCGCCAGCGCCCCTTGTAACCCGTTGGCGCTGCCAAAATGGTGCGTCACGTTGCCATGCGTCATGCCCAGCTGACCTGCCACTGCCTGGAGCGTGATCGCGCTGGGTCCGTGCTGCAGCAGCAATCGTCGTGCGCATTCCAGTGCAAGCTGGCGTACCTGGTCGGCGGGCCGGCGCCGGCGGACAGGCTGCTCGACGTCTATTGTCATGCTTGCCAATAAAGATTACGCCGCAAGTAATGGCTGAAGCGACACAAGCTGTAGCGATATGAAAAACCATCCATGTCATTGACGGGATGGGGCGGGGAGGAAGCGATGGCAACGATCATCTACGTCGAACACGACGGCACGCGTCATGAACAGCAGGTCACCGACGGCTGGAGCGTGATGGAAGGCGCGGTGAAGAACGGCGTGCCCGGGATCGATGCCGATTGCGGCGGCGCCGCCGCCTGCGCGACGTGCCACGTTTATGTCGATCCGGACTGGCTGGCGGCGACGGGCGAGCGCACCGAGCAGGAAGCCGAGATGCTGAACTTTGCTGAAAACGTGGAAAGCAACAGCCGCCTGTCGTGCCAGATCGAGGTTACGCCCGCGCTCGACGGGCTGGTCGTCACCATGCCCGAAAGTCAGCACTGAGCCCCATCATCCTGGAAGGACCCGTCGCATGAGCACCGCCGCCACTGCCGCCTTCGCCGCCACCAATCCCGCCCGCGACGCCGCTTACGCGACCCCGCTCGACAAGCTGGATCCGTCACGCCCTGAGCTGTTTGCCGCCGACGAGATGTGGTGGAATTTCGAGCGGCTGCGCGCCGAGGCGCCGGTGCATTACACTGCCGAAAGCGCTTATGGGCCGTTCTGGTCGGTGACCAAATATAACGACATCATGGCGGTCGACATCGATCACCAGACCTTCTCGTCGGAGCCGGGGATCATGATGGTCCCGCCGCTTGCGCCCGGCGAAACGCCGCAACTCGAAGGGCTGGCGATGTTCATCGCGATGGACCCGCCCAAGCACGACGTGCAGCGCAAGGCGGTAAGCCCCGCGGTGTCGCCCACCAACCTCCAGATCCTGGGTCCGCTGATCCGCGAGCGCGCCGCCGCGATCCTCGACGGGCTGCCGATCGGCGAGGAGTTCGACTGGGTCGACAAGGTGTCGATGGAGCTCACCGCGATGACGCTCGCGACGCTGTTCGGCATGCCGCAGGAGGATCGCCGCAAGCTGACCTATTGGTCCGACGTGGTCACCGCCGAGCCAGGGCATGGCGTGGTCGAGACACGCGAGCAGAAGATGGGCATCTTCCGCGACTATCATGCCTATTTCACACAGCTGTGGAATGAGCGCGTCAACGCCGAGCCGACGGGCGACCTCATCTCGATGCTCGCGCATGATCCCGCGACGCGCGACATGTCGCCGATGGAATATTTCGGCAACGTGATGCTGCTGACGGTGGGGGGCAACGATACCACCCGCAACACGATGACCGGCTCGGTTTACGCCTTGTCCAAGAACCCCGATCAATATGCCAAGCTGATGGCCGATCCGTCGCTGCTGCCGTCGATGGTGTCGGAAACGATCCGCTGGCAAACGCCGCTGTCGCACATGAAGCGCCGCGCCACCCGCGATGTCGAGTTCCGCGGGCAGCAGATCAAGAAAGATGACACGGTCGTCATGTGGTACGTGTCGGGCAACCGCGACGATGAAGTGATCGAGCGTCCGAACGATTACATCATCGATCGTGCGCGCCCGCGGCAGCACATCTCGTTCGGCTTCGGCGTCCACCGCTGCGTCGGCAATCGCCTCGCCGAATTGCAGCTGCAGATCGTGTGGGAAGAGATCATGAAGCGCTTTCCCGAGATCAACGTGGTCGCGGAGCCCAAGCGGGTGCGCTCGAACTTCGTGAAGGGCTATGAATCGATGCGCGTCGTCATCCCGCGCCGCTATTGAAATTTTGCCCCACTCTTTTGAGGAACGTTCGGTAAGCAGCGGCCGCGTTGGCTAAGACATGCCACCGAGACCTGCCGACCGGGCGCTTAGACAGTGGAAGCTGATTTGGAGCGACGTCACGGGTCTTTGATAGCGCTCGCCGCACCTTAACAGCTAAAGGGGGCGGTATTGACCCAATTGTGTTAAAGAAGTCGGTGTTGGGTTTGGAGGCCGCTGCAACTGAGTTGCGCTACAGGGCTGATTGTGACGTGCTCCCCTGAAACTCTGCCAGTTTGAGCTAGAGTCCGCCTTCGTGAGGAGACGGACGTGAAGAAGACCAGGTTCAGCGAGGAGCAGATCATCGCGGTGCTGCGCGAGCAGGAAGGCGGGATGAAGACCGCCGATGTGTGTCGCAAGCACGGGATCAGCAGCGCGACGCTGTACGCGTGGAAGGCCAAGTACGGCGGCATGGACGTGTCGCAGGCGCGCAAGCTGAAGGTGCTCGAGGAGGAGAACGGCCGGCTCAAACGGCTGTTGGCCGACGCCATGCTCGACAATGCCGTGCTGAAGGAAGTCGCGGCAAAAAACTGGTGAGGCCCGCCGCTCAACGGAAGGCTGTCGAGCATGCTCGGCAGTTGTTCGGCATCAGCGAGCGTCGGGCGTGTACTATCTTCGGCGTAGATCGAACGTCGGTGCGCTACGCGCCCCGGCGTAGTGATGATGGCGACCTGCGGTCGCGGCTGCGCGAGATCGCGGCGGAACGTCGGCGCTTCGGCTACCGGCGGCTGGGGATCATGCTGGCTCGCGAGGGTCTGGTCATGAACCACAAGAAGCTGCTGCGGCTGTACCGCGAGGAGAACCTGCGGGTCAGGCGTCGGCGTGGCCGCAAGCGAGCGATGGGCACCCGAGCACCCATGACGCTGCCACAGGGACCGAACCAGCGCTGGAGCCTCGACTTCGTCAGCGACACGCTGATCAGCGGCCGGCGCATCCGCATCCTGGCGGTGGTCGACGACTTCACGCGCGAATGCCTCGCGCTGGTGGCCGACACCTCGCTGTCAGGCGCGCGTGTTGCTCGGGAGCTCGACGCCATCATCGCCGTCAGAGGCGTACCGCCGCTGATGATCGTCAGCGACAACGGCACCGAGCTGACCAGCCTGGCGATCCTGAGCAGGGATTCCGCATGTTTCGGACCCAGCTACAGGCACTCGCAGCTTGCCAGATGACTATCGGTTTCACGTCCGGCGATATTGCATCGACGTTCGACGGAAGCCCGGTCGAGCAGTTCGACGCTTGGCTTCCGGGGAAGGAAGGCCAGCGTTCGCTTTGGCCGTCGCGCTTGATCCTTGGAAGGCGGTTTTTCGAGACGCTACGGGACCACGCCGTACCGATCGACCTTGAGGCCCTGTCGGCGCTTCGCAGTTCGGCATTGGCGATGGACGTGTATCTGTTCCTTGTGCAGCGGCTCTACCGCATCGGCGCACCCCTGACGCTGAATTGGTGGCTCCTAAAGGATCAGTTCGGCCAAGAGTATGTCGGGGCGGATGCACTGGCCGACTTCAAGAAGAAGTTTAGAAAGGCGCTCGCCCAGGCATTGAGCGTCTATCCGGGGGCAAACGTCGAGGTGGTCCGTGGTGGCGTGACCTTCCGCAAATCGGCCCCGGCCGTCGATCCCGTTACCGCCAAACGCCTTCGCGCCGCATAGGAACAGCGCCAAGGGGGCCGGTGATAATCGGACCCCCTTGGTGGTGGTGATAATCAGACCCCCTCCGCAGCCGGTGATAATCGGACCCCCTTTGGCAAATCCGAGGTGGTGATAATCGGACCCTATTGCGGTGATGATCGGACCCCTTGCGCGGTGATAATCGGACCCGAGACGACTCGCGTTTTCGGTGATGATCGGACCCCCCTAACCTATAGAAACCTATACCCCTTCCTTTAGCGGCGTGCCTGTGGACAAGTCGCAAAGGCGGATCGACGCGCAAGACGATACGTGGAAATCCAGACCCGAGGGTCAGCACCGCCTCTTGGGGGCTACGCCCCCGCCGGCTCCTCGCTTCGCTCGCCCGACCACGCTTCGCGCGGTCGTCCCACCCGGCATCCCCCTTTGATGACGGCCTACGGCCGGCGTTATTGAATCCTCCATCACTGGCGTCTCGCTTCGGAGAGTGGCGAGAGCGATCGAGAACCAGAACCGGACGAGCTGGACGAAAAGGCAGGACGCGGCGGCAAGCCGCCGCGATGGCTTCCGAAGGAGCCAAGCGGTTCCGGCAGCGCCCACATCGAACGAAGGCCCAGCGGATAGGTCAGTGAAGGAAGGATCGGGGCCAGCGCCGCCAGAAATGAAATGGGCTTGGAGGGCGGCAACCCATCCAAGCCCGGTTTCGCTCGCCCGCAGGAGGGAGTGAAAGTCGAACTCCCATATAGCCGGTCGCGCGGTGAAATCCAACAGGGGCCGCAGGATGCGGCCTGAAAAAGACAATGCGGCGACCTGTGCGACAACCCTGTTCCCATTCTGTTCCGGCGCGGTACAATGGGGCGAAAGGGATTCTCGTATGCTGCCACTCATGCAGCCGGTCCCGCTCGCAGAGGTTTCGCCGTCGCTTCGGCTTCGGATCATCGGCGCAGCGGGTGCCGGCTTCCCCTCCCCGGCCCAAGATTGGGAGGAGGACGCCATCAATCTTGCCGAGCTGCTTAGGCTCAATCGCGCGGGCAGTTTCGTGTTTCGGATCAGCGGCACGTCGATGATCGAGGCCGGTATCAATGACCATGATGTTGTCGTGGTCGATCGGGACCGAAACCCGATGCCAGGGCATATCGTGATCGCGGTAGTCGATGGCGGGTTTGTGTGCCGCCAGTTGGTAGCGCGCGACGGCGTGCCGTACCTTGAGGCCCGCAATGCGCGGCAGAACTATGCACCGACGATCGCGGCCGACCCGGTTGAGGTATGGGGCGTCGTTCGCGCGAGCGTCCGCGACTTTTTGAGATAGCGCCGTGACGTGGGCGATCGTTGATATTTCCAATTTTTACGTGTCGGCCGAGCGCGTCTTTGACCCCAGCTTGCGGCGCGTCCCGGTGATCGTGTTGAGCAACAACGACGGTTGCGCGATCGCCAGGAGCGAAGAATCCAAGGCGCTGCATATTAAGATGGGCGACCCGCTGTTCCTGCTGCGCGACACGATCCGCAAGCACGGCATACAGGTCCGATCGAGCAATTATGAACTGTACGCCGACCTCAACAGGCGGTTCAACATGGTGCTGGCCGAGCATAGCGATACCGTCGAAATCTACTCGATAGACGAGAGCTTTTTCCGTCTCCCTTTGCTGGCAAACGGGCGCGGCGACGTGCGCGCCGCGCATAAGGTCCGCGCCTCTATCCTACGGACTGTCGGGCTTCCGACGCGCATCGGCTTAGGGCCGACCCGCGCGCTATCGAAGGTTGCCAACGCGCTCGCCAAGGCGACCGAGAAGGTCTGGAATGGCGTGGTGGACCTCCACGACGAGGAGTTGCGCCGACGCCTCTTTGCCGAATGGCCGGTTGGCGAGGTGTGGGGCATCGGCAAGGCCCTGACTGCCTCGCTGCAACGGCTTGGCGTGCGGACTGCCAGCGACCTCGTTGCGATGGAGCCAGCGGTCGCGCGCGACGTGGGGACCGTCGTTCTCGAGCGCCTTGTTCGCGAGCTTAACGGCATCGAGTGCGACGACTTCAAACCGGAGCCGGATGCGATGAAGGCTACCGCCGTGACGCGCCAGTTCGGGGCGCCCGTCACATCGGTTGACGATCTACGCGAGGCAATGGCGCGGCGAGCTGGACGCGCAGCCGAGAAGATCAGAGCTAGGGGATTGGTGGCGCAACGCCTGATCGCGTTCGCGCATGGATCGAAGCATCGCCCGAACCCGCCGTCCGCTTCCCGATCGGTGCGGCTGTCGCCAGCAAGCAACGACCCGCGCGTCATCATCGCGCACACATCGCGGATGGTGGACCAGATGTTTGTTCAAGGCGGAGTCTATACGAAATGCGGCGTGCTGTTGGAGGAGCTGACCCCGGAGGGAGCCGCCCAGGCCGACCTATTCGCCCAGCCTGATCCACGCGCACCGGCTTTGCTGGCGGCATTGGACGGTATCAACGCCCGGTTTGGCCGGGACACCATCAAGATCGCGGCGCAAGGGTGCGGCGCGAAACCGAGTGACACGCGGCGCAGCCAGAAAAGCCCGTCGTGGACCACCAATTTTGCGGAGATTCCCGTAGCCAGGTGAAGGACGAAGAAGGGTTCGACGCCTGCCGCGCTACGCGCGTCACCGTGGCCCCTAGTCGCTTCGCTCCCCAAGCCCGCAAGCGGTCTTGGCCCTGACGGGTTTGGACCCACATGGCAGAAATCCGACGGCGCAGACGCGCCGTAGTGGGGAGAGGGGGACGCTGCCCCCCTCTCCCCTGCAAGGGCTATCAGGCCGACCGAGGCTCAGTCGCTTCGCTCCCTGCGCCCGCACCACTCGGCCAGATAGGGGTGACTACACGAAAGTGACGTATCTGCACGCTAAGGGCGAACAAATCCGGTACGATGCCAGCAGATGCTATTCGCAGGCTTTCCTGCCCCTTTTATGTGGTGCCGCCCTACGGGCGCCGATATGGGAGGGCGGCAATCCGATTGACCAACGATCGAGGTAGAACCCTGCTCGCCAAATATGTGAGCTGGTTGCCCATCCCCGGTATGGCGAAGGATTGCCGATAAACCAGAGCGTGGACTGCATGGGCCGCGCACCGGTCAACGTCCATCAAACCCAACCTCCCCCACTTCAAATCGCTGAGGGCAGCCATGTCTGTGTCGATTCCACCGGGTGCAAAAGACCCAACACTCACTCCCGTCCCGGCAAGCTCCACGGAAAGCGCTCGGATGAGGGTGCTCACATAGGCTTTCGACGCGCCGTAGACCGCTTGGAAGGGCACGGATGTTTCGCCCGCCAGGCTCGACACGGCGATTACTGAGGATTCAAACGGCTGCTCCCTGAAAATCGCAATCAGGCGAGCCAGCAAATCCGTGAAACCGAGTATGTTTGTTTCAATTACCTCGGCATAAGTGTCGGCACGGCCTGCATCAAATGAACCAACGCTCGTCATTCCGGCAACCAACAAAGCGGCTGTTACTTGCAATTCTGCAACCTTAGCCGCGATTTTCTCCCTGCCCTCGATTTCACGTTGATCAGCCACTATAATCTCGCACGGCACATTGAACCGCTCGTCAATTTCGGTCTGTAGCTCCCGCAAGTTGTCGAGCCTTCGTCCAACAATCAGGGGCTTGGCCTGGTACGATGCCGCCAAGCGGAGGGCGGACGCTCTGCCCAAACCGGTCGAAGCCCCTGTGACCAGCACCCACGAGTTCTTGATCGCCAGCGGTTTCACGCGTTTTCCAGAGCCTTGTATAGGGCGGTTTTGGAGGGTTGAGTAGCAACGGAACAGATAACCTACATAAGGGGGCGCGCCTCGAGGCCGCGCGCCATTCCGGAATGGCAAAAAGTGGTGGTTAGCTGCCGTTGCGGCAGGATGGGTCACTGCGTTTCAGGTCACCTGTAAGGGCGACAAACCGCTGCTTCGCCGAGAACTGAGCCGCACTGTCTTTAGATCGAGCATATAGGCGAATATCATATTTCGACGTTCCGGTAAAATTTACGGCTTCGATCTCATAGTCGTTCCCGATCAGGCGAAAGGATACGATGTCGTTTGTCTGGTTGTGACCGTAATGAAAGCTCAATCCAGTGTTCCGCGCGACCGCCTTCACACGACAAATAACCGGCTCTGTTGCAAACTCTGACACGGTTTCCAAGATTGGGCTCATGTACTGTCAAGGTCAGTTGCGATGAACGATTTCAAAGGACGGCATTTTACCGGCGAGGTCATCCTATGGGCGGTGCGCTGGTATTGTCGATACGGCATCAGCTACCGTGATCTCGAGGAAATGCTGTCCGAGCGTGGGATCGATGTCGATCATACGACGATCTATCGCTGGGTGCAGCGCTACGCGCCGGAGATGGAGAAGCGTCTCCGCTGGTTCTGGCGGCGCGGCTTTGATCCGAGCTGGCGTCTGGATGAGACCTACGTAAAGGTGCGGGGCAAATGGACCTACCTGTACCGGGCGGTCGACAAACGGGGCGACACGATTGATTTCTATCTGTCATCGACACGCAGCGCCAAAGCGGCGAAGCGCTTTCTGGGCAAAGCTCTTCGTGGCCTGAAGGACTGGGAAAAGCCGGCCAAACTCAATACCGACAAGGCACCCAGCTACGGCGCAGCAATCGCTGAGCTGAAACGCGAAGGCAAACTGGCGGCGGAAACCGAGCACCGGCAGGTGAAATATCTGAACAACGTGCTCGAGGCCGACCACGGCAAGCTGAAGATGCTGATCAAGCCGGTACGTGGCTTCAAGTCGATGCCAACGGCCTACGCCACGATCAAGGGCTTCGAGGTCATGCGCGCCCTACGCAAAGGACAGGCCCAGGCATGGTGCCTGCAGCCAGGTATCATGGGGGAGGTGCGCCTGGTTGAAAGAGCATTCGGAATTGGACCCTCGGCCCTGACCGAAACCATGATTATGCTCAATAAGCATTTCGCCAATGCTGCCTAATCCCCCAACTGGGTGACGCCGCGCGGCCGTGCCCCATGTTTGCAACAGAGCCTGAACATTAGCGACTACTGAGGAAAGCCCGATCTCGCGCAAGAGGATTGGACATGATGCCGCCGATGCGTATCATGATTTCCCTGTAAACCGCTATTCTACCGCCGGCGGCCAATCGGCGCACCGCTGGTGATTTCTCGAGAGGAACCCGTGATGGAAAAAGATGACACCAAGCGTTGCCCCGTAACCCATTTGACCACGGATTTTGGTGCGCCCGTGGTCACCAACCGTGACAGTCTGACCGCCGGTCCTCGCGGCCCCCTGCTCGCGCAGGACGTGTGGCTCAACGAGAAGCTGGCCGGGTTCGTGCGGGAAGTTGTCCCGGAGCGGCGTATGCACGCCAAGGGTTCGGGCGCCTTCGGCACCTTTACGGTGACCAAGGACATTACCAAGTACACCCGCGCGCGGATCTTCAGCGAAGTGGGCAAGAAGACCGAGATGTTCGCCCGCTTCACCACGGTGGCCGGCGAGCGCGGCGCTGCCGACGCCGAGCGTGACATCCGCGGTTTTGCCCTCAAATTCTACACCGAGGAGGGCAACTGGGACATGGTCGGCAATAACACGCCGGTGTTCTTCATCCGCGATTCGCGCCAGTTCCCCGACCTGAACAAGGCCGTCAAACGCGACCCCCGCACCAACCTGCGCTCGGCCACCAACAACTGGGACTGGTGGACGCTGGTTCCCGAGGCGCTGCACCAGGTCACCGTTGTGATGAGTGACCGCGGTATTCCCGCAAGCTACCGTCATATGCACGGCTTCAGCTCGCACACCTACAGTTTCTGGAACAAGGACGGCGAGCGTTTCTGGGTCAAGATGCACTTCCGCACCCAGCAGGGAATCAAGAACCTGACCGACGCCGAGGCAGAGGCCCTGGTCGGCAAGGACCGCGAAAGCCATCAGCGCGACCTCTACGATGCCATCGAGCGCGGCGACTTCCCCAGGTGGAAAATGTACGTTCAGGTCATGCCCGAGACCGATGCCGAGCAGTACCGCTTGCACCCGTTCGACCTGACCAAGGTCTGGTACAAGGGCGACTATCCTCTGATCGAGGTGGGCGAGTTCGAACTGAACAGGAATCCGGAGAACTTCTTCGCCGACGTCGAGCAGGCCGCCTTCGCGCCCGGCAACCTGGTGCCCGGCATCGGGGCCAGCCCCGATCGCATGCTGCAGTCGCGCCTGTTCAACTATGCCGATGCGCAGCGCTACCGCCTGGGCGCCAACTACCACCAGATTCCGGTGAACAAGGCCCGCTGCCCGGTGAACAGCAACCACCGCGACGGCACCGGCCGCGTGGATGGCAATTACGGCGGCCTGCCGCACTACGAGCCCAACAGCTTCGGCCAGTGGCAGGGCCAGCCCGAGTTTGCCGAACCGCCGCTGAAGATCAACGGCGATGCCAAGTTCTGGTCCTATCACGAGGACGACACGAACTATTTCGAGCAGCCTGGCAAGCTGTTCCGGCTGATGACACCGGCGCAGCAGGAAGCCCTGTTCGGCAACACATCCCGCGCCATGGGTGACGCGCCGGAGTTCATCAAGTTTCGCCACATCCGCAACTGCAACGCGGCCGATCCGGCCTATGGCGCCGGCGTGGCCAAGGCGCTAGGCATCGACCTGGGCAAGGCCCTGGCATCCAAGGAAGCCGATCCGATGTTCGGCAACCCTTTGGTACCTTTGCCCGCCTGATTTCGACCGTCGGGCGTCGAAAAGCTGGAGCCCGCTTCGGGGCTCCAGCTTCAGCCCGAACTGGACGATCTGGACGACAAGGAGCGAAAGGCGCTCGGATACGGCGCGGAGAGGCTCCGGAAAGCTGTCGCTCGCTGTGTGACCGTCTATTCTATTCCAGGCATTTGAAATGACGGGTGCCTCGCCAATCCGGCATTGGCGCCGGACGGCGAGACCCCCATTCACTTTACGCGGCTTCGCGCACGACTTCGCTGCCGATAGCGTCCAGTAAGCGGTTGACGGCGCCGAGGGCGAAGTCGAGCGAGGCGCGGTCCGGCTCAGCAGTGCGCTGACCGCGCTGGGTTAGGGGTTTGAGTAGCAACGGAACAGAAAACCTACATAAGGGGCTTCAAGCATCGTCGATACCTGTGGCACCAGGATCGCGTAGCGGCCTCAACTCGCCGCGCGCCACGATGTCGGGAATGGTGAAGGCATAGCGCCCGAGCATGTTGATGTGCCTGGAACCAAGCGGCGAGAGGCGGGCGACGTCCTCGTCCAGGATCACATGGCCTTCGGCGCGTAGCTGGCTGACCGCCGCGTCGATGTAGATCGTGTTCCAGAGCACGACCAGGTTGACGACGAGCCCGAGCGCGCCGAGCTGATCCTCCTGCCCTTCGCGGTAGCGCTGGCGAAGTTCACCGCGCTTGCCGTGGAATATGGTGCGGGCAAGCAGGTGGCGGCTCTCGCCGCGATTGAGCTGGACCAGGATCCGGCGCCGGTAGGTTTCGTCGTCGATGAACCGCAGCATGTAGAGTGACTTGATGAGGCGGCCAAGCTCCTGAAGGGCACGTGCCAGCCTGGTGGGGCGATCATTGGTCTGAAGGACACGGGTGAGATCGGTCGCGCGCACGACGCCGAGTTTGAGCGATCCGGCCAGTCGAAGGAGATCATCCCAATGTTCGACAATCAGCCTGGTGTTGATCCTATTCGCGGCGAGGTCATCCAGCACGCCATAATCGGCCTTGCCATCGACACGCCAGAACCGCGCGCCGCCAATGTCGGCGATGCGCGGCGAGAACTGGAGCCCGAGCAGGTGAAAAATGCCGAAGATCGTGTCGGTGTAGCCGGCTGTGTCGGTCATGATCTCGCCTGGCCGCAATTCGGTTTCCTGGTCGAGCACGACGGCAAGCAGATAGAGGCTGTCGCGCAACGTGCCGGGCACCGTCAGAGCATTCAGCCCGGAAAAGCGATCAGAAACCAGATTGTACCAGGTGATGCCGCGTTCGCGCCCGAAATAGCGCGGGTTTGGGCCGGCGTGGATCGTGCGGACTGGCACGGTGAAACGCAGTCCATCGGCAGAGGCGACCTCGCCGCTGCCCCAAACGCGGGCCAGTGGTATCCTGTTATGGGCCGCGACCAGCAGCGCGTTGGCTGTGGTCAGCGTCTCGGCGCGGATGAAGTTCTGCTTCACCCAGCTCAACCGTGACCGGCGCAGCGCGGACACCTCGGGACGGACAAGCGGTTCGAATCCGGTATTGGTGGCCTCCGCGACAAGCACCGCGCAGATCGTCGTCGCTATATCCTCGGCGCGTGCATTGCCTTCGCTGGCATGCGTGAACGCCGCCGCGAAACCGGTTCGCGCATGCATCTCCAGGATCAGCTCGGGAAGATCCAGCTGCGGCAAGCGCGCGTCGATTGCCCTATGGAGATCGGTGAGGCTGAGTGGCTCGTCGATCCTGTCGAGCGGTGCGATCGACAGGTCGGCGCCGCTCGCCGTTTTCGTGATGGTCACGGCATCGTTGTCCGGTACGCGCGCCGCTGTCTCGCGGTAGGCGAGATCGAGCCGCGCGGACAGCCTGGCGATCTCCTCGTCGCCAGCGACCGCCACGCCGACCGTGCGGCATACCGTCGGTCGCGCCGCTTCCCAGGCGGCTCCTGTCAGCAGGCCTTTGCGCGGGTCGGCGTAGCGAAGCGAGCGAACAGGAAAGACGTCGCGACGGCGAATGGCGCGGCGTAGCCGGTCGAGCGTACAAAGCCGGTATCCGGTCAGATCGAATGTACCGTCATCACTCTTCAACTGGCGCCCCCACCCCTTGGGGACGAACGATGTTGGTGCCGGTCCACGGCGCTTCTCGCCCCTGTGAACCCTTCGCAAGTGGTCGACCGCGTCGAGCAGCGGCTGTCCTGCGGGCGCGGCTGCAAGATCGAGCGCTGCCAGCATCTTCGGCAGATAGCGCATCGTCCCGGCCTGCCGGCGCAACTCGACAAAATAGCTCTCGTCGTTCGGCCGCGCGAGAAGGTTCACCTGTGCGACGGCGTCGGTCAGCGCTGTCCGATCGACGAGCGCGAACACGGCCCAGTCGGCCCGAAGCTGCGATTTTGGCCATGTTGAAGAACAAAGATTGAACATGGCGATCTACCAGGCTCGCT
>NZ_JBIQFL010000020.1:0-24117 GCF_045369135.1 Sphingomonas sp. 179-I 2A4 NHS | reverse complement strand
ATCAGCGTTCCACATGATCAGCGTTCCACATGATCAGCGTTCCACATGATCAGCGTTCCACATGATCAGCGTTCCACCCGTCGTGCTGCGTAACATATGTCACGGCATAGGGCAATCTCTAAGGCCGTGGTGTCACAGTCCGACCGCTCAGAATCTGAGGTATGTCAGCGCAGGCCACGGCGAGCCCTGCGATTCTAGGTGCGACCTGGAGTATCTCGATGAGAGAGTTGAGCTGGAAAACGGCCAGGAGCGCGAACTCGCCTGTCACGGGCTTCCTGTGCCGCGGGCGGCCGATCCCACATCGGCTGCACAGAACCGGAACAACGATCCCGGACTTCCTGCCGAATGCTCGCGGACGCTTCATGCGTCGAGCCACTTCGGACGGAGGAGCAAGGCTTGGTCGGCCTTATTCTCGGCCAGATGGAAACATCGGCGAGAAGTCTCTTGCCAACTTACAGGAGTTGAACAGTGAACGTCGTTCCTAAAGCGGAATGGTCGGAATATCTGAACCGCGCTTCTCGAGCCATGATCGGCCTAAGAGCCGAGATCGAAGTCGCATCGCTCGAGCTCGGGGACCAGATCGAGGCGCAATACCTCCCGATCACCGGCATCTTCTACGATCATAAGGATGACCTGGTGGGAGTAACCCTCGAAGGGCTGGACCACATGATTCGGCACCCGCAATCGATCTATGTCGAGGCCTCGCCCGATGGTCTCTCCGCGATCGCCGTGATCGACCGGGACGGGACCAACCACCTCATCAAGCTGAAGCGGCCACTCGCGCTGCCGGCACCTGACCAATGAGCCTGTATTCTCAACCAACAAAGGGATGATCATGAAACGCAGTCTATTCGCCGCGACCGCAGCCTCGGCACTGATCCTGGTTGCGGGCTGCTCCAAACAGGACAACGAGAACCAGGCCGCCGCGACGAATGCGACGGCGGAGCCGACCACGACGGCGAATGTGACAGCGCCCCCGCCGGTCGATCGCGAAGAACTTCTGCAGGACGCTGTCGCAGCGCTGCAGGAGACCGAGAACGCGCTCGCCGCCCTCGACAAGAAGGACGGAAAGGCCGCGACGGCGGCACTCGAGCGCGCCACTGGCAAGCTGGAGATCGTTCTCGCGCGCAATGCCAGTCTTGCGCTTGCGCCCGTCGATGTGAGCGTCGTCACCTACGACGTTCTCGGCTCGGTCGACGCCGTGAACGCCCTGCGCAAGTCTGCGGAGGACGCACTCGAGGATGGGCGCGTTCAGGAGGCACGCCACCTGATCGACGGGCTTGCCAGCGAAACCGTCGTGCGGGTCGGCAATCTCCCGCTGGCAACCTACCCCGACGCGATCAAGGCGGCCGCGGTTCTCGTTTCGCAGAACAAGCTGGAGGAAGCGAAGGCGGCACTCGAGGCGGCGCTCAGCACGATCGTCATTCGCGACGTGATCCATCCGCTGCCACTCACGCGCGCTAGCGCGGCTATCGAGGAGGCCCGGAAGCTGGCGTCGAACGCAAAGCGGGGCGCCGGCGACGACGCGAAAATCCAGCAATTGCTGACGACGGCGCGCGAACAGCTGCGGCTGGGCCAGGCGCTCGGATATGCCAGCAAGAGCGAAATGAAGGATCTGCTGAAGACGGTCGACGAGATCGAGGACGGCACCAAGAACAAGGGCGCTGCGACCAGCATCTTTGACAAGATCCGCGGGCTCTTCAAGAAGGCGGGAGAGTCGAGCCAGCCTCCGCAGAAGAAGTGACGCTTGCGCTGGGAGCGCCTGAAGGATGAGTGCGGATGTTCCGGTTCGACGGAGTCCGCACTTCATCCGACCCGATCATCGTAGAACGGTCGTTCGGACGTTCATGCCCGGGGACTCGCCGAATGCAATCGAGGCAGGCCAACCCGAGCCCAGCGCATCATTGCACGCGTCCTCAGCCTACCCGAAGACGACCTGTCGGCGGAATATTCCCGGCTGCTGACCGTCCTCTGTGGCCGCCATCGAGATGTCGAGAAGGTCTTCCTCCAACGATACGAGAACACGCGAGAGCTGCTTGGCGGCGGCTTCTTGGCGAGCGGAACGCGCGCCAGGCTTATCGGTGCCTATTTCAGCGAGGAGTATTCCTACCAGTCCGCTGCTTTGTTCAATCCACGCATCGTGATGCACCCCGAGCAGTTCGGCTGTGCCCCCGGGTCTTTGCGATTCATTCTGTCGCTACGCGCAATCGGCGAAGGACACCTCTCCTCGATTGCGTTCCGAACCGGAAGCTGGCGTCCGGGCGGCGACATTGTCCTCGACGCCGCGAGCCGGCTAGCGGCGACGCCCCGTATCGAGTTCCCGGAGACGGAGGACGGCGTCGTGCACCTCCATTGCGAAGATAGTCATGACCTGTCCGAAACCGTCCTCTTTCCCATACTGGAGCGGCAGCGCGGCGGTATCGAAGACCTCCGGCTCACCAGGCTGCACCGGGAGGACGGTTCGATGCTGTTCGCCGGGACCTATACGGCCGTCGGGAGTCACGGGATCGCGCAGGAGCTCCTCACGACAAGCAACTTCGTAGATTTCAAGATGCATCGGCTGGAGGGGCCGATCGCCGCCTCGAAGGGAATGGCGCTGTTCCCGCGTCTCATCGAGGGCCGTTATGCGATGCTCGGTCGTCACGACAACGAGAACATCTGGCTCCTGCGTTCCGATGACCTTCATCGGTGGGACGGCGGCGTCAGGATTGTCGATCCCCGATGGACGTGGGAATTCACCCAGCTGGGGAATTGCGGGTCGCCGATAGAGACTGCGCATGGCTGGCTCGTCTTCACGCATGGCGTCGGCGCGATGCGGGAATATTGCATCGGCGCATGCCTGCTCGACCGGTCGGATCCGAGCCGCGTGATCGCCCGCACACGCGAGCCGCTGCTACGACCCTCACCTGAAGAACGGGACGGCTACGTTCCAAACGTGGTCTACAGTTGTGGGGCGCTGCTCAGCGGCAACGAGATACTGCTGCCTTATGGTGTCGCAGACAGCTTCACAGCCTTTTCGACTCTGAGCCTCGATGCCCTCCTGGCAGCAATGGAGTAGCAGCCGGTTCTCTGGAGCCTATCGGCTCGTGCTCGTCCGTGCCCCTCATGCTGGGCGCAGGTGGCGTTCACGGTCCTACGGGCTGCAATTGAGCGGAATCGATCCGCCAGCGCGGCTCGACGACCCCGTCGACATTGTTCGCCCGCCGTATGACGAACCGTCCCTGGAAGCGTTGCCGTGTGCCGTCCACCAAAGTGGCATCCACGGTGACCGGCACGGACTGATATATTGTGCCGGCCGCGCCTTCGCTCGGCCCCAGCTCTCCAATTGCGACGCCTGCCTCTCTGGTGCGTGCGAATCCTTCCTGGAAGGCCGCGAAAGTCTGGCCGCGAGGGCCGTCCGCGCCCCACTGCGACCATGCGGTCTCGTAGTCGTGGGCGTTGATAGCGGCATAATAGCGGCGAACAACGTCTGCAGCTGCCTCAGGGCTCCTGGGATCAGGGCTGCAACTGGCTGGCAGCGGGCGATCCGCCACTCGCCAGGAACGCGCAGCCGCGTGCGATTTTATCCTCGATGAGGGCGCAACTGTTTGCCGCATTGCAGGGCGGATGGGTGGCCGGCGAAACGTTGCGGCACAATGCCACCTTCTTCGCGGCGGCCGCAGCACCGATCTCGGCCGAGCATGAGAGCCGCATCGATGGTTCCACCTCTGATTGCGCGCGAGCTGTTGACGGCCTGGCCGGCGAGGGAATTGCTCCAGATTGAGCCCCGCCAACGTCCCTCCTGGCGCCAGCCACGGCGCTCGTCTGGTTGACCAGGTTTCCCCCCTCATCGCTTTTGCCGCAAGCAGTGGCCACCGAAGATGGCTAAAACCAGTGCCATTTTCAGCCGCATGTGCTGCCGTCTCTTGTTCGTTGCCACCCATGAACCAAAGCACCATAACCAACGCACTGGTGTCGATCCTAGCCCAGCTTGGAAGGTCTCGTTCGGGCAGGTGTCGCCCATCTCGATACGACAGCAAGACGCCTGTTTCAGGCTGACATGGATCAGTTATCCCGATGGTGGGCCCTATAGCCTGTGCGGGTGTTCAGCGCGGCGAAGGTCCGCTTCAGCACCCAGGATAGGAGTCGAGGAAGGTGTCGAACGGCCCTCAACCGCGCACGCGTTCCATTGCGCTAGCGCTGATTGCGACGGTGGCCAGCACCTCCGCGACAGGCCAGGATCGGGAGCCTCAGAGCCCTGCGGCAGAGACGCTGAACCGAGCGGGCAAGATCGTCGCCCAGCCTGCGCACGATGTGGGTGTCGCCAAGACTGAAATCCCGCCGTTGCTCCTCAAGGCTGCGGATGACCCTTACAGCATCGAGGGGCTTGGCAATTGCACCGCCCTGACTGCAGCCATCCGGGAGCTGAATGACGTCCTCGGTCCCGACTTCACGACCGCGCGCCAACGCCGAGAAAACCGGGCCGGAAAGATCGCGGAGGCTGGTGGTCGGTCAGTCGTCAACGCCTTGATCCCCTTCCGGGGCATCGTGCGCGAGATTACCGGCGCGGCACCAGCGCAGCGCCGCCTGAACGCCGCCATCGATGCCGGCTATGCAAGGCGCGGCTTTCTCAGGGGGGTGCATCACGCCCGCCGCTGCCGCACCGACTTCTAGGTGAAGGAGCCCGTCGTGCAGGTTGTCCGCATGGAGACGAAGGTCGTGAGGAAGCCCTGGGGTCGACGAGTGCTCGGACCAGGGTTCGATACGGTTTCCGATGGTGAAGAGCCCATCGGCGAGATCTGGTTCCAGGCTCCGGCGAACAGCGGTATCGTGGACCCCGCGATCCTGGTGAAGCGCTTGTTCACAAGCGAGCGACTGTCGGTCCAGGTGCATCCTGATGACGAGATTGCGCGCGCGCATGGCCTGCCGCGGGGCAAAAGCGAGGCGTGGCACATCCTGGAGGCCGAACCGTTCGCGAGCATCGCCATGGGGCTTGTCGAACCGGTGACCAGGGAGGACCTGCGCGCTGCTGCAGAAGACGGCTCCATTGTCTCCCTGCTAGACTGGAAGAGGGTCAAGGCTGGCGACTTCTGGTACGCGCCTGCCGGCACGATCCACGCTATCGGCGCCGGTCTCAGCCTGCTCGAGATCCAGCAAAATGTCGACGTAACCTATCGCCTCTATGACTATGGTAGCGGACGGCAGCTGCATCTGGACGAGGCAATCGAGGCAGCGAGCCCGGTTCCCTATGTCGCGCCGTTTCTCCCGTTCGATGTCGCGCCAGGCAGGCGCGTTCTCGCCGCCGACGGGCCTTTCGTTGTGGAGCGCTGGTCCTTTGCATGTTCGGGCGTTCTGTCGCCGCGGCAAGGTGAGCCAGTCTGGCTGATCCCGCTGCGAGGCGAGGCCTTGGTGGGATCGCAGCCGATCGGGCACGGCGGCGTCTGGATCGTCACCGAGCAGGTAGACGTCAGCTTGCCCGGCTCGTGCGAGCTGCTCGTCGCTTATTCCGGCGGCAACGTGCACGAGCAGCTGATCGCCTGATCGCTGAGGTCGGCTCGACCGGCGGTGCAGCATCCGCTTGTCGGATAGGTTGTGTGCGCGGCGTACACTCTGCCCGTGGAGAGACCGTCGTCGCTCGCCAACCCGTCAGCCGGTCCCGCAGGATTACCTCGCAAGGTGAGCTAGATCAGTGTTGGGGAGCAAGCGCGAGCCTAGCGGAGCGAGTGATCTCGGTCGCGTCGGCCCATCGAACGGAAGAGCTCTCATATGCGTGCACGCCCGCTCCGCTGTGCCATTGTCGCCACGTTGCTTCTTGCGGGCGCGGATGCCGCGATAGCGCAGACCTCGACCGCCTCGCCCTCCGGCGACAGCGATCGCACACGCCCGCATGACCAGTACAACGTGCCGCCGCCCCCAGGCTACAAACCGCCCACGGGTCGCTTCGTGCAAACCGACCGGGAGCGTGAGGAGGATGATCGCTACAGCCGCGCGGCCGAGCGCTGGGCAGCGGCAAACTGTGTTGCTGACCGTCGCAGCAACGTCGCCGCTGGCTCGGTCACTCGAGCATCGCCCGACTGGTCATCTCCGTGCCGTAGCACATTGGGAAGCGGCTCCTTGGAAGGCGGCCATGACCGGCCAGCAGGTCTCTAAAGTGAAGTTGTCGACTCAACCCTTTGGAGACGGACCGACCATGACCAAGCGCAGTTCTACCCCCGCCGACGCCGTGCTGGTAGCCATCGATATGTAGCCATCGATATGTCGAAGCACCGGCAAGAGGTATTGATTGAACGCCCCGAAGGCGGCCGCCGCCGGCGCATGACGATCATGGCCACCAAGGCTGACTACGATCGCCTCGCCGACGAGCTCAGCAGCATAGGGCGCTCGAGACGTTCACGAAGGGTGCCGACGAGGACAGCCAGGCCGATCAGGCCGGAGTGCCTGACGGCGCTGCCGAGAAGTCTGCACCCTCCAGCATGGCCGGCGCGGATGCACCGCAGGGCGCAGCGGACGAAAAGACGGCGGACTGAGCCAGCCACCCAGACCGGGCGCGACGCAATCTCGCGCCCGGTCTTCCACGAAAGGCACGCGACCCATGAAAATCCTGAAGGCATTCCGTAACCTAGACCGTCATGGCCGGCACCGCGCCCCTGAAGTGATCGAGGAGGAGGCCCGCCAGCTCGCGTCGCACCTGAAGCGCTTTCGCGACGATCTCGTGCGACTCGAGGCGACCGTCTCGCAGACGAAGGGCAAGAAGCGCATCCATGTCAGCCTGCGCCTTCAACTGCCCTCAGGGGTGATCGCGGCGCAGGAAGAGGGATTCGAGGTCGAGCCTGTGCTGCGCAAAGCCTTTGCCGACCTGCGCCACAGGCTCGACCGGCATGTGGCGCGCATCAGGCATGAACCGGACTGGAAGCGCCCGGCCCGCCGCCGCCGCATCGGCGCGCTTCTGCCCCCGGCACGCGATGCGGCCGAGTCGAACCGGCGGGCGATGTATTTCGACCTGATCGAGGATCATCTGGACCGGGTCCATGACGCCGTCCGGCGCGAACTGACCTATCTCGAAGCCGGCGGATCGGTGCCGCCGGGCAGGCTCGGGGTCGACGATCTGGTCGATGCGATGGTTCTGAAGGGGCTCGAACGGTTCGAGACGCGGCCGACGGAATTCTCGGTCGGCGATTGGCTCTTGCGGCTGGCCCACGAGACCATTGAGGAGGAGGGACGTGCGGCCCGCCGGGCCCTGCCCGAGGACGCCGCCTCGCTCGACGCCGAGCCAGAGAAGCCCGCAGAGGATCCGACCGAAACCGATCAGGAATTGTCCGAATTCCACCAGCCCGACGACGTGTTGCGGCTCGAGGATCTCGTCGCGGACGACAGCGTGACCGATCCCGAGAGAGAAGCTGAGCGGCATGAACTGGCGCAGTCGCTGCATCGCGCGATGGCCCAGCTTCCGGCGCTCTGGCGCCGCGTGCTGGAGCGGATCCACCTTGCCGACAGCACGCCGGCCGAGGCCGCCGCGGCGCTCGGCCTGGATCCGGCCGAGGTCGACCGGATCGCCCTGTCCGCGGCCGCCTTTCTTCGCGCGAAACTGATCGAGGCCGGGTTCGCGGGCGAAACCGCGAACCTGGAACAGGAAATCGCCCGCACGGCGCGCCTGCCCCAACCGATCCTCGAACGGCAGCGGATCGTCATTGCGATGCACGGCGAGGCGGCCATCCTGTCGCATGCCGAAAGCTCACCCGATCATCCAGGAGGACGCATCGAATGAACATCAACTCGCTCAACCCGGCCCGGGACATCGAAGAGATGCTCTGCACGCTGACGCGCAACTGGTGGCTGTTCATCCTGCGCGGCGTGCTGGCGCTGATCATCGCCGCGCTTGCGTTCCTGATGCCGGCTGAATCGCTCCTGGCTCTGACGCTGGTATTCGGCACCTTTTCCTTCGCCGATGGCGTGTTAGGCCTGATCTCCGCCATTCACAACATCCGGAAGGGCCGGCGGTGGGGTTGGCTCATGGTCAGCGGCCTGCTCGGCATCGCCACGGGAATCGTCGTCGTGATCTCGCCCTTCGTTGCCACGCTCGTCCTAGCGACGTTCCTTTGGGCCAGTATTGCCTTCTGGTCCGTGTTCTCGGGTGCCCTCGAGATCGCGGCAGCGATCCGCCTGCGAAAGGAAATCAACGGCGAAATCTGGCTGATCCTGAGCGGCCTTCTCTCGGTCGTTCTCGGTGTCGTCGTGACCTGGATGCTGCTGACGCGCCCGGTCGAAAGCTTCCTCGCGCTCGGCTGGCTGATCGGCATCTACGCCGCGGTCTTCGGGGTGATGATGATCCTCCTCGGGCTACGGCTTCGCAGGCGGATCGTTCGGACGGTGCGGCCTTCGATGACGCTCCCCCATCGGCAAAGGCTTGAGGTGCCCTGTGGTGGATGACGGGCGACTTGCCGGCGAGGAGCACGATTTCACCCGATGGGACGAAACGATCTTCGACCGTTGCCTGAGCACCGGCTTCAATCCGTTCGGCAGCGGTCCGACGCCAATCTTCCTGCGGCACCGGGACGCAGAGGCGCCGGACGCCGATGCAAAGCCGTGCATGCCACCTGACACCGAAAATGCGAGGTGCTGATGTCGAACCGCCTGCCTGACTTGGCATTTGCTGCTGCGGCCGCTGCCTTAGGCATCGGCATCGTTTTCGTTTTTCGTTCGATGTATTTTGCCGAAGACATACTGCCTTTCGCGCAGGAGATGACGCTCATCTTCCTCGGCGCTGTCGTGACGATCATTCTGACCGCGGCGCTTCTCAATCGCCAGACCGATCTCGAGCTTCGCAAGGAAGGAAGGGTCATCATCCTCCAGCAGCAATGCGACATTTACATGGCCTGCATCGAGAAGGTCGCAGAGATCGTGGAAACCGCAAGGCACGATGCGAAGCTGATCGATGAACTGCGTGTTCTCAGCCACAAGCTGGCTGTGGTCGCGGGTGCAGGGGTCGTGTCCAGCTTCGAGCAGGTACTGGAGAGCTTGCAGTCCGGTCTTGGTGACGGCACGCTCTCGGACGGGGACGGAGAGGGCGTGATGAATGCCGTCGCCGATCTCACGATAGCGATGCGGTCGGACGTCCTGCACGCTGCTGCCTTTCCTTCGCAGAACACCGAACGCGCCGTTCGCCTGAATTCGAGGCGAATGGAAAAACTCGACGATCTCGAACGTCACCTTCTCGTATCCACCGACACCCGGGAGAACTGATATGCGCGGCCATAATCGCCCACCATTCCCGCCGAAAATTCCCGGAACCGATCTGCCATCCTGGGACGTGCCGACGGCAATCATCTACCGTCCTGCCCGTTCCGCGATGACATCGCGCCTCGGCCCAACTACTGGGTCCTCGAGTTCGAGCCGTCCCGGCCGCCGCAGATCGAGCCGCTGATGGGATACACGTCCAGCGGCGATCCCTATCGTCCGATCCGGCTGAAGTTTCCAGATCGCGACAGCGCCGTGGACTTCGCAGAGCGGCGGGACTGGCATTATGTCGTGCGCGAGGACGCTGGGGGAGCCCGGATGGCGAACCCTTGGGCGGGTGAGACGCGCCACCGGCTGCACAGGGGCGTCGATGCCCCGGGAGCCTTCCGGGTCCCGTTCCGCCCCGATCGCCGCCTCTCAAGAGGCGTCCAGCATGAGAGCACGGCCGACCCGTCTACCAGCGACAGGGAGAGTTTCGATCCGGTCCTCGAAGCCTCGCTCGAATCCTTCCCCGCCTCTGATCCTCCGGCGTGGACGGGTGTGACAATCGCAAGAAAGACGACGTGATGACGGCCAGCTGCATGCGCTCGGGGAAATGAGATGTTTCCATGGGCCGATACCGTTGCTCGCAGATACCCCCCCGTGGCCGTCTGGTCAGTCGCGGGATCAGCCTTCTCGCTTTCCTCTACCAGAGCGGCCTGCCGCCGCGTGCGCTCAACCGGTTCCTGTTCGACTTCGCGCTGGTGCCGTCGCGCGTCTTCGGTCAGCTCCGTCTCATCGCCCCGTCCGATTGGACGCCGTTCCTGACAAACATCTTCCTGCACGCGGGATGGCTTCATCTCATCCTCAACATGTGGACGCTCTGGATCTTGGGCCCAGCGGTCGAAGACCGGCTAGGGCCGGTGCGGTTCGCACTGTTCTATCTGTTCTGCGGCCTGGCCGCTGGGCTGGCGCATGCCCTCGCCAACCCCGACTCGGTCGTGCCTGCCCTCGGAGCATCAGGCGCGATCGCGGGAGTGATCGGGTGCTATGCGCGGATGTTTCCGGCGGCGCGGCTGGTCGTGATCGTGCCGATCCTGGTCATCCCGTTGTTCTTTGAGATCAGCGCGCTGGCGTTCGCGATGATCTGGTTCGTCATGCAGCTCATCCCCGGTCTGATGTCGCTCGGAGATACGGCCACCGGCGGGGTTGCCTGGTGGGCGCATATCGGCGGCTTCGTCTCAGGATGGCTCGCTAGCACTACTTTGGCAGATTCTGGTTGGGAGGGTCGGCGGGGCGGCAGCGACAGTGAGGACATGGCTTGTCCGGCGGTCTGGTTATGCGATCAATGATGGCTTGCCTGATTGCCGGCAGGCTCGGTTTTGGCGGCGGGCCCGCGATTCTTTTTCCCCCCTTTGGCTTGCTTGAGCCGAAGGGACTGGAGGAAGGCGAGAGCGATCATGGACATCAGCGCGTGTCGGTGCAGGCCTTTCCATGACCGCCCCTCGAAGTGGTCCAGGCCGAGTTCTTCCTTGAGTTGCTGATGGGCCTGTTCGCAGACCCAGCGGGCTTTGATGGCGCTGGCCAGTTGCTTGATCGGCGTGTCCGCGGGCAGGTTGGAGAGGTAGTACTTGCGCTCGCCGGTAGAGCGATGTTCCCCGACGAGCCAGACTTCCTCGCCCGGCAGATGCTGGGCTCCCATATCGTGGATACGCTGCGGCGGTCCGTCTGCGACCCGCACGCGAACCGCGGCGAAGCGGGCCGAGAGCTTGCCTTTGGTTCCGCGCCGCCAACTAACCTGGCGCCATTTTGCTGCCTCCAGCGTGGCCTGTGCCGATAACGAGGTGACGTCGGGTATCGCGTTCTTTCTCGGGCGTCCGCGAGTGGCAACGGGAAAGACCATGCTGACGTCGGCAGGGTAAACCTTCTGTTTGAACGGGATGCCGACAGCCCAAGCGAGGCCGCGCTCAGTCAGGCCCTGCCGGAAGGATGCAGAGAGGCCATATCCGGCATCGGCCAGGACACAGCCGAAGCGAACACCGGCGGCACGGACCCTGTCGATCTCGGCGAGCGCGATCTCGGGCTTGGTGCGGTAATGTCGCAGCTCTTCTGGGACCCCGGCGCAATCTAGGCGGGCCACATCACTCGTCCAGCTCTTCGGCAGGAACAGGCGCAAGCCTACCATCACAGGCACCTCGCGCGACGCCAGCGTCACTGACGCCAGCGTCTGGCAGTTGGCGTTCTTGCCGAGCACCGAGGCATACTGCGGCGCCACGCCAACCGAATGCCGCCCCTTCTTGGGCAAAGCCGTATCGTCGATGATCAGCCAGGCATTGTCGTCCCCAACCTGCCGGTCGGCCTCAGCAAGAAGCGCCACCTCAAGCGGAGCTTCGTCCCAAACGCCACTGCTAACGAAGTGATGAAGCCGGTCGTAACTGACCTCGGCGTCTCGCGCCGCCATGGGCTGAACGCTTTTGCGATCCCCAGGGCCGATCAGCCCCGCAATGTAAGCCGGACACATCCGACGCCGCGTCTTGTTCCGTAACGCCGCGGCGAACGGCGCAAGCCATGCCTCCAGTTCGCTCCGCCAGTCCGCTTCCATCGCCAGCCTCCACAAAAGCTGGCTCCCTATGAATCAGTGATTTCCCACCTTGGGAATCCCAAAATCACATTTCTGCCAAAGTAGTGCTAGGAACGCCAGCCCGGATTGCCCGCCCGGATACGTGATCAAGGCAGCGCCCGAACCCTTCTATCTGCCGCCGGTCCACCCGCACGTCGTTTATGTTGCGCCACCCCTGGTATGATCCCTGGGTCTGGTACGGCGGGCACTGGATCTACAGGCCCTATCCGTATCATCGCTTCTGGTACGAACACCATCGGCGACGCCCTTAGTCGTGACGCTCGATTCGGACGTCTTCGGCCCGCCGGATCCGCTTTCGCACGGCTTTGCTACTCCGGATCATATGGCTGAAAGCCTGGTCCGGGAAGCGGCCGGCATCATCGCGGATGCGGTGCACGCGAGAGGAGCCGCGCTCGTCGCGTTCCCCGGCGGGCGATCGCCCGTCCGCGCGTTTGAGTTCCTCGGGCCACGCAGCAGCGGATGGTCCGGGGTCACCATCATTCCCACCGACGATCGCTTGGTGCCGCCGGGCGACCCACTCTCCAATTTTGGTTTGCTGGAGAGGTTCTTCGCGGGTGGGGAGGCGCAGTTGCTTCCTATCGCGAGGCCGCCATTCGACGATCCCGCAGCGGTCGCGGACGCCTCCGAACTGAGGCTTTCGGATCTCCCCTGGCCACTCGACCTTGTCTGGCTGGGGTTCGGCTTGGACGGGCATGTCGCCTCGCTCCTGCCAGGGCCAGATCTGGACAACGCGCTGCGTGTACCTGACTGGCGGCGCATCGCCGGCATCAGGCCCGAACCGCTGCCGGCCGAGGCACCCGTGCCAAGAGTGACATTGACCCTGAGCGCGATCCTCGCTGCCAAGCGACTGCTCATTTCCGGCAGCGGTCGAGACAAGCTTGAGGTGATCAAGCGAGCGCTCGACGAGGGCGAAGAGTCGCAGATGCCGCTCGGCATCGTCCTGGCGCGCGCGCGTTGCCGGCCAGACCTCTTCTGGAGCCGCTAAGGGTTCGTTCGAGGTCCGGCGCGTCTGTAGCCCGCGGCTCTTCAGGGGCGAAAGGCGCATATCCGGACGGCAGCCACGGACGTGCGCGGCGCGGGGCACTCCAAGGTCCAATTAACGTGTGCGTCCGTGGACTTCGGAGCCCCAGAAGCACCTCGACGCCGGCTTCGCGCAAGAACTGACAAAGATCAGCGTTTCAGCGGGTCGGCCCGCTAGCTTGCGCCTGTCTTTGGTGCTCGAACGGCTCGCCGAGGATCGCCGGACGGCTGGTCGAGCTGATCGACAGGAGATCCTGGATGCGAAGCTTCGTTCTCGTTCCAGCGTTGTTGCTTGCAGTCGCCTGCGACACGCGCAGTCACGCACAGCCAGCGCCCCTCAACGCGCAGGGCGCAGGTCAGCGCCAAGAGTCCCCACGCGGCGCTCCCGCGAGCTTCGCTGACCTGGCGGCACGTCTCTCCCCGGCTGTCGTGAATATATCGACGACCTCGCGCATCAAGGCCCGCAAGATGCCGAACATTCCGGGGGACTTCCCGTTCGGCGAGCTATTCCCCTTCCCGGGACTGGGCGGACCACCCATGCCGCGCAATGCGACGTCGCTCGGGTCGGGCTTTCTCATCTCGGCGGACGGCTATGTGGTGACCAACAACCATGTCGTTGCCGGTCGCGGCTCAGGCGTACAGGTCCAGGCGATCAAGGTCACGCTGACAGGAGGGCAGGAGTTTCCAGCGCGCGTGGTCGGCCGGGACGAGGCCTCCGACATCGCCGTCCTTAAGATCGAGGCCAAGAACCTGCCGTTCGTCCGGTTCGGCGACTCATCCGGTGCGCGCACCGGTGACTGGGTTCTCGCGATCGGAAATCCCTACGGGCTGGGAGGGACGGTGACCGCGGGCATCGTGTCCGCCCTGCATCGCGACCTGCGAGCCGGACCCTATGACAGCTTCATCCAGACGGATGCCTCGATCAACTCGGGAAATTCGGGCGGTCCGCTCTTTGACATGCAGGGCAATGTCATCGGTATCAACTCGGCGATCATCTCGCCAACGGGCGGCAATGTCGGTCTTGGCTTCGCGATACCTGCGGAGATCGCCAAGCCGGTCGTGGAGACTTTGAGGACCGGCGGCCGCGTGCAGCGTGGCTACCTCGGGCTCCTTCTGCAGCCTGTTACCGAGGATGTCGCCGCAGCGCTCGGCCTGCAGAAAAACCGCGGTGAGATCGTCGCGGAGGTGCAGCCGAATCTCCCTGCGGCGCGTGCGGGCCTCCAGCAGGGCGATGTCATCCTGCGCGTGAACGGAACCGAGATCACCCCGGATAGCTCTGTCGCCCGCCTGGTTGCCGCCGCGCCGGTCGGGTCCCGGGTGACGCTCGAGGTGCTTCGCCAGGGCGCACGGAAGACGCTGACGGCAGTCGTCGCTGAACGGCCGGCCGAGGCGAAGCTTGATGGGCAGGATGAGGAGTTCGACCTCGACGACGATGGCAGCGGGCAGCCGAGCGCATCGGCCGGGCTCGGCCTGTCTGTCAGGCCCCTAAACCCGGCCTTGGCCGGCGAGCTCCGGGTCGATCCAGCAACGCAGGGTCTCGTCATCGTCGGGATCGACCCCTCCAGCGACGCCGCGGCCAAAGGTCTCAGCGAAGGAGACATCATCCTCTCGATCAACCAGCAACCCGTGCGCGGCGCGCAAGATGCTGTGGGCTTGATTGCGGCGGCGCGGAAGGGGGGGGCGCAAGCAAGTGTTGCTGCTGGTCAAGCGCGGCTCGGCGCCGGCGCGGTTCGTCGGCGTCGAGTTGACGGGACGCTCCTGATCGTGAGGCGGGCAGGAGAACAGGTTCCCGGCACTTCTTCGCGCCTTGAGTGTTGGATCATGCGGCTGACGGTCCCTCCGCTACAACGCGGAAGCGACCTGCCGATCGATGCGCCGACGGAATGTCCGCGCGCGAGGCCTCTGCTCGCTCCGCACTTCCGCCGGTCTGGTTCGTGGAACAGGAGGAAACGGGATGAATCTTGAAAAGTATACGGATCGCGCAAAGGGATTTCTCCAGGCTGCGCAGACCGTCGCAATTCGGCTCAACCACCAGCGGATCACGCCGGAGCATATGCTCAAGGCCCTGCTCGAGGACGAGCAGGGCATGGCAGCGGGCCTGATCCGCGCCGCCGGTGGAAATCCGGACCTGGCGACCAGCGAAATCGATGCGGCCCTCTCCAAGCTTCCATCGGTCACGGGAAGCGGAGCGTCCCAGCCGCCGGGGCTAGACAATGATGCCGTACGCCTTCTCGATCAGGCGGAGCAGATCGCTCAGAAGGCGGGAGACAGCTATGTCACGGTCGAGCGGCTGCTTCTGGCACTCACCCTCGCTTCCACCGCAGCGGCCGGCAAGGCGCTCGCTCGCGCGGGCCTGACTGCTGAGGCACTCAACACGGCGATCAATCAGCTGCGCGGTGGGCGCAGCGCGGATACTGCGAGCGCGGAGGACCGCTACGACGCGCTGAAGAAGTTCGCTCGAGACCTCACACAGGCCGCCAAGGACGGCAAGCTCGATCCGGTGATCGGCCGCGACGAGGAGATCCGCCGCACGGTCCAGATCCTCGCACGCCGCACCAAGAACAATCCCGTGCTGATCGGCGATCCCGGCGTCGGCAAGACGGCCATCGTCGAGGGGCTGGCACTCCGTATCGCCAACGGCGACGTTCCCGACACGCTCAAGGACCGGAAGCTGATGGCGCTCGACATGGGCAGCCTTATCGCCGGCGCGAAATATCGCGGTGAGTTCGAAGAGCGGCTGAAGGGCGTCCTCGACGAGGTCAAGGCAGGCGAGGGCGACATCATCCTCTTCATCGACGAGATGCATACGCTGATCGGGGCGGGCAAGACCGAGGGCGCGATGGATGCCGGCAACCTGCTGAAGCCGGCGCTTGCCCGCGGCGAGCTCCACTGCATCGGCGCGACCACGCTCGACGAGTACCGGAAATATGTCGAGAAGGACGCAGCGCTGCAGCGGCGCTTCCAGCCGGTCTTCGTCGGCGAGCCGACGGTCGAAGACACGATCTCGATCCTGCGCGGGCTCAAGGAAAAATATGAACTGCACCACGGGGTGCGCATCACCGACGGCGCCATTGTCGCGGCCGCCACGCTTTCCAACCGCTATATCACCGACCGCTTCCTTCCGGACAAGGCGATCGACCTGATGGACGAGGCGGCAAGCCGGATCCGAATGGAAGTCGAATCGAAGCCGGAGGAGATCGAAACCCTCGATCGACGCATCATCCAACTGAAGATCGAGCGAGAGGCGCTCAGGAAAGAGTCGGATGCAGCGTCGAAGGACCGTCTGACGCACCTCGAGCACGATCTTGCGCAGCTGGAGCAGGAATCGGCGGAGCTCACCCAGCGGTGGCAGGCTGAGCGGGAGAAGATCCAGGCCGAAGCCAAGCTCAAGGAGCAGCTCGATCAAGCCCGTCTCGAGCTCGACCAAGCGCAGCGCAGCGGCGACCTGGCCAAGGCCGGCGAGCTCGCCTACGGTCGCATCCCGCAGCTCGAGAAGCAGCTCGCCGATGCCCAGCAGGCGAGCCAGGGAGCCATGCTGCGCGAGGAGGTGACCGCCCAGGACATCGCATCGGTCGTGTCGCGCTGGACCGGCATCCCGGTTGACAAGATGCTCGAGGGCGAGCGCGACAAGCTGATCCACATGGAGGAAGCACTTGGCAAGCGCGTCATCGGCCAGAAGCAGGCTGTCGCAGCGGTCAGTCGGGCCATTCGCCGGGCCCGAGCCGGGCTGCAGGATCCCGATCGCCCGATGGGCTCCTTCCTGTTCCTCGGGCCGACCGGCGTCGGCAAGACCGAGCTGACCAAGGCGCTCGCCGGCTTCCTGTTCGACGACGACGCGGCGATGGTCCGTATCGATATGTCGGAGTTCATGGAGAAGCACTCCGTCGCCCGGTTGATCGGGGCGCCACCGGGCTATGTCGGATATGAGGAGGGCGGCGTTCTAACCGAGGCGGTTCGGCGGCGGCCCTATCAGGTTATCCTGTTCGACGAGGTCGAGAAGGCGCACAACGATGTCTTCAACGTGCTCCTGCAGGTGCTCGACGATGGCCGCCTGACTGACGGGCAGGGCCGCACGGTCGACTTCAAGAATACCTTGATCATCCTGACCTCCAATCTCGGCAGCCAGTTCCTCTCGAACCTGGCTGAAGGACAGACTGTCGAAAGCGTCGAGCCACAGGTAATGGAGGTGGTCCGCGCTCATTTCCGGCCGGAGTTCCTGAACCGCCTCGACGAGATCATCCTGTTCCATCGCCTCGGCCAGGCCGACATGGGGCCGATCGTCGATATCCAGGTCACGCGTGTCCAGAACCTGCTCAAGGACCGCAAGATCCGTCTCGACCTAACCGAACGCGCACGGGCGTGGCTTGGCCGCGTCGGCTACGATCCGGTCTATGGCGCACGCCCGCTGAAGCGTGCGATCCAGAGATATCTTCAGGATCCTCTGGCAGACCTCCTGCTGCGGGGCCAGGTGCCGGATGGCTCGACCGTCACGATCGACGAGGGCGACAGCGAACTGGTGTTCAAGACGCGCGCGGAACAGCCTGCCGAAGCCGAGGCTGCATGAGTTGGTCCATCGCGGCAGCGAATGTCTGCCGCGATGACCGAAGGAATTGGAGAAATGATCGATGTCCGAGAAGATCCGGGTCGTCTGCCCGCATTGCGATGCGACCAACGCGGTGCCCACGGATCGTCAGCCGCTCACGGCCAAGTGCGGGCGGTGCCACGACCAGCTGTTCAAAGGTGTTCCTGCGGCGCTCGACGGCGCTCGCGCGCGCAAGCACATCCGCAACTCGGACCTGCCTCTGATCATCGATTTCTGGGCGGCATGGTGCGGCCCCTGCCGGGCGATGGCTCCGGTTTTTGAGCAGGCAGCGCGTACCCTCGAGCCGAAGGCCCGCTTCATCAAGGTCGATGTCGATGCCAATCCGGACATCGCGGCCGAACATGGCATTCAGGGCATTCCAGCGCTGCTGGTCTTCAAGAATGGCCAGGTCGTCGCCCGCCAGGCCGGCGTCACTGATCTTGGAACGCTGAGAAGCTGGGCCGAGCGGTTCGGGTCCTAGCTCCGGACCAATGCTCCGATCCGGTCAGCGAATTGGCGGGCGGCGTTGGTCCGACGTGCCAAAGCCGCCGCGCCCGCGGTACCGAAGTGGAGCCTACTCCTTTTGCTGTCCCGGCCACTCGAGGACCGGTGCATCATCAAGTTCAAAGCGCTGCTTGTTGACCGGGGTGATGGTCGCGGGGGGCGGCTCGTGCACCTCGTACGGCAGGCCCAAACGCTCGCAATATCGTATGGCTGCCTCGCGGCTCGGAAACCGAAGGTCGATGTGGACCAATGGGTCTTCTCCACCCGTCCACCCCATCAACCAATCGACGAACGGCTTCTTTCTCTGCTGGAACCTGAGCCTCCATTGATCCTTCCGGGCCCGTCCACCCTGGTTCGTCGCCGTGGGCAGTGGCTCGATAACGGCTCTTGCGTCCTCGGGCAGGGAGCTCAAATAGCGGAGCCACCAGCGGTCGACGGGCGAGTTACGGTCGTGGCTGGCGTTTGCGTCGTGTGAGGGCTCCGCAGGTGAACGCCGCTGCCCTAGCTGGCGGTTCAAGCGCGCCCTGAGGCGTGCAGGTAGCTGAGCCCGATATCTGGCAAATCGCGAGCGCATGAGACACTCCTGCAGAGAAGGCGCCATCGCCGCGGCGATGGCGCGCGTTCCTCATGTCGTCGGCTGTTCGCTGGCCTGCGTCTGAGAAGGAGACGAGATGTCGATCTTCCGCGGCTTCTTCGCCTCAGGCACTTCCCGCTTGAGCGTTATCGTCAGGAGGCCGTTTTCGAGCGTCGCAGACTGGACGATGACGAAGTCAGCCAGCTGGAAGCGCCGTTCGAAAGAGCGCGTGTCGATGCCGTGGTGCAGAAACTCCGCTTGTTGCTCCGCATCCGGCCTGATGCCCTTGACGGTAAGTTGGTTCTGCTGAGCCACCACCTCGAGCTGCTCAGGGCCAAAGCCCGCGACAGCGAGGGAAATGCGGTATGTGCCGTCGCCGAGCCGTTCAATGTCGAACGGCGGATAGGTGTCGCTCGCATCCTGCGCGGTATTGTTTATCAGGTCGAACAGACGGTCGAAACCGACCGTAGAGCGCCGGTATGGCGCCAGATCCAAGTAATTCGCGGCCCTCATAGCCAAATCCTCCTTCAGAGCAATTTGAACATCTGAGGCGTCGGAGAGAGAGCCGACGCCCTCTTTTCCTGCCAGACCCGCTAAGGCGTCCAGCTAGGACATAGCTAGGTCTCGACAAGTAGGCGTCAAGCCTTTGTGTCGAGCATTGCAGTGATTCTCATCCATTCTCTCCGGGTACGAGAACCTTACAGTGTGCGATCGCCGTAACGACTGACTTAGATCAGCGCACTACGAGCGCGGAGAAGGAAGTCTGCAAGTATTTCCGTCAATGATGGAGGACGGCGTGTCGGAGAGTCCGGAGCGGAACATTGTCCAGACAGTTAGGGTGCGGGAGGTTGTTGGAACAGTCCACAATCTCGAGCTGCTCGAAAGCATGGTCGTGGCGCTCAGCGCGGCTGGGTTCGACAAGAGCGATATCGACCTCATGGCGAGTCGCGAGGCGGTGCTGGAAAAGCTGCCGGCCATCTATGCTGACCCGATCTCCCTGGCCGAGATCCCTGATCTTCCAAGGCGCGAGCTTGTCACGCGCGACGAGGGAACCACGGTTACCGGTCTGGTCTTTGGAACCCTGATGTCGCTCGCTGCACTGGGCGCCGCTTTGCCGGTCGTAGCCTCGGGTGGGGCGCTCGCAGCTGTGCTCGCTGCCACGGCTGCAGGTGGCGCGGCGGGAGCGGGCATTGCGAGGGTCGTCCGCAAAGTCATCCTGGGCGGCGTCGGCGCGGAGGCGCTGGAGCGCGACATCAGCGGCGGCGGCTTGGTGGTGTTCGTTCGCGCCCGCGATGCCGCAGCCGAGGAACGCGCCCAGGAAATCATGCGAAAGTCCGGCGCGCTCAACGTCCACATTCACGAGATTGAACTGAACAAGAGACTGGACGAACTGCCGCTAGCGCAGATCCAGCCGGATCCCTGGCTGGCGACCTGACGAACGCAGTGAGCACGGCGGGGTGGCGGCCCCGGCGCCATGCGACGTCGGCCCACCAGCTAAAGCCTCGTCGACAGGCGCTCGCCGACCGAGTGGGAACTGAGCACCGGACAGCGTGACGGGCGGAGTAAGGCATCACGCTGCCCGGTGCGACGGCTCGCCGGCCGGAGGGGCAAAGGGCGCATGCGAGCCGTATTCTTCAACTAGCGGTATCCGGCGCGTGCCAGCGCCCACTCAAGTTCGCGGATTGAGGGCTGCACGAGAACCTGGCCTCCCAGCTTGATCGTGGGGCTGGCAAGCCTGCCGCCGGCGAGCCACTCCAGCTCGGATCTCACCTCCGGATGGGCTTCCCAGTCGACGAAGCGGTATGGGATACCTGCTCGGTCGAGATATCGACGGATCATCATCGTGATGCCGCACCAGCGGCTGCCATAGATGATGATCGGATCGCCTGCCGAAGCGGAACGGGACCGATAGGGTGACGCGATCATTCGCGCTCCCCCGCAGCGGCCGGCGCGCCGGAAAGTTCGTCGAGCTTGTCGAAGAGTTCGTAGATGTCCGGTACGTGCTGAAGCTTGGGCGAGACATGCGCGTAGCGGATCACCCCCTCGCCATCGACGATGTAGAGCGCGCGCTCCGAAAAGCCATCGGCGTCACGCCAGACGTTGTAGCGCCGTGCGACCTCGCCCTTCGGGTTGAAGTCTGCCAGCAGCGGCATCGACAGACTTCGAGCCGCCCCCCAGGCGCCGTGGCTGTAAAGGCTGTCGACCGAGATCCCGACGATCTCCACGCCGCGCCTTTCAAATTCGCTGAGCTCCTGCTGATACAGGTCGAGCTGCTTGCTGCACCCAGGGCTCCAATCGAGAGGATAAAAGACCAGGACGACGGTCCTGCCGGCGTAGGAGTCGAGGCCGACCTCTCGTCCACCAGCATCCTTGAGTCGAAAGTCCGGTGCCTTTGTGCCGACGCTCAAGGGTGTGCTGATCGCGTCCCCCTCCATCGCCGGCGCATGCTCATGCAGGCGTTTGAGTTCGTCGAGGGTCGCTCCGAGCGAATCGACAGACGGATGAGCCTGGCCGGCGGTACGCCACAATTCCTGGATCATGCCGTGAAGCAGCGAGAGCGCCTGCTTCTCGGGACTGTCGGTGAGCTTCGGCGCCAGGGCGGCGAAATCGGTGCTGAGCTGTTCCAACCGACTTGGCTGGAAGTCCATTGTGCTTGCGTTTCTGTCCAAGTTGGGCTCCTTGCTCGCAACGTGGTCCGTCTCGCGGAAGTGGGCGCGACGAACCTGCTCTGATGTCGCCGACTCAACCTAGTCGCCCCGGACAGCCACGGGCTGAGATAGATCAGAGCCTGAACAGCCCCCGACAATAAGACTCGCATTGCTCGATCCGCCTCCGCGGTCGCGCGCAGCCGCAAAGGACGTCGAAGCAGGGCTTACGCCCTCTTGCGAGGGAGAATAATGGTGACCTCATCATTGGATCGCTCGGACGACATCGATCCTTTCGAGGACCCAGCCTCTGGCGTTCAGCCTTCCCGGGCGCCCAGCTGGAAGGGGGGACGAGCCGGTTCTACAGCGCCCCCTGTTGAACACATCGCGCTGCTCGGCACCTTTCCCCCGCGCCGGTGCGGGATCGCGACCTTCACTTCCGACACATTTTCAGCATTGCGGAGAGCCTTCCCGGCCATCGCCGTCGACATCTACGCCATGCTCGGACGGGGAGACACGGGGCATGCCTCATCCGCGGCACTGCTCCTCCGAGAGGCCGTTCTGCGGGACTACGCGCTCGCCGCCGACCGCATCAACGCGAGTTCCGCCGACCTTCTCTGGGTGCAGCACGAATATGGAATCTACGGCGGTGCTGCCGGGGACCACCTCCTGCACTTGCTGAACCGCGTAACAGCACCGGTCATCATCACGCTGCATACCGTTCTCGAGGAGCCTGACGCTGACCAGAAGCGGGTGACAGAGGCGTTGCTGGCTCGCGCTTCGGCCATCATCGTGATGGCGGAGCGGGGCCGCGTGCTCCTCGAGCAAGTCTATGGCGCGGAGCCGCAGGCCGTGCTCGTCATCCCGCACGGCGTGCCGGACCGCGTCCTTGTCGCTCCCGAGACGCTCAAACCCAACTTCCGATGGTCTGGCCGACCCGTCATTTTGAGCTTCGGGCTGCTTGCACCCAACAAGGGGATCGAAGCCATGATCGCGGCATTGCCGGCGATCGTCGAGGCGGCCCCGAATGTTCTCTACGTTGTTCTGGGCGCCACGCACCCGAATCTGTTCGCTGCCGAGGGGGAGACGTACCGGCGGCGCCTCCAGGCGTCAGCTGAGGCGATGGGTCTGGGACCACATGTGAGCTTCATCGACCGGTACGTCGACGACAAGCTGCTGATCGATTACCTGCAGGCAGCCGATGTCTACGTGACGCCCTACACCAATCCGGCACAGATCACTTCGGGCACACTGGCCTATGCGGTTGGCGTCGGGAAGGTGGTGGTGTCCACCCCTTATGCCCATGCTCGCGAACTGCTCGCCGACGACGTCGGAATCCTCGTGGGGTTTGGCGATACGGAGGGTCTTGGTCGCGCAATCGTTGGAATATTCGCCGACGATCGCCGCGCGCGCGCCATTGCGCGGCGAGCCTATGCCCGCGGCCGGGCGATGACGTGGCCGCGCCTGGCTGCGGCAGCGATGTCCGCGATGTCCGACGTCATCAGCCAGGAGCGGTCTTACGCCCGCCAGTGGGGCCCGCGAGCGAAGCGGGCGGACCAAAGATCGCACTCAACAAGAGGATGAAGGAAACATGAAGGCATTAAGGGTTGCACTCCTGCCCGTGCTGCTGCTGGGTGTCGCTGGGTGTACGACGACAGGATCCGGCGTCGGCATGTCGCGCGCGGGTACGACGACCGCCACTTTCGTCTGGAAGTCGAGCAGCGCCCGATCGGGCACGATGACGGCAAATCTGAGTACCGGCGCATCCTACTCCGGGCCTTTCTTTCAGATCACGAGCGAGACGACGATCGACGAGCTCGGCCCACTTTGGACGGGTTGGGGCAATCGCTGGCGGTGGCGGGGGTGGAGTTATTGGGGCCCTACCCAGAGCACACTCACGCACTATAGCGGGCGCGTGCTGGCGAACCTGAGCGGCCCCGACGGCCAGATGCGCTGTCACTTTCGACTGATGCGTCCCGGATCGGGCATGGCCGGAGGAGGTCAGGGACGTTGTCAGCTGCCGAGCGGAACGATGATCGAGGCGACCTTCCCGCCGACCTGACACGAAGCTGTCGATGAAAGCAGGCGCCGCCCTCATCGCGGCGAGGCTCGTCCAGAATGGTGCGACGGCATTCTGCCAAGGCGGGGATGGTCAACGCCATCCCCGCCCGCTTGGGTCAGGGCAGGATCCTGATCTGGTTCACCACGCTCGATACGCCCGGCGCCGACCAGGCGGAGCGCTCCGCCTCCTGGCGTTCCGCCCAGGTCTTCACGGTGCCCTTGAGCGTTACTTTGCTGCCGTCGACCTCGACGTCGACACGCTGGGCATCGACCTGCGCGCTGCGCACGAGGGCGTCCTCGATCTTCTTCTTCACGTCGCTCGGATTGACCCTGGGCTGGACCGTGATCGAGTTGGTGACGCCTTTCACGCCGGAGATCGAGCGAACCGCGCGCTCTGCCCATTCCTTCTGGAAGTTCCACTCGACATGGCCCTCCAGCGTGAGCCATCCGTTCTTGACGACGATCTTGATCTTGTCGGCGGTGCTGGGCAGCTCGCGCTTCAGGGATTTGACCGCTTCCTCCGCGATCTCGGGGTCGAGGCGGTCGGTCGAGAGCTTGACCTGGATTTCGTTGGCGACCGCTTTCACGCCCGAGACGCGCTTCGCCGCCTTTTCGGCATAGTAGGAGTCCATGTAGCTCTTGGTGACGCCGCTGAGCGTCACGATCCCGTCCTTCACGGCAACGGCGATCGTCTCGCCATGTTGGATCGACGGATCATATTGAATCTCGCTCTCCACGTCCTTCTTGATCGTGGCATCGGTGCGGAAAAGTGAAACCATTTCGGATTCTCCTATCAGCGATGGGCTCTCAAGCCCAGTTGGTGTCAGTCGTCAGAACATTCGGCACAGATCGCGGCGTAGATTAGCGGAGTGCGGGCCTCGTCCGGAGGTTGATGTTA